>NZ_CP011868.1:0-605880 GCF_001294645.1 Pseudonocardia sp. HH130629-09
AGCAGCTCCCGGCCGGGACCCGGGCGGTCGCGGTCGTCGAGGTCGCCGGACCGGAGGAGGAGCAGGAGCTCCCCGGCGCCGAGGTGCACTGGGTGCACCGCGGCGCGGGCACCCTGCTCGACGCGGTGCGCGCGGTGGAGCTCCCGGCGACCGCGGCGGAGCCGGTGTTCGCCTGGGTCGCCGGTGAGGCGTCGGCGGTGCGGGCGGTCCGCCGCCACCTGGTCGGCGAGCGCGGGCTCGACAAGGCCCGGGTCGCGTTCACCGGGTACTGGCGGCGCGACCTGACCCAGGACGACGCGCCGACCGAACAGGACATGGCGGACGTGGCCGAGCAGATGCCCGTCACCTCCTGACGGCCTCCGTCGGGCCCTCCGTGGGCGTGGCGGCCCACCGCTGCTCGACCCGGCCGAACCGCCAGACCGGAGCGCCACCAGCCAGGCGACGACGAAGAGGCCGACGATTCGTAGCCGGCGTCGTCGAGGGGGATGTCGGCGACCGCGACCAGCGGCGCGGACGTGGTCCCGGTCTCCTGCACCAGCACGCTCACGAGCTCGATGGTGCCGATGACCAGCGCGACGGCGACGGACAGCGCCGTGATGGTGATGTTGTAGTAGACCTTGCGCACCGGCCGGGCGAAGGCCCAGCCGTAGGCGACGTTCATGAAGACGCCGTCGACGGTGTGGAGCAGGCTCATCCCGGCCGCGAACAGCACCGGCAGCACGAGGATCGCGTAGAACGGCAGGGCGAACGCGGCGGCGCCGCCCGGCCAGCACGAGCAGCGTCACCTCGGTCGCGGTGTCGAAGCCGAGCCCGAACAGGAAGCCGATCGGGTAGATGTGCCATGGCTTGCGCACCGACCGGGCCAGCCCACCGAGGAAGCGGTTCATCAGGCCCCGCTCGGCGAGGTGCTCCTCCAGCTCGGCCTCGCTGTACTCGCCGCGCCGCATCCGCCGGAACACCCCGACGATCCCGACCAGCACGACCAGGTTGAGCAGCCCGATGATCCACAGGAACACCCCGGACACCGACGACCCGAAGATCCCGGTGACGGCGTGCAGGGTCGAATCGTCGTCGCCGACCTGTCCGGAGAGTGCCCGGAAGATCCCTCACCTTGCGGGTAGGTCGGCCTGAACGCATGAGCGGACGGACCGACGTCGGCCGGTCCGTCCGCTACACCGTCAGTCCCAGTCCAGTGAGCCCCCGGTGCGGTACTCGGTCACCCGCGTCTCGAAGAAGTTCTTCTCCTTGCGCAGGTCCATCGCCTCGCTCATCCACGGGAACGGGTTCTCCGGCTCCCCGAACAGCGGGGCGAGCCCGATCTGCTCGGCCCGCCGGTCGGTGATGAACCGCAGGTACCGCTCGCAGGACTCGGCGGTGAGCCCGAGCATCCCGCGGGGCATGGTGTCGCGGGCGTAGGCGACCTCCAGCTCGCAGGCCTCCCACAGCATCGTCCGGATCTCCGCGACGAAGCCCGCGGTCCACAGGTGCGGGTTCTCGATCTTGATCTGGTTGATGCAGTCGATGCCGAAGTTCAGGTGGATCGACTCGTCGCGCAGGATGTACTGGTACTGCTCGGCGATGCCCACCATCTTGTTGCGCCGGCCGAGCGCGAGGATCTGGGCGAACCCGGTGTAGAACCACATGCCCTCGAACACCACGTAGAAGGCGACCAGATCGCGCAGGAACGCGCGGTCGTTCTCCGGGGTGCCGGTGCGGAAGTCCGGGTCGGACAGCGCCTGGGTGTAGCGCAGCGCCCAGGCGTCCTTTTCCGTGATCGACGGGACGGTCCGGTAGGCGTTGAACAGCTCGCCCTCGTCGAGCCCGAGCGACTCGCACACGTACTGGAACGTGTGGGTGTGCACCGCCTCCTCGAACGACTGCCGCAGCAGGTACTGCCGGCACTCGGGGTTGGTGAGGTGGCGGTAGACGGCGAGCACGATGTTGTTCGCGACCAGCGACTCGGCGGTGGCGAAGAAGCCGAGGTTGCGGGTGAGCATCAGGCGCTCGTCGTCGGTGAGGCCGCCGGGGGAGCGCCACAGTGCGATGTCGGCCTGCATGGCGACCTCGGTCGGCATCCAGTGGTTGGCGCAGCCGGCCAGGTACTTCTCCCAGGCCCAGGTGTACTTGAGCGGCAGGAGCTGGTTGACGTCGGCCCGCGCGTTGATCATGCGCTTGTCGTCGGCGTCGATCGGGGCGGCGCCGCGGGCGATCTCGCCGAGCCCGCTGGTGTCGGCGCCCGTGTGCCGGTCGGTGGTCGGGGTGCTCACTGGCAGGCCTCGCAGTCGGGGTCGTCGACCGAGCAGGCGGCGCCCGGGTCGAGATCGGGGGCGGTGACGGGGACCGCGGGCACGGTCGCCGCGGGCGACGGCGCCGGGGCCGCCGAGGCCGGGGCGGCCGCGGGGGTGCTGGGCACGCCGGTCAGTCGGCCGTCGGTGCCGGTGAGGGTGGACTTCTCGACGGCCGTCGCCGCGCGGGTGCGCAGGTAGTAGGTGGTCTTGAGGCCCGAACGCCAGGCCAGGCGGTAGAGCTCGTCCAGGGCGCGGCCGCTGGGGAGGCCAGGTAGAGGTTCAGCGACTGGGCCTGGTCGAGCCACTTCTGCCGGCGCGACGCCGCGGCCACGAGCCGGCTCGGCTCGATCTCGAACGCGGTCGCGTAGAGCTCCTTCAGGTCGGCGGGGACCCGGTCGATCTCGGCCAGCGACCCGTCGAAGTACTTCAGGTCGGCGACCATCACCTCGTCCCACAGCCCGCGCTCCTTGAGGTCGCGGACCAGGTGCGGGTTGATCACGGTGAAGTCGCCGGACATGTTGGACTTCACGTACAGGTTGAGGTGGATCGGCTCGATCGACTGCCCGACCCCGCAGATGTTCGAGATCGTCGCCGTCGGGGCGATCGCGAGCACGTTGGAGTTGCGCATCCCCTGGGTGCGGACCTTCTCCCGCAGCGTGTCCCAGTCCAGCGTGGACGACCGGTCGATATCGAGCTCGCCCTCGCCGCGGGCCGCGGCCAGCAGGTCGAGCGAGTCCAGCGGCAGGATCCCGCGGCTCCACAGCGACCCGTCGAAGCTGGCGTAGCGGCCGCGCTCGGCCGCCAGGTCCGACGACGCGGTGATCGCGTGGAAGCTCAGGAGCTCGGCCGAGGTGTCGGCGAACTCGACGGCCGCGCCGCTCGCGGGGGCGATGCGCTGGACGAACAGCGCGTCGGAGAAGCCCATCATGCCCAGGCCGACCGGGCGGTGGCGCAGGTTGGACCGGCGGGCCTCGGGGATCGTGTAGAAGTTGATGTCCACGACGTTGTCGAGCATCCGCACCGCGGTCGTCACCGTGCGGCGGAGCTTGTCCGCGTCGAGCCCGTCGCGCGTGACGTGCGCGGCGAGGTTCACCGAGCCGAGGTTGCAGACAGCGACCTCGCCCTCGTCGCCGGCGCGGGTGTTGAGGGTGATCTCGGTGCACAGGTTCGACGAGTGCACCACCCCCGCGTGCTGCTGCGGGCTGCGCAGGTTGCACGGGTCCTTGAACGTGATCCACGGGTGCCCGGTCTCGAACAGCATGGTCAGCATCCGCCGCCACAGCTCGACCGCGCGCACCGTGCGGTGCACCCGGATCTCGCCGCGTGCCGCGGCCGCCTCGTACTCGCGGTACCGCTGCGCGAACGCGGTGCCGTAGAGGTCGTGCAGGTCGGGCACCTCGTCCGGGGAGAACAGGGTCCACTCGGCGTCGGCCTGCACGCGGCGCAGGAACTCGTCGGGCACCCAGTTCGCGGTGTTCATGTCGTGGGTCCGGCGACGGTCGTCGCCGGTGTTCTTGCGCAGGTCGAGGAACTCCTCGATGTCGACGTGCCAGGTCTCCAGATAGGCACACGCCGCGCCCTTGCGCTTGCCGCCCTGGTTCACCGCGACGGCCGTGTCCCCGGCGATCTTGAGGAACGGCACCACCCCCTGGGAGACGCCGTTGGTGCCGCGGATGTGCGCGCCGAGGCCGCGGACCGGGGTCCAGTCGTTGCCGAGCCCGCCGGAGTACTTGGCCAGCAGCGCGTTGTTCCGGTAGCCGCCGAAGATCGACTCCAGGTCGTCGTCGACGGTGGTGAGGAAGCACGACGACAGCTGCGGCCGGGTGGTGCCGGAGTTGAACAGCGTCGGGGTCGAGGCCATGAAGTCGAAGCTCGACAGGACCTCGTAGAACTCGATCGCCCGGGCCTCGCGGTCGATCTCGCGCACCGCCAGTCCCATCGCGACCCGCAGGAAGAACGCCTGCGGCAGCTCGAAGCGCACGCCGCGCTCGTGCAGGAAGTAGCGGTCGTAGAGGGTCTGCATGCCGAGGAAGCCGATCTGCAGGTCACGGTCCGGGCGGATGGCGGCGGTGACCCGGTCCAGGTCGAAGGTCGCGAGCTCGGGGTCGACCAGGCCGATCGCGATGGCGTGGCGCAGGTAGTCCTTCGTGTAGGGCGCGTACCGCTCGGTCATCGTCGCGTGGTCCGGGGTCTCCCGGGTGCCCGCCAGGCGCGAGACGGCTTCGGCGCGGAGCCGGTCCAGCAGCAGCCGGGACGCCACCAGGGAGTACGCGGGCTCGCGCTCCACCAGGGTGCGGGCGGCCAGGACCAGGGCCTGGGCCAGCTCGTCGGCGGTGATGCCGTCGTAGACGGTGCGGTCCAGCTCGGCGAGCACCGGCTCCGGCGCGACGTCGGCGATGCCGTCGCACGCCTCGCCGAGCACCGCGGCGACCCGGTCACGGTCCAGCGGGGTCCGGCTGCCGTCGGGCCCGGTGACGTGCACGACCGGTGCGTCCGACGCGCGGTCCCCGCCGTCGCGTTCCCGGGCCCGTGCCTGCTGCTCGCGGTAGAGCACGTAGGAACGGGCGACCTTGTGGTGGCCGCCGCGCATCAGGGCGAGCTCGACCTGGTCCTGGATCTGCTCGACGTGCACGGCGTGCGCCGGGTGCCGGGTCAGCGCCGCGACGACCTGGTCGGTCAGCCCGGCCACGAGGTGGTGCAGCCGCGATGACGTCGCGCCCGAGTCCCCCTCGACCGCCAGGAACGCCTTGGTCGTCGCCACCGAGATCTTCGTGGCGTCGAACCCGGTCTCGGAGCCGTCGCGCCGGATGACGCGCAGGGTCGGGGGTGCTGTTGCCGGTGCAGCGGTGGAAGCCGTCACGGGCTCTCTCCTCGCGAGTCGCCGTCGCCTCCGGGGCGGGCGCGGTGCGAGGAGGCGGCGGGTCGGCGTGTCGTCGGCGGCCCACCGCACCCTGGCGCCGTCCCACGAGGCCCCGGAGCAGCGCGCACCGGTCGGTACGCGCACCGGTGGCAGGTCTTCGGACTCACGGGCGCACTGCTCACACCTACTGGCTGTCGCTTCCCGGGATCACTCCCAGTGCTGTTGACGGCGGTCGTTCCCGTTCACCGCTGCGGGGCAGTCCCGGATTCCCACCGGGTTCCCTCTTGCCTCACCGGCCCGTGCGGGCCGGTGAACCACCAGCGCTCCGGACACTACATCTGGTGCTTCAGTGCACGCGAGCCCCCTATCGGTTCCGGATTCGGCGCTCGCCGGGTCACGCACGGTGAACATCGCCGGGTCACCGGCCCGGCGGTCCCTTCCGCCCACCGGGCCACCCCGATACCGTCGGCCATACTGTTGCCATAGATGTGCAGGAGAGTGCGATGACCTTCGGAGCCGACCTCGACGCCGCGCACTGGCTGCGCCGGTGGGACGCCCAGCAGGAGCGCTACGTCCCCGACCGCGAGGAGCTGTTCGCGCTGGCGCTCGACGTCGTGGCCCGGCTCGCCGGCACGCCCGGACGGGTGCTCGACCTGGCCTGCGGGCCCGGGTCGTTCGCGGCCCGCGCGGCGGCGCGCTGGAGCGGGGCCGAGGTGGTCGGCGTCGACGTCGACCCGGTCATGCTGGAGCTGGCCCGGCGGACCACCGGTGAGCGCGTCCACTGGGTCGACGCCGACCTGTCGGGTCCGGGGTGGGTCGCGGCCGTCGGCGGGCCGTTCGACGCGGCCGTGTCGGCGACGGCGCTGCACTGGCTGCCGGAGACCGCGCTGCCCGACCTCGCGGCCCGGCTCGCCTCGGTGCTGCGCCCCGGCGGGGTGTTCGTCGACGTCGACACCCTGCTCGCCGATCCGGCCGCACCCCGGCTCGCCGCGCTCACCCTGGAGCTGCGGCACGAACGGACCGACCGCGGCCTGGTGACCGGCGAGGACTTCCGCACCTGGTGGGACGCCCTGGCGGACGAGCCCGGGCTGGACGGGCTGTTCGCCGAGCGCGCGCGGCGCTTCGCGGACCGGCCCACCGGTGGCTCGTCGCTGCGGGCCTGGGAGGACGCGCTGCGGGGCGCCGGGTTCGTCGAGGTGGCGACCCTGACCCAGGTGTTCGACCGGCGGACGCTGGTCGCGATCCGCTGACGCTCAACCGGCCGCGCGGCCCTCCTCGGAGGCGCGCAGCCCGGGGACGAACACGTGCGGGTCGAGGGCCGGTGGCCGCGGTGCAGCACCCGGCCCGCCCGCGCGGACCCATGCGGCGACGGCGTCGGTGGCCGTCGCGTCGAGCACGGCGCGCAGCCATACCGGCCGCGCCCCGGCGCGGCGGGCGCCCGGTGCCGGCGCCACCACCACGACGTCGGAGTCCGCGCACGGGCCCAGGCACTCGCTCGTCCGGAACCGGGCGTGCCCCGCCGCGCCGCCGGCGAGCCGGTCGAGCAGTGCGTCGTGGTGGGCGCGTTCGAGGTCCGGGTGCTTGCGGCCGGAGCCGCAGCAGCAGCCCCGGCAGACGGTGACGGCGGGGAGCGCGGACATGGCCCGACCCTACGTCACGACTGACGGACTGTTCAGGTGTCGGGGATGTCCGCGGCGACGACGAGGTACCCGGCGTTCGGTCGTACCGCCTCCCCGCGTCGCTCACCCCGTCGCGACCGGATCGGGTGTCGGGAGGACCCGGCCGTCGGCGACGGTCACCACCCGGTCCGCCGCGGACACCGCCACCGGATCGTGGCTCACGAGCACGACGGCGAGCCCGTCGCCGCACGCCCGGCGCAGCTCGGCCAGCACCAGCGCGCGGTGCTCGGCGTCGAGCGCCGAGGTCGCCTCGTCGGCGACCAGCACGGCGGGCCGCGCCAGCAGCGCCCGCGCCACCGACGCCCGCTGCAGCTGCCCGCCCGACAGCCCGCCCGGCCGCCGCGCCGCGACGTCCCGGGCCACCCCGAGCCGTGCCAGCAGGGCGGCGGCGTCGGCGTGCGCGCCGGCGCGGGACCGGCCGTGCAGCAGCACCCCCGGCCGCGCGACCTGGTCCAGCACCGGGCGGTGGTCGAGGAACGCCGACCGGCAGTCCTGGTGGACGTACTGCACCGGACGCCGGGTGCCGGCGCCGTCGACCCGCACCGTGCCCGCGGACGGCACCAGCCCGGCCAGCGCGCGCCCGAGCGTCGTCTTGCCCGCCCCGGACGGCCCGACGACGGCGACGAGCTCACCCGCGGCGACGTCCAGGTCCACCCCGGTCAGCAGGTCGACCCCGCCCGCGGTCCGCACGCCCAGTCCGCGCACCGCGAGACGGGCCGGTGCCCCCTCGGCGTCCCCGCGCGTGTCCGGCCCCGCCGCCGTCGCGGGGAGGTCGGCCGCGTCCCCGCGGGCGGTGACCCGGCCGCGGTCGAGGGCCACGAACCCGACCGGCGCGCGGTCGCCGAGTGCGTCGTCGAGGCGGCGCACGGAGTCGAGGTCGTGGGTCAGCAGCACCAGCGCCGTACCCCCGGCGGCGAGCGTCGCGAGCCGGTCGACCACCGCGCGGGTCGTGGCCGGGTCGAGGCCGGTCGTCGGCTCGTCCAGCACGATCACGGCCGGCGCGGTGACCAGGGTCAGGGCCAGCGCCATCCGCTGCTGCTGCCCACCGGAGAGCTGGTGCGGGAACCGCGTCGCGAGCTGCGGCTCGTCGCCGAGCCCGGCCCGGTCCAGCGCGTGCCGGACGGCGGCGGCCCGCGCGTCGCGGGCGGCCCGGCCACGGCCGTGCACGGTCGCGGCGAGCTCGTCGAGGACCGGGCCGGCCCGGCGCACCGGGTCCAGCACGATCCCCGGGTGCTGCGGCAGGTGCCCGACCCGCCCGGCCCGCGCCGCCCGGACGGCCCGCGGATCCGGCCCGACGAGCTCGGTGCCCGCAACGCGCACCGAGCCCGTGGGGCGCACCCCGGTGGCGGCCTCGCCCAGCAGGGCCAGGCCGAGCGTCGACTTCCCCGCCCCGGACGGTCCGACCACCGCGAGCACCCGGCCCGCGTCCAGCGCCAGGTCCACGCCGTCGAGCAGCACGGCCCCGTCGGCGGTGGTGGCGCCCAGCCCGCGGACCTCGAGCACCGGCGCGTCCCCGCCGCTCACACCACCGCTCCCGTCCGGTCGGCGAGCCGGTCGACCAGCAGGTTCGCCCCGGCGGCCAGCGCGACCAGCAGCCCGGCGGGCACGAGCAGTGCGGCCGGCGCCAGGAACAGCGACGACGAGTTCTGTTCGATCACCACCGCCCAGTCCACGGTGTCCGGCGGGAGCCCCACCCCGAGGAAGCTCGCGCTCGCCAGCAGGGTCAGCACCATGACGCCGCGAGTGCCGGCGTCCACGAGCACCGGGCCCGCCACGAACCGGCCCGTCTCGACGACGTGGATGCGCCACCACGGCTCCCCGCTCTGCGCCATCGTCTCCAGCGCGACCCGCCGCGACGGTGCGCCGGCCGCGCTCCGCACGATCCGCACGATCGCCGGGAGCTGCAGCACCGCCGTCCCCGCGACGAGCCAGCCGACCCCGCGCCGCCCGGTCCCGGCGAGCACGAGCAGCACCAGCAGCGACGGCAGCACCAGTAGCACGTCCAGCGCCCGCTGGGTGAGGTACGCGGTCGTCCGGCGGGTCGTCGCGGCCAGCACCAGCCCGACCGGGACCGCCACGACGTAGGACACCAGCAGCGCGCCCACCGTCAGCGCGACGACGGTCGTCCCACCGGTCAGGGCGAGCTGCAGGACGTCGCGGCCGAGCGCGTCGGTGCCGAGCGGGTGCCCGGGCCCGGCGGGCTGCAGGGCCCCGCTGCCCGCGGGTACCGGCAGCAGCGGCGCGAGAAGTGGCCCGACGACGGCGCAGGTCAGCGGCACCCCGACGAGCACGGCGGCGACGGTGGTGGTCACGGGGGAGCTGGTCACCGGCCCTCCCCGCGAACGGGGGTGAGCCGGGCGGCGGCCACGTCGGCGGCGAGGTTCACCGCGATCGTGACGACGGCGGCGACCAGCACGTAGCCCTGGACCAGCGGCAGGTCCCGGTTCTGCACGGCGTCGACCAGCCCGGCGCCCATCCCGGGCAGTGCGAACAGCGACTCCACCACGACGACACCGCCGAGCGTCCCCTCGACGACGCGGGCGAGCTGCTGCACCGAGGGCGCGACGCCCCCCGGCAGCACATGCCGCAACAGCACGACGCGCTCGGGCAGCCCGAGGCGGCGCAGGTGGGTCACGTGCGGCGCGCGGTCGGCCTGCAGCACGCCCTGGCGCACCTGCCGCGACAGCCAGCCCAGCTGCGCGGCCACCAGCACCGCCACCGGCAGCACCAGCACCTGCGGGGTGAGCAGCGAGCCGCCGCCGGCCGTCGCCGGGAACCAGCCGAGCTGCAGCGACAGCAGCCCCACCAGCAGCAGCCCGACGGCGAACTGCGGCGCGGCCTGCAGCGCGGAGACCACCGCCGTCGAGATCCGGTCGGCGGGCCCGCCCGGGCGGCGGCCCGCGGTCGCCCCGACGGCGACGGCCAGCGGTACGGCGATCGCGATCGAGAGCCCGCCGAGCAGCAGCGTGCCGCCCAGCCGGCCGGCGATCTCGCCGGTGACCGGGCGCCCGGTGACCAGCGAGGTCCCGAGATCGCCGGTGAGCAGGCCGCCCACCCAGTCGGCGTAGCGCTGCAGCGGCGGATCGCCGGTGCCGAGCTCCTCGCGCAGCCGCAGGACCTGCTCCGGCGTCGCGTCCGGGCCGAGCACGATCTCGGCCGCGTCCCCCGGCAGCGCCGTGGTCAGGACGAACACCAGGGTCACCGCGGCGGCGAGCTGCAGCGCGGCGACGCCGGCCCGGCGCCCGGCGGCGCGCCGGCGGCGCCGGGGCGGTGCGGGCGAGGCCGCCGGCGCGGCCGTGGTCACGGGGTCGCGGCCTTGTCGAAGCGGGCCCAGAGGTGGCTGTTCGGGCGGGCGGCCTCGATCCCGGTGGTGCCCGCGGCGACGCCGACGTTCCAGTTGCTCGTCGCCCACACCAGAGCGCCGGAGCGGTCGCGCAGCAGGGTCTGGACGCGCTCCAGGTTCGCGCCGCGGGCGGCCTCGTCCGGCTCGGCGACCGCCGCGGCGAACAGCCGGTCGATCTCCGGGGAGACGTAGCCGGTGTAGTTGCTGTTGCGCGAGGTGGTGAGCCGCCGGCGCCCGACGAGGTCGGGGATCGGCAGCGACCCGGTGCGGGTGAACGACGCCACCCCGGTCTCGCGGACGGTCGCGAAGTAGGTGGGGGCGTCGAGGGTGCGGGGCGTCGCGCGCAGCCCGATCTCGGCGAGCTGCTCGGCGACGAGGGTGGCGGCCGGGACGAAGTTCGGGTCGCTGGCCGAGGTCTGCAGCTCGACGGCCAGGTCCTGCGCGCCCGCCTCCCGCACGAGCGCCCGGGCGCGCTCGACGTCACGGGTGACCTGCGGGATCGCGGTCGGATAGTACTGCAGGTCGGGGCCGCCGAACAGGTCGTTGCCGACCTGGCCGGTGCCGAGCAGCACGATCCGGACCAGCGCCTCGCGGTCGATGCCGATCCGGACGGCCTCCAGCAGCCGTGGGTCGGAGAACGGTGCCCGGTCCACGCGCAGGTTGAGGAACTGGCTGGTGGACTGCGGCGCGGACAGCAGCGTCGCCCGCCCGGCCTGCTGCTCGATCTGCCGTGCCCCGGCGGGCCGCAGGTCGTGGGCGTAGCCGACCTGACCGGACAGCAGCGCGCCGAGGCGGGCCTGCTCGTCGTCGATGGGGACGAACTCCAGCTCCGGCGACGGCGGCGCGCCGTCCCAGTAGGCGTCGTTGCGGGCGTAGACCGCGGCCCCGCCCGGGGTGAACGAGACGTACCGGAACGGTCCGGTCCCCACCGGGGCGGTGAAGTCGGTGGTCCCGGCCTTGACGATCTCGGTGCCGGGTGCGCCGAGCCACAGTGGGAAGGCGAAGTCGGGGGCGGTGAGGACGATCTCGACGTCGCGCCCGGTCACGCTGCTCGCGGTGTGGTCGACGCGGGCGAACAGCGACGCGGCCGACGCCGTCGTCGCCCCGTCGGTGATCCGGCGGAGCGTGTAGAGCACGTCCTCGCCGGTCAGCGGGCTGCCGTCGTGCCAGGTTGTCCCGCGCAGCCGGATCCGCCAGCGGGTGCCCGTCGGGTCGGGCTCGACGGCCTCGGCGAGCCGCATCTCGGCGGTCATCTCCTGGGTCCAGCCGGTGAGGGTGTCGAAGCACGCCTTCGCCCGGGCCTGGTCCACGAACTGCGGGGCGAGGTGCGGGTCGAGCGACTCGCGCGAGCCGCCCCCCGGAAAGGCGACGCGCAGCCGTTCCCCGCCCCCGGCCGACCCGCCGCAGGCGGCGAGGGCGGGGATCGCGGCGAGGGCGGCGGCGGTGCCGAGGAAGCGGCGACGGCTGATCTGCACGGCGGGGTCCTTCACGGTGCGGTGACGGGTCGGGGGGCGAGCCGCCCGGTGCGCTGCATCCAGGCGATGACGGCACCGCCGGCGAGCCCGATGCCCAGCAGCACCGCGAACGGCAGCCAGCGGCCGGGGCCGTCGCCGAAGCGGTCGAACAGGGCGCCGACGGCGGGGGTGGTGACGGCGACGACGATCGCCGAGACCAGGTAGAACCAGCCGTAGTAGGTGCCGGCCAGGCGGGTGCTGCCGACGGTGGGCAGCAGCGACAGCGAGAACGGGTTGGTCATCGCCTGGCCCACCGCGAACACCACGGTCCCCAGCAGGACGGGGGTGACGGCGAGCAGCCCGTCCGCCGTCCACTGCCCGGGGGGCGCGGTCGCGACGAACGGGGCCGCGATGCCGATCGGGACGAAGCCCGCGCCCATCAGCACGAGCCCGACGGCCATCGACCGGCCCTCGCTCCAGTGCGCCCGGCACCACGCGGTGATCCGGACCTGGGCGGCGATACCGACGACGGTGGACACGACGAACACCGCGCTGACCGCTCCGGCGACGCCGGTGACGCGCTGCGCCTCGACCGGGAAGGCCAGGTAGAGCTGGTTGAACAGGGAGAAGTAGCCGGCCCCGCCCAGGGCGAACAGCAGGAACCGCCGGTTCCCGACGACCTCGCCCCAGCTCCCGATCAGGCCCCGCTCCTGCGGCTCGACCGGCCGCGCCGGGAGCGCGAACAGCTGGGCGACGGTGAGCAGCGTGAACACCGCGGCGGCGACGGCGGCGACCAGCCGGAAGTCGACGGCCAGCAGGGCCGCGCCCAGCAGCGGGCCGAGCAGTGCGCCGGCGTTGCCGAAGACGTTGAACACCGAGAACACCTCGGCGCGCCGGTCACCGGCCTCGTGCATCAGGTAGGCGCGCACCGCCGGGTTGAAGAACGCCCCGGCCAGGCCGGTCAGCACGGCCGCGGCGATCAGCCCGGGCAGCGAGTCCACGACGACGAACAGTCCGAACGCGACGATCCGCACGGCACACCCGAGGATGATCACCGGCCGGCACCCGATCCGGTCCGCGGCCGACCCGCCGATGAGGAACAGTCCCTGCTGGGACAGGTTCCGCAGGGCCAGTACGAGACCGATCGTCGCGGCGGCGTAGCCGAGGTCGCCCATGTACGTGGCCAGGAACGGCAGCACCAGGTAGAAGCCCAGGTTCACCCCGAACTGGTTCACCACGAGCAGCCTGCTCGGCACGGTCAGCTCGCCGAACGCGCGCAGCACCCACGACCCCCTCTGTCATCTGAATGGCTGAACAGCATCACAGATGGCAGTGGTTATCAAGAGCCCGTGATCACCCTGCCGTGAGCCGGTGTCACCCCCAGCGGGCGCGGTGGAACCGGGCCCACGTCCCGGTGTCCGGGCGGGCGGGCTCGATCCCCGTGACGTCGGCCGAGATCCCGACGTGCTCGTCGCCGCTGGACCAGGCGGTGCCGCCGTCGCGGAGCAGGAGCTGGGCACGGCGCAGCGCGTCGGCCCGGCGGGCCCCGTCGGGCGACCGGGTGGCGGTGGCGAGCAGCGCCCGCACGTCGGCCCGTCCCGGGGGGATCGTGGACCCGGCCCCGTCCGGGGCCGTGCCGTCCCGGGTGGGGCTGTCGGGGGGCTGCGGGTCGGCGCCGGCGTCGAGTCCGGCGGCCGCGCGCAGGTACAGCGGGACGGGCTGGGCGACGGACCGCCGGAACCGGATGCCCGGCGTCGGCTCGACGTCCGGCGTGTCCGGCTCGCGCGGCTCGGCGCGCAGTCCGATCGCGCCCAGCTGCTCGACGACGAGGTCCGCCGCCGGGCGCGACATCGGGTCGAACGGGTCGAACAGCAGCGGCACCCGCAGCCCGTCCGCCCCCGCGGCGACGACGAGCTCCCGGGCCCGCGCCACGTCGCGCACCACCGGCGGCACGCCGTCGGGGTGGTGGGCCAGACCCGGGCCGAACAGATCGTCGCCGGGGACGGCGAGGTCGAGCAGGATGTCGCGGACCAGCTCGTCGCGGTCGATGCCCAGCCGCACGGCCTCGCGCAGCCGGGGGTCGGCGAACGGCGAGGCGGGGTCCCCGGTGGACGGGGTCCGCGCGCCGGTCGGGCCGGACAGGTCCAGGAAGCGGGTCGCGGAGCCGGGGGCGGACACCACCGTCGTCCCGGTCCGGCCGAGCAGCCGCCGGGCGCTGTGCGGGAACAGGTCGTGGGCGTAGGCCACGTAGCCGTCGACGAGCGACTGGTAGCGCTCCTCCTCGTCGTCGTCCACCACGAACTCCACCGCAGGCGACGGCGGCCGCCCGAGCCAGTGGCCGTCGTGGCGGTAGAGCGCGTCCTGTGATCCGGGCAGGAAGCGGAACGCGCCGGTGCCGACGGGGCGGTCCCCGCGCCCGGCACGGACGATCCCGGTGCCGGGTGCCCCCAGGACCAGCGGGAACAGGAAGTCGGGGGTGGCGAGCACGAGCTCCAGCTCGGTGGCCGACAGCGCCCGGCTCGCGGTGGTGTCGAGGTTGGCGAGCAGTGGCCCTGCCGTCGCGGCGGTGTCCGGATCGGCGACCCGGCGCAGCGACGCGAGCGCGTCCGCGGCGGTGATCGGCCGCCCGTCGTGCGCGACGGCCTCGCGCAGCCGGACCCGCCAGCGCGTCCCCGTCCGGTCCGGGCCGACCGACGCGGCCAGGTGCGGGCGCACCGTCATGTCCTGGTCCCACACCAGCAGGGTGTCGGCGACCGCGGCCGCACGGGCCCGGTCCACCGGTCGCCACACCCGGTGCGGATCGGGCACCGGCAGCGGCCCGGTACCGGCGAAGGAGACCACCAGGCGCGGCGCATTCGCGTCGGCCGGGGCGCCGCACGCGGCCAGCGCGGGCACCCCGGCCAGTGCGGCGGTCGCGCCGGCGACCCGCAGGAACGAACGACGGCTCAGCTGCACGACACCAGAGTGCCGGTTCCGGCGGCCGCCAGGGGGCCGGGACGGATCTTCTCGCGATCTCCGGCAGCCCGCCCGAGGCGGTCACCTGCCGGCGGGCTCGATCGAGTGCAGCGGGTCGTCCAGCGCCGGCGTGGTGACGACGGCGTCGTCGAACCCGACCCAGGTCCTCGGGTTCTGCACGTCGCTGGTGTCGGTGACGACGTGGACCGGGCAGGGTCAGGCCCGCCCCTCGTAGTGGGTGCCGACGACGGTGAACCCGCTGCGCAGGTACCAGTCGTGCGGCCGGTCGCCGGGGTCGGCGCCGAGGGCGAGGAGGTCGCACCCGTGGTCGGCGGCCAGCCGGTGCGCCGCGGCCAGCAGCGCCCGGCCGTGTCCCCGGCCGCGGTGGGCGGGGTCGGTCTCGAGCCCGTCCAGCCACGCGGTCGCTCCGTCCCGGCGCAGTGTCAGCGCGGCGACGACCCGCCCGGCCGACCGGACGGCCAGCCGGTGCAGGGCGAGCCGGCGGTCGTCGCCGAGGTCGCGGTCCACCAGCTGGGCGAGCGCGTCGGGTGTCGCGCCGGGCAGGCCGCGGGCCCGCGAGGCGAGCCGGAAGTCCCGGACCGCCTCGTGGTCGAGCTCGTCGGCGGTCCCGCCCGTGCCGCCGGACGCCGGTGCACCGGCCCGGACCGGCGCGGTCATCGCCTCGTGCGCCCCGACCGACCAGCCCGCCGCGCGCAGCGCGCCGGCGAGCTCGGCCGCGACCGCTCCCCACAGCAGCGCCCCCGGGTGCAGGCCGTGCGCGGCCAGCGTCCGGTCGGCCTCGGCACGCAGGGCGTCCCGGCCGGTGAGGTCCGGCCGGTCGACCAGTAGCTGGTTGTGCATCCGTGACGCCGGGAACGTCAGGGTCCGCACGGCGACACCACCGACGACCGGCTCCTCCTCGTCCGCGCCGCGGCGCAGCATCGACGCCTCGAACCCCATCGCCCGGGTCGCCGCGGTCGGCCCGGGCACGTCGGGGTCGGCGAAACCGCCGGGGCCCGGCCGGTAGGGCGCGACGGCGAGCACCGCCGAGGCGGGCACCGGGCCGTAGGCGTGCGGGAAGCGCATCGACGCCGGGTCGGTCGGCACCCCCGGCTGCCACCGGACCTCGATCCCGGCCGCGTCGATCCGGGCCGGGTCCAGAACCAGCAGGACCAGGTCGGTCCGGCCGGCGAACAGGCGCTGCGCGGGGAGCGCCACCTGCTCGGGCGTCGACAGGTGCACGAAGCCGGCCTCGTCGAGCGAGGCCGGTGCCACCGCGCCGGTGTCGAGCCACCCCCGCCACTCACCGGGGGTGCACAGGTGCAGCAGGACCGTCCCGAGTGTCATCGGGACAGCGTGCCCTCCCGTCCGAACGGACGGGCGTGGACGTCGAGTATTGATTTCCGGCACCGGGTGCCAATAGCGTCCGATCCGCTGCCACCGCCGGCCGGCGGGGCGGTTCACCACCTCTCTCGCCGAGAGTCGGATCCAGCGGAGGTTGCGCATGAGTGAGCACCAGAACGAGGACGCCCTGACCGAGGAGACCCTCGTCGAGGAGGTCTCCATCGACGGCATGTGCGGTGTCTACTAAGCCTCTCGACACCACGGTTCCGGACGGTGCCGCGGGGGCGTTCGACCCCGCGGCACCGTACCGGCTCAGCGAGAGTGTCTCGCTGCGTCCGGAGCCCTTCGGCGCCCTGGTGTACGACTTCGTGACCCGCAAGCTGTCCTTCCTCAAGACGCCCCAGCTGGTCTCGGTCGTACGCGACCTGGAGAACCAGCCGGACGCCCGGTCGGCCGTCGTGGCCGCCGACGTCCCCGAGGCGCAGCACGACGCCTACCTGCGTGCCCTCGCCGGACTGCTGAAGTCCCGCACGATCGTCGCTCGCTAGTCCCGCCCGCCCCCGCGACCACCACAGTGAGGTGCCCGTGAAGCTGGTCGACCACTTCCAGTACGGCCTGAACTCGCCCATCTGCCTGACCTGGGAGCTCACCTACGCGTGCAATCTCGCGTGCGTGCACTGCCTGTCCAGCTCGGGGCGGCGCGACCCGCGCGAGCTGAGCACCGCCGAGGCCAAGGCCGTCATCGACGAGCTGCAGCGCATGCAGGTCTTCTACATCAACATCGGTGGCGGCGAGCCGACCGTGCGCCCGGACTTCTGGGAGCTGCTGGACTACGCCATCGCCCACGACGTCGGCGTCAAGTTCTCCACCAACGGCGTCAAGCTCGACAAGGCCCGTGCCGCGCAGCTCGCCGCGACAGACTACGTCGACATCCAGATCTCTATGGACGGCGCGACGGCCGAGGTCAACGACTACGTGCGGGGCCCCGGCTCGTTCGACACCGCGATCACCGCGCTGGAGAACCTCGCCGAGGCGGGCTTCAAGCACCCCAAGATCTCGGTCGTGATGACCCGGGAGAACGTCGACCAGCTCGACGAGTTCAAGGCCATCGCCGACAAGTACGGCGCCCAGCTGCGGATCACCCGGCTCCGCCCGTCCGGCCGCGGTGCCGACGTCTGGGACGAGCTGCACCCGACCCAGGCCCAGCAGAAGCAGCTCTACGACTGGCTGGTCGCGAACGGCGACCAGGTCCTGACCGGTGACTCGTTCTTCCACCTGTCGGCCTACGGCGAGGCCCTGCCCGGGCTGAATCTGTGCGGCGCGGGCCGCGTGGTCTGCTTGATCGACCCGGTGGGCGACGTCTATGCCTGCCCGTTCGCGATCCACGAGAACTTCCTGGCGGGCAACGTCCGCGACGAGGGCGGCTTCAAGGAGGTCTGGGAGCACTCCGAGCTGTTCACCGAGCTGCGCCGGCCGCAGACCGGCGGGGCGTGTGCGTCGTGCTCGCACTACGACACCTGCCAGGGCGGGTGCATGGCCGCGAAGTTCTTCACCGGTCTGCCGCTCGACGGTCCGGACCCGGAGTGCGTGCAGGGCTACGGCGAGGCGATGCTGGCCGCGCGCTCCTCCGACGCGGTGATCCCGAGGTCCGACGTGGACCACTCGCGCTCCGCGCCGCGCAACTCCCGCGCGCCGAAGCAACCGACGATGCTCTCGCTCGCCCCGCCACCGCGCCGGCCGGACCGGGCGTGCGACGAGAACCCGCTCGCCGGGTTCGCGCCGGACGCCGTGCCCGCGGCGCAGCCGGTAGCGACCCGCTGACCACGGACCTGCTGCTGACGGGGCCCGTCGACCTGCGTGGTCGGCGGGCCCCCTCGCGTGTGCTGTTCGGGCCGCACGAGACCAACCTCGGGAACGCGGCCCGGGAGATCACCGACCGGCACGTCGCCTACTACGCCGCCCGGGCCGCGGGGGGCGCCGGGATCGTCGTGACCGAGCCGGCGTCGGTGCACGCCTCGGACCATCCCTACGCCTACGCCCCCGCCGCTTTCCCTGCCGCCGCGCCGCAGGGCCCTGCTGCACGGCCCGGCCCTGCTGCACGGCCCGGCTCTGCCGCGGCGGCGTGCGTCGAGATGCAGCTCAGCGGGAGTCGTGGATCTTTCGGGCCCGCTGAGCTGCATCTCGGCGACCGGGACGGCGCGCGGGTGCCCGCCGCTGCCGGGTGGGCGACGGTCGTCGCGGCGTGCCGGCCGTACGGGACGCTCGTGCTCGCCGGGCTCGCGCACGCCGGTGGGCAGGGCAGCTCCGCGCACTCCGGGCACCCGCTGTGGGCGCCGTCGCCGGTCCCCGACGTCGCGTCCCGCGAGGTCCCGGTCGCGATGGGGGCCGCGGAGATCGACGCGATGGTCCGCGGCTTCGCCGATGCGGCCCGCGCGGCTGCGGACAGCGGTGTGGACGGTGTGGAGATCTCCGCCGGACAGCACTCGCTGCTTCGCCAGTTCTGCTCCGGCCTGACCAACCACCGCGACGACGCGTACGGCCGCGACCGTGCCCTGCTGCTGCGCGAGGTCCTCGACGCCGTGCGGGCCGCGATCGGACCGGACCCCCTGCTGGCGGTGCGGCTGTGCGTGGACGAGCTCGCACCCTGGGCCGGTGTCACCGGTGACGACGGCCTCGCCCTCGCCCGGGCCGTCGTCGAGCGGGTGGACCTGCTCGTCCCGGTCGTCGGGAGCGCGTTGTCGGTCGCCGCGACCCGGCCGGACCTGCACACGCCCGAGGCGTTCCTCCGGGACCGGTGCGGCGGGCTGCGGCGCGCCGTCGCCGGGGCGACGACGGTCGTCCTGGCCGGCAGCGTCGCCACCCCAGCCCTCGCTGAGGAGGCGCTGACCAGCGGCGACGCCGATATTATCGAGATGACGAGATCGCAGATCGCGGACCCGCGGCTCGTCGCGCTGGCCCGGGCCGGGACACCGGAGCGCATCCGGCAGTGCCTGCTCACCAACTCCCTCGCTGCGGCCCGTGACCCGCGCAACCCGGTGGTCGGCGACGAGCTGGAGCCCCGGTCGGGGCACGAACGGACCGACCCGGACCCGGAGCCGCACACGGTCCCGCCGCGTTCCTCGGAACGCGCTCCTGAGGGTGTCGCCGGTCCTCGGGCGCGTTCCGCGGAACGCGGTTCGGAAGGGGGCACCGGGCTACCGGAGCGTTCCGCGGAACGGGGTCCGGATGCCCCGGGGGAACATCGCGGGGACACGGTCGCGGGCGGTGATCCGCGTTCCGCGGAACGCGGCACGGCACCCCGGCGGGCGGTGCTCATCGTCGGGGGAGGGCCCGCGGGGCTCGAAGCGGCCCGGACGGTGGCACTGCGCGGACATCCGGTCACGCTGCACGAGCGCGCCGACCGGCTCGGCGGCCTGCTGCCCGCGGCGGCGGTGCTGCCCGGCCGGGACCGGCTCGCGCTCGCGGCGCCGTGGTGGGCCGCGGAGCTCGACCGGCTCGGCGTCGACGTCCGGCTGGGGTCCGAGGTGGACGCCGCGACGCTCGCCGCCGCCCGGGAGCGGGGTGTGGCGGTGGTGCTCGCGACCGGGTCCCGGTCGTCGCCACCGGTGGTCGACGCGGACGTCCCGGTGCTCGCCGCGGCGGAGCTCTGCGCGGGGGTGGCGCGGTCAGCGGGTGTCGTCGCGGTGCTCGCCTCCGCGCGCGTTCCGCGGAACGCGCCGGTGCTCGTCGTCGACCCGCTCGGGGACTGGACCGGGCCGGGGGTCGCGGAGCTGCTCGCCGGGGCCGGGTACCGGGTGGTGCTGTCCACCCCGGACGCCGTCGCCGGGCACCAGCTCGGCCGCTGCGGGGACATGGCCGCGGCGAATGCGCGGCTGGAACGGGCCGGTGTCCGGCGGGCGCTGTTCACCCGGCCGGGAGCGGTGCGCGGCGGCGTCGCGGAGCTGGTGGACGTCCACACCGCAGCCGTGACGACCGTGCCGTGCGCGGCTGTCGTCGACTGCGGACCGCGGCTGCCGCAGGACGCGCTCCCGGCGCTGCCCGGCTGTCACCTCGCGGGGGACCGGGTCGCGCCGCGGACGCTCGCCGAGGCGGTGCGGGAGGGGCGGCGGTCCGCGTTCGCTCTCGTGGAGGCGGAGGTGGAGGTGGAGGCGGACGCGCCGGCGGGCGGCACGGCCCGCGCCGGGGCACGTGACACGACCGGGGCCGGTAGGACCGTGTCACCGCTCCCGGCCGACGCGTCCCCGGCCCCCGCGCTCCCGCAGCCTGCGTCCTCGCAGCTCGGGTCCCCGCCGACCGTGTCCCCAGAGCCCGTGTCCCCAGAGCCCGTGTCCCGAGAGCCCGTGTCCCCGGGGTCGGAGCTCCCGGAGTCAGCGCTCACAGGGACCGGCGGAGTCGGGGCACCGCTTCCCGGGCCCGCCGGGGCCACGCCGCCGGAGTCCGCGGACGGGGAGCTCCCGCGGCCCCGGCTCGGCGATCCCCTGCGCCTCGGCCGCACCACGCTGCGCAACCGGATCGTCTTCACCGCCCACCTCACCGGCTTCGCCGAGGGCGGCATGCCGACCGACCGGCACACCGCCTACTACGCGGCCCGAGCCGCGGGCGGCGCCGGACTGGTGATCACCGAGGAGCACGCCGTCCACCCGTCCGACCGGCCGTACGAGCGGCTGATCCGCGGTCACGACCCGGCCGTGCTGCCCGGCTACCGCGCCCTCACCGACGCGGTGCACGCCCACGGCGCGCTCGTGCTCGCCCAGCTCAACCACAACGGTGCGCAAGGGTCGGGGATGTACTCGCGTGCGGCCGTCGTCGGGCCGTCGGCGCTGCCCGACCCGATGTTCCGGGAGGTCCCCGCCGAGCTCGACACCGCCGGGATCGGGGAGATCGTCGCCGCGTTCGCCGACGTCGCCGCGCGCTGCGTCGCCGGCGGGTTCGACGGCGTCGAGCTCCAGTGCTCGCACGCCTCGCTGCTGCGGCTGTTCCTCTCCCCGGCCACCAACCACCGCACCGACGCCTGGGGTCGCGACCGGGCGAAGCTGGTGCTCGACGTCCTCGCCGCCGTCCGCGCCGCGATCGGCCCGGACCCGGTGCTGGGTCTGCGGATCGGCGTCGACGAGCGCATCGAGGGCGGCATCACCCCTGCCGACGGAGCCGACCTCGCCCGCCGGCTCTCCGCGACAGGGCAGGTCGACCACCTCAACACCTCGATCGGGGTCGCCACCTCGACGCTGCACCTCATCGAGCCCTCCATGCACACCCCGCCGGGCTACGCCGGGCACCTCGCCGCGAGCCTGCGCCGCACCGTCCGGGCCGCCGGGTCGGGCCTCCCGGTGATCGGGGTCGGCCGGTTCACCACACCCGAGCAGGCCGCCGCGGCCCTCGCGCGCGGCGAGTGCGACCTCGTCGGCGTCGCCCGCGGGCAGATCGCCGACCCCGGCTTCGCGACCAAGGCCCTCACCGGGCGCCCGGTGCGCCGCTGCGTCGGGTGCAACCAGGACTGCATCGGCCGGGTCGGGCTGAACCTGCCGCTGGGCTGCGCGGTCAACCCGGCCGCGGGACGCGAGCGGCTCGTCCCGCTCGCCCGGTCCGCCGACCCCGGACGGGGGCGGGTGCTCGTCGTCGGGGCCGGGCCCGCCGGGCTCGCCGCGGCTGCCTCCCTCGCCGGGCGTGGGCAACGGGTGCTGCTCGCCGAACGCGCGGGCACCCCCGGTGGGCGGCTCGCCCTCGCGGCGAGCGCGCCCGGGCGGGCCGAGCTCGGCCATGTCGTCGCCGACCTGCTGCGCGAGGTGCATGCGGCCGGGGTCGAGGTCCGGTACGGCACGACCGTCGACCGCGGTCTCGTCGACGAGCTGGACCCCGCTGCGGTCGTCGTCGCCACCGGGTCGGTGCCCGCCACCCCGCCGTGGGACCCCGAGCGGCTGACCGTCGCCGTGGACGATGTACTGGCCGGGGTGTGCCTGCCCGCGGGCCCGGTGCTCGTCGTCGACGAGCTCGGGTTCCACCAGGCCACCTCGGTCGCCGAGCTGCTCGCCGCCCGCGGGCACGCCGTCGAGATCGTCACCCCGGCGCTGGTCGTCGGGCAGGACCTCGGACTCACCCTGGACCGCGAGGGGTTCCGCCGCCGCGCGCACGCCGCCGGGATCCGCTGCAGCACCGACCGGGCCGTTCTCGGGGTGCTGCGCGGGGGTGAGCAGAGCGCAGGGGGGCCGGGCTGCACCGTGGAGCTGCTGCACCACCCGACCGGTCGCGCCGAGCGCCGCGAGGTCGGCGCCGTCGTCGCCGCGACGGCCGCCGTGCCCGCCACCCGCCTCTCGACCGCACTGGCCGACGGACCGTGGCCGGTGCACCGCATCGGCGACGCCCTGGCCCCGCGCCGGTTCGACGCCGCGATCCGCGAGGGGACGCTGCTCGACCTGCGTTCGGCCCCAGTCCCTGCTGTCGTGCCGTGACCACCGCCCCGGCGCGCCGGCCGAGCGGCCTTCGTGCTGCCGGGTGGCGTCGTCGTCCCCGTGGGTGAACCGCGCCGCACCGGACCGGGACCCGACCGGGCAGGCTGGGACCGTGCTGCTCGCGGATCTCACCTGGCCCGACCTCGACCCGGCCGCGGCGTACACACTGCTCGTGCCGGTCGGCTCCACCGAGCAGCACGGCCCGCACCTGCCGCTGGGCACCGACACCGCCGTCGCCTCGGCGGTCGCCGCGGCGCTGCACGACGCCGACCCGGGACTGGTCCTCGCCCCCGCGCTGCCCTACGGCGCCGCCGGCGAGCACGAGGGCTTCCCCGGCACCGTGTCGATCGGGGAGGACGCACTGCGCACCGTGCTCGTCGAGTACGGCCGCTCGGCGTGCCGGTGGGCGTCGAGGCTGGTGCTGCTCAACGGGCACGGCGGCAACGTCGCGGCGTTGCGGTCCGCGGTGACCCTGCTGCGCCACGAGGGCCGCGACGTCGGCTGGCTGTCCTGCGTCGCCGACGTCCCCGGTGTACCGCTGGACGCCCACGCCGGGCGCTACGAGACCTCGCTGCTCACCCACCTGCATCCCGGGACGGTCCGCGCCGACCGCGCCGAGATGGGCGACACCCGGCCGCTGCGCGAGGTCATCGCGGAGCTGCGGGCCGAGGGGGTCGCCGCGGTCAGCCCGAACGGCGTGCTCGGCGACCCGGCCGGGGCGTCGGCAGAGGAGGGGCTGCGGCTGTTCGCGGCGATCACGGCGACGGCGTCGGCGGCGGTCGCCGCCTGGGACCCCGACCCCGGCACCGGGCGTCTCCGCCCGCCGCGGGTGTAGCGCGGGGTCACGCCGCCCGGTGAGACGGCGCCGGCGCTCCGCACACCACCCGGCGACCGGTGCTCAGTGGGGCGGGCCGGTACTGCGGCCGGGCACGAGGTCCGTGCCGATCCGGGTGACGCCGGGCGGGGCGTGCGGCACCGCGGCCAGTGCGGCCGCAGCGGCCCGGCCGAGCTCCTCCAGCGGCACCCGGAGCGCGGTCAACAGCGGGTCCGAGCCGTCGTCGCCCCCGACCGCGGCCAGGTGGTCGACCGCTGCGACGCTCATCCGGCCCGGGACGTCGACACCCTGCTCGCGCAGCCCGATCAGCAGCCCGAGCGCGATGTAGCTCGAGTAGGCCACGACCGCGGTGACCTCGTCGGTAAACGGCCACCGGGCGGCCAGGCGGAGGCCGGTGTCCAGATCAGGGCTCTCCGAGCCGACCACGTCGAGCCGCCCGCCGACCGTCCGTACCCGGCGGGTCGCGGCGGCTACCCGCAGCCGGTCCAGCGACGAGCCGTGCGGGCCGCCGACGTAGCCGATGCGCCGGTGTCCGAGCCCGAGCAGGTGCTCGCTCAGCCGGCCGACCCCGCGTGGGGTGTCGGCGAGGAACGCGGGCAGTCCACGGACGGGTCGGTCGATCACGGCGAGCGGGATCCGGGACGCGAGCTCGCGCAACCCGTCCTCGGGGGCGCGGGGTGCGACCAGCAGTACACCGTCGGCGTGCCCGAGGAGTCCGCCCGCCAGCTCGATCTCCTGGTCGCCGTCGACGGCCGAGGAGATCAACGAGTGGCCGCCGGCCGTGGACAGCTCTCGCTGCGCCCCGGCCAGGATCGGGCCGAAGTAGGGGTTGGTGAGCGACGGGACGACCATCGCGATGGTCCCGGTACGCCCGGTGAACAGGGCCCGTGCCGCCGGGTTGAGGCTGAGCCCCATCTCCGTGGCGAGGCGCTGGACGCGTTCGCGGGTGCCCGCGGCGACGAGATCGGGCCGGCTGAGCGCGCGGGAGGCAGTGGACTTCGAGACGCCGGCCGCACGGGCGACATCCTCGAGCCTGATCACGCGTCGTTCCTCTCGTGCCGCGGTGTGTTTCGTCCTGATGAATCCGGGATGGATCGGATTGCGGCTCTCCCACGGCCAACTGTAGCGTCCGCTGCAACCGGTTGCAGTTGGTGAGCGAACGGAGACCCGATGCGACGACTGGCGACCGCGGCGTTGGTGCTGCCCGCGGTGGTGCTGCTCGTCGTGGGCTTCGGCTATCCGTACGCGACGATGCTGCTGGCCACGGCCGCCGACCCCGACCCGGACGTACCCGGCGCGTTGCTCGCGGCGGTGACCGATCCCTACGTGATCGAGATCGTGGCCCGCACCGCCCGGGTGGCCGGGCTCGCGACCCTGGCCAGCGTGCTGTTCGGGTTCCCGGTGGCGTGGCTGATCAGTCGGGTCGCGCCGCGGTGGCGGGCGCTGCTGCTGCTCGCGGTCACGTTCCCCCTGCTGCTGGCCACCGTCGTGCGGACCTTCGCCTGGATCGTGCTGCTCGGCGGGGAGGGGCTGGTCAGCCGTGCCCTGCAGGGCATCGGGCTGGCGTCGGGACCTGTCCAGCTGCTCTACACCGAGACCGCGATGGTGCTCGGCCTCACCCAGCTGTTCATGCCGCTGCTGATCCTCACCGCCTACAGCTCGCTGGCCTCGGTCGACCCGGCCCTCGAGGACGCCGCCCGCGGCATGGGAGCCGGCAACGCGGCGGTGTTCACCCGGGTGGTGTTCCCGCTCGCCCTGCCCGGGACGGCCGTCGGCGCGATCCTCGTGTTCGCCGGCTCGGTCACCGCGTTCACCACGCCGTCGCTGCTGGGCGGCACCCGCAACCGGACCCTGGCCACCCTGCTCTACCAGGAGGCGAACACCTCGGTGAACTGGAGTGCCGCCAGCGCGGTCGCCATCATCATGACCGCGATCCTGCTGGTCGTGACGCTGGTGCTCGCCCGGGTCCCGGCGATCGGGGACCGCCGGTGACCCGTCGTCCCGTGCTGACCGTGCTCGCCGCGGTCGCCGTGTTCTTCCTGCTGTTCCCGATCGTCGTCGTCGTCGGCATCGCGGTCATGGCCGGGACGGCGCTGGCCTTCCCGCCGGAAGGGCTGTCGCTGCGATGGTTCACCGAGGCGGTGTCCTACGAGCCGTTCCGCTCGGCGCTCGGCACGAGCCTGGTCGTCGCGGTGTTCGCGACGGTGCTCGCGCTCGTCGTCGGCGTCCCGGCCACCTACGCGATCCACCGGCGCTCGCCGCGCGGGCGCACCCTGCTGCAGACGCTGTTCCTGTCGCCGCTGATCGTGCCCGAACTGGTCCTCAGCTTCGCGCTGTTCCAGTTCTTCGTCGTGCAGGCCGGGATCGACACGTTGTCCGCGCTGGTCGTCGGGCACGCGGTGCTCCTGCTGCCCTACACGGTGCGCGTGACCGGCGCGTCGCTGCTCGCCGCCGACCCGGCGCTCGAGGAGGCCGCGACCGGGCTCGGTGCGGGCCCGCTGACCACGTTCTTCCGGATCACCCTCCCGGTGATCGCCCCCGGTGTGGTGGCCGCGTCGATCCTGTCGGTGCTCACCTCGTTCAACAACGTGCCGCTGTCGCTGATGCTCACCTCCCGACGCGTGGAGACGCTGCCGGTGGCGATGCTGTCCTACGTCCAGACGTCCTTCACCCCGATGGTCGCGGCCGCCAGCACCCTGTTGCTGGTGTTCGCGGTGGCCGTCGCGCTGGTGACCGAACGGCTGGTCGGATTCCAGAAGGTCTTCGGACGGAGTTCCTCATGACGACCCCCGCCCCGGTGCGTCCCCCGACTGCCACCGACGACGACGTGGTGGGACTGTCCGGCGTCAGTCGCGACTTCGGAGCGGGCCCGGTCGTGGACGACCTCGACCTGTCGGTGCGACGGGGCGAGTTCCTGGCGCTGCTCGGACCCAGCGGCTGTGGCAAGACCACTCTGCTGCGCATGATCGCCGGCTACCTGGAGCCCACCGCGGGTCGGGTGACGATCAACGGTACGGACGCCACCCGGATGCCGGTCCGCCGTCGCAACATCGGCATGGTCTTCCAGTCCTACGCGCTGTTCCCGCACCTGAGCGTGGCGGAGAACGTCGCGTTCGGGCTGCGGATGCGCAAGGTCGGCCGCGTCGAACGGGACCGGCGGGTGCACGAGGCGCTGGACCTGGTCGGACTCGCGCACCTCGGCGGGCGCCGCCCGGCCGAGCTGTCCGGTGGCCAGCAGCAGCGGGTCGCGCTCGCCCGCGCCGTCGTCGTGCGTCCGGACGTGCTGCTGCTCGACGAGCCGCTGTCCAACCTCGACGCGCGGCTGCGGGTGCAGCTTCGCGACGAGCTCGCCAGGGTGCAGCGCGAGACCGGCCTGACCACCGTGCTGGTCACGCACGACCAGGAGGAGGCGCTGGCCGTCGCCGACCGCATCGTGCTGCTGGACCGCGGCCGGGTCGCGCAGGAGGGCACGCCACGGGAGGTCTTCGAGCGGCCCCGCACCCGGTTCGTAGCCGAGTTCCTCGGCTACCGCAACGTCCTCGACCTCCCCGGGCGCGGTCGCGTCGCGATCCGGCCCGAGCACGTGCGGGTGCACCCCGATGGCGGGGCCGCCGACGCGGCCCCCGGCGACGCCCGCGACGTCGTCGTCCTCGACGGGACGATGCGCTCGTCGACCTACCGCGGGACCTACAGCACCGCCACCGCCGTCGTCCCGACGGACGGGGGCGAGGCCGAGGTGCAGGGCGTCACCGGCATGCCCGAACCGGCCCCCGGTGACCGGGTCCGGGTGGAGCTGCCGGTGTCCGCGATCGTGAGTCTGGAAGCCGACCCCGAGGAGGTCCTGTGATGGCCAGGCCCGTCATGAAGAGGAACGCCGTGTGGGTCTTCGCGGCCGTGACGGCGGTGTTGCTCGCCGGCTGCGGCGGACCCGGCGGCTCGGGCGGGGGTTCCGACGAGCTCGTCGTGTCCGGGTTCAGCTTCGGGGCGGAGGAGTTCGAGAAGACCGTCGTCGCCCCGTTCGAGGAGGAGACCGGCATCCAGGTCACCTTCGACCCGGGCTCGAACTCCGACCGGTACAACCGGCTGCTGGTCGACCGGGCCCGCCCGGACGTCGACGTCGTGCTGATCTCCGACCTGTTCGCCGCCGACGGGGAGCGGGAGGGGCTGTTCACCGACATCGACCCGGGGTCGGTGCCGAACCGCGCTGACACCGTCGAGTTCGCCCGGGACGCCCCGGGCCAGGGGATCCCGTACACCTTCACGCTACCGGGCGTCCTCTACTCGACCGACGCCTTCCCGGACGGGCCGCCGACGGTCGCGTCGCTCTGGGACCCGGAGCTGGCGGGCCGGATCGCGGTCCCCGACATCTCGGCGACGGCGGGGATCCCGTTTCTCATCGCGGTCGCAGAGACCTTCGGCAGTGGGCCGCAGGACGTCGACACCGCGTTCGCGAAGCTGGCCGAGCTCAAGCCGAACGTGCTGCAGTTCTACTCGAGCACCACCGAGCTGCTCAGCCTGCTCGAGCGGGGCGAGGTCGTCGCCGCGCCGGGCCTGGACCTGTTCGCCTACGACGCCGTCGAGGCCGGCCGGCCGGTCGCCTGGGCCCCGTTCGACCGGGGACGAGTGCTGTCCTACAACAAGGCGGAGATCGTCGAGGGGGCCGCGAACACCGACGGCGCGCAGCGGTTCGTGAACTACCTGCTGTCGCCGGAGGTGCAGACCCGCACCGCCACGGCGTTCTCCGACAAGCCGGTGAACCGGGCCGCGACCGTCCCGCCGATCATGACCGAGGTGGCCGGCGGCGCCGCGACCGACCCGGGTGCAGCCGGCTACGTCCCGCTGGACCTCGACTTCGTCGGCGCGAACCGCGGCGCGTGGATCGACCGGTTCGCCCGCGAGGTGTCGGGCTAGTGCCGGAGCCGACACCGCCGCTCCCGGTCGTGATCGACACCGATCCCGGGGTCGACGACGCGATTGCGCTGCTCCTGGCTCTGGGCTCCTCCGCACTGCGGGTGGCCGGGGTGACGACGGTGGCGGGCAACGCAGGGATCGAGCAGGTGACGGCCAACGCCACCGCCGTGCTGGACCTGGCCGGTGCACCGGCGGACCTGCCGGTCGCGATGGGGGCGGCCGGGCCGCTCGCCGGTGGCCCCCGGGTGCCCGACGAGCCGGTGCACGGCCCGGGCGCCCTCGGCGGGGTCGTCCTGCCGCCGGGCACCCGCTTGGTAGCCGGCACGCCCGCTACCGGGGGCCACGGCCCGGACGGCCGTGCCGACGGGACGGCCGCGGTCGACCTGATCGCCCGCGTGGCCCGGACGCACCCGGGCGAGCTCGTGCTGCTCGCGCTCGGACCGCTGACGAACGTGGCCCGGCTCCTCGAGCGCGACCCCGAGGCGGCAGGCATGCTCGCCGGCGTCGTCCACATGGGAGGCGCCGCGTTCGCCCCGGGCAACGTCACCCCCGCCGCGGAGTTCAACACCTACTGCGACCCGGAGGCGACCCGGGTGGTGCTCACCAGCGGTCTGCCCGTCCGGCTGGTGCCACTCGACGTGACCCGCCGGCACGGGGTCCGCGAGTGCCGGGTGCACGACGCGACGGCCGTCGTCGCGCTGCTCGATCCGGAACGGTTCTGCTGGCGGCGCCACCCCGTCGACGTCGAGTGCGTCGGCGAGCTCACCCGGGGGGCGCTGGTGACCGACGTGTACGGCCGCACCGGGCGGCCCGCCACGGTCGAGCTCGCCCTGGACCTCGACCCGGACCCCGTCCGTCACCGCCTGCTCGCCGTCCTGGAGGACGCCCGATGACGCGTGCGATCACCGGAACACTGCTGCTGCGCGGCGGATCCGTCGTCTCCGTCCACACCGGCGAGACGTTCCGCGCGGACGTGCTGGTAGAGGGGGACCGGATCCGAGCCGTGCTCGCCCCGGACCGGGCGGAGCTGACCGCCGCCGAAGAGCTGGACGTGACCGGGCGGCTCGTCGTGCCCGGCTACATCGACGCGCACATGCACGTGGAGAGCTCGCTGGTGCCGCCGGCCGAGTTCGAGGCGCTCACCCTGCACCGGGGCACGACGACCGTGCTGGCCGACCCGCACGAGATCGTCAACGTCGCCGGTCGCGAGGGCATGGCCTGGATGGTCGAGCAGGGCCGTGGCCTGCGACAGGACATCCGGTGGGCGGTGCCGTCCTGCGTGCCGTCGCTGCACGGGTTCGAGACCGCCGGGGCCGACCTCGACGCCGACGACATCGCCGAGATGCTCGGCTGGGGCGGCGTCACGACGCTCGGCGAGGTCATGGACTACCGGGCCGTGATCGGCGGGGACCCACGGACCCTGGCGATCATCGACGCGGCGCGCCGGGCCGGGGTGCGCCTGGACGGTCACTGCCCGCACATCAGCGGGGCAGACCTGAACGAGTACCTGTGGGCGGGCGTCGACTCCGACCACACGAAGAACTCGCCCGAGGTCACCGTGGAGAAGGCCCGGCTCGGGATGGTCATGATGCTGCAGGAGAAGTGCCTGCGGCCCGAGCTCGTCGAGGCGTTGCTCGCGCTACCGGTTCTGCCGGACTTCTGCCTGGTCAGCGACGACGTCGCCCCAGACGCGGCGGTCGACCACGGGCATCTCGACCACCTGGCGGGCGTCGCCCTGGACTGCGGGCTCCCGGCCCTGGCGGCTCTGCGCGCGCTGACCCTGCACCCGGCACGCCGGCTCGGCCTCGACGACCGCGGCGTCGTCGCCCCCGGCCGGCGGGCGGACCTCATCGTGCTGCGCGACCTGACCTCCTTCGTCCCCGAGCACGTGGTGTGCGGTGGTGTGCCGGTCGGTGAGCCCACCCCGCGCCCGACGCCGTCGCACCCGTTCGGCGGGACGGTCCGGCTGCCCGAGGCCCCGGACGGACGGTGGCGGACCGACCTGCCCGACGGCGAGTACCCGTTCCGCGCGTTGCGGGTCAACCCGGTCGACACCTACACCGAGCCGGACGAGATCGTCCTGCCGGTGCGCGACGGTGTCGTCGAGTGGGAGGGCCGCTGCGCAGTGGTGACGGTGGTCGAACGGCACACCGGGGCCGCGTCGCGGCAGACTGCACCGGTGCTGGGGTTCGCCCCCACGCCCGGAGCCTTCGCGACGACCTACGCACACGACAGTCACAACCTCACCGTCGTCGCCACGTCCGCCGGGGCACTCGCCGAGGCCGCCGGCCGGGTGCGTGCGGCCGGCGGCGGGATCGCCCTGGTGCGAGAGGACTCCGCGCCGGTGGAGCTGAAGCTGCCGATCGGGGGCGTCATGTCCGACCTCCCCGCGGACGAGGTCGCCGCGGCGGCCCGGGAGATCCGCTCCGCGGTGCGTGCCTGGGGCTGGGACCACGCCAATCCGTTCATGAGCCTAACGACCATGACCCTGCCGGTCTCGCCGCAGGTGAAGATCACCGACCGGGGGCTGGTGCGGGTCGTCGAGCGGGACTGGGAACCGGCGGTGCGCGCGGGCGAGTGAGCGCGGTGCCGCTCAGCTCGCGTGGGAGAGCAGGGGCACGAGCTGCTCGGCGGTGGTGAACGAGCCGTGCTGGCCGGGGAACGTCGACAGGAACGGCTCGGCCTCGGTCCGGACCACCGCGGCCGTCCCGTGCATCGCGACGACGATGTCGCCGATCCGGTCGGCGACCGGGCCGAACCAGCCCCGGGCCACCGCCTCCTCCCGGGTGACGACGGACGCGTCGTCGCCGAGCACGGCCCGCCAGGCGGCGAGCACATCGGCCGTCGCACCGGGTGCGGTGTAGACGTGCCGGGCGCGCGGGTCCCCGCCGAGCAGCGCCACGCCGTCGGTCAGCGCCGGGGTCGTGTCGGCGTCGACGGTCCGGTCGACGGTGACCATGCCGTGGTCGCCGGTGACGGCCAGCAGCGTGCCCGCAGGCAGCTCGGCCAGGAGCATCCCGAGCAGCGCGTCGACCTGGCGCAGCTGCCAGCGCCACGCCGGCGTCCCCGGGCCGTACAGGTGGCCGACCTTGTCGAGGTCGGCGTGGTAGCCGTAGACCAGCCGGGGCCCCGGCCCCTCGACGCCGGCGAGGATCTCGACGGCCAGGTCGCCCAGCGCGGCGACCCCGCGGTACTCGCCGCCGCGCAGCCCGGACCGGGTCAGCCCGGACGTCCGGAACTCCAGCGGTGACACCGACCGCACCGCGACGCCAGCCGCCGCGGCGCGCTCCAGCACCGTCGGCTCCGGCTGCACCCGCTCCGGGACGAGCGTCGTCCGCAGGTCCCGGCGACCCGAGGACCAGCCCAGCGCGTCGAGCAGCTCCCCGTCGACGCGGAACCGCAGGCCCAGGGTGCCGTGCGCGCCCGGGGGCAGCCCGGTGCCGAGCGAGGTCAGGCTGATCGGCGTCGTCGAGGGGAAGCCGACGGTCAGGGGCCCGGCATCGGCGAGTCCGGCCAGCACCGGCGCGTCATCGGCGTGGGCGTGCAGCAGCTCGTGGCCGAGGCCGTCGACCAGCAGCAGCACCGCCGCCCCGGCCTGCGGCAGCGCGAACGCGGGCGGCCGCTCGTCGAGCGGGGCGCCGATCGCGTGCGTCAGGGCGGGCAGGACGTCGGCCAGCGTCGCCGAGCCGTAGCGGGGGAGGACCTCGGACATGCCCGGGAGTCTGCCCCGGCCGGGCCCGGGCGGACCACGCCGATCGGGCAGGTGCGGGTGTCGACCGGCCCGGGCCGGGGATGGAAGGCTCCCGCAGGTGACCGTCGCCCGGACCGACCCCGACCGCCCGTCCACCGGGGAACCGGCCGGCCCGGCGGACCGCAGGCTCCCGGACGGCTTCCGGGTCGTGCTCGACCGGCGCACCCGACGGCTCGACGGTGGGACGGCCCTGCTCGGCGGCGCCCCGCCCCGGCTGGTGCACCTGTCCGCGCGGGCCCGCGCGCTGCTGCCCGCCCCCGGGCGCCCGCTGGTCGTCACCGGCCCCACCGAGCGGTCCCTGGCCCGCACCCTGCTCGACGCCGGGCTCGCCCACCCCCTCCCCGCCGCACCGGCCGGGGTCACCCCGGCCGAGGTCACCGTCGTCGTCCCGGTGAAGGACCGCCCGCTGGACCGGCTCCTCGCCGCGCTGGCCGGGACCGGGGTGGCTGGCCCGATCGTCGTCGACGACGGGTCCGCCGCCCCGGCACCGCTGCGCCGCGCCGTCGAGCGGGCCGGAGGGACCGTCCTGCGGCACGCCACCCCGCGCGGTCCGGCAGCCGCCCGCAACGCCGGTCTGGCTGCCGCGACCACCCCGTACGTGGTGTTCCTCGACTCCGACGTCGTCCCCGAACCCGGCTGGCTCCCCCCGCTGCTCGCCCACCTCGCCGACCCCGCGGTCGGCCTCGTCGCACCGCGGATCGTGGCGTTGGACCCGGAGCGGGGCGGTGGGCTGCGCGGGGCTGTGGGGCGCTACGAGGCGGTGCGGTCGTCGCTGGACCTGGGCCCCGACCCGGCGCCGGTCGTGCCGCGGTCGCGGGTCGCCTACGTGCCGAGCGCGGCGATGCTCGTCCGGGTGTCGGCGGTCGGCCCGGTCGCGTTCGACCCGCGGATGCACGTCGCCGAGGACGTCGACCTCGTCCTGCGCCTGCACGACGCCGGCTGGGCCATGCGCTTCGAGCCCGTCTCCCGCGTCGCCCACGACCACCGCACGCACCCCGGGGAGTGGTTGCGGCGCAAGGCGTTCTACGGCACCGGGGCGGCGCCGCTGGCGCGCAGGCACCCCGGCGCGGTCCCGCCGGTGATCCTCTCGCCGTGGACGGCGGCGGTCTGCCTGCTCCTGCTCCTCCAGCGACGGGGGGCGACGGCGCTCGCCGCCGTCGTCACCGGCGTCGCGACCGAACGGCTGTCCCGCGCGCTGCCCCGGCTCGCGCGGCCGCGGCGCGGTGCGGCGCTGCTCACCGCGCTCGGCCTGTCCGGGGCGCTGTGGCAGACGGCGTCGGCGCTGACGCGGCACTTCTGGCCGGTCGCCGCCCTCGGCTGCCTGGTGTCGCGCCGGGCCCGCCGCGCGGTCGTCGTGGCGGCGCTGGCGGAGGGGCTGGCCGACTGGTGGCGTCACCGCGACCGTGACCCGCGGATCCGCACCGGACCGCTGCTGCACCTGCTGGCGCACCGGCTCGACGACCTCGCCTACGGGGCGGGTCTGTGGTGGGGGGCGGTCGAGCACCGGACCGCCGCCCCGCTGCGTCCGGCCGGCCCTGCCGCCCGACGCTGACGCAGGTTAGGCTTTCCTGACCTGCGACGTGGAACCACTCCGTCCGGGCTGGTCTGAACGGGTGATTCGTGTTGCGTCACGGATCCGTTTCTGCGGGCGGCTCTCGCCTGCGCTCTCCGCGCCTGCGGTTGCGCACGACAGGCTGTCGCCGTGACGTCGGCGACACGCCATCCGACCTCCGCTCCACCCGCTCCGGGCTCCTTGCACCCCAGGAAGATCGGGAGTGTGATGTGGGCGCCGCCACACGAGACGTGCGGCAACTTTCCGGGCGCGCCGGCGTGGTCGCGAGTCAGGCGACGGCGAACGGCGCTCCTCGGACGGAGTCCCCGGTCAGACCTCCGCGCAATCGGGCGTGCGTGGTCGCGTACGAGGAGTGAGAGTTCATGACAGAGGTCCGGGTCACCGTCGACGGCGTGAACTACGCCGACGACGTCGAGCCCCGCATGTTGCTCGCGCAGTACTTGAGGGAGACGCTGGGCAAGACGGGGACGCTGATCGGCTGCGACACCAGCAACTGCGGTGCCTGCACGGTTCATCTCAACGGACAGAGTGTGAAGTCCTGTTCGGTGCTCGCGGTCCAGGCCGACGGCGCCGAGGTCACCACCATCGAGGGCCTCGCCCGCGACGGTCAGCTGCACCCGGTGCAGGAGGCCTTCCGCGAGTGCCACGGCCTGCAGTGCGGGTACTGCACGCCGGGAATGATCATGGCTGCGGTCGACCTGCTCGGGGACAACCCCGACCCGTCCGAGCAGGAGGTCCGCGAGGGTATCGAGGGCAACCTCTGTCGCTGCACGGGCTACCAGAACATCGTGCGCGCCGTGCAGACCGCGGCGAAGAACATGAAGCCCGGAGTCGCCGCTGCGCCCTCCGGCCAGGCCGCCCCGGTCGCGGGAGGTAACTGACGTGACGACGACCGCCGAACCCACCACGACCGGCGAGATCGGCAAGGCCCGGGTCCGCAAGGAGGACCAGCGCCTCATCACCGGCCGGTCCCGCTACACCGACTCCATCACCCCGCCGGGCACCGTCCACATCGCCGTCGTCCGGTCGACGATCGCGCGGGCGACCATCACCTCGATCGACAAGTCCGAGGCCGAGAAGGCCCCGGGTGTGTTCGGCGTCTACACCGCGGCCGACCTCGGTGCGGAGGAGGTCGGCATGCCCTGCGCGTGGCCGATCACCCCGGATCAGAAGGCCCCGCAGCGCCCGGTGCTCGCCGTCGGCCGCGTCAACTTCTCCGGTGAGGGCGTCGCCGTCGTCGTCGCCCGGTCGGCCGCCGCCGCGCGCGACGCCGCCGAGCTCGTCGAGGTCGACTACGAGCCGCTCGAGCCGGTCCTCGACATGGAGGCCGCCGCGCAGGACGGCGCCGAGCTGGTCCACCCGGACCTCGGCACCAACGTCTCCGCGACCTGGGTGTTCGACTCCGCCGCGGTCGGCACCGGTGCCGACGTGGCCGAGGCCGTCAAGGTCGCCGAGGCCGACAGCGACTCGGTCGTCGTCCGTCGCCGCTTCCGTCAGCAGCGCCTGATCCCCGCGTTCATGGAGCCCCGCTCCTGCGTTGTGGACCCGACCGGCGAGCAGCTGACGATCTGGGCCGCGACCCAGGTGCCGCACATCCTGCGCACCATGACCACGGTGACCCTCGGGGTGCCGGAGTCCAAGCTGCGCGTCATCGCCCCCGACGTGGGCGGCGGTTTCGGCGGCAAGATCGGTGTGCTGCCCGAGGAGATGCTCTGCGTCCTGCTGGCGCAGAAGCTGGGCAAGCCGGTCAAGTGGACCGAGACCCGCAGCGAGTGCATGCTCACCGCGCACCACGCCCGGGACCAGATCCAGGACCTCGTGATGACCGCCAAGAAGGACGGCACCATCACCGGGTTCGACGTCCACCTCTACGCCGACATGGGCGCCTACCTGGGCCTGGTCGGGCCGGGTGTGCCGATCCTCGGCGCGTTCATGTTCAACGCCATCTACAAGATCCCCGCGCTGAAGTTCACCTGCTCCAACGTCTTCACCAACAAGACGCTGACCGACGCCTACCGCGGTGCCGGCCGTCCCGAGGCGACCTTCGCCGTCGAGCGCATGCTCGACGAGCTGGCCGTCGAGCTCGGCCGCGACCCGATGGAGCTGCGCGAGCAGAACTGGATCAAACACGAGGAGTTCCCGTTCACGACGGTCGTGGGCCTGACCTACGACACCGGCAACTACGAGCAGGCCACCCAGCGCGCGATGGAGCTGTTCGACTACGCCGGTCTGCGCCGTGAGCAGGAGGAGCGCCGGAAGAACAACGACCCGGTCCAGCTGGGCATCGGCATCTCGACCTTCACCGAGATGTGCGGTCTCGCCCCGTCCCGGGTGCTCGGCTCGCTGGACTACGGCGCCGGCGGCTGGGAGGCCGCGAGCATCCGGATGCTCGCCACCGGCAAGGTCGAGGTCACCACCGGTGCCTCCGCCCACGGCCAGGGCCACGAGACCGCGTTCTCGCAGATCGTCGCGGACAAGCTGGGCGTCGCGTTCGATGACGTCGAGATCCTGCACGGCGACACCCAGGTGGCGCCGAAGGGCCTCGACACCTACGGCTCGCGCTCGCTGGTCGTCGGCGGTGTCGCGATCGTCAACGCCGCGGACAAGGTCGTCGAGAAGGCGAAGAAGATCGCCGCGCACCTGCTCGAGGCCTCCGAGGACGACCTGGAGTTCGCGAACGGCCAGTTCACGGTCAAGGGCACCGACAAGGGCAAGGCCATCCAGGAGATCGCGTTCGCCGCGTTCATGGCGCACGACTACCCGGAGGGCATGGAGCCGTCGCTGGACTCCGACGCCGTGTTCGACCCGGAGAACTTCTCCTACCCACACGGCACGCACCTGGCCGCCATCGAGGTCGACACCGACACCGGCCGGGTCACGCTGCGCAAGTACGTCTGCGTCGACGACATCGGCAACGTCATCAACCCGCTGATCGTCGAGGGGCAGGTGCACGGCGGTCTCGCCCAGGGCATCGCGCAGGCCCTGTTCGAGGAGGCGAACTACGACGACCAGGGCACCCTGGTCAACGCCACGTTCGTCGACTACACGATCCCGTCCGCGGCGGACCTGCCGAGCTTCACCACCGAGACGGTCTCCACCCCGGCGACGTCCAACCCGCTCGGTGTGAAGGGCGTCGGCGAGGCGGGCACCATCGCCTCGACCCCGGCCGTCCTCAACGGTGTGCTGGACGCGGTGCGCCACCTCGGCGTCGACGAGATCGAGATGCCGACCACCTCGCAGCGCGTGTGGCGCGCCCTGCAGGTCGCCAAGGGGAGGAACCCGCAGGAGACCCCGAGCGACGTCCACGCCCCCGGCGCCGGCCTCGGCTCCATCGACCCGAACAACCCCAAGGGAGAGGTCCAGTGATCCCGGCGAAGTTCGACTACGTCCGGCCCTCCTCGGTCGAGGAGGCCGTGACGGCCCTGCAGTCGGCCGGTGAGGACGCCAAGATCCTCGCGGGCGGCCAGAGCCTGCTGCCGGTGCTGCGTCTGCGGATGGCCGCGCCGAGCACGATCATCGACCTCGGGGGCATCCCCGAGCTCAAGCGGGTCGGCGAGGACGACCAGTACGTCATGGTCGGCGCGATGGCCACCCACCACGAGGTCATGCGCAACGACCTGGTGAACACCCACGTCGAGCTGATCGCCCGGGCCACCGAGACCGTCGCGGACCCGCAGGTCCGCCACCGCGGCACGCTGGGCGGTGCGCTCGCGCACGCCGACCCGGCCGGTGACCTCGGTGCGGCCGCGCTGGCCCTGGACGCCGAGTTCGTCATCCTCGGTTCCGGCGGGACCCGCCTGGTCACGGCGAAGGACTTCTTCCAGGACTACTTCACGACCGCCATCGGCGAGGGCGAGATCCTCACCATGATCCGGTTCCCGAAGTACACCGGCTGGAAGAGCCACTACGAGAAGTTCAACCGGGTCGCCCAGGCGTGGTCGATGGTGGCCGTCGCCGTCGCGCTCAAGGTGGACGGCGGGACCATCACCGAGGCCCGCGTCGGACTCACCAACATGGGCAGCACACCCATCCGGGCGACCGGTGTGGAGCAGGCCCTGGTGGGCAGGTCCGCCGGTCCGGACGTCGCGAAGGCCGCGGCGGAGCACGCCCTGGAGGGCACCTCCGCTCCGAGTGACGCCGACGCCGCCGCCGACTACCGTGAGCACCTGGCGAAGGTGCTCACCGGTCGTGCGGTGCTGGCCGCCGCCGGCTGACGAACCAGAAGCACGCCGACGCCGGCGCCGGTTCCGGGGTTCCCGGACCGGCGCCGGTGTTCGTTCGAGGAGGCTTGGAAGACACATGCAGCTGGAGAACAAGTTCACGATCGCCGCGCCGATCGAGGACGCCTGGAAGGCGCTCAACGACCCGGAGCTCATCGCGCCGTGCTTCCCCGGGGCGACCCTCACCGAGTACGAGGGCGACTCGTTCCAGGGCACCGTCAAGGTCAAGCTCGGCCCGATCTCGCTCACCTACAAGGGCAAGGGCACCTACATCGAGCGGGACGACGCCAACCACAAGGTCGTCATCGACGCGTCCGGCCGCGACGCCCGCGGCAACGGCACGGCCAAGGCCATCGTGACCGGCACGATGGTCGCCGACGGCCCGGACAAGACCTCGGTCACGATGGTCACCGACATGACCGTCACCGGTCGTCCGGCGCAGTTCGGCCGGGGTGTCATCTCCGACGTCGCCGACAAGATCATCGGCCAGTTCTCGAGCTGCGTCGCGGACAAGCTGACCGGGCCCGGCGGGGCGTCGTCCAACGGTGCCGGCCCGAAGCACGCGGCCGATGAGACCAGCCCGATCCCGGCGGTTCCGCCGGCTCCGGGTGAGCAGGCCGCTCCCACGCCGGTGAAGCGCACCTACCAGCCGCAGAGCAGCCCGGTCGAGGCCATCGACCTGCTCGACTCGGCGGGTGCCCCGGTGCTCAAGCGCCTCGCGCCCGTGCTGGGCGGCATCGGTGCGCTCGTGCTGCTGTTCGTGCTGGTCAAGCGCCTGCGCGGCGACTCGAAGGGCTGAGTCCTCCCACGTCGCGCCGGGCCGGTACCGCGTTCCGCGGTGCCGGCCCGTGGCGTTGCGGGGCAGGATGGTGCGGTGCGAGCGGGTGAGCGGAACGGGCTGACCGACGTCGAGGGCCTCCGGGTCGGGCACGCGGCGGTGAGCGGGCCGGGCGCCCGCAGCGGGACGACGGTGGTGCTGGCCCCGCCGGGCGGCGCCGTCGCCGGGGTCGACGTGCGCGGCGCCGCGCCAGGCACCCGGGAGACCGACCTGCTCGACCCGGTCGCGACGGTCCAGCGGGTGCACGCCGTCACCCTGTCCGGGGGCAGCGCGTTCGGTCTCGACGCGGCCTCCGGGGTGATGGCCCGGCTGGAGCGCGACGGCGAGGGCTTCCCCGTGCCCGGCGCCGTCGTGCCGATCGTGCCGGCCGCGGTGGTGTTCGACCTCGGCCGCGGTGGCGACGCCCGCGTCCGCCCGACCGCCGACACCGGCGCGTCCGCCTACGACGACGCGCACGCCGGGCCGGTCGTCCAGGGCGCGGTCGGGGCGGGCACCGGCGCGGTGTCCGGCGGGCTGCGCGGCGGCGTCGGCTCGGCGTCGGCGGTGCTGACCGAGGGCTCCGCCGCCGGGACGACGGTCGCGGCCCTGGTCGTGCTCAACTCGGGCGGTGCGGCCGCGGACCCGACCACCGGTGCGGTGTACGGAGCCCGGCACGGTCTTCCCGGCGAGTTCACCGTCGGGGTGGCTCCGGCCCTCGCCCCGCCGGAGCGGCTCGCGGAGCTGTACGCGGGGCACGTGAACCCGCTGGGGACGGCGACGACGTTGGTCGTCGTCGGCACCGACGCCGCCCTGGACAAGGTCGGCTGCACCCGGCTGGCCACGATGGCGCACGACGGCCTGGCCCGGTCGATCTCCCCGGTGCACACGATCCGCGACGGCGACTGCGCGTTCGCGCTGGCCACGGGAACGCGGTCCGCGCCGGACGCGACCGGGGTGTTCGCGTTGCAGGCGGCCGCGGCGGAGGTGACGGCGCGGGCCGTGGCGCACGCCCTGCTCGCGGCGGAGGCGGCGCCGGACCGGCCGTCGTACTCGTCGCTCGTGGAGGGTCGGTGAGCGCGCCGAACCCGTGGCTGGGCCGCCCGCGTGCGCCGCGCCCGCCGCCCGCGCCGGACCCGGACGCCGTGCGTCTGGTGGGGCTGCCCCGGCGGCGGGCCGCGGCCCGGGCGGTGAACGACGTGGTGCGGGGCGTGGACGTGCGCGCGTTCGGCGACGGCTGGACCGTGTCGTTCCTCAGCGGCTACTACACGCTGTGCCACACCCTCGACGAGCTGCTCGACGCCGCCGCCCCGTCCGGGGAGCGGGAGCTGCTGCGGGCGACCGTGCTGGCCGCGGCCGACGGGAGCGCGGGCCGGGACTGACCGGCCCGGCCGTCGGACGCCGCCACCCCGGCCGGCGGCGCGGTCGGGACGGCGGTCTCGCGCCGGGTGCGGCCGGGTCAGTCGTCGTCGCGGTGGTCGTCGGCCTGGTCGTCACGGTCGTGGTCGAGGACCTGGCCGGTGGCGGCGTCGATGTCGATGTCGTGCTCGATGGTGCCGTTCAGGACCTCGACCTCCCAGTGGTCCCGGTCGTCGTCGCCGGTGTCGCCGTCGTCGTCCCGGTCGTCCCGGTCGTCCCGGTCGTCGCTGTCGAACTCGACCTTCGTGACACGGCCCCCGCCCGCGGCGGACAGGGCGGCACGCTCGGCGGCGGCGCGGTCGACCGCGGGCGCGGCGGGCGCAGGAGCGGCGGTCGTCGGCGCGGTGGCGTCGGTGCGGGGGAGCTCCGGGGGCAGCAGGTCGGCGGTGCGCGCGATCGCGGCGCCGGTCGGGACGACGGCGAGCTCGTCGGGGGCACCGCCCGCCCCGAATGCGAGGGCGGTGCCCCCGCCGACGAGCAGGAGGCCGGTGGCGGCGACGGCGGCAACGGTGAGCGGGGTACGCACGATGATCTTCCTCCGGGCGTTTCGGCTGGTCCGGGTCGGTGCGACCCGGTGACGGTGGGAACTGTGCCGTCGTCGGCCCCAAGGTCGCGCTGCGTGAGCCCTAAGGCGGCGTTAGGGCCCGGAGCGGTCGAACTACAGTCGTCGGGGTGTCGACCATCAGCCCGGACGAGGGAGTGGCGCGCCGGCTGAAGGCCCTGGCCTGCACGGCGCCGCTGCACGACCTCGACGCCCGCAAGGGGCGGCTCGACTGGGACGCGACCGGCTACCAGATGGCGGAGATCGGGCTGCAGGCGATCGACCAGGTCACCCTGGCCATGGACTTCGACCACGGTGCGGACCACGCCGAGGTCGTCCGGCGGCTGCTGCCGTTCGTCGGCGCGCAGGTACCGGGGGCACCGCGGTCGGAGTACGTCCGCGTCGCACAGTGGGTGATCGACAACCTGATCAACGTGGGGTCGATCGACCGCGGGTTCGCCGTGGAGTACGGCACGACCGACGACAAGGGGCGCTACGTCCGTCGCCGGTTCGACTTCAAGCTGCTCGTCGAGGTCGCCGCCCCGGACGGCGGGATCTACCTGCGCGCCTCCGACGAGGCGATCAACGTGCTGGTCGGGGCACTGGACACCGACGTCGAGTCGGCCCAGGAGGCGGCCGAGACGAAGCTGGAGACGCTGATCGTCCGCGGCCGTCTCGGCGACGCCCGGCTGGCGGCCGAACAGGCCCGCTACCGGACCGTGCAGTACGCGGAGTCGTTGCGGCGCAAGCTGGAGGCCACCCGCCGCGACGTCCGGTCGGTGGACTGGCTGGACGCGGTCCCGCAGCTGCTCGACGAGGCACTGACCCACATCGAGGCCCGCTACCGTGCCGAGACGATGATCAAGGCGAACATCGCCGACGCCCGCGACGAGGCCACCGAGCCGGGGCGCCGCCGGCAGGCCGCGGAGCTGGTGACCGTCGTCGACGACTGCATCCAGCGGCACACCCAGCTACAGGCGCGGTTGCAGGAGGCGGGGGCCGCGTTCCGCGCCGAGCAGGATCGCCAGCAGTTCTCCGGGAAGCCGAAGCGGGCCGCCGTCGACGTGTTCGGGCAGCTCCTGCGGCCGTCGCTGGCGCTGACCGTCGAGGCGGCGCACGACCCGGTGACCGGCTACTTCGCGGCCGGGGCCGGTGTGCGCAACCCGTCGGTGCCGAGCCTGGGCGGGCTGGTCGAGACGTTGCTGACGCCGCCGAGCGACCGGGACCCGTTCGGCGCCGAGGTGCCCGAACCGGAGCTCGCCCCGCAGCCGCGCGAGCGGTTCGGGGTGGAGACCTGGGCTGCCGCCGACGCCGTGCTGCCCGACGAGATCGAGCACCCGGTGCGGCTGTCCGCGGCGCTCGCGGCGGCCCGCGCCGCCGGGGCGGACCTGCCGCACCTGGTCGCGCTGCGGGCGGTGCACGCCGTCGGAACGGCGGTGGCCACGGCCCGGACCCAGGGCGACCCGTCGGTGCTGGTCGCCGTCGACGACGGGACGGTCCTCGACGACCCCGAGTTCGGCGGCGCCGACCTGCTGCTGGCGCGGGCCGGTGTCCAGGGTGGAGAGACGAACCGACGGACGGCGCAGACATGAGTGACACCGAGACCGCGGCCCGCCTGGTCGGCTACGGCATGCGACCCAAGGCGCTGCCCGGACGCGACCCCGACTACGCCGACCTGGTCCGCCGCTACCGGGAGGACGACGAGTTCCGCACGACCGTGCAGCGCGTCGCCTCCGGCCTCGGCCTGGTCGTGCTCGCCGTGGACACCGGCCCGGGCATCGTCCTTGCCGCGACCGAGGGCTCGGTCTTCGAGATCCGGATGGACGAGTACGCCCGCCGCACCGCCCTGGCCAACCGCGGCGCGGACAAGGTCCTGCACGGCATCGCGCACCTCGCCGTCGCCGCGTTGGCCTTCCCCCGCCCCGACGACCTCGGCGACGACTCCTACGTCGGCCGGGTCTCGGTGGAGCTCGTCGACGGTGCCGTCCGAGAGGCCTGCCGGGTACTGAACGAGCGTGCCGCGGGCCCCGCCGACCCCGAGTCCGACGCCCCGCAGCTCGAGGAGGTCTGGCGGGTCTGGCAGCGCCGTCCGGAGGCCACCGCGACCAAGGACGGCCGGGTAGGGGAGTCCACCACCCGTGGGATCGTCGGCAAGGCCCTGCGGTTCCTCGCCGACCAGGGCTTCCTCGTGCCGGTCGGGGCGGAGGGCGCCTACCGGACGACGCCGCGCTACCAGGTGCAGGTGCGGGAGCTCGCCGCCCAGCGGGCCTTCGACGAGCTGCTGGCCCTGAACGTCCTGCCCGCCGCGACCGCTGCGGGGACCCTGGTGACCGAGCACGACGGGGTGTTCGACCCGCCGGGCGCCGGTGCGGAGGGCGCGGCCGGGCCATCCGGGCCGGCGGAGTCCGCCGAACCGTCGCCCGCTGCCGGGGGTGGCGGCCCGGCCGGTCCCTTCGACGGCGACGGTGGCCCCGACGGCCTCGACGGAACGGGTGCCCCGCAGGAGATCGCCTACCGGGTAAGCGAACTCGGCCAGAAGGGTGCCGGGGGAGACGGCGTGGTGGCGGATGGCGCACCGGTCGGGGACACGGATGCCGGCCCGACAGCGCAGCCCGGCGCGACGGACGAGCCCGGCCCGACGGATCGGGCGGACCCTCCGGCGACCGACGAACCCACGGAGGAGCGCGATGTATGAGCTGACCCGCGTCCGCCTGTTCTCCGTCGGGCCGACCGCCGCGCGCTACCAGGACGTCGCGCTCGACCTGCGGGGCGTCGGCGCCCCGGTGAAGGTCGCCGTGCAGGAGGACCTGTTTGCCCCGGACGCGCTGGACCGCACGACGCCGCGGCGGCCGTCGCCGGCGTCGGTGCTGTTCCTGGAGAACGGTGGCGGCAAGTCCGTCCTGCTCAAGCTGATCTTCTCGGTGCTGCTGCCGGGGCGGCGTCAGGTCGTCGGCACCACCAGCACCACGGTGCTGGAGAACTTCGTGCTCGCCGAGGACGTGGCGCACGTCGTCTGCGAGTGGATGCACGTCGGCACCGGGCGGCTCCTGGTCACCGGGAAGGTGTCGGAGTGGCGCGGGCACGTCGCCTCCACCGATCCGGAGAAGCTGGCCGACGCGTGGTACTCCTTCCGGCCGGTTCCCGGGATGGGGCTCGACGACCTGCCGTTCACCCACGACGGCCGCCGAGTCACCCTGGCCGCGTTCCGGGAGCGTCTGCAGACCGCGCACCGCGAGCACCCCGACGCCGAGCTCGCCTGGGAGACCGGGCACCGGGACTGGACGCGCCACCTCGTCGACGTCGGGCTGGACCCGGAGCTGTTCCGCTACCAGCGCGCCATGAACGCCGGTGAGGGCGAGGCCGCCGAGGCGTTCTCGTTCTCCTCCGACGAGGGGTTCGTCGACTTCCTCCTGCGTGCGGTGCTCGACCCGGCGGAGCCGCAGAACGTCGCCGAGCTCGTCGCCGGGTACGCCGACCGGCTCGCCCAGCGCGAGGAGCTGGAGACCGAGCGGGAGTTCGTCGACGGCACGCTGTCCCGGCTGGAGCCGATGGTCGACGCCGAGGCCACCGCGACCGCGGCCCGCGACACCGAGACCGCCGCGCGCGCCGAGCTGGCGGCGACCGCGTCGCGGATCGCGGCCCGCCGGGTCGCCGAGGAGGCCCGCTCGGTGACCGCCGCCGAGGAGGCCGCCGGCGCCGTCGAGGCCGAGCAGTCCGCGGCCCGTGCGGCGGAGCGGCTGCAGGACACCGTCGGCGAGCTGCGCAGACTCACCGCGGTGCTCACCGTCGAGGCCGCGGAGCGGATCGCGGCCGAGGCGACCCGCGAGCGCGACGACGCGTCGGCCGTGTCGATGGCCCGTGACGCCGTCGAACCGGTGCTGGCGCACCGCGTCGCCGCCGCCGAGGCCGCGCGGCTGCGTGCCCGCGTCGAGGAGGAGGAGCAGAAGTCCCGGCCCGCACTCGCGGCCCGGCAGGACGCGGCCCGTGCCCTCGCCGCCGCGCTGGCCCGCGTCGCCGCGGAGGCCGACGCCGCCGCCGACGCCGCGGAGACCCGCCGCGCCGACGCCGAGGAGCGCGCGGCAGCCGCCCGTCGCGAGCAGGTCACCCGCACCGCCGACGCCGCCCGTGCCGAGAGCGCGGCCGGCGCCGCCCGCGAGGCCCTCGACGAGCTCGACACCCGGGTCGCGGCCGCCGTCGACGCGGGGCACCTGAAGGCGGGCTCGACCGCCGCCGACGTCGAGGACGAGGCGACGGCTGCCCGGATCGACGCCGAGCGGTGCGCCGCCGCGCTCGCCGACGCCGACACCGCCGCCGCGGCGATCCGCGAGGAGCGCCGGGCCGCCGAGACCCGCCGCACCGCGGCGCAGGACGCGGCGGCCGCCGCCCGCGCCGACGCCGCGACCGCCGAGGCCGCACGATCCGCGGCGCAGGCCGACGCCGTCGCGCTCGCCGGGGAGACCCGGCCCGCGGAGCTGCTCGGGCTCGACGAGATCCGCCCGGACACCGACGCGGGCCTCGTCGTCGACACCCTGACCACCGCGATCCGCGGCGCCGAGCGGGAACGGACGACCCTGCACGGCGACCAGCGCCGCGACGAACGCGCGCTCGCCGCGCTCGGCGACGGCGGCCTGCTGCCCGACCCGCCCGAGATCGAGGACGTCCTCGTGGTGCTGGAGTCCGCCGGGATCACGGCCTGGTCCGGGCGTCGCTACCTGGCGAAGCTGCCCGCCCCCGACCGGGAGACCGTGCTGGCGCGGCTGCCGCACCTGGCCGGCGGAGTACTGCTCAACGACGCGCGCGACGCCGAGCGGGCCCGCACCCGGCTGGACGCGGCGCGGCTGCTGCCGGCCTGCCTGGTCGCGGTCGGCACCACCGCCGCGCTGCGCGCCGACGCCGACCCGGCGCCCGGGATCGACTTCGTCGTGCCGCCCAACCCGGCCCTGCACGACGAGGAGGCCGCCGAGCAGGTCCGGGTCCGCCTCGTCGCCGAGACCACCGAGCGCGCCGCCCGGCTCGCCGAGCTGGAGACCGTCCTCGACGACGATCGCAGGCTGCGGGACCGGTTCGCCGCGCTGCGCGGCCGTCGCCCCACCCTCGCCGACCTCACCGAGGCCGCCGAGATCGCCGAGGCCGCACGGGCCGCGGCCGTCGCCGAGCACGAGGCGACCCGCGCCGCGGTCGAGGATCTCGACGAGCGCGCCGACCGGCTCGCCGCCGACCGGCCCGGCCTGGAACGGACCGCCGGGGACACGCGTCGCCGGGCGGACGCGCTGGCCGCGCTGCGCACCGAGCTCGCCCGCCGGGCGACGCACGAGGAGCGGATCCGCACCGGGGAGGCCGACGCCGCGCGGGCCCGTGAGGAGGCCGACGCCGCCGGGACCACCGCCGACCGCGCCGCTCGCGAGGCCTCCGACGCCCAGCAGACCCGCGATCGGCAGCGCGGCATCGGCACCACCCTGCGCGACGAGGCCGCGGCCCTCCCGGTCTCCCCCGAGGAGATCGGCGACCCGGACGCGGAGCCGGACGGGACCCCCGAGGGTTCGCTGGCCGAGCTGCGCGAGGAGTTCCAGCGGGCCCGCGACGCCTACGCCTTGGCCGCCGTCGACACCGACCTGCACGGTGCGCTGGAGCGGGCCGAGGCCGACGCGCGGGAGCGCCGGATCGCCGTCGACGGGCTGCCGCGCACCGTCGTCGAGGCCGCGACCGCGTTCCTGCACACCCCCGACGGCGCCGACGCCGCCAGCCGTCGCGTCGCCGCGGAGCAGGCCAGGGCCGCCTACGACGAGGCCGAAAGCCGCCGCGCCGACGCCGCGACGGAGCTGGCCGTCGCCCGTCGCGAGCTGGAGCGGTTCACCGGCGGCGAGCGGCCGATCGACCACGGTGCCGAGGGGCGCTCCGCGGGCTGCGCGCCCTACGACGCTCCCCGCGACGCCGAGCACGGCCGTGAGCTGGTCGCCCGCGCCGCGGCGGACCTGGACGTGGCGGGCACGGAGCTGGAACGCCGTCGCCGGGCCCGGACCGCCGCCGAGGACGCCCACCGCACCGCCACCGACCTCGCCCGCGGGTTCGGGCTGGTCGTGTCCTCGTTGGACGAGACGCCCGAGCCGTCCGGGGTGCCGTTCGACGGCGACGTCGAAGCCGCCCAGGCCGCGCTCAAGCGCCACCAGAACGCCGTCCGGGACGCGGCGGGGGAGCGGACGCGCGCCGAGAAGAAGGTCCGCGAAGGGGTCGACGCCGTCGCCCGCTTCGCACAGGACCCGCGGTTCGCGACCCTCACCTCCCCGGTGCACCGCCACATCGCCGGCGTCGACCGGTCGGAGATGCCGGGCCTCGCCGTGGAGTGGATCGCGGCGCTGCGCCCGCGGCTGCGTTCCCTCGACGACGACCTCGGCAACATCGAGCGGCACCGCTCCGGGATCGTCACCCGGCTGTCCGGGATGGTCGGCGAGGCGCTGCGCACCGTGCGCCTCGCCCAGCGGCTGTCCCAGCTGCCCGAGGGCCTCGGCGACTGGTCGGGCCAGCAGTTCCTGCGGATCCGGTTCGAGGAGCTGCCCGACGCGGCGTTGCGCCACGAGCTCGGCGCCGTCGTCGACCGCACCGCGACCGGGATGGCGGGCGGCAAGGCCAAGGACCGGCGCGACGGCATGTCCATGCTGCTGCGCGGGGTCAGGGCGGCGATGCCGAAGGGCGTCCGGGTCGAGATGCTCAAACCCGACGCCGTGCTGCGCACCGAGCGGCTGCGCGTCTCCGCGATCAAGGACGTGTTCTCCGGCGGGCAGCAGCTGACCGCGGCGATCGTCCTGTACTGCACGATGGCGGCGCTGCGGGCACACCAGCGCGGGCAGGGCAGGCGGGCGCACGCGGGCGTGCTGTTCCTCGACAACCCGATCGGACGCGCGTCGGCGGGCTACCTGCTGGAGCTGCAGTTCGGCGTCGCGCAGGCCCTCGGCGTGCAGCTGATCTACACGACAGGGCTGTTCGACGCGGGCGCGCTGTCGTCGTTCCCGCTGCTCGTGCGGCTGCGCAACGACGCCGACCTGCGCGCCGGACGCAAGTACCTGTCGGTCGACGAGCGGGTCACCCGGTCGGTGCCCGACGCCGACGCCCCCGGCGGCCGGATCACCGCGGCGCGGGTCTACCGGCGCCCCGAGGCCGCGGTGCCCGCCGGCGCAGGCGACGGCGCGGGATCGGCAGGATGACCGTGCCCGGCGACGCAGGGCGCGGGCAGCGCTGTCGTGCCGGTGCGCCCGGGCCGGTCGCGGAACGGCTCGCGGAGCTGCTGCGGGCCTCCGGGCGGACCCGGATCCCGCGCTCGGCGGTACGCGCGGCCTTCCTGCGGGCCGACCCCACGATGGTCGGCAGCGTCGACGCCCGGCGGAACCTGGCCGCGGTCCTGGCGGAGCTGACCGCCGCCGGGGTGATCGAGCCGACCGACCGCGCCGACGACGGCAGCCCGCCGCTGCCGAACTCGGTCCGGCTGCTGCGTGCCGCCCCGGCCCCGGCGCCGCAGGACCGCACCCCGTGGCACGCCGAGCTGTCCTGGGCGGCGGGCCTGTCCCGGCCGTCGCCGACGCTGCTGCAGGTCAACGAGTGGCTGTTCCGGCACGCGGCGCGGGCGGTCGAGGTCCCGTTGCGGGAGCGCGCACTGGAGATCACCGGCGACGAGAAGGCGTTCGACGGCCGCCTGCCCGGCGAGCTCTCCCTGGCGACCCTGCGGGCGCGCCGGGTCGTCCCGCCGCTGCACCGCGAGCCGCTGCCCGGGGGCGGGCCGGTGCTGCTCGTCGTCGAGAACGCCGACACCATGGACTCGCTGCTCCGGGCGCTGCGACCCGAGCCGGGGGCGGTCGGCGGAGTCGCCTGGGGCGCCGGGAACGCGTTCACCGCGTCGGTGCTCACGCTGCGGGAGGCCCCGCCGTCGGAGGTCCGGTACTCCGCGATCCGGTACTTCGGCGACCTCGACGCGGCGGGGCTGCGGATCCCGCGCCGCGCGGGTGAGCTGGCCGTCGCCGAGGGGCTGCCGCCGGTGCGGCCCGCGACCGGGCTGTACCGGGCCTTGCTGGAGCACGGCCGTCCGGCGGCCGCGTCGAGCGTCGACCACGCCGACGTCGAGTGGCTCGATCCCGCGCTGCGCGGCCCCGTCCGCGACCTGTTCGCGTCAGGGGCACGCCTCGCCCAGGAAGCCATCGGCGCCACACACCTGGCCGACGACCCGACCTGGCGCGCCGGGCTCGCCCCCGACTGAGCGCTCCCACACGGGTTCCGATGTCCCACACGGGAGACCCCCTGTGGGGGCGGGTGGCTTCGTCGTCAGGGGGGTGGGGCGAGGGTCAGGTCTACTCGGAGGCCGTGGGTGGGGGGTGAGGTGACGGTCAGGGATCCGCCGGCCTGCTCGGCGGTGCGTCGGGCGATGTCGAGGCCCAGGCCCGTCGAGCCGCCGCCGCTGACCCCGCGGGAGGTCGGGTCGGTGCCCGGTGGCAGACCGGGGCCGTCGTCGTGCACGACGATCCGGGCGCCCCCGCCCGAGCGGGCCGTCAGCTCCACGCCGAAGGCCGTCCCGTCCTGGGTGTGCGCGAACACGTTGCCCAGCAGCGCGTCCACGCACGCCTCCAGGTCACCCGGCGCGCAGGCCACGGGCAGCGGGCCGTCGGCGAGGTGCAGGGTCACCGAGCGGTCGGTGTCCTCGGCCAGCACCCGCCAGAACTCCACCCGCTCCCGGACGACGGCCGCCGCGTCCGTGCTGCGGGTCGTGCCGCCGCCGCGTCGCCGGGCCTGCTCGATCGCGCCGGTGACCGCCCGCGCGACGCCGTCGACCCCGGCCGAGATGCGGGCGACGTCGTCCGGGTCGCGCAGGGCCTCGGCGTCCAGACGCAGCGCGCTGAGTGGGGTGCGGACCCGGTGCGCGAGGTCCGCGACGTTCTCCCGCTCCTCGCGCAGCAGCTCCGAGATCCGCCCGGCCAGCCCGTTCAACGCCCCCGCGACGACGCCGAGCTCGGCCGGGGCACCGGGGTCGGCGCGCGCGGACAGGTCCCCGGCCGCGAGCCGCTCCGACACTCCGGACAGGTCGGTGGCGGCGTCGACGAGGGTGCGGGCCAGCCGGTCCGCGACCAGCAGCCCGCCGGCGAGCAGCACCAGCGAGAGCCCGCCCAGCAGCAGCCAGGAGCGGGCCACACCGCGGGTGAGCTCGGTGTCGGGGACGAACACCCGGATCGCGGCGTTGCCGCCGGCGGCGCCGGTCACCGCGAACACCAGCTCGCGCCCGCCGGGCGCCTCGGTCGACGCGCTCGTCCCGAGCAGCCCCAGCCGGACCACCGGGCTGCGTGGTGCGGGCGCGCCGAGGACGGTGCCGTCGGGCAGGAACACCGAGACCTCGGAGGCGTCGCGGCCGTCGGCGTTCTGGACGGCGGGGGCCAGCACCGACCGGTCACCGCCCGCGACGGCCGGGGTCAGCACCTGGGCCTGGACGGTCGCGGCGGACACCGCCGAGCTCTCCGCGACCGAGCGGATCAGCGTCGCGAGCGGGATCGCGAAGGCGACCAGCACCAGCAGCACGGTCGCCCCGACGAGGACGAGGATGCGCCGCCGCATCAGGCGGTGCCCGGTCCGGTTCCCGACGGCGCGGACAGCCGGATCCCGACGCCGCGCACCGAGTGCAGGTAGCGCGGGTCCTGCGCGGTCTCACCGAGCTTGCGGCGCAGCCACGACAGGTGCACGTCGACGGTCTTGTCGGCGCCGCCGTAGGGCTGCTGCCACACCTCGGTCATCAGCTCACGCTTGCCGACGACCTGGTCGGCGCGGGCGGCGAGGTGGTGCAGCAGGTCGAACTCGCGCGGGGTCAGCTCCAGCTCGGTGCCGTCGAGCACCGCGCGCCGCGACCGCGGGTCCACCGACAGCCCGCCGACGACGACCGTCGGGTCGCCGGCCCCGTCGCCGAGCCGGCGCAGCACCGCCCGGATCCGGGCATCGAGCTGGGCGGCGGCGAACGGCTTGACCAGGTAGTCATCGGCGCCTGCGTCGAGCACGGAGACGATCTCGGTCTCGTCGTCTCGGGCGGTCGCGACGATCACCGGCACCGTGCTGGCGCCGCGCAGCATGCGCAGCATGGTTGTGCCGTCCATGTCGGGCAGACCGAGGTCGAGCACCACGAGGTCGGGCCGCTTCCCGACGGCGTGCTCCAGCCCCGCCATCGCGGTCGGCGCGGAGTCGACGGCGTGCCCCCGCTCGGTCAGCCCGCGGATGAGGGCACCGCGGATGCCGGGGTCGTCCTCGACGATCAGGATCTGGGCCACGGGGGGAGAACCTAGCCGCCGTGACCGCGCCCGCGGTGGGTCCCAGCCGTCGCTTGTGTCCCGTTTAGGGATCCGTTAACCGGGGTCCGAGGCATGCTGTGCGCGTGGAACGACCGACGCGCCCCGTGCTGCAGATCGCGCTCTGGACCGCCGCGGCCGCCGGCGCCCTGCTCCTGGGCCTGACGGCGGTCGGGAGCATCGGCAGCGACCTCGCCGGCACCCAGACACAGCCGCTGAGCGCCGAGCAGGTGGACGCCCGGCTGGCCCAGCACTCCGCCGCAGCCACCCCCACCGCCCCTGCCGCACCGGCCCCCGCACCGGCACCGACATCGGTGCCGGTGGCCGCCCCACCCGCGGTGGTGCAGGCCGGGGCCGCGGGGAACGTCCTGGCCCGCTGTGAGGGCGCGAACCCGCGGATCGTCTCGGTCAACCCCGCGCAGGGCTGGGAGCGCGATGACGACAAGGACATCGGCCCGGCCGAGGTCGTCTTCGACGGCGACGACGTACCGGACGTCCGGGTCACCCTGAGCTGTGCCGGCGGGGTGCCGACCGGCCGCGTCACTGCCGTCCCCGAGGACTGAGCGAGCCGGGGGACGCCACCGGGGAACCGAGACCCGCGGGCCGCGGCGGGGCTCAGCCGCCGGCGAACGGCGGGAGCACGTCGAGGGTGGCCGCCCCGCCCACCACGGTGGAGCGGTCGCGCACCGCCACCTCGTCGAGCAGGAAGCTGCAGCGCAGCAGGACCCGCTCCAGCTCCGGGCCGTGCGCGGTGCCGAGCGCGGCGACGGCGTCGGCCACCGTCGCGCAGGCGGGCAGTTCCACGGTCTCCTCGCCGGTCCCCGCGGCGGCCTTGGCCGCGGCGAAGTACCGGACGGTGAGGGTCCTGGTCTCCAGGGTCAGGGTCATGGTCATCCTCCGATCGCGCTCATCGGGCGCGCAGGCTGCAGGAATCCGGGGTCGTCGATGCCGTGGCCGGCCTTCTTGCCCCACATCGCGTCGCGCCAGACGTCGGCGATCTCGGCGTCGGTCGCGCCGCCGCGGAGCATGGCGCGCAGGTCGGTCTCGCCGGTGGCGAACAGGCAGGTGCGGACCTGGCCGTCGGCGGTGAGCCGGGTCCGGTCGCAGGCCCCGCAGAACGGGCGGGTCACCGAGGCGATCACACCGACGGTGGCCGGGCCCCCGGCGGTGCCGATGCTCGTTCCGTCCAGCCTGCTCTCGACCACGAACTTCTCGGCGGGCGCCCCGCCGCGGTCCTCGTCGGACGGGGTGAGCACGAAGCGCTCCTCGAGCCGCGCCAGGATCTCGTCGGCGGTGATCATCTCGGTGCGACGCCAGCCGTGCTGGGCGTCCAGCGGCATCTGCTCGATGAACCGCAGCTGGTAGCCGTGGGCCAGCGCGAACTCCAGAAGGTCCGCGGCCTCGTCGTCGTTGACGCCGCGCAGCAGCACCGCGTTGATCTTGACCGGGGCCAGGCCCGCGGCCTGCGCGGCGGCCATCCCGTCGATGACGTCCGACAGCCGGTCGCGCCGGGTGATCTGCGCGAACCGCTCCGGGCGCAGGGTGTCCATCGAGACGTTGAGCCGGTTCACCCCGGCCGCCGCGAGGGCCTCGGCGCGACGGGCGAGCCCGATGCCGTTGGTCGTCAGCGAGATGTCCGGGCGGGGCTCCAGCGCCGACGCGGCGGCGAAGATGTCCTCCAGTCCCTTGCGCAGCAGCGGCTCGCCGCCGGTGAACCGCAGCTCCTCGACACCGAGATCCCGCACGGCGAGCGCGATCAGCCGGTTCAGCTCCGCGTCGGTCAGCTGCTCGGAGCGCGGCATCCAGTCCAGGCCCTCGGCGGGCATGCAGTAGGTGCAGCGCAGGTTGCAGCGGTCGGTGAGCGAGATCCGCAGGTCGGTCGCGACCCGTCCGAACCCGTCGACGAGACGGGGGTCGGCCGGGCGGGACGGGTCCCGGGACGTGCCGCCCCGCAGCGACGGCAGGCCGAGCTGGGTGGTCATGGGCCGAGGCTAGCCGCCGACGGCGACGCTCGCCCAGGGCGGGTTTCCGCAGCTCAGACCGGTATTCCGCACCCGCGGACGTGGATGCGGCCACGTTGTCGCAGGTGCGGAACTAGTCACCGTGTACCTAGTCGAAGAACTAGTCACACAGTTACGTCCGGTGGGCCTTCAGCTCCTGCCGGGCGACGGAGCGGACGTGCACCTCGTCCGGTCCGTCGGCGAAGCGCAGGGCACGCGCCCACGCGTAGAAGTAGGCCAGCGGGGTGTCGTCGCTCATCGCCGCGCCGCCGTGCACCTGCATCGCCCGGTCGATCACCGTGCAGGCCATCCGGGGCACCACGACCTTGATCGAGGCGATCTCGGTCGCCGCGCCCTTGGCGCCGTGCGCGTCGATCAGCCAGGCCGTCTTCAGGGTGAGCAGCCGGGCCTGCTCGATCTCCATCCGGGACAGCGCGATCTGCTCGCGCACCACGCCCTGGTCGGCCAGCGGCCCGCCGAAGGCCACCCGCGACCGTGCGCGCTCGGTCATCAGGTGCAGGGCACGCTCGGCCATGCCGATCAGCCGCATGCAGTGGTGGATCCGGCCGGGGCCCAGGCGGGCCTGGGCGATCGCGAAGCCGCCGCCCTCCTCGCCGAGCAGGTTCGACGTGGGCACCCGCACGCCGTCGAACCGCAGCTCGGAGTGCCCGTGCTGGTCCTGGTAGCCGAAGGTCGGCAGGTGCCGCTCGATGGTGAGGCCCGGGGTGTCGCGCGGGACCAGGATCATCGACTGGCGGCGGTGGTTCGACACGGTGTCGTCGTCGTCCGCGGCGGTCTTGCCCATGACGATGAAGATCCGGCAGCGCTCGTCGGCGGCCCCGGAGATCCACCACTTGCGGCCGTCGATGACGTAGTCGTCGCCGTCGCGCCGGATCCGGGTCTGGATGTTGGTGGCGTCGGAGGAGGCGACGTCCGGCTCGGTCATCGCGAACGCCGAGCGGATCTCGCCCGCCAGCAGCGGTTCCAGCCACTCCTGCTTCTGCGCGGGGGTGCCGAACAGGTGCAGGGTCTCCATGTTCCCGGTGTCGGGGGCCTGGCAGTTGATGACCTCGGGGGCGATCACCGGAGACCAGCCGGACACCTCGGCGACCGCGGCGTAGTCCACGTTGGACAGGCCCGAGACGTCGGGCAGGAACAGGTTCCACAGGCCCCGCTCGCGGGCCTCGGTCTTCAGCTCCTCCACCACCGGTGGCAGGTCCCACTCCTGCGGCGTGCCGCGCCGCTGCGCACGGAATGCGTCGTAGGCGGCCTCGGACGGCAGGATGCGCTCGTCGAGGAAGGCGCGCATGCGCCCGGTGTAGTCGGCGGCCACGGCGCTGGGTGCGAAGTCCACGCCGAGGATCAGACCACACGCCGTCGTCGGGTGGCAGGTCGTGGGTCGACGGTCCGCCGTGGCCTCGCCGCAGGCGCGACCCTAGTATCGCGACCGTGCCGCACTTCAGGATCTCCGAGGCCGCCCGACTGCTCGGCGTCAGCGACGACACCGTCCGCCGCTGGGTGGACGCGGGGACGCTGCCGGTGCAGGCCGACGCGTCGAACCGCAAGGTCATCGACGGTGCCGCGCTCGCCGCGTTCGCCCGCGACCACGCTACCGCCCCGCCGGACCCCTCGGTGGTGCAGCGCTCGGCCCGCAACCGGATGGTCGGTCTGGTCACCTCGGTGCTGGCCGACACGGTGATGGCCCAGGTGGAGATGCAGTGCGGGCCGCACCGCGTGGTGTCGCTGATGAGCAGCGAGGCCGTGCGCGAGCTCGGTCTCGAGCCCGGTGCGCTCGCCGTGGCGGTGATCAAGTCGACGAACGTGGTGGTGGAGACGCCGGGCGGACACCTGTGATCCCGGGGGCCGGCACCGCCCCCGCGCCGGCCCCGACCCGGCGACGTGAGGGCGTGGCCGACCGCCACGGCACCGGCGTCGGCCTGCCGGTCTGGATGTGGGTCCCGGCCGGCATCGGCTTCGCCGTGATCGCGTTGCCCGTGCTCGGCCTGCTCTGGGAGGCCGACTGGGCCGAGACCCCCCGCCTGCTCACCAGCGAGGCCGCGCTGTCGGCGCTGCGCCTGTCGCTGCTGACCGCGGCGATCTCCACGACGCTGTGCCTGCTGTTGGGCGGGCCGCTCGCGGTGGTCCTGGCCCGCGGCCGGATTAACCGGCTGCCCCGCCTGATGCGCGGGATCCGCTCGGTCGTGCTGCTCCCGCTGGTGTTGCCGCCGGTCGTCGGCGGACTCTCGCTGCTGTTCCTGCTCGGCGCCAACGGCCTGGTCGGACAGGGGCTGGACACCGCGTTCGGGATCTTCATCCCGTTCTCGACGGCGGCCGTGGTCCTGGCCCAGACCTTCGTCGCGATGCCGTTCCTGATCGTGTCGCTGGAGGGCGCGCTGCGGACCGCGGGGGAGCGCTACGAGGCGACGGCGGCCACCCTCGGCGCGTCGCCGGGGCTGGCGTTCCGCCGGGTCACCGTGCCGCTGGTGCTGCCCGGCCTGGCGTCCGGGCTGGTCCTGGCCTTCGCCCGCTGCATGGGTGAGTTCGGTGCGACGATCGCGTTCGCCGGCAGCCTGGAGGGCACCACCCGGACCCTGCCGCTGCTGGTCTACCTGCAGGGCGAGACCGACGTCGCGGGGGCCGTCGCGCTGTCGCTGCTGCTGGTGGTCGTGTCGCTGGTGGTGATCGTCGTCGGGCGACCGCGGGGTCTGGACGGCCGCGGATGAGCAGCGGCGGCGACACGGTGGAGCTCGGTGTGGAGCTGCGGGCGAGGCTGGACCGGGACGGGTTCGCCCTGGACCTGGAGCTGTCGGTCGCCGCGGGCGAGGTGCTCGCGGTGCTCGGCCCGAACGGGGCGGGCAAGTCCACGATGCTCGGCGTCCTGTCCGGGCTGCTGCGTCCGGACGCCGGGCACCTGCGCGTCGACGGCCGGACGCTGCTCGACACCGCCGATGGGACCTTCGTGCCGCCGCACCGGCGCGGCGTCGGGCTGCTGGCCCAGGAGCCGCTGCTGTTCCCACACCTGTCGGCGCTGGCGAACGTCGCGTTCGGGCCGCGGGCCCAGGGCACGCCCCGCGCCGCGGCCGAGTCCCGGGCCCGTGACCTGCTCGACGCCGTCGGTGTCGGCGGGCTCGCCGCCCGCCGCCCCGCGCAGCTCTCCGGCGGGCAGCAGCAGCGGGTCGCGCTGGCCCGCGCGCTGGCCCCCCGCCCGGGGCTGCTGCTGCTCGACGAGCCGCTCGCCGCTCTCGACGTCGACGCCACCCCCGCCATGCGCACCCTGCTGCGCCGGGTCATCGCCGACGGCAAGCAGACCGCCCTGCTGGTCACCCACGACGCGCTCGACGCGCTCGTGCTCGCCGACCGCGTCGTCGTGCTGGACCGGGGCCGGATCGTCGAGTCCGGTCCCGCCCGGGACGTCCTGGCCCGTCCACGGAGCGCGTTCTCCGCCCGGATCGCGGGTCTGGACCTGGTACCGGGCACCGCCGAGGGCTCGGGGGTGCGCACCGCCGACGGGACCGAGATCCAGGGCCGCGCGGTCGAGGTCACCGCAGGCGAGCCCGCGGTCGCCGTGTTCCCGCCGTCGGCGGTGTCGGTGCACGGCAGCAGGCCCGGAGGCAGTCCGCGCAACGTCTTCCCGGTCCGGATCGCTGCGCTGGAGCCGCGCGGGGACACCGTGCGGCTGCGGGCCGCACCCGTCGCCGGGGGGCCGGACTGGGTGGCCGGGCTGGCCGCCGACGTCACCCCGGCCGCCGTCGCCGAACTGGGTGTCGAACCCGGTCACGAGGTGTGGTTCGCGGTGAAGGCGACCGAGGTCTCCGTGCACGGCCGGCACGCCTGAGAGCAGCGACCGATCCGCTGATCGCGCAGCTCGGTGCCCTGCCGGACCCCGGTCGGCAGGCGTCCCCGCCACCCCCGGTGTCGAAACGCTCCGTCACCCGGGTGGTCCCATGTGTCACCCGGACCACCATCGTGTCTCTCGCATCAGGCGTCACAGACGCATAGCGTCGCTGTCTGTGAGTCCCCTGCGTCCCAGCGCCGCCCGACTGATCACTGCCAGTGTCCTGGCGGTCGCGCTCGGTGTTCCTCTCGCGCCGACGGCGTCCGCCACCGAGACGGCGGCGTCGGCGCCTGCCGGATACCTGGTGCAGACGGCGACCGACGGACAGACCCGGGCCGCCGCCGAGTCCGTCGGCGTCGAACCCACGGCCACCTTCGACAGCGTGGTGCACGGCTTCGCCGCGGACCTCACCCCCGCCCAGGCGACCGAGCTGCGCGACCGGCCCGGCGTCGTCGGGGTGGAGGAGGACCGCACGATCTCCCCGCTCGACCCGCAGGCCGTCCACCAGGACGCGCCGGTCGTCCCGCTCGCCACTGCCGAGCAGGCGCCGGGCAACTGGGGGCTCGACCGCATCGACCAGCCGAACCTGCCGTTGGACGGGCAGTACCGGCACACCGCGACCGGCGCCGGGGTGGACGTCTTCGTCCTCGACACCGGTGTCGACGCGAGCCACCCGCAGTTCGGCGGCCGGGCGAAGCTCGAGCTCAACACCATCGACCGGACCGACACCGACTGCGACGGGCACGGCACGGTCGTCGCGGGGATCGCCGCGTCGACGGACTACGGCGTGGCACCGGGCGCGAACGTGCGCGCGGTGAAGGTACTCGACTGCAACGGCACCGGGACGCTGTCGTCGCTGATCGCCGGTCTGGACTGGGTGTCGAAGAACAAGCGCGGCCCCGCGGTCGCGGTGACGTCGTGGAGCTACGGCGGCTCGCCGATGCTCCAGCAGGCCGTCCAGCGCATGATCGACTCCGGGGTGTTCGCGGCGTCCTCGGCGGGCAACACCGGCGGCGACGACTGCACCGCGCTGCCCCGCGCGATCGACGACGTGCTGGTCGTCGCGAACTCGACGATCGACGACAAGCGCGCCTCGAACTCCTCGACCGGCCGCTGTGTCGCGCTCTACGCGCCGGGCACCCGGATCGTCGCGCCGGTCCCCGGTGGCGGCACCGCCTCCTACAGCGGGACCTCGATGGCCGCGCCGTTCGCGGCCGGGGTCGCGGCACTCTACAAGCAGGCCCGCGGGGACGCCCCGGCCACCACCGTCAAGAAGTGGATCGTCGACAACGCGGTGCCGGGGAAGATCGACGGCGGCGACACCGGCGGCACCCCGAACCGGCTGCTGCAGACCGGCGGGCTCTAGCTCCGGGCCTCGTCGACCCACTCCCACAGCTCGTACGCGGGCTGGTCGAGCAGGTCGTTCAGCTCGGCCGGGTCGTACGACGGGGCCGCGACCCACACCGTCTGGTCGGTCCACAGCCAGGCGAGCCGCGGCCCGCCCGTACCGGGCAGGGCGGGCACGCCGTCCTCCGCCGGGTGGCGGTCCAGCAGCGCGTCCCAGCCGTCCGGTCCCGCCTCGTCGAGCGCGCCGAGCACGGTCCCGCTGGTCACCGGCTCGCCGTGGTCGGCGACCGATGCCGCGATCCGGTCCGGGTCCACCACCCCGTCCGGCAGCACCCCCGCCGCGACCAGCACGTCCAGCACCCGGTCCAGCCGCTCCCGGCCCTCCGCCGACAATGCGGGCACCACCCGCACCGCGTCCGGCAGCGTCGAGGTCGCACCGCCCGCGCCGGGCACCACGACCTCCGTCGCCGGCACCGCGGGCGCGAGCTCGGCCCGGCGCGCGAGCCGCCACGACCGCCGGGCCAGGAACCCGAACACCGCGACGGCCACCGCGGCCGCCACGAACGGGATCGCCCGACCGGTCTGCAGGCCGGCCACGACGAACCAGCCGCCGACCACCACCGCCCCCGCCACCGAGACTGCTGCGGAGACCCGGTCGACCGTGCCAGGGCGTGCCATGCCCGCAGGATAGGCGCGACCCCCGGTCACCCGGATAGCGTCCGGCGCATGCCCGGCACACCCCCCGCCGACCTCGCGTCCCTCACCCGTCGCTACCTCGCCCCCGCCACCGCCGAGTGCCCCACGTTCGTCGAGGACACCGAGTGGGAGCCGATCATCGACGGCGTCGACTACTTCGCCCGGCTGCGGGACCTGTTCGACCGGGCGGGACCCGGCGACACGGTGCTGGTCACCGGCCTGAACCTCGAACCCGGCATGGACCTGCGTGGCCTGGCCCCCGACGAGGAGGGCTACGAGGCGCTCGCCGACCGCTTCGCGCGCCTCGTCGACGCCGGGGTCGACCTGCGCGTGCTGCTCACCGCGGCGGTGTTCTCCGGGTCGGTGCCCGGGGTGGCGATCGGGCCGTTCCGGGCGAACGCGTTCGCCGCGCTGGAGCTGCGCCGCCGCCCGCAGCTGGCTGGACGGGTGCTGCTCGACTGGTCGGGCTCCGGGATCGGCTGCCACCACCAGAAGGTGGTGCTCACCCACGTCGGCGGCGAGCTGACGGCGTTCGTCGGCGGGCTGGACCTGTCCGCCAACCGGTTCGACGCCGAGCCGCACGACCGGCTGTCCATCGGCGAGGAGCGCTGGGGCTGGCACGACGGTGCCGCCGCGCTGCGCGGGCCCGGTGCCGCCCGGGTGTGGGAGGTCTACCGCGGCCGGTGGACCGAGGCCGCCACGCTCCCGCCGCGCCGGTTCATGGTCGGCCCCACCGACTGGGAGCCGATGAACCCCGAGCCGTTCGTCGCCGACCTGCCGCCGTCGCCACCCGCCCCGCCGTACCCCTCCCCGGGCACCGCGGTGCAGGTCCTGCGCTCGCTGCGGCCGTGGAAGATCGACCACTTCGGGATGCTCTACCGGCGGCACTGGACGGTGCTCCCGCGGCACGGCGTGCAGGAGGTCTTCCACACGCTGGCCGCGGCGATCCGCGGCGCCCGGCGCTACGTCTACCTGGAGGACCAGTACTTCTTCGAGGTCCCGGGCGGGCGACGGGCGTTCCGGCTCTACGGGCTGCTGCGCGACGCCGCCGCCCGCGGGGTGAAGGTCGTGCTCGTCTGCTCGGGACGCAAGGAGCCGGTCGACGCCGGGGTGAACAAGTTCCGTCGCCGCGTCACCGGCGACGTCCAGCGCGGCGTGATCGACCAGCTCGCACCGGGCGACCGCGGCAACGTGATCATGCACCGGATCGAGGACCTCACCGTCCACACCAAGCTCGCGCTGGTCGACGACGTCTTCGCCTCCATCGGGTCGGCCAACTTCTTCTCCCGCTCGATGCGCGGCACCGACACCGAGCTGTCGACGGCGTTCGTCACCTCCGGCGACCAGGTGCGTGACCTGCGGGTACGGCTGTGGGCCGAGCACCTGCGCACCGAGCTGACCGACGAGCTCGCCCCCCGGCTGGCCGACCTGGACCTCGCCCTGGGCATGTGGCGGCCGGAGTGGCTGCCGCCGGACGCGCCGGCCGGGACCTGGCGGGTGCCCGGCTACCCCGCCGGGTTCGCCCCGGCCGAACGGGTGCTGGTGCCGGTCGGGCCCTGGCCCGAGCCCTCCCCGCGGCCGCTGCGCCGCGCGGCCCACGGGGCACGGCGCGGGGCGGCGAAGGTCGCCGAGTCCGGGAGGCGCCGCCTGTCCTCGTCGTGATGTCGCGTGATGCCGACGGGTGTTGGCAACCGCGTCGTCCGGAGTGAGGATGTGACGACCAGCACTGAGCCACCCGAGGAGTACGACGTCGTGATCCCCGCCGGAACCCCCGCTGTCCCGTCCTATGCGTCCGGGATCTCGGACACCCCGCTGCTAGGCGACACCATCGGCGACAACCTCGACCGCACGGTCGCCCGGGTCCCGGGCAACGACGCGCTCGTCGAGGTGCAGACCGGGCGCCGCTGGACCTACCGCGAGCTGCAGGCCGCCGTCGACGACCTGGCCACCGGGCTGCTCGCGACCGGGCTCACCGTGGGGGACCGGCTCGGGATCTGGTCGCCGAACACCGCGGAGTGGACGCTGACCCAGTTCGCGACGGCCAAGATCGGCGTCGTCCTGGTCAACATCAACCCGTCCTACCGGACCCACGAGCTGGAGTTCGTGCTCAAGCAGGCAGGGATCTCGACGCTGGTGTCGGCGTCGTCGTTCAAGACCTCCGACTACGAGAAGATGATCGCCGAGGTCCGGCCGGACTGCCCCGACCTGGAGCAGGTCGTGATCACCGGATCGCCCGAGTGGGACGCGCTGGCCGCGGGGGACGCCTCCCGCCGCGACGAGCTGGCGCAGGTCCAGGCGTCGCTGACGGCCGACGACCCGATCAACATCCAGTACACGTCCGGGACGACCGGGTTCCCGAAGGGCGCGACGCTGTCGCACCACAACATCCTCAACAACGGCTACTACGTCGGCCGGACCTGCGGCTACACCGAGGCCGACCGGGTCTGCATCCCGGTGCCCTTCTACCACTGCTTCGGCATGGTCATGGGCAACCTCGCCTGCTCCACCAGCGGCGCGACGATGGTCGTCCCGGCGCAGGGCTTCGACCCGAAGGCGACCCTGCACGCCGTGCAGCAGGAGCGCTGCACCTCGCTCTACGGGGTGCCGACGATGTTCATCGCCGAGCTCAACGACCCGGACTTCGGCTCCTACGACCTGTCCACCCTGCGCACCGGGATCATGGCCGGCTCGCCGTGCCCGGTCGAGGTGATGAAGCAGGTCGTCGACCGGATGGGCATGACCGAGGTGACCATCGCCTACGGCATGACCGAGACCAGCCCGGTGTCGACCCAGACCCGCGCCGACGACTCCCTCGAGCGGCGGGTGTCCACGGTCGGGCGGGTGCACCCGCACCTGGAGGTCAAGGTCGTCGACCCGGAGACGGGTCGGACGCTGCCGCGCGGCGAGCCCGGCGAGCTGTGCACCCGCGGCTACTCGGTGATGCTGGGCTACTGGGAGCAGCCGGAGAAGACCGCCGAGGTCATCGACCGCGCCCGCTGGATGCACACCGGCGACCTCGCCGTGATGGACGACGAGGGCTACCTCAACATCACCGGCCGGATCAAGGACATGGTCATCCGCGGCGGGGAGAACGTGTACCCGCGCGAGATCGAGGAGTTCCTCTACACCCACCGCGACGTCGTCGACGCCCAGGTCATCGGGGTCCCCGACGAGCGCTACGGCGAGGAGCTCTGTGCCTGGGTGGTGCTGCGCGACGGTGCGGCGACCATGACCGCCGACACGCTGCGCGAGTTCGCCACCGGGAAGCTGGCGCACTACAAGATCCCGCGCTACGTGCTCGTCGTCGACGAGTTTCCGATGACGGTCACCGGCAAGGTCCGCAAGGTCGAGATGCGCGAGAAGTCGGTGGGGCTGCTGGACCTGGAGGGTGCGGCGAACGTCCGAAACGCCTGACCCCGGACGGGTTCCCAGGCGTACCATCGGTGACGGCGCGTCCGGGGAGCCCGGGCGCGTTTGTCGCGCACGCAGCAACACAGCAAGCAGGAATCGAGGACGACGGTGCCCACCGGCAGGGTGAAGTGGTACGACGCGGAGAAGGGCTTCGGGTTCCTCTCCCAGGACGGCGGTGAGGACGTCTACGTGCGCAAGGCGGCGCTGCCGTCCGGCGTGGAGGCGCTCAAGTCCGGCCAGCGGGTCGAGTTCGGGATGGCCGAGGGCCGCCGTGGTCCGCAGGCGCTGTCCGTGCGCATCGTCGAGAAGCAGGCGTCCGCGGTGGAGAACACGCGCCGCCCGGCCGAGGAGCTGCACGGCCTCATCGAGGACATGATGGGCCTGCTGGAGAACAAGATCCAGCCGGCGCTGCGGCACGGGCGCTACCCCGACCGCAAGACCTGCAAGCTGGCCGCCGAGGCCGTGCGGGCCGTGGCCCGCGACCTGGACGGCTGACCCACACGCCCCGCCGGGCCGCGGCGGGGCGGGGCGGGGCGGAATGGTCGCGGGGGCGGGCGGTGTTGGGGCGGGTGTGCGCCTGTCGATGTTGGACCGCTCGCGGACGCGGGCCGGGGAGCCCGACGCCGCCGCGGTCCGCGGGACGGTGGCGCGCGCGGTGCGCGCCGAGCAGCTCGGCTACCACCGGTTCTGGGTGGCCGAGCACCACGCCGTGCCCGGGATCGCGTCGGGCAGCCCGCCGGTCCTGATGGCGGCGGTGGGCGCGGCGACGTCGCGGATCCGGGTCGGCTCGGGCGGGATCATGCTGCCCAACCACCAGCCGCTCGTCGTCGCGGAGCAGGTCGCGTTGCTGGAGGCGCTGCACCCCGGGCGGATCGACCTCGGGATCGGGCGCTCGCCCGGGTTCACCGAGCCGGTGCGCCGTGCCCTGCGTGCCGGGGCCGCGGACGACGCCGCGTTCCGCGCCGCCCTCGACGAGCTGCGCGCCTACCTCGACGGCAGCGGCCCGGTCACCGCCCGGCCGCGGCTGGAGCACGCCGTCCCGCTGTTCCTGCTCGCGACCGGGGCGGGCCTGGCCCTGGCCGGTGACCTGGGGCTGCCCGTCGTCGTCGGCGGCCCGGTGCTCGACGACCCGGCGACGCTGGCGGACTACCGCGAGCGGGCCGGGGACGCCGCGCACCTCGTGGTGTCCGTCGACGTGCTCGTCGGGGACCCGCAGCTGGCGCTGTCCGAGGCGTGGGCGCACGCCGCGGCCCGCACCACCGGCGAGTTCCCGCCGCTGGAACCGCCGGACCCGCGGCGGGTGACGACCCGGCGCCAGCGGGAGACCCTGGACCGGGCGCTGGCCCGCTCCGTCGTCGGCGACGAGGACACGGTCGCCGAGCGCCTCGACGACCTCGTGACCCGCACCGGCGCCGACGAGCTGCTGGTGTTCTCCTCGACCCACGACCGCGACGCGCAGGCCGACTCCGACGCCGCGTTGGCCCGGCTGCTCGGCGCGGGCCGCTGAGATCCGGATCGGTGCCGCTGGGACCCGGGGCGGTGCCGCTGGGACCGGGGTCCGTGCCCGCTCAGCCCTGCTCGCCGACCAGGACCCAGGTCGCGCGGACCGGGAACTGGATGTCGGTGCTCTCCGGGTCGATCGACGGCGGCGCCCCGAACACCTGCACCTGCGCGGTGACGAGCCGGTCGCCCGGCTCGGGCAGGGACAGCGTGAAGTCGGTCCGGGTGCCCGGCGCGGCGATCGCGCTGCGCTGCTGGACCGGGGTCGGGTCGGTGCCGCGGGTGAACGCGTAGGCGACCTGCCAGGGCGCGGAGGACACCTCCTCGGGCACCGTGATGCGGACCTCCGTCCCGGGCGGGACCGGCGCGGTCACCCGGGCGTTCGGGGCGTCCTGGCAGTTCTGCAGGCTGGTGTCGCAGAACTGGGTGGGCGCCGCGACCAGCGCGGTGCCGCCGACGTCGAACGTGACCGTCGGGGCCGCGCCACCGCACCCGGCGAGGACGAGGGCGGCCGCGGCCAGGGTCCCGGCCAGCACACCGGCGGACCGGCGGGGGCGCGGTCGGGGGCGGGTGATCACGCCGACCAGCGTACGGACCGGGGCCCGGCGGGCGGGCCGGCCCTCAGCGGGCGACGGCGGCCGGGCGCGGCCCCAGCCCCGGCACCAGCGAGGTGCCGCGGCGCACCAGGGCGGCCTGCAGCGCGAACACCGCCACCACCCCGGTCACGATCACGAACCCGGTGCGGAACGTGTCGTGCGGGGCGAGCACCCCGATCGCGCCGCCCAGCACCCAGGCCAGCTGCAGCACGGTCTCCGACCGCCCGAACGCCGACGCCCGCGCGTGCTCGGGCAGGTCGCGCTGCACGACCGCGTCGAGGCAGACCTTCGCCAGCGCGCTCGCCGTGGACGCGACCAGCGCGGCGACCACCGCCGTCGGCACCCCCGGCAGCAGCGCCACCGCCGCCGCGGCCAGCACCGCCGCCGCGGCCGCGGCCAGCACCACCGGCTCGACCCGGGAGAACCGGCTGCGCGCGCCCACCGCGTTGCCGACGAACAGCCCGACGCCGGCGGCCGCACCGACCATCCCGATCACCACCAGCTGGCCGGCGGGGTCGCTGTCGGGCGACCGTTCGGCCCCGGCCTTCACCACGAAGGCGACGAACAGCGTGAGGAACCCGGTCAGCACCCGCACCGTGCTCGTGCCCCACAGCGCGACGAGCACCGCCCGGGTGGCGGGGACGCGGGAGCGGCGCGAGCCCGGGCGGGCGGCGGGCACCGCGGCGGTCACCTCGCCCGCGGTCGACTCGACCCACCGGGGGATCCGCAGGCAGAGCACCGCGCCGGCGACGCCGAGCAGCGCCGTCCACCACAGCGGCCCGGCCCCGCCCGCGACCAGCGCAGCCCCGCCGGCGACGGCCCCGGCGACCCCGCCCGCGGCCATCCCGAACGTGGTGAGCCGGGAGTTCGTCGTCGCCAGGGTGATCGTCGAGGGCAGCACCCGCGGGGTCACGGCCGCCTTGAGCACCAGGAACGACTTGGACAGCACCATGATCCCCAGCGCGGCCGGGTAGAACAGCCAGTCGTCGAGGTGGAACACCAGCACCACGGCGAGCACCGCGCGCCCGGCGCAGGACACCGCCATCGCGATCCGCCTGCCCCGCTGCAACCGGTCCAGCGCGGGACCGATCACCGGCGCCACCAGCGCGAACGGTGCGACGGTGATCGCCAGGTAGAGCGCGACGTTCGCGGTGGACTCCGCCGTCGCCGCCGCGAAGAACAGCGTGTTCGCCAGCGCGACGGCGACCGCAGCGTCGAGCGCGTAGGTCAGCATCGTGGCGTAGGTGAGCGCGGTCAGCCCGGACCGGTCGGCGCCGTCGGCGGTCGCGGCGCGCCGGAACAGCGCGACCGCGCGACCGCCCAGCTCGCGGGTGCGGTGCACGGCGACCCGGGTGACCGTCGGCCTGCGGGGGACGGAGGCCGGGCCGGGCCGGGGCAGCTCGTCGGTGGCGGCGCCGGCGGGGCGCCCGCGGCGCAGCGCCGGGTCCGAGGCGATCGGGGTCGTGGCCGGAGCCCTGACCGGGGTGGTGCGCGGTTCCTGGCCACGTCTCGACGCGGCCGCCCGGCGGCGGCTGCGGAACGGGTTCGGTGCCACCCGGTCATTGTGCAGGCGGGCACCGACGGTTCCGGCGATCCCGGCGGGTGGTGTCACCCGGCCGGCGCAGCGCGCGTCAGGCCGGGGGCACCGGGAGCCGCACCCGGAACGTCGTCGGCCACAGCTTGCCGGTGAGCAGGTACTCGTCGCCATCGACGTGGGCGATGCCGTTGAGCACGTCGGCACCGGGCCGCTGCCCGGCCGGCAGCAGCCCGGTCGCGTCGACGACGGCGTCGACGACCCCGGTCGCCGGGTCGATCCGCACGATGTCGTCGGTCTGCCAGACGTTGGCCCACACCCGGTCCCCGACGCACTCCAGCTCGTTGAGCCGGGTCACCGGGACGCCGTCCAGGGTGACCGCCACCGAGCCGGTCGGCGCCAGGTCGGCCGGATCGTGGAAGAACAGGTGGTCGCCGCCGTCCGAGCGCACCACGCGGTCGCCGAGCAGGCACAGCCCCCAGCCCTCGCCGTCGACGGGCACCTCGCGCAGCGGCCGCAGCGTCGCACGGTCCCACTCGACCGCCACCCCGTCCTGCCAGGTCAGCTGCCAGATCCGGTCCCCGACGACGGTGACGCCCTCCCCGAAGTAGGCCGGCGGCAGCGGGCTGGCCGCCCGCACCGCACCCGTCGCCGGGTCCAGCGCGCGCAGCTGCGAGCGCCCCACCCGGCCGGTCCCCTCGTAGAGCGTGCCGTCACGCAGCTCCAGGCCCTGGGTGAACGCCTGCGGGTCGTGCGGGATCTCGGCCAGGACCTGCGGCCGGACCACCGGAACCGGGCCCGGGGCGGGCAGCCCGGCCGCCGGGGCGGCGGCACCGCAGGCCACCAGGGCCAGCACCAGGGCCGGCAGGAGGGGGAGCAGGCCCGTCGCGGACGGGCGGGGGAGCAGCGCTCGGGCGGGCACCCGCCCAGGATGCCCGGGCGCGGGTGGCACACTGGTGAGGTGAGCACTGGTGAGGTGGGTGTCGAGGTCGGCGACTGCGGTGACGAGCGGGCGGAGACGCCGCAGCCCAGGGCGACTCCCGCGCCGTCGCACCTGTTCGACGCGGTGGACGAGGCGCGGGCCGCGGCCGTCGAGGAGGCGGCCGACGAGCTGGGGGCCGACGCGGCCGTGGCCGCCGTCGGCGCGCACCTGGGCACGACCGTCGAGGACGACGGCTCGGTCACCCACTCCTTCGCCGCGCACCTGCCCGGCTACCGCGGCTGGCGCTGGGCGGTCACCGTCGCCGCCGCGGCCGACGACGGGCCGGTGACGGTCTCGGAGTCGGTGCTGCTGCCCGGCTCGACCGCGCTCGTCGCCCCCGACTGGGTGCCGTGGGACCAGCGCGTGCGTCCCGGCGACCTCAAGCCCGGCGACCTGCTGCCCACCCCGGCCGACGACCCGCGCCTGGTGCCGGGCTACGTCGACTCCGGGGACCCGGCCGTCGACGCGCTGGCCCGCGAGGTCGGGCTCGGCCGCGAACGGGTGCTGTCCTACGAGGGCCGCATCGCCGCCGCCGAACGCTGGCAGGACGGGGAGCGCGGCCCGGCCGCCGACCTCGCCCGGTCCGCGCCGGCGTCCTGCGGGACCTGCGGGTTCCTGGTGCCGCTCGCCGGGTCGCTGCACGGGGTGTTCGGGGTCTGCGCGAACGGCTCCTCCCCGGCCGACGCCCAGGTCGTCGCCGTCGAGTTCGGCTGTGGCGCGCACTCCTCGGTCACCGAGCCGTCCGGCTCCCCGGTCCACGTCTCGGCGCTGGTCTACGACGACGGCGTCGACCTCGAGCCGGTCGGGTCCTGAGCCCCACCGGCCTTGCGGGCGGCACCGACCCGTTCGGCACGGCGGCGCTGCGGGACGGGGTCCTGACGGCCTGGTCGTCGTCGCCGACCCGGTTCCGGGAGGACGTCAACGCCGAGGACGACCTGCGCCGCGGTGGCTACGCCGACACCTGGGTCGCCGAGCTGCTCCAGAACGCCGCCGACGCCGCGCTCGCCGCGGACCTGCCCGGCCGGGTCCGGGCCGTCGTGGTGGACGGTGAGCTGCGCGTCGCCAACACCGGGGCCCCGCTCGACGCCGCCGGGGTCGCCGCGCTCGCCGCGCTGCGGGCCTCGGCCAAGCGGGACACCGCCGGCGCGACCGGCCGCTTCGGCGTCGGGTTCGCCGCGGTCCTCGCCGTCTGCACCGCGCCGCGCCTGGTGACCGCCGCGGGCGGCGTCGCGTTCTCCGCCGCCCGGACCGCGGTCGAGGTGGCCGCACTGGGCGGTGAGGCGGCTGCCGAGCTGGCCCACGACGCCCGGGTGCCGGTGCTGCGGCTGGCCTGGCCCGCGCCGGAGGAGGAGCCGCCGCCGCCCGGGTTCGCCACCGAGGTCCGGCTGCGTCCGGTACCCGGCATCGACCCGCACGACCTGCTCGACGAGCTCGCCCGCACCGCCGGTGACCTGCTGCTGGCGCTCCCGGTGCTGGAGTCGGTGACCGCGGGCCCGGCGACCGTCGCCCGCTCCGACCTCGGCGACGGCCGGGTGCGGGTCGGGGACACCGGGTACCTGCTGGTGACCGGGGCCGCGGGCGTCCGTTGGGCGCTGCGACTGCGCGGCGACCGGCCCGCCCCGCACGGACCCGACGACGGCGAGGTCCTGCACGCACCCACCCGCAGCGCCGAGCAGCTCTCGCTGCCCGCCCGGCTGATCGCGCCGTTCCCGCTCGACCCGGACCGCCGCCGGATCCGTGCCGACGACCCGGCCTTCGACGTGCTGGTGGACGCCGCGGCGGCCGTCTACGCCGACCTCGTCCGGAGGGTCGACCCCGCCGACCGCGCCGGGCTGGTGCCGGAGCCGGGCTTCCCGCGCTCGCCGCTCGACGGTCGACTCCGCGACGCCCTCCTCACCACCCTCGCCCACACCCCGTGGCTCCCCGCCGCCGCATCCCCCACCGGCACCGCACCGGGGGCGGCGGAGGACGACGCGGAGGACGACGCGGGACTGCTCGCGCCGAGTCGGGCGGAGTGGCTCGACGTCCCGGGCGACGGCGTGGCGGAGCTGCTCGCCGCGTGCGACCCGGCGTTCGCCCGGCTCGTCGCATCCGGGGTCGTCCCGCCCGCCGCGCTCGGCGTGGACCGGGTCGGCGCGGCAGCGCTGGCCGAGCGGCTGACCGGCGTCGAGGCGGCTCCCGGCTGGTGGCGGGAGCTGTACGCGGCCCTCGCCCCGGCCGTCGACGCCGTCCCGGGGCTGGCGGCCGAGCTGGGCGCGCTGCCCGTCCCGCTCGTCGACGGTCATCTGGTGCCCGGGCCCGCCTCGGTGCTGTTCCCCGACGGCGACGCCCCGGCCGCCGTGACGGCGCTCCCCGAGCTGCGGATCGCCCACCCCGACGCCGTCCACCCGCTGCTGCGCCGTCTCGGTGCCGCCGACGCCGACCGCGACACCCTGCTCGACGCCCCCGCCCTGCACGCGGCCGTCGAGCGGTCCGTCGACGACGCCGAGGCCGGCCTGGACACCACCGCGGCGGCCCGTGCCGTCCTCGCTCTGCTCGACACCCCCGCCGCTGAGCCGGACCCGCGGTTCGGGTCCCTGGCGCTCACCGACGACGACGGCCGCCCCGCCCGCGCCGACGAGCTCGTCCTGCCCGACGCCGCCGTCCGGGACCTGCTCGACCCGGACGCCCCGGTCGGCGTGCTGGGGCCGGAGTGGGCCGACGTGTCCCGCGACGCCCTGGTCGCCGCCGGCGTGCTGGACCGGTTCACGGTCGTCCCGTTCGACCCTGAGGTGCTGCACGACGCCGAGCACTACCCCGACGACGGTGACACCCCGCCCGCCGTGCGCGACCTCGACCTCGTCGCCGACGACCGCTGGCCCGCGGCGCTGGCCCTGCTCGCCGCCGACCGCGACACCCGGGCGGCGCTGCTCACCGGCTACACCGCCTGGTGGCTGTCGCGCCACGTCCGCCTCGACGGCCGGCTGCCCAGCACGTGGCGGCTGCGCTCGGCGACCGGTCTGGCCGGGCTCTACGACGAGGTCGCGGCCCTGCCCGGCGTCGACGACGCGGTGCTCGCCGCGGTCGGGGTCCGCGACCGGGTCGTCGTCGACGGGCCGGACGAGGTCGTCGAACTGCTCGACCGGCTGGCCGACCCGGCCCGCATGGTGAGCGGGGAGGTCGCCGCGGCCGCCTACGCCGCGCTCGCCGCGGCCGTCGCCGACGGGCGGGTGGACCTCGACGACGTCGACCCGCCGGACCGGGTCCGCACGGTGACCGGGCAGGTCGCGCCGACCGACCGCGCCGTCGTCCTCGACGCGCCGTGGGTGCTGCCCGCGCTGGACGCGGTGCCCGCGGTCCCCGGCGGGCCCGATCCGGCCGCGCTCGCGGAGCTGCTCGACGTGCCGCTGGCCTCGGACCGGGCCGCCGGGACGGCCCGCGGCACCGGCACCCCCGGCCCGTGGACGGCCGACCCCGAGGTCGCCGCGGCGCTGGCCGCGCTGGGGGAGACCGCGCCCCCGGGGCGGCTGCACCGGCACGACCGGCTGGTCGTCGACCTCGACGACGGCGGGACGGTGACCGTCCCGGCGTGGCCCGGCCGCGGCGACGACTGGCACGCCGCCGACCCGCTGCGGGCGCTGGTGGCTGCGCTGGCGCTCCGGCGCCGTGTCAGGATGCTCGGGTGAGTGAACGACTGCCCCGACGTGTCGCGGTGCTGTCGGTGCACACCTCCCCGACCGAGCAGCCCGGCACCGGCGACGCCGGCGGGATGAACGTCTACGTCGCACAGACGGCGATCCGGATGGCCCGCCGCGGCGTCGAGGCGGAGATCTTCACCCGCGCCACGTCGTCGGAGCAGCCGCCGACGGTCGAGCTCGAGCCGGGCGCGACGGTCCGGTTCGTCGCCGCCGGCCCCTTCGAGGGCCTCGGCAAGGACGACCTGCCGAGCCAGCTGTGCGCGTTCACCGCCGGGGTGCTGCGGGCCGAGGCCCGGCACGACCCGGGCTGGTACGACGTCGTGCACTCCCACTACTGGCTGTCCGGTCAGGTCGGGTGGCTGGCCCGGGACCGCTGGGGGGTGCCGCTGGTGCACTCCGCGCACACCCTGGCCAAGGTCAAGAACGCTGCGCTCGCCGCCGGGGACACCCCCGAGCCGCGGGTCCGGGTGATCGGCGAGGACCAGGTCGTCGCGGAGGCGGACCGGCTGGTGGCGAACACCGAGATCGAGTCCAAGCAGCTGCTCGACCTCTACGACGCCGACCCGCACCGCACCGTCACCATCCCGCCGGGGGTGGACACCGACCGCTTCCGGCCCGGTGACCGGGCCGCGGCGCGCGCCGAGCTGGGACTTCCGGCCGGGGCCGTGGTGCTGGCGTTCGTCGGGCGCATCCAGCGCCTGAAGGCCCCCGACGTGCTGCTGCGCGCCGCCGCCGAGCTGGTCGCGCGGGTACCGGGGCTGCGTGAACGCCTCGTCGTGCTCGTCGCGGGCGGACCGTCGGGGTCCGGGCTGGCCGAGCCGACCTCGCTGCACGAGCTGGCCGCCGAGCTGGGGATCATCGATCTGGTCCGGTTCCTGCCGCCGCGGGCCGGCGACGAGCTGGTGACGGTCTACCGGGCGGCCGACGTCGTCGCCGTCCCGAGCCACAACGAGTCGTTCGGGCTGGTCGCGCTGGAGGCCCAGGCCTGCGGGACGCCGGTGGTGGCGACCCGGGTGGGCGGGCTGCCGGTCGCCGTGGCCGAGGGCCGGTCAGGGCTGCTCGTCACCGGGCACGACATCTCCGACTGGGCCGACGCGCTGGGCGAGCTCGCGCTCGACCCGGGCCGTCGCGAGCAGATGGGGCGGACCGCGGCGACGCACGCGCACCGCTTCTCCTGGGACCGGACGACCGACGCCCTGCTGGGCGCCTACGCCGAGGCCCGCACCGAGTTCGCGGCGCGGCGACGGGGGGACGCATGAGCGAGCTGGAGCAGCGGATCGGGGCCGCGCTCGCCGACTCCGGGGCCGAGTGCGCCCACAGTGGACCCGGGCAGTGGCTGGTCACCCTCCCCGGCGAGGCCCGGCTCCAGACCCAGACCTGGCTGATCCTGCGCGAACAGACCCTCGCGGTGCAGGCGTTCGTGTGCCGCAGGCCCGACGAGAACCACGAGGGCGTCTACCGGTTCATGCTGCTGCGCAACGCCAAGCTCTACGGCGTGCACTACTGCCTGGACCGGGTCGGGGACATCCACCTCGTCGGGCGGCTGGCGCGGCACGCCGTCACCGCGGACGAGCTCGACCGCGTCCTCGGATCGGTGCTGGAGGCCGCGGACGGCGACTTCAACACCTTCCTGGAGCTGGGCTTCGCCTCCTCCATCCGCCGCGAGTACGGCTGGCGCACCGAACACGGCGAGTCCACGGCGAACCTCACGGCGTTCGAGCACCTGTTCGACGACTGACCCTCACAGGCGGTCCGCGGCCCGCGGCGGGCCGGCCGGCAGCGACACCCTGGCCCGATCGTTGATGCCCACGAGCAGCACGGTGGTGTCATCGGTCAGGGCGGTCCAGCGGTGGTCCACACCGGCGGAGCAGTACAACGCGGCGCCGGCGGCGAGCTCGAACTCCTCGTCGCCGGCCCAGACCCGCGCGGTCCCGCGCACGACGTAGAGCAGCTCGTCGTGCGGGTGGCGGAAGGAGTCCCCGGCGCGGCCCGTGCTGCCGGTGAACTCCAGCGCGTGCAGGTGCCGGTCCCCGCGGACGAGGGCGCGGACCCGGCCCGCCCCGTCGGCGATGGCGTTGTCCTCCGGTGCGACGACGTCGACCCGGCCCGCCTCCTCCGCGGCCGAGAGCAGCGCGACGGCGGTGGTGTCCAGGGCCGCGGCCAGTGCCTGCAGCGACCGCATGCTGGGCGCGGCCCTGCCGTTCTCCACCTGCGACAGGAAGGGGACGGACAGGCCGCTGGCCGCGGCCACGTCGGCGAGGGTGGCGCGGCGCTCCCGGCGCAGCGCGCGGACGACGACGCCCACCTGAGGCCCTGACATGTCACACACCTTTCACACACGGGCCTGGTCTCCCGGCCCGGACTGGCTCAAACTTTTGATGTCAAAAGTTTGATTCCTGTGGGAGGTTCTCATGGACCAGCGGACGCTGGCACGGCGACGCACCGGACTGATCGAGCACGATCCGGAGCACGCGTTCCCCGGGTACACCCTGTACACGCCGCTGGCGGCGGGTGGCGCGGAGACCGGCCTGGTGCGGCTGGTGGACATGGCGGGCACCGTCGTTCACGAGTGGCGGCCTCCGTGGCGGGCGGGCAGACACGCGCGGATCCTGCCGAACGGGAACCTGGCGTACAACGGTGTGCATCCCGACGGCCCGGAGCTCTTCCCGTTCTGGGAGAAGTACCGCGGCGGGGTGATGGCCGAGCTCGCCCCCGACGGCACCGTCGTGCGCGAGCACCGCGACCCGCTCGCCCACCACGACGCGCACCACCTCGGCGACGGCCGCGTGCTCTACACGGTGCTGGAGGAGCTCGGGCCGGCCGCCTCGGCGGCGGTCCGCGGGGGCGTCCCCGGCACCGAGCACGCGGGCGCGGTGTACGCCGACGTGATCACCGAGGTCGACGCCGACGGGACCGAGACGTGGCGCTGGCACGCCGCCGAGCACCTCGACCCCGACGAGTACCCGCTCGGGTCGCACTACCCGCGCGAGCACTGGCCCCTGATCAACAGCGTCGTGCCGATGACCGACGGCACCGTGCTCGCCAGCCTGCGGTCGGTCTCCGCGGTGATCGTGATCGACCGGGCCAGCGGGAAGGTCCTGCGCCGGTCGGCGCCCGGGACGGTGTCCCAGCAGCACCACGCCCAGGAGCTCCCGGACGGCAACGTCCTGGTCTTCGACAACGGCGTGTTCCGGCCGGGGGAGAGCGTCCCCTTCAGTACGGTGGTCGAACTGGACCCGGAGCTGCACGAGGTCGTGTGGAGCTGGCGGGACCCGCAGCCCGAGGCGTTCTTCACCCCGTTCATGGGAGCCGTCCAGCGGCTGCCGGGCGGCAACACCCTGATCACCGAGTCCGGGTTCGGCAGGCTGTTCGAGGTGACCGGGGAGGGCAGGGTCTGCTGGGAGTACGTACTGCCCGAGATCGGCACCTACGCCGACGAACGGGTCCGGCGGAACTTCCCCGGGCCGTCGAACGCGTTGTTCCGGGCCTACCGCTACGCCCCCGACGAGCTGCCCTGGCTGGACCGGTGAGCGCGCCGACGGTCGACCCGACCGGGCAGCGGGTGCCGCTGCGGGTGCTGGCGCCGCTGTCCGTGCAGCACCTGCTGGTGATAGTGGCCGGGCCGGTCTCGTCGGCCTTCCTCCTGTCCGCGGCGCTGGAGCTCGACGCCGCCGCCGGGGCCCGCCTGCTCGCCGCGCTGCTGCTGGTGTCGGGGATCGGCACGGCACTGCAGTCCATCGGTCCGTTCGGGATCGGCGCCCGGCTGCCCTTCGTGATGCTGCCCGGTGGGGCGGCGGTGGCCCTGTTCGCGCAGATCGCGCGGGAAGCGGGACCGGCCGCGGCGAGTGGCGCGGTCGTGGTCACCGGGCTGGCCGTCGTCGTGCTGGCGCCGGTGTTCACCCGGCTCATGCGGTTCTTCCCGCCGGTGGTGCTCGGAACGATGATCATCGTCGTCGGCGTCAACCTGGTGAAGATCAACGCTGGGCTCGTGTCGGACACCCCGGCGGGGCCGTCGCCGTGGGCGCTCGCGCTGGTCGCGGTCACGGTGGGCACGATCGTCGTCGCCCATCGGGTCCTGCCCGGTGGCCTGAGCCGGCTCGCGGTCCTGCTCGGCATCCTCGCCGGGGCCGTGGTGGCCGCGGTCGCGGGGCGGATCACCCCGCCGGCGCCCGGTCCGCTGCTGGCGCTGCCCGAGCCGTTCCCGTTCGGCGCGCCGGAGCTCCTGCTGCCCGCGATGGTGCCGCTGCTGTTGTTCTCGATTGGCGCGATGGCCGAGGCGGCCGGGCAGACGGTGCTCACCGCCGAGGCGGTGGACCGGCCGGTGGGCCGGCACGACGTCACCCGGACCGTGCGGGGCGACGGGGTCACCTCGGTGCTCGCCGGGCTCCTCGGGGGACCGCTGATGGTCACCAGCGGCGAGAACATCGGCATCGTCCGGCTGTCGCGGGTGCGCAGCCGGTACGTCACCGTCGGCACGGCCGTGCTGCTCGCGGTGCTGTCGGTGTGTGCCCCGGTCGCTCGCTGGGTCGCGGCCGTGCCGAGCGCGGTGGTCGGCGCCGCGGGGGTGGTGGTCTTCGCGATGGTCGCCGCGCTCGGCGTCGGGATGGTCGCCAGGAGCGGGCTCGGCGACGACCGGGCGCTGATGACGGCGACGCTCGCCCTGGCGGCCGGGCTGCTGCCGGTCCTGATGCCGACGGTCTACCAGGGGCTCCCGGTCACGCTGCGGCTCGTCCTGGGCAGCGGCGTGACGATGGCCGCGCTGGTCGGGGCTCTGGCCCACCAACTGCTGCGTCGCACGGAGCCACGGACGGAGGCACAGGCGGAGCCACGACCGGAGGGGTGAGCAGCGGGGTCACCCGGCCCGACGGGGCGCCCCGCACGGCACCTCGCCACCGGCCGTCCGGTCCGGCAGCGGTCCCGGCCCGTTCCGCGGGACCGGACCGCCCCGGCCGCCGTCGCAGTGCGGTCCTGGCACGGCTGCCCCACATGGGCGATGATCGGCGTCGCCTCTGTTCCGTAGGACCTCGCGAAGGAGCGACCCTTGTCGTTGCGCAGCCCGTACCCGGACGTCGAGATCCCCGACGTCTCGCTCACCGAGTTCTTGTTCGCCGACGGCTTCGGCGACCGGGCGGATGCGCCGGCGATCGTCGACGGCACCACCGGCGACCAGCTGACCTACACCGAGTTCCACGGTCTGGTCGAAAAGATCGCCGGTGGGCTCGCCGCCCGCGGCATCGGAAAGGGCGACGTCGTCGCGCTGTTCGCGCCCAACCTGCCGCAGTGGGCGGCACTGTTCCACGGCATCCTGCGTGCCAACGGGATCGTGACCAGCGCGAACTCGATGTACACCGGCGGCGAGCTGGCCCACCAGCTCAAGGACTCGGGCGCGAAGATGGTGATCACCGTCTCGCCGTTCCTCGACCGCGCCGTGGTGGGGGCGAAGGAGGCCGGGCTGTCCGAGGACGTCGTCCTCACCATCGACGCCACCGAGGGCCACGACTCGCTGCGCGACCTCGTGAGCTCCGGTGCCCCGGCGCCCGAGCTGACGACCTCCGCGACCGACACCGCGGTGCTGCCCTACTCCTCCGGCACCACCGGCCTGGCCAAGGGCGTGGTGCTGACCCACCGCAACCTGGTGGCGAACCTGCTCCAGATCCAGGTCATGGGCAACGTGACCAGCGAGACCAAGATCATGGCGTTCCTGCCGTTCTTCCACATCTACGGCATGACCGTGATGATGAACCAGGGTCTGCACGCGCGCGCCACCGTCGTCACCATGCCGAAGTTCGACCTCGAGCAGTTCCTGACCATCACCCAGGACCTGCAGGTCGACCGGCTCTACATCGCCCCGCCGGTCGCCGTCGCGCTGGCCAAGCACCCGATCGTCGAGAAGTTCGACCTGTCCTGTGTGAAGACGATCTTCTCCGGTGCCGCCCCGCTGGACGGCGAGCTCGGCCGCGCCGTCGCCAAGCGGCTGAACTGCACCGTGCTCCAGGGCTACGGCATGACTGAGCTCTCCCCGGTCAGCCACTGCATGCCCGACGACCGCGGCGACCTCGACCTGAACTCGTCCGGTTTCGCGCTGCCGAACATCGAGTGCAAGCTGGTCGACCCGGAGTCCGGCAAGGAGGTCGGTGTCGGCGAGCGCGGCGAGCTGTGGGTGAAGGGCCCGAACGTGATGGTCGGGTACCTCAACAACGACTCCGCGACCGACGCCACCAAGGATGCCGACGGCTACCTGCACACCGGCGACATCGCCGTCGTCGACGAGGAGGGCGTCTACTCGATCGTCGACCGGGTCAAGGAGCTCATCAAGTACAAGGGCTACCAGGTGCCGCCCGCCGAGCTGGAGGCGCTGCTGCTGACCCACGACAAGATCGCCGACACCGCGGTCATCGGGGTCAAGGACGCCGACGGCGAGGAGGTCCCGAAGGCGTTCGTGGTGAAGCAGTCCTCGGGTGGGGACCTGACCGAGGACGAGGTCATGACCTTCGTCGCGGAGAGGGTCGCGCCGCACAAGAAGGTGCGCGTGGTCGAGTTCATCGACCAGATCCCGAAGTCGGCCGCGGGGAAGATCCTGCGGAAGGACCTGCGGGCCCGGGAGACCGAGAAGGCCTGACCCGCACGACCACCCGGGACGGCGCCGTGACCTGCAGCGATGCGGGGCGGGCGCCGTTCTGGTGTCTGTGGGGGCATGCCGGGCGGTCCGGGGGTGTCCACAACGGTGCAGTCCGGTGTGGACGGAGCAACCGCTGGCCGTTCCGCGGCTCGCGATCCACGCTCTCACGGTGGCCACGCACACCGCGGACGAGATCCTGGGGCTCACGCCACGTGAGGCACGGGCGTGGGCCGGGGCGCTCGGGGTGGCCCGCATCGATGACCAGTCGAGCGAGCCGCAGCCGGGCGCGCGGGGTGAGAGCGGCGTTGGAGTGGGTAGCGTGAGCCACGAAGGCCTCCCTGGGTGGCGGAGCGGTTCCTCGACAGCTCCACTCCACACCCGGGAGGCCTTCACCCGTCTACAGATCAGACCATGTCGTCACACGATCTCGACCAACGTGCCCGGGCATCACACCTAGACGCTGAGCTGGCCGACAACCATGCCGCGCTGACCGCAGCACTCACCGATCAGGCCCCGGCGCTTCTCGCCGTCCACGGTCTCGGACCCGTGGTCGCTGCGACCGTTCTGCAGGCGTGGTCGCACCACGGCCGGATGCACTCGGAGGCGGCGTTCGCCGCGTCGGCCGGAGTCGCGCCGCTGCAGGCCTCCTCGGGCAACACCCGTCGCCACCGGCTCAACGGAGGCGGCGATCGCCGCCTCGACCGGGCCCTCTACACCGTCGCCCTGACCAGGCTCGGACACGACCCACGCACCCGCGCCTACCACGCTCGCCGGGCCGCGGAAGGCGCCACCAGACGCGAGATCATCCGCGTCATCAAGCGCTACATCAGCCGCGAACTCTTCCGGCTCCTCAACGCGACCCAGTTACGCGCGCGGACGGCTTGACAGTCATAGAAGCATCTCACTGTCACCGCCCCCGGCGACCCGGAGGGCCCGCAGCTGCTGCTCGCGCCCGATGTGCACCCGGCCGTGAAGACCTACAAGTCGGCGCTGGTCGAGGACGGCATCCCGCTGTCGGCTTCGAGGTCGACGACGTGCAGGCCGAGGTGGACCGGCTCGTCTCGGAGCACGCCACGACCGTCGTCCAACGACCTACCCCCGCCGGCGAGGTGACGATTGCGGTCGTGGACGACACGTGCGGGAACCTGATCCAGTTGTTCTCCTACCGACCGCCGTGATCCGGCACGTCGAGAAGTACCTGAGTGCTGTCGAGGGCCGCCCGGACAGCGCTCATGTACTGATCGACGTCGTCCGGGCGGTCGGGGCAGCGGGCGACCACTTCCCCGAGGGCGCTGGGTCAGCGGCGGTACCAGTCGTCGCCGTCGCCGCCCGCCCGGCGGATGAGGTAGTCCCGCAGTGATCCGGCGACCCGGTGGTGCGAGTCGGTCTCGTGGTCCCACACGACCACCTCCGGGCGGTTCGGCAGTGCCGGGAACCCGAACAGGTCCCCCCCGCCGTTGTCGGCGAAGAAGATCATCAGGTCGAAGGGCCGGTAGAGCTCGGCGAGGCCGGGGTCGCGGCGCAGGGCCAGGTTGTCGTCGACGATCTGCCGGGCCGGATGGACCAGGGCGGCGCCGTGGCTGCCGTGCAGCCCGTCGGTCTCGAGGAGCAGCGCCCGCAGGTCCGGGGGCACCTCGTGGCCCAGCTCGGTGCCGATGGCATCGACGTCGTCCGGGGAGGCCGGCCGGGCAGGCTCGACGACGTCGAACAGCCGCTGCGCCAGCTCGATCCACACCCGGCGACCGTACCGGTGCGACGGGGCGGGTCAGCGGCCCGCGGTCTCCTCCGGGGTCTCGCCGACGGCGCGGGTGCAGGCCGCCCGGAACCGCCGGGCCGGACGAAGCCCCACCGGCCCGCGATGCGCTCCACCGCCGTCGCGTCGCCCGTCGCGCACAGGTCGTCGCGCACGCCGTGGAGCCGGGCGCGCCACAGCACGGTGGCCGGGTCGGTCCCGGCCCGGCGCGGCCCGGCCAGCACGGTCCGGGCCGGGGCCCCGGTCAGCCGGGCCAGCTCCGTCGGGTCGACGGGACGGTGCGCGTGCGCGCGCAGGTGCTCGGTGACGCCGCGGACCAGGCGGGCGGGCAGTGCCGGGGTGCGGGCCGGCCCGCGGCGGGTGACCTCGTCGAGCACGGTGTTCGGGAACGTCTCCAGGAACCGGGACGCCAGCAGCCCGAACGCCTCGTCCAGCGCGACGGACCCGTCCAGCAGCATCGGGTTGCCGAGCACTCGGTCCCGCACGTGCACCACGGTGGCGGCTCAGCGGCGCGCGTGTTCCTCGGTCAGCGGGGTGATCCCGGTCAGCCGCACCCGGTCGGTCGTGACGCCGTGCACCTGCCCCGGGAGGCTGACCGTTCACTCGCCCTCCACCGGTGCACCGGGTGATCGGAAGCGGAGAGCTACCCCGTGACCGGGCATCGGCGCGACTCGCGCGGCCGCGGAACCGTCGGGGTCCGGCCGTAGCCTCCACCCATGGCGACTCCCTGGACGATCACCGTCGACTGTGCCGACGCACACCTGCTCGCGGAGTTCTGGAGTGCTGCGCTCGGCTACGCCCCCGCCCCGCCACCGACCGGGTTCGCGACCTGGGAGGCGTGGCTGGTCCACCACGAGGTGCCCGCCGACGAGTGGGGCGACGTCGCCGCGATCAGCGACCCGGAGGGCGCGGGCCCGCGGATGTCGTTCCTGCGGGTCGGCGAGCCCCGCACGGTGAAGAACCGGCTGCACCTGGACCTGCAGGTCTCCGGGGGCCGGCACCTGCCGGACGAGCTGCGCGGCGAGCGGCTGGGCGCGGAGGCGCGGCGGCTCTGTGCGCTGGGCGCGCGGGTCGTCGAGGAGCACCTGTCCCCAGGTTCTCCACATGTGGACCACCTGTGGATGGCGGACCCGGAGGGCAACGACTTCTGCATCGTGTGAGCCACGGTCGTCACCGGGGCGGGTTCGGGCGCCGGGGCAGCCACCGCGCCGCGGTTCGCCGCGGCCTGCCCGTCGACGGCGGGTCGTCCGCGTCGAACGGGCGTCCGCGGACGGCCGGACCGGGGTCAGGCGGCGTCGGCGAGATCCGCGACGTCGTCGGCGCAGCCCCAGGACAGGGTGATGCCGGAGCCGCCGTGCCCGTAGTCGTGGATCACCCGCGGGCGGGTCGCGGTGGCGGGCTCGGCCTCCAGCCGCACCTCGGGGCGGGCCGGGCGCAGGCCCGCGAGATGCTCCAGGACCTCGGCGTCGCGCGGGGCCGGGACGATGTCGCGGCAGCGCCGCAGGATCGCCTCGCCCGCGGCCGGGTCGGGTGTCGCGTCCCAGACGCCGTCGTCGAGGGTGCCGCCGAGGACGCAGTCGTCCGCGCGGGGGTGCACGTACGCGCGGCCGCCGGGGTGCGCCTCGTCGCGGACCGACATCGTCAGCCCGGGGTTGGTGACGCGCACGATCTGCCCGCGCACCGGGGTCACCGTGGTGTCGCCGACCAGGGTGCGCGCGCCCAGCCCGGAACAGTGCACGACGAGGTCGGCGTCCCGCCCTGCCTCGTCGAGCGCGGTGACGCGGCGGCGTTCCAGGACGATCCCGCGCCGCCCCGCCTCGGCAGCCAGCCATGGCAGGTGCACCGGCATCTCGACCAGCGGCACCGCGAAGCGCAGGCCGTGGGCGTAGCCGGGCGGCAGCTCGTCGGGCCGGGCCGGGCGGACGTCGCCGACGGCGTCGGCCCACCACTGCGGCTCCGGCGCCGCCCGATAGAGGGTCAGCGACTCCCGCATCACGACGCCGGGGACGCCGTCGGCCGCCTGACGGGCCAGCTCGGCGAAGGTGCGCCGTCCCCAGTCGAGGACCTTGTCCCGCGGCCCGGCCCGGGTCGGGAACCACACGGCCGCGGCCAGGTGCGACGTCGACGCCTTCACCGGCACGTCGGCCAGCACCCGGACCGACCAGCCCCGCTCCCGCAGCCGGAGCGCGCAGCTCAGGCCCGCGATCCCGGCGCCGACCACCACGGCCCGTCGGTTGGCTCCCATGCCGGCGATCCTCGCAGCCGCTCGCCCCGGATCGTCATCCGGACGTCGACGCCCGGTCACCCCCGGCGCGCAGACTCGGCCCGGTGAGCGCACCGCTGCTGACCGGACCGGCCCTGGCCCACCGGGTCGCACTCGTCCTCGCCGTCCCGCTGCAGGCCGCGCTCGGCGCCCGGCCGGTCGACGACGCCGACCCGGCCGCCGGGGTCGCGTTCGAGATCGGTGAGCTCGCCGACGGTGGCGCGGGCGGTGCGCACGCCGGTGCGCTGGCCGTCGGGCTGGAGGTGGGCGCGTTGCTCGCCGTCCTGCCGCACCTCACCGAGGCCGAGCACGCGGTGTCGGTGTCCACCGCGGTCACGCTGCCCGCTCAGGCCCCGCGGGGCGGGGAGGTCGCGTTCCGCGGAACGCTCGACCGGCGCACCGGCCGGTCCGCGTTCACCTCGGTGACCGCCGTCTGCGCCGGCGTCGTCGTCGCCAGGGCGCAGATCGTGAAGGCCGTCGTCAGGGTTCAGCCGGCGTAGGCGGCGTCGAAGAACGCCAGTTCCAGGTCGACCGCGCGCACGAACAGCGCCGCGACCCGCTCGCGGTGGGCGGGGTCGAGCCGGTCGGCGGCACGGTCGAGCTCGTCGCGCAGGAACGCGACCCACTCCTCGAACTCGACACCGCGGTGCAGCTCGATCCACTCGCGGGAGATCCGGTCGTCGGGGGTTGTCGCGCCCGGCCGGGTCGCCCAGTCCAGGTACAGCCACTCGGCGACGACCAGCACGGCCAGGCTCTCGGCGTACCCGGCGTCGCGCGCCTCGCCCATCAGGTCGACGAACCCGACGGTCGGCGCGGCCCGCTCCGGTTCGGCGTTCCCGTCGAGCTCACCGAGCGAGCGCTCGAAGTAGTCGTTCTCCGGGCCCGCGACCAGCCCCAGCTGACGGGCCAGCCGGACCCGCGGGCCGGACCGGTCGGCCGTCGCGACGGCGGCGCCGAGCAGCGCGAGGAACGAGTCGACGAACTGCAGGTCCTGCTCCAGGTAGTGCCGGAGCACACCGCGGTCCAGGGCGCCGGACCACAGCTCCTCGACGAACCGGTGCCCCACCGCCGCGTCCCAGGTCGCGGCCGTCGACTCCCGCAGCTGCGCGCTGAATCCCATGCCGCCCAGGCTAGGCGCCGCCCCCGGAGACCCACCGGGGTGTGACAACGGGCGACGCCCGGGTGACCATTGCGCATCGCACCGGCCACCGCCGGCTGTGGCACCGAGGAGGGGGAGGCGCCATGACGGAGACCACGCACCGGCCGGAGACCGGTGGCGAGCTGAGGGCGGGGCTGCGCGACCGGCACGTCACCATGATCAGCATCGCCGGGGTGATCGGCGCCGGGTTGTTCATCGGCTCCGGCAGCGCGATCGCCACCGCGGGCCCCGCGGTGCTGCTGGCCTACCTCTTCGCCGGGACGCTGGTCGTGCTGGTGATGCGGATGCTCGGCGAGATGGCGGCCGCGCAGCCGGACTCCGGCTCGTTCTCCACCTATGCCGACCGGGCGATCGGGCCGTGGGCCGGGTTCACCGTCGGCTGGCTGTACTGGTGGTTCTGGGTCCTCGTCATCCCGGTCGAGGCGACGGCTGCCGCACTCATCCTCAACTCGTGGCTGCCCGGGGTGCCGCAGTGGGGCTGGGCGCTGGCCGTCACCGTGCTGCTGACGGTGACCAACCTGTTCTCCGTCGCCAACTACGGCGAGTTCGAGTTCTGGTTCGCCCTGCTCAAGGTGGTCGCGATCATCGCGTTCATCGTCGTCGGGGTGCTCGCGGTGCTGGGCCTGCTGCCCGGGTTCGTCGGCGACGACTCGTCGGTGTCGGGGCTGTCCCGGCTGGTGTCCGAGGGCGGGTTCCTGCCGAACGGGCCGGGCGCGGTGGTCGCCGCGGTGCTGGTGACGATGTTCAGCTTCATGGGCACCGAGATCGTCACGATCGCGGCGGCGGAGTCCGGCGACCCGGCGCGCGGGATCGGCCGGGCCACCCGCTCGGTGATCTGGCGGATCGCGGTGTTCTACCTGGCCTCGATCCTGCTCGTGGTCGCGATCGTGCCGTGGAACGACCCGCGGCTGCCCGCGGTCGGGTCCTACCAGGCGGCGCTGGAGGCGCTGGACGTGCCGTCGGCCAAGCTCATCGTCGACGTGGTGGTGCTCGTCGCCGTCGCGAGCTGCCTGAACTCGGCGCTGTACACCGCCTCGCGGATGCTGTTCTCGCTCGGCCGCCGCGGGCAGGCCCCCGGCCTGGTCAACCGGACCACCTCGCAGGGTGTGCCGCGGTTCGCGGTGCTCGGGTCGACGCTGGTCGGGTTCGTCGCGGTGATCGCGAACTACGCCTTCCCCGAGGAGGTCTTCAAGACCCTGCTCGCGACCTCCGGTGCGATCGCGCTGTTGGTCTACCTGGTCATCGCGGTGTCCCAGCTGCGGATGCGCCGGGTCCTGGAGCGCGACGGCGTCGCGATGCCGGTGCGGATGTGGGCCTACCCGGTGCTCACCTGGGCGGTGATCGTCGTGATCCCGGTGGTGCTCGTCTACATGGCCGCCCGCGAGGGCTCGCGCTTCGAACTGGGCATGACCGGGCTCATCGCGGCCGTCGTCGTGGGTGTCGGCGTGCTGCTCACCCGGCGTCACACGCGGGCCGCCGTGCGGTGAGCCCGCGGCGCTCGCCTACGGTGATCACGCGCGAAGGGGGTGGGCGATGACGGCGCGAGCACTGGTCCGCAACGGCGCGATGCCGCTGTGGCAGCAGCTGCTGGCGGACCTGCGCCGCCGGCTGTCCGACGGCGAGTTCGACGAGGCACTGCCCGGCGAGTTCGCGCTGGCCGCCGACTACGCGGTCAGCAGGCACACCGTGCGGGAGGCGCTGCGCCGGCTGCGGGAGGACGGCGCCGTCGTCGCCGGGCGGGGGCGGGTCGCCCGCCCGACGGTGCGCTCGGAGATCGAGCAGCCGCTCGACGAGCCGTACTCGCTCTACGTGGCGGTCGAGTCGGCCGGGCGCACCCAGCGCAGCGTGGTGCGGACCTTCGAGGTCCGCGCGGACGGCGTGGTCGCTGCCCGGTTGGGGCTGGAGGAGTCCACGCCGCTGGTGCACCTGGAGCGGCTGCGGCTCGCCGACGCCGAGCCGCTCGCCGTCGATCGGGTGTGGCTGCCCGAGGAGCTGGCGGCGCCCCTGCTCGACGTCGACTTCACCCACACCGGCATCTACCCCGAGTACCGGCGCCGCTGCGGGATCCGTGTCGACGGGGGCATGGAGAACATCCGGGCGGTGCTGCCCGGGCGCGGCGAGCGGGAGCTGCTCGGCATCGACGAGGGCGTCGCCGCGCTGTCGATCGAGCGGCTCGGCCTGTCCGCCGGGCGTCCCGTGGAGTGGCGGCACACCCTGGTCCGCGGCGACCGGTTCTCGGTCACCGCCCAGTTCTCGGCCCGCTCGGGCTACCGGGTGGACCTCAACGAGCCGAACTGACCGGGGCGCCTCGGACCGGGGCCGGAACGCCGCACTCGGAACCGGATCGCCGCGGGCCGGGATCGGAACGCCGCACGCCGGAACCGGAGTGACTCGGGCCGGGGTCGGAGGGCCTCAGGCCGGGACCGAGACGCCGATCCCGCCGCGGGTGTCCGCGCCGTAGCGGGCGATCTCGGCCGCGAGGTCGAGCGGCTCGATGCGCATGTCGTGGTCGTCGGCGCCGTCGACCAGGGCGGCCGGGACCAGCCAGCAGACCTCGAACTCCAGCCCGTCGGGGTCCCGCGCGTAGAGCGCCTTGGTGGTGCCGTGGTCCGAGGCGCCGACCAGTGCCCCGGCCGCCTGGAGCTGCTCGCCGACCCTGGCGAGCTCGCCGAGCGTGTCGACCTCCCACGCCAGGTGGTAGAGCCCGACGGTGCCGCGGCCCGCCTGCGAGGCCCCGGCCTGCGCGCCGATCCCGAACAGGGCCAGGTCGTGGTCGTTGGTCGACCCCTCGGCCTGCAGGAACGCGCCACGGCCACCGGGGAGCTCGACGACGGGGCGGAAGCCGAGCGTGTCGCGGTAGAAGTCGACGCTGCGTGCGACGTCGCGGACGTAGAGGACGGCGTGGTTGAGGCGCTGGACGGGCATCCCGGTCTCCATCGAACGAAGTTGAACTCTCAACTCTTACGGTACGCCCGTGCCCCGGCGAGTTCAACGGGTGACCAGCCACGTGAGGACGACGGCCGAGCGGGTGTGGTCGACGTTCGCTGCCAGTCGCAGCCGTTCCAGGGCGTCTTCCAGGGACTGCACGTCGCGCGAGCGCAGCAGGACCAGTGCGTCGGCCTCCCCGGTGACCGTGCCCGCCGTGACGACCTCGGGCACTGCGGAGAGCATCCGCTGCAGCTCGGCCGGCGCGACCGTGCCGCGGCAGAACAGCTCGACGTAGGCCGCCACGCCCGGGGTCCGCTCGGCGTCCGGGTCCACCTGCACGGTGAAGCCCTGCACCACGCCGCGGGCGGTCAGCCGGTCCACCCGCCGCCGCACCGCCGACGCCGACAGGCCCACTCGCCCGCCCAGGTCCGCCCAGCTCGCCCGGCCGTCGACCCGCAGGAGGTCCAGCAGTCTGCGGTCGATCGCGTCGATCCCGTCCACGACGCCGGATGCTAGCCCGGCACGCCCGGATCCGGCTAAGAACCGATGCAGCACGCGCGGATCGTGCGCTTCATGCCGGGAAGCGCACGGGGTGTGCGCGCCATGCTGTGCACATGACCTCTGTGCTGATGTGCCGCCCCGAGCACTTCACGGTGAGCTACCGGATCAACCCCTGGATGCGTCCGGAGCAGGCGACCGACACCCGGCTCGCGCTGGCCCAGTGGGAGACCCTGCACGCGGTCTACCTGGACCTCGGGTTCGACGTCCGGCTCGTCGACCCGCTGCCCGGGTACCCGGACATGGTCTACGCCGCCAACGGCGGCACCGTGATCGACGGGATCGCGCTGACCGCCCGGTTCCGGCACACCGAGCGCGCCGCCGAGGGGCCCGCGTTCGGCGCCTGGTTCCGCGCCGCCGGGTTCGCCGTGCACGAGGCCCGCCACGTCAACGAGGGCGAGGGCGACCTGCTGCTCGTCGGCGACACCGTCTACGCCGGCACCGGGTTCCGCACCGACCCGCGTGCGCACGCCGAGGCCGCGGAGGTGTTCGGCCGCGAGGTCGTGTCCCTGCAGCTCGTCGACCCGCGCTACTACCACCTCGACACGGCGTTCGCGGTGCTCGACCCGGCCGGCGGGCCGGGCGCGGTCGCCTACCTCCCGGCGGCCTTCGACGACGCCTCCCAGGAGGTGCTGCGGTTCCGCTTCCCGGACGCGGTGATCGTCTCCGACGAGGACGCGTCGGTGCTGGGTCTGAACTGCTTCTCCGACGGCCGCACCGTCGTCCACGCGCCGCAGGCCGAGAAGTTCGCCGCCGACCTCGCCGAGCGCGGGTTCGGCACCGTCGGCGTCGACACCTCGGAGCTGCGCCGCGGCGGTGGCGGGATCAAGTGTGCCACGCTGGAGCTGCGGTCGTGACCGCCGTGGTCCCGGGCACCGACCGGCAGATCGCCCTCGCCGAGGAGTTCGGCACGGCGAACTACGCGCCGTTGCCGGTGGTGCTGTCCCACGGCGACGGCGCCTGGGTCACCGACGTCGACGGCGTCCGCTACCTCGACGCGCTCGCCGGCTACTCCGCGCTCAACTTCGGGCACTGCCACCCCGCGCTCACCGCGGCCGCGCACGCCCAGCTGGACACGCTGACCCTGACCGCGCGGGCTTTCCACAACGACCGCCTGCCCGGGTTCCAGCGCGACCTCGCCGCCCTGACCGGCACCGAGGCCGTGCTGCCGATGAACACCGGGGCCGAGGCCGTCGAGTCCGCGGTCAAGGTCGCCCGCGCCTGGGGCTACCGGGTGAAGGGCGTGGCACCGGGGGCGGCCCGGATCGTCGTCGCCGCGGGGAACTTCCACGGCCGCACGACGACGGTGGTCTCCTTCTCCGACGACCCGGTCGCCCGCGACGACTTCGGCCCGTTCACCCCCGGCTTCGACCGCGTCCCCTACGGCGACGCCGATGCGCTCGCCGCCGCGCTCACCGACGACACCGTCGCGGTGCTGCTCGAACCGGTGCAGGGCGAGGCCGGGGTCCTCGTGCCGCCGCCGGGCTACCTGCGCACGGTCCGCGAGCTCACCGAGCGGCGGGGCGTACTGTTGGTCTGCGACGAGATCCAGTCCGGGCTCGGCCGGGCCGGGGCGACGCTGTGCACCGACCTGTCCGGGGTGCGCGCCGACCTCTACACCCTCGGCAAGGCGCTCGGCGGCGGGATCGTGCCGGTCAGCGCCGTCGTCGGGCGGCGCGACGTGCTGGGCGTGCTACGCCCCGGCGAGCACGGCTCCACCTTCGGCGGCAACCCGCTCGCCGCCGCCGTCGGGTCCGCGGTGTGCGCACTGCTGGCGACGGGGGAGTACCAGGCCCGGGCCCGCGAGCTCGGTGCGCACCTGGACACGCGGCTGCGCGCGCTGCCCGGGATCACCGCCGTGCGCGGGGTGGGGCTGTGGTTCGGCGTCGACGTCGACCCGCGGATCGGCACCGGCCGCGACGTGTGCGTCGCGCTCGCCCGGCGCGGGGTGCTGGCCAAGGAGACCCACGGCGTGACGGTGCGGCTGTCCCCGCCGCTGGTGGTCACCCACGACGAGGTCGACGTGCTGGTGGACACGTTCGGGGACGTGCTCGGAGACCTTTCCCGCGGGTAGGTGGCAGGCTGTCAGCCATGCCGACCCTCGTACTGCTGCGTCACGGTCAGAGCGACTGGAACGCGAAGAACCTGTTCACCGGCTGGGTGGACGTGCCGCTCTCCTCCCAGGGCGAGGCCGAGGCCCGCCGCGGCGGCGAGCTGCTGGCCGAGGCGGGCGTCGCGCCGGACGTCGTGCACACCTCCCTGCTGCGTCGTGCCATCTCCACCGCGAACATCGCCCTCGACGCCGCCGACCGGCACTGGATCCCGGTCAGGCGCGACTGGCGCCTCAACGAGCGCCACTACGGCGCCCTGCAGGGCAAGGACAAGAAGCAGACCCTGGAGCAGTACGGCGAGGAGCAGTTCATGCTCTGGCGCCGCTCCTACGACACCCCGCCGCCGCCCATCGAGAAGGGCTCGGAGTTCTCCCAGGACGCCGATCCGCGCTACGCCGGTGTCGACGCGCCGTTGACCGAGTGCCTGGCCGACGTCGTCGACCGGTTCCTGCCGTACTGGACCGAGGCCGTGGTGCCGGACCTGCGCGACGGGAAGGTCGTGCTGCTCGCCGCGCACGGGAACTCGCTGCGCGCGCTGGTGAAGTACCTCGACGGGATCTCCGACGCCGACATCGCCGGTCTCAACATCCCCACCGGCATCCCGCTCGTCTACGACCTCGACGACGACCTGGCGCCGACGAACCCCGGCGGGCGCTACCTCGACCCGGCCGCGGCGCAGGAGGCCATCGCCGGGGTGGCGAACCAGGGCCGCTGACCCCACCCCACCCCGTCGTGCTCCCAGGGGCACCCTCGCGGCGCTCTCAGCCTCGAAAGTGACCCTGGGGACCTCGGGGCGGGGTTCGCTGAACCCACGGTGAACGGGGACCGAACAGTGTCGCGCGGAGGGGTCGCGGGCGTCACCATCCGGTGTCCGGCGCTGGTCAGGGGGTACCCCCGGCTGCCTACCATGCACCCGTGACCACGCTCGCGTGGCTGATCTCGGCCCTCGCCCTGCTCCTCGGTCTCGCGGCCGGGGTGGCACTGGCGCGACGGTCGTCGCACGGCCGGACCAGCCCCGGCACCGGCCGCCCTCCGGCGGACCCCGTCGCCGTCGACGGCCCCACCCTCGGCGAGCTGCTGCACCGCACGTTCCGGCAGTCGAGCTCCGGGCTCGCCGTCGTCGGGGCCGGGGGCGAGGTGCTCCTGCACAACCGGCGGGCCGCCGCGCTCGGCGCCGTCACCGGCGAGCGGCTCGACCCGCGCGCGCTCGCCGCCTGCCGACGGGTGCAGGGCGGGGACCGGCTGCTCGCCTCCGGCGACTACACCGTCGACCTCTCGCCGCTGGACCGCACGCCCCGCGGCCCGGTCGCGGTGCAGGCCCGGATCCGCTCCCTCGGCGACGGCTTCGCGCTCGTCGAGGCCGTCGACACCTCCGAGGTTGCCCGGCTGGAGGCGACCCGACGTGACTTCGTCGCCAACGTCTCGCACGAGCTCAAGACCCCCGTCGGCGCGGTCGCGCTGCTGGCCGAGGCCCTGCTCGACAGCCTCGACGGCCTGGAGCGCGCCGACGGCGGCGAGCCCGACCCGGACGCGGTCGGCGAGGTCCGCCGGTTCGGCGACAAGCTGCTGCGCGAGGCGACCCGGATGGGCAACCTGGTCTCGGAGCTGATCGCCCTGTCCCGGCTCACCGGTGCCGAACGGCTGCCCGCGCTGGCCGCCGTCGACGTCGACGAGGTCGTCTCCGAGGCGCTGGCCCGCAGCCGCAACTCCGCCGAGTCGCACGCCGTCGAGATCACCGCCGACGAGAACTCGGGGCTGGTCGTCGACGGCGACCGCACGCTGCTCGTCACCGCGCTGACGAACCTGCTGGAGAACGCGATCGCCTACTCCGCGGCGGACTCGTCGGTGTCGGTGAGCCGGCGCGCGGTCGACGGCTCGATCGAGATCGCCGTGACCGACCGCGGCATCGGCATCGCCCCCGAGCACCAGCAGCGGGTCTTCGAGCGCTTCTTCCGGGTCGACCCGGCCCGCTCGCGGGCCACCGGCGGCACCGGGCTCGGCCTGGCGATCGTCAAGCACGTCTGCGCCAACCACGGTGGCGAGGTGCGGCTGTGGAGCCGCCCCGGCACCGGATCGACCTTCACCATGCGCCTGCCCGCCCGGATGGGCATCGGCGGCGCCCCGCACGGTGAGGCTGCCGTCGGCAGCTCCCCCCAGACCGCCGGAACCGGAGGATGAGATGACCAGGGTGCTGATCGTCGAGGACGAGGAGTCCTTCGCCGACCCGCTCGCGTTCATGCTGCGCAAGGAGGGGTTCACCACCGCCGTCGCGGCCAACGGCAACGACGCGCTGAGCGAGTTCGACCGCAACGGTGCCGACATCGTGCTGCTGGACCTGATGCTGCCCGGCATGAGCGGCACCGACGTCTGCAAGGCGCTGCGCTCCCGCTCCGCCGTGCCGGTGATCATGGTGACCGCCCGGGACAGCGAGATCGACAAGGTGGTCGGGCTGGAGCTCGGCGCCGACGACTACGTCACCAAGCCCTACTCGGCGCGCGAGCTCATCGCCCGCGTCCGCGCGGTGCTGCGCCGCGGCGGCGAGGCCGGCGGCGAGGCCGAGGGCGGCACCGGTGTCCTGGAGGCCGGCCCGGTGCGGATGGACGTCGAGCGGCACGTCGTGTCGGTCAACGGCGACGAGGTCGCGCTCCCGCTCAAGGAGTTCGACCTGCTGGAGTACCTGCTGCGCAACGTCGGACGGGTGCTCACCCGGGCCCAGCTGATCGACCGGGTGTGGGGCGCGGACTACGTCGGCGACACCAAGACCCTCGACGTGCACGTCAAGCGGCTGCGGTCCAAGGTCGAGGGCGACCCCTCGGCGCCCAAGCACCTGGTCACGGTGCGCGGGCTCGGCTACAAGTTCGACATGTGAGCCAGGGGTTGCCCGACGGTCGATAACGGCTCGGTAACCTGACCGGGTGCGCCTGGCCGTTCTCGACGTGGGGTCCAACACCGTCCATCTGCTGGTGGTGGACGCCCACCGGGGTGCCCATCCGAAGCCCATGTCGTCGGAGAAGGACCAGCTGCGTCTGGCCGAGCATCTCGACCGCAAGGGCGCGCTGAGCCGCGACGGGGTGAAGGCGCTGCTGGAGAGCGTGCACCGGGCCCGGGACACCGCCCGGGCCGCCGGCTGCGACGACCTCCTGGCGTTCGCCACCTCCGCGCTGCGCGACGCGACGAACTCCGCCGAGGTGCTCGCCCGGGTGCAGCGCGAGACCGGGGTGGCGCTGGAGGTCCTGCCCGGCGAGGACGAGGCCCGCTGGACCTTCCTCGCCGTCCGCCGCTGGTGCGGCTGGTCGGCCGGGCGGCTGCTCGTGCTCGACATCGGCGGCGGCTCGCTGGAGCTGGCCGTCGGTCGGGACGAGACCCCCGACGTCGCCGCGTCGGCGCCGCTCGGCGCGGGGCGGCTGACCCGCGACGCGTTCACCTCCGACCCGCCGTCGCGGGCGGAGGTCGCCGCGCTGACCGAACGGGTCCGCGACGAGATCGCCCCCATCGCCGGACGGCTGCGTGCCGCGGGCCGCCCGGACCGGGCCGTGGGCACCTCCAAGACCTTCCGGACGCTGGCCCGGCTGGCCGGCGCCGCGCCGTCCAGCGCCGGGCCGGGGGCCCGCCGTACGCTGACCGCGCAGGGCCTGCGCCAGCTGTCGGCGTTCATCCCCCGGATGTCGGGTCCCGACCTCGCCGAGCTCGACGGCGTGAGCGCCAGCCGGGCGCATCAGCTCGTCGCCGGAGCGGTCGTCGCCCAGGCGGCGATGGACGCCCTCGGCGTGACCGAACTCGAGATCTGTCCGTGGGCGTTGCGCGAGGGAGTGATCCTCCGGCGCTTCGACATGTTCGATGGGACGAACGGGGACGACCGCTCGGCGCAGACATCCCCGGGCGGGCTTGGACCCTTGACAACGCACAGGGCACGGTGGTCGTGATGAGTGTGGACAGCGGAGAGCCTCGCCAGCGGACGGTCGCGGAGCTCCTGGCCGCCAACGGCGGCCAGCAGCCCGGACGACGCCGCCGTCGTCGCGCCGCGGAGGACGACGAGGGCCCCGGTGCCCCGTCGTCCGCGGCACCCGCGCGGACCGACGTGGCGGCCCCGCCGCGACGCCCGGCGGCCGCCGACCGTGTCCGCCCGCCCGAGGGCGCGGGTGGGTTCGCCCCGCGCGGCGGCGACGGTCCGCCGCCCCTCGACCACCCCTCGTTCCCGCCCGCGCGCCGCCCCGACCCCTCCGAGGGCTCGACCGGGCGCGCGCCGGAGCCGTTCGTGCCGAACGGCAACGCGCCGAACGGCGGTGCCGCCCACGGTGGCGCTCCGAACGGCGGCGCCCCGCACGGCAGTCCTGTGAACGGCGGCGGCCCGAACGGCAGCGGCCCGAACGGGGCCGCGGCCTTCGGCGGCGCCCCGCCCCGCAGGCCACAGGGCCCGCCCCCCGGGCAGTGGGCCGCGGGCCCCGGGCCGGCCACGCAGGCCCGTCCGTTCGCCCCCGAGCCGCAGGGCCCACCGAACGGCCGCGACGACGGCCCCGCCACCCAGGACTGGGGACCCCGCGGCGACGCCCCGCGCCCGTCCGGTCCGTACGGCCCCCCGCCCGGCACGGCCGACGGCGTCGCCGACGAGATCCCGACCAGCCGGCTCGGCGCCCGCCGCCCGGCCCCCACGGCCGACGACGACGGTGGCCCGCCCACCCAGTTCGGCGCCCCGCCGCTGGACGACGAGCACGACGGTCCCACCGGACGTGCGCGTCCGGCCGACGCGGGCCCGCCCACCGGCGCCTACGACCCGTTCGCCGACGACTACGACGACCGGCAGGGCTACGGCGACCAGCAGGACTACGCCGTCCGGCAGGGCTACGACGACCGGGGCTACGACGTCCGGCAGGGCTATCAGGACCGGGACCAGGGCTACGGCGACCGGGACCGGGGCTACGACGCCGACCCCCGCTACGACGGCCGGCACGGCCCCGCCGGGTACGACGACGGGCCCGGCTCCGCCGACGGCGGTCGCACCGGTGTGATGGCCCCCGAGCGCCCGCAGGACGACCGCGACCACGACGGCTACGAGGATCACGGCGAGCTCGCCGCTGGCGCGGTCGAGGACGACGAGCCCCCGCGCCGCCGCTCCGGGCGCCGCGACGCCGTCACCGACAGCGGTGCGCAGCCGCCCGCGGGCCTCGACGACGAGGCTCCGGCCGGTGCGGCGGGGACCGGCCAGGCCTGGGCGGTCGTCATCGCCCAGTGGATCGGCGGCGCCGTCGCCGGTGCGGCGATCTGGGTGCTGTTCCGCTTCCTGTGGACCTCGCTGCCGATCGTCGCGCTGTCGCTCGCGGTCGTGCTGACCGTCGGGCTGGTGCTCGGTGTGCGGGCCCTGCTGCGCAACGACGACCTGAAGACCACGTTGTTCGCGGTTCTCGTCGGACTGCTGCTGACCGTGTCCCCGGCGATCCTGGTGTTGCTGGACCGGTAACGATGAGCGACGGCGCGACGACTCCACGTTTCGTGACACCGTCGCGCCCGCCCGTCGCCGACCCGACCGGGTCGGCACCCGTCGCGCTGTCCACGGCCTCGGTCTACCCGGAGGGCGTCGCCGCCGGGTTCGAGATCGCCGCCGAGCTGGGCTACGACGGCGTCGAGCTCATGATCTGGACCGACCCGGTCAGCCAGGACCCGCGAGCGGTCGAGCGTCTCGCCCACCGACACGGGGTGCCGATCCTCGCGGTGCATGCGCCCTGTCTGGCCGTCACCCAGCGGGTCTGGGGCGCCGACCCGGTGCACCGGCTGCGGCGCACCGTCGAGGTCGCCGCCCGGCTGGGCGCGCGCACCGTGGTGGTGCACCCGCCGTTCCGCTGGCAGCGCCGCTACGCCGGGGTCTTCGCCGACGAGGTCGCCCGCGCCCACGAGGTCCACGACGTCACGCTGCCGGTGGAGAACATGTTCCCGGTGACCCGCGGCGCGATCAGCACCGTGCCCTACGCGCTGGGCCACGACCCGACGGAGATCGGGTTCGGCGCGTACACCCTGGACCTGTCGCACACCGCCGCGGCCGGGGTCGACGCGCTCGACCTCGCCGAGCGGATGGGCGACCGGCTCACCCACCTGCACCTCACCGACGGCTCCGGCGCCCCGCGCGACGAGCACCTGGTCCCCGGCCGCGGGACGCAGCCGTGCGCCGAGGTGTGCGAGCGCCTGGCCGACTCCCGGTTCGCCGCGGACGGCGGCACCGTCGTGCTGGAGGTGTCGACCCGGCGCTGCCGGACCCGCCAGGAACGCACCGGCCTGCTCGCCGAGTCGCTGCTGTTCGCCCGGCTGCACCTCACGCCGACGATGTCCGCCATCGCTCCTACCCGTGGGTAACATGCTCGCATGAGCAGTACGACGGTCCGGCCGTTCGCCGACGCGCACGACATCGAGCACCTCGGGGACGGCCGGTTCCGCGCCCGGCTCGACGGGACCTGGGCGATCGGGGACAAGGCGTTCGGCGGCCTGCTGATGGTGCTCATGGCCAAGTCCGGGCTGGCCCGCCTCGCGGCCGACGAGGCACCCGCACCCGACCCGCTCGCCGTCGCCGTGGACTTCCTGCGCGCGCCGGACCTGGGGCCGGTCGAGATCACGACCGACCCGCTCAAGATCGGGCGGACGGTGTCCACGGTCGCCGTCCGACTGCACCAGCAGGGCCGGCTCATGCTGCACTCCACGGTCACCGCCGGTGTGCTCCCGACCGACGCCCCGCGCCTGGACGACGGCTCCGCGCTCGCCGTCGAACCGGACCCGGACGCGCTCGACCCGGCCTCGGCCGAGGGTGGCGCGCGCGGCCTCGCCGCCGCCTGCGAGCTGCGCTACCCGCGCGGTGCCCTGCCGTTCCTGCGCGGCGAGACCGGGCCGCCGGAGATGGCCGGCTGGGTCCGCCCGCGCGGGGAGGAGCCCGACGTGCTGTTCGCGCTGATGTCCGGCGACATCCTGCCCCCGACCGTGTTCAACCTCGGCGGCTCCCTCGGCTGGGCGCCGACGGTGCAGCTCACCGCGCTGCTGCGGGGCCGCCCGGCTCCGGGCTGGCTGCGGGTCGAGTCCCGCTCCTGCGCCGTGGCGAGCCCGTCGGTCGGTGGTGGGGTGTCGAGCGCGCAGTTCGACGAGGACGTCACCGTCGTCGACGCGCACGGCCGCACCGTCTGCCAGGCCCGCCAGCTCGCCCTGGCCCCACAGGCCGGCTGAGGGGTTCCTACGCTCCTCCCATGACGAGGATCGCGGTACTGGGTGGGGGACGGATCGGCGAGGCGCTGCTCGGCGGGCTGCTGGCGGCCGGGCGGGACGCCGGTGACCTGGTGGTGGCCGAGCGGTCCCCGGCCCGGGCGCAGGAGCTGACCGCGTCGCTGGGGGTGACCGCGGCCCCGGTCGACGAGGCGGTGCGCGGGGCCGGGACGGTGGTCGTCGCGGTCAAGCCGCAGGACGTCGTCACGCTGCTCGGTGAGGTCGCCGGAGTGCTGGAGCCGGGCGCGCTCGTCGTGTCCCTGTGCGCGGGCCTGCCGACCTCGCTGTTCGAGGGCGCCCTGCCCGAGGGCACGCCGGTCGTGCGCGTCATGCCGAACACCCCGATGCTGCTGGGCGCGGCGATGTGCGCGATCTCCCCGGGCGCGCACGCAACGCCCGCGCACCTCGACGAGACCGAGACGCTGCTGTCCACCGTCGGTGCGGTGCTGCGCCTGGACGAGGCGAAGCAGGACGCCGCGACAGCCCTGTCCGGCTCCGGGCCCGCGTACTTCTTCCTCGTCGCCGAGGCGATGATCGAGGCCGGGGTCCGGCTGGGCCTGACCCGCCCGGACGCGACCGAGCTGACCGTGCAGACCGCGCTCGGCGCCGCGCGGATGCTGCGCGAGACCGGCGAGCACCCCGCGGTGCTGCGGGAGAACGTCACCTCGCCCGCCGGGACCACGGCCGCCGCCCTGCGCGAGCTGGAGCGGCACGGGCTGCGCGCGGCACTGGCCGACGCGGTCACCGCAGCGTACGACCGCTCGGTGGCGCTCGGTCGCGGCTGACCGGACCAGCGGTACCTCGTTCAGCGCATCGTGTGACGGAAAGTCACTCGGACGCGCCGTGCCATAGCACGATCGAGCCCGCCTCTGGCGGACCGATCGTCACATCCGCCCCGGTAGACTGCATCTGCATCCCCCACCACCGGGCGAACCGGGGAACCCCTCTCGGGGGAGGAAGGCGGTGCCCCATGGCGGCGGAACGACCCGAGCCCCTGCGGTCGTCCCAGGTCCAGTTCCTGACGGTGGCCGAGGTCGCGTCGATGATGCGCGTCTCCAAGATGACCGTGTACCGGCTCGTCCACTCGGGCGAGCTGCCCGCTGCGCGGGTCGGTCGCTCGTTCCGTGTGCCGCAGCGCGCGGTGGAGGACTACCTGCGCAACGCCTACTTCGACGCGGGCTGATCCCCGGTGGGGTGACGGCCGGTACGCCCGGGTAGACTGGTGAACCGGCTGCCGACCCCCACCGGTCGCATCGCGTCGTCGCCCGCTCCGGCGGGCGTCGCCCGGCCCGCGCCTCGTGTCCACGTGCACGGATCGTGCGGGCGGCCCACTCCGAGGTCACCCGGTGGAGCGGTCGCTGACGATCTGCGTCGACACAGGAGGAGCACCCACATGGGCTCGGTCATCAAGAAGCGCCGCAAGCGGATGTCGAAGAAGAAGCACCGCAAGCTGCTGCGCAAGACCCGGGTGCAGCGCCGCAAGCTCGGCAAGTGACTCGCGCACCGGCCGCGTGCCCGCCCTCCGACGGGTGCGCGGCCGGTGTCGTTGTGGCGGTCCGTACCCCGGTCGGACGCGTCGCGCACCTCACGTGTCCGCGTACCTGCCCGGTGTGACGGGGCGGGTCTACGATCGGACGATCTCGCGTCAGCCCCCGGTGAACGGAGCGCCCATGGACCGGCCGACCCCGAACGTCGTGCTGGTCACCGGGGTCAGCGGCTTCCTCGGCGGGCACCTCGCGGCCCGGCTGGCGGCCGACCCGTCCATCGACCGGGTGCTCGGTGTGGACACCGTCCCGCCGCCCCGGGACCTGCTGAAGCGGATGGGCCGCGCCGAGTTCGTGCGCGCCGACATCCGCAACCCGCTCATCGCGAAGGTCATCTCCTCCGGAGGCGTCGACACGGTCGTGCACGCGTCGCTCTCGGCCAGCCCCGCATCGTCGGGCGGCCGCGCGACGATGAAGGAGATGAACGTCATCGGCACGATGCAGCTCCTCGCCGCGTGCCAGAAGGCGCCGAGCGTCCGCCGCGTCGTGCTCAAGTCGACGACCGCGGTCTACGGCTCCAGCCCGCGCGACCCCGCCGTGTTCGACGAGGCCATCGGGGCCAAGGACCTGCCGTCGGGCGGGTACGCCAAGGACGCCGCCGAGATCGAGGGCTACCTGCGCGGGTTCAGCCGTCGCCGCCCGGACGTCACCACCACGGTCCTGCGGTTCGCCAACTTCATCGGCCCGCGGATGGACACCGTGCTGTCGCGCTACTTCGCGCTGCCGGTCGTCCCCACCGTGCTGGGCTACGACGCGCGGATCCAGCTACTGCACGAGGAGGACGGCCTCGCCGTGCTGGAGCGTGCCGCCACCCACGAGCTGCCGGGTGTGTTCAACGTCGCCGCGCACGGAGTGCTGATGCTGTCCCAGGCCATCCGCCGTGCCGGCAAGATCGCCGTCCCGGTGCCGAGCGGTGCGGTCGGGCCGGTCAGCCGGGTGCTGCGGGGCGCGCGCGTCGTGGACTTCTCCCCGGAGCAGATGCGCTTCCTCAACTTCGGCCGGGTCGTGGACCTCACCCGGCTGATCAACGACTTCGGCTTCGAACCACGGTGGACCACCACCCAGGCGTTCGACGACTTCGTGCGCGGCAAGGCGCTGGCGCCGGTCCTCGGCCCGGAACGGATCGCCTCCATCGAACGGGGCGTGCTCGGCCTGGCCCGGGCGCTGCGGTGACGGGCCGGGACGGCGGCATGCGGGCACACGAGCAGGGCCGGCCGGGCGGCCGCGGTGGCACGAGGAAGGGCGACGGCATGGCCGAGGCGCGGGTGATCCCGATCCGGGGCAACCGGGGGCCTGCCCGGCCTGCGCGGGCGGAGGAGCCGTCACGACCCGCGCCGGTCCCCTCCGCGGCCGAGCCCGAGGAGACCGAGGGCCCGGCCTGGGAGGCCGCGCTGGAGCAGGTCCTGGAGTTCCTACGCCGCAGGCTCGCGGGCGACTACCCGATCGACGAGTTCGGCTTCGACCGCGAGCTCACCGACGCGATGGTGCTGCCCGCCCTGCGCCCGCTCTACAAGCGCTGGTTCCGGGTCGAGACCATCGGCACCCACCACATCCCCGAGACCGGTGGCGCGCTGATCGTCGCCAACCACTCCGGGACGCTGCCGCTCGACGCGGTCATGACCACCGTCGCGGTGCACGACGACCACCCGTCGCACCGGCACCTGCGGCTGCTCGGCGCCGACCTCATGTTCACCATGCCGGTGTCCGGCTCGCTGGCCCGCAAGGCCGGCGCGACGCTGGCCTGCAACCCCGACGCCGAGCGGCTCATGACCTCCGGCGAGCTCGTCGGGGTGTTCCCCGAGGGGTTCAAGGGCATCGGCAAGCCGTTCCGGGACCGCTACAAGCTGCAGCGGTTCGGCCGCGGCGGGTTCGTCTCCGCCGCGCTGCGGACCGGGGTCCCGATCATCCCGTGCTCGATCGTCGGCGCCGAGGAGATCTACCCCAAGATCGGTGACCTGGCGCCGCTGGCCCGGCTGTTCGGCGCGCCGTACTTCCCGGTCACGCCGACCTTCCCGCTGCTCGGCCCGGCGGGGCTGATCCCGCTGCCGTCGAAGTGGTACATCGAGTTCGGCGAGCCGATCCGCACCGACGACCACGCGCCGTCCGACGCCGACGACCCGATGCTCGTGTTCAACCTGACCGACCAGGTCCGGGAGACGATCCAGCACACGCTGTACCGGCTGCTGTCCCAGCGCCGCAACGTCTTCCTGGGATGATCCGACGGCCGGACCCGCTGCGGTGGCTGTGGTACGCAGCCGGCGGGCGGCTGCCCGCGCGGTACCGCGGGTGAGTGCTGCACGACACGACCTGCCGGACCTGGCACCTGCGCCACTTCGCGCGCACGGCGGCGGTACTGACGCTGCTGTCGGTGCCGCTGGCCCTGGTGATCCCCGGCCCGCCGTGGCTGCGGCTCAGCGCCCTGCTGCTCGGCTGGCTGGTGTCGCTGCAGTACGCGCTGTTCGTGATGGAGGAGTCCGTCGAGCACCGGGTGGTGAAAGGCCGGTTACCCCGCGGGCACCGCCCGCGCGACCCGGCTGCAGGCCACCGCCGACGAGCGGGCCGAGGCCGCCCGCCGCTTCGCCGAGCGCTACCGCGGGGCCCCGCCACCCCTGAGCGGCCGGGCGGGTCAGCGCTTGCGGTAGGCCATCCCGGCCGCGACCGCACCGGCGACGGCGCCCGCGCCGAGCACCGAGGGCACCCCGATCCTGGCGGCCTTGCGGCCGGTCCGGAAGTCGCGGATCTGCCAGTTGCGGGCCTTCGCGACGTCGCGCAGCTCCGAGTCCGGGTTCACCGCGACCGCGGTGCCGACCGCCGAGAGCATCGGGACGTCGTTCACCGAGTCCGAGTACGCGGTGCAGCGACGCAGGTCCAGACCCTCCGACGCGGCCAGCGCGCGGACCGCGTGCGCCTTCGCCGGACCGTGCAGGATCTCGCCGACCAGCCGCCCGGTGTAGAGCCCGTCGACGGACTCCGCGACGGTGCCCAGCGCCCCGGTCAGCCCGAGCCGCCGCGCGATGATGCGGGCCAGCTCGATCGGCGTCGCGGTGACCAGCCACACCCGCTGGCCGGCGTCGAGGTGCATCTGGGCCAGCGCCCGGGTCCCGGCCCAGATCCGGTCCGACATCAGCTCGTCGTAGATCTCCTCGCCGAGCGCGACGACCTCGTCGACCGGACGGCCCGCGACGAACGACAACGCGGTGTCGCGGTGCCCCGCGATGCCGCCCTTGTCCTCCCGGCCGCCGACCCGGAACTTGATCTGCTGCCAGGCGAACCCGGCCAGGTCAGAGGTGGTGAAGAACTTGCGCGCGGCCAGCCCACGGGCGAAGTGGAAGATCGACGCGCCGACCATCATCGTGTTGTCGCAGTCGAAGAACGCGGCGGCGGTGAGGTCCGGCGGTGCGCCGTCCCCGCCCTCCGGACCGTCGGGGTGGTCGTCGGCCTCGGCGGCGACGGCCGCGGCGGCCGCGGCGGCGGAGGCCTGCCCCGCCCGCTGCGCGGAGTCGAGTGCGGTCGCCCGCTCCAGCACCCCCGGCTCCTCGGAGAGCCCGGTGTCGATGGGCGGGTGAGACTCGCGGGTCCCGCTCTGGTCGAGAGGGGGGACGGACCCGGGATCACTTACCACGGCGGCCTTCCTGGTGCGACGGCGTCTCGCGTCCCGAGGGGATCGGGGCGCGGCCCCAGCCTACTGCCGGAACGCGGGAGCGGGCCCGGCCTCCGGTACGTGACACGTGTCGACGTACCGGGCGCCGGGCCCGTGCCCGTGGTCTCCGGGGTGGATCAGCCGAGGGTGACCGGGCCGAGGCCCGGCAGCAGCGGCGGGATCGTGATCGGCGGCAGCAGGCGGTTCTGCTCCGCCGACGGCTCCGACGAGCTGCTCGACCCGCTCTCGGAGGTGGCCGAACCACCGCCGTCCAGCAGCGGCAGCCCACCGCCGTCCTGCGAGGACCCCGAGGTGGTCGGGGTCTGGGAGGTCGAGGTGGCCGGACCGGAGGTCGGCGACGGCGTGCCGGTCGCGGTCTCCGACGGCGTCACCGGTGCGGACTGCTCGACGGCCTGGGCCGAGGACGGCCCACCCGCGGTGCGGCACTCGCCGGGCACCGGGCCGAGGTCGTCGACGGTACCGCCGCTGTCCGCGGCGCAGCCGGTGCCGGCCCGCAGCGCCTCGGCCCGGGTCAGCACCCGGTCCAGCAGGCGGATGGCCTGCGAGGTCTCCCCGCGGCTCTCGGCGGGCAGGTCGGACTGCAGACGGGTGATGCGCCCGGACTGGGCGGCCGCCCAGGTCCGCAGCTCGGCCAGACGCGAGGTGTCCGCGCCGTCGGTGCCCGCGCCGGCCAGCATCAGCCTGCTGCCGGTGCTGGTGGCCCGGTCGAAGTCGCCCATCGCGGACGCCACCGCGTCCGGCGACGGCGGCGTGGACCGCGCGACCAGGCTCTCCAGCTCGTCGACCCGGGAGCGGGCCAGGTCGAGCTGGCGGGCGGCCTCGGCCTGCTGGCCGACGGTGAACACTCCGCCGACGCTCTCGCTGGCGCGCTTCATACCGTACATCGCGTCGCCGGGCAGGGCGTCGCGGCTGACGGTCGAGGTCACACCGGCGATCACCGCGAGCGCGGCGAACCCGCCGACGACGACGCCGAAGCGCTTGCGCACGCTCGGGCGGCGGCGGTCCAGCATCCGGGCGCCGGACGGCGCCGGGCGGGCGGAGTCGTCGCGGCCGGGCCCCGCCTCGGCGTCGCGGGCCGGTCCGGCCGGGGCGCTCACCTGCTCGGGGTGGTCCGGGTGGTCCGACGGCAGCACGTGGCGGCCACGGCGCGGACGGCCGCCGCGACCGGTCGGGTCGTCCGCGGCCGGGGCGTGCTCGCCGGCGGCGCGGCGGTTGGACACCGCGTCCCAGTCGAGGTCGTCGGCGATCGGCGGGCCGATCGGCGCGGTGAGGTCGGCCGGGTCGACGCGGCCGAACCGGTCACCGAACGAGGGCCCGCCGGACTGCTCCCCGACGCCCTCCTCGGCCAGCACCTCGAACAGCCGTGCCCGCATCCGGGCCGAGGCGTGCGGATCGGGCGAGAGGTCACGCCGCGAACGGTCCAGCGCGGCGGCCAGCGCGATCTCGTGCGCCAGCTCCTCCGATGCAGGGGCCCCCGCCGGCGCGCGGTCGAAACCGTCGTCGCCGGGATACCCGTCGTCCCATGCCCTGGGCATGCCGTCCGTCCTCACTGCAGTCTCGCGCTGCTCGTCGGCGCGTGTGGCGCCGTCAGTGCGCGCCGGTCGGTACAACGACCGACTGCGGACGAAGTTACGGCCTTCCAACCGTTCACCGCATCGAGTAGTGCGTTCGGCGCAGTGATCGACACACCCTCTCGCGTTCCGGCTGATCCGGCGGGAGACCCGCTCACCGCAGGCCGTCCGGGAGGAGCTGTGCGAGGCGGCGCACCGCGCGGTGCTGCAACGCCTTGACCGCACCCTCGTTGCGGTCCATCAGCTCGGCGGTCTCGGCGACCGAGAGGCCCTTGAGGAACCGGTACTGGATGCATTCGCGCTGGTCGGAGTTGAGCTTGGCGATCGAGGCCAGCAGCTCGTCGTTGGTGGCCATGTCGAGCACCTGCTGCTCGGGGCCACCGGTGCTGGGCGACAGCTCGACGATCTCCGAGGTCGTCTGCTCCAGCCGGAAGCGGCTGGACTTGACGTAGTCGAAGATCAGGTTCCGGGCGATGGTGACGAACCAGGCCCCGATGTCGCGGCCCTGGTAGCTGACCGAGGAGATCCGGCGCAGGGCCCGGACGAAGGTCTCCTGTGTCACGTCCTCGGCGAAGGACCGGTCGCCCATCCGGAACAGCACGTACCGGTAGACGACGTCGTGGTAGCGCTCGTAGAGCTCGCCGAACGCGGCCACGTCGCCGGCCTGGCAGGCCTCGACCAGTGCCCAGGAGCTGTTCGCGTCCTCGACGGTGCGGGCGGCCTCGTCGGCCGGGTCGGCCTCCGGGCGCTGCAGCTCCTGCGAGATCTGCGGTGCCCGTCGTGGCATCGGCATGTCCTGCTCGGTACGGCCCGGCGGACCCGACCGGGTGGTCCGGCCGTCCGGGCGGTGTAGCGCGGGGCCTGCGGGGTACGTGGGGGGAGCGTCGACCAGCGGAGCGGACGCGATCGGCCCCGTCGGCTGGGACGGCGCAGAGGTCGCTGAAGTCACGGACACCTCCCCGTCCGGCTGGGGGCGGACGGTGTCGGGTCTGTCCTGGCCGGGTTCGGGGGCCCGGGGCGGACGGACGGTCTCGGGGATGGTCTCGGAGCGCTGCTGTCGGAGCAGCCGGTGCGGTCGCGTAGGCCGGGTCATGGATCCCGGGGGGTCGGACGGGGTACGGCTCGGCGGGCGACCCGGCGGGCGGGGACCGCCGGCGCGTCCCGCGCGGCGCGGCACGGTGTGCACCGTGGCGCGCTGGCGTCGAGCTGCATGCCACTCCCTCGGGTGAGTCGCGCGACGAACCGGCGGTTCACGCGTTGAACTACATGTAGCGGCGGAGCATAGACGTCTGTCGAGTGGCGCAGCGCACTCGCCGCCTCTCGTCGCGTGCCGTTCCGGCGAGCGGCCCGATACGCGCGGTGGACGAACCGTGCGCGAAGCGTGTCCGAATCGACACGTGGCGTACACAGCGGTGAACGGTCCCTCGGGGCGCGACGGTCCCGGCCGGGTTTGGAACACTGGCCGTGACGCGTGCCGACGAGCCGAGCCCGCCCCGGCGGGGTCCGAGGATGGAGACCGCCGTGCCGAGTTCCGACCCCGCGCCGGGCCACCGTCCCGAGCGGCCCACCCACCTCGCCGACCTGGTGGCGCGCAACGCCTCCGAGCGCCCCGGGCACGACGCCGTCCGTGACCTGTCCGGCGCGGCACGGCTCACCCTGACCTGGTCGGCGTTCGACGCGGCGGTCTCCGCCGAGGCCGCCCGGCTGCGTGCGGCGGGTGTCCGCCACGGCGACCGGGTCGCGATCGGCCTGCCCGACGGGGCCGACTACTGCGTGGCGTTGTTCGGAGCGCTGCGGGCCGACGCGGTCGTCGTACCGTTCGGCGCAGGCGCGGTGACCCGCGAGCTGGAGGTCGTGCTCGACCAGGCCCGGCCGGTCGCGGTCGTCGCCCGGCCCGACGACGCCGTCGCGGCCGGCTGCGCCGAGGGCGTCGGCGCGACGCTGCTGGGCCCGCCGGACCTGGCCGCCCCGGTCCCGGACGCCCCGGTCGACCGGGCCCCCGCCGACCCCGAGCGGATCGCGCTGGTCGTGTTCACCTCCGGCACCACCGGGCGTCCGCGCGGGGTGCGGCTGTCGCACCGCGCACTGCTGGCCAACCGCGAGCAGGCGGGGGAGCTCCGCCCGGCACCGGTCAATGCGGTCGACCGGGTCCTGCTGGCGCTGCCGCTGTTCCACGTCTACGGGCTCGCCGCCGGGCTGCTGCAGGTCTGCTGGACCGGCGCCACCGTCGTGCTGCCCGGCCGGTTCTCCCCGGACCGGCTGGCCGAGGCGGTGGTGCAGGAGCGGGTCAGCGTCGTGGCCGGGGTGCCGTCGATGTTCCGGATGCTGCTCGACCTCGGGCCCGAGCGGCTGCGCGCCGCGATGGCGGGAGTGCGGCTGTGCACCTCCGGTGGCGCCCCGCTGCCCGCGAGCTGGCTCACGGACTTCCGCGCGGCGAGCGGGCTGGACCTACACGAGGGCTACGGCCTCACCGAGGGCGGGCCCGTCGTCACCAGCAACGACCTGGGCCGCCCGGCCAAGCCGGGCTCGGTCGGTCGGCCGCTGCCCGGGGTGGAGCTGCGTCTGGTCGACCCCGCGGGGCAGCCGCTGCCGCAGCGCGACCCGGAGCCGGCACCGCGCGGCGAGGACCCGCTCGACGACCTCGACTACGACGACGACTCCGATCCCGCCGACGACACCGGCCTGATCGCGCTGCGCGGGTCCAACCTGTTCTCCGGCTACTGGCCCGAGGGCTGCGGCGGCCCCGGTGAGGACGGCTGGTTCGTCACCGCCGACGTCGGCTACCTCGACGTCGACGGCGACCTGCACCTCGTCGACCGGTCCTCGGACCTGGTCATCGTCAACGGTTTCAACGTCTACCCGCGCGAGGTGGAACAGGTCGTCGCCGAGCTGGACGCGGTGGCCGAGGTCGCCGTCGTCGGGGTGCCCGACGACCGGACCGGCGCCGCGGTCAAGGCGGTCGTCGTGCCCGTCGCGGGCGCCGAGCTCACCGAGGAGGCGGTCGCCGAGCACTGCGCGGCCCGGCTCGCCCGGTTCAAGCGGCCCGCCGTCGTCGCGTTCGTCGACGAGCTGCCCCGCACCCCGACGGGCAAGATCGCCCGGAGGACACTGGCGAGGATGTGAGATGCGGGTACGACTGCTGACCCGGGTGGGCTGCCACCTGTGCGACGACGCCGCCGAGGTGCTGGCCCGGGTGTGCGCCGAGACGGACACCGGCTGGGACACCGTCGACGTCGACTCCGACGACGAACTGCGTGCCGAGTACGGCGACCAGGTGCCGGTGGTGCTGCTCGACGGCCGTGAGCACGACTCGTTCCGGGTCGACGAGGAGCGCCTGCGCGCGGACCTGGCCCGGCGGTGAGCCCGGCCCCGGGCGGTCCGGCCTCCACCGTCGACGGTCGGGCCTTCCCCGCCGGAGGCCCGGCCGGCAGGGGGACGCGGCTGGCCCGTCCCGCGCCGCCCGCCCGCACCGCCCTGGCCGGGCTCGCCGCGGCCGCACTGGGCGTCGGCGCCGGGCAGGCGCTCGCGCTGCTGATCGCCCCGGCCGCCGGGCCGGTGAACGCCGTCGCCGAGCAGGTCGTGGCGCTCACCCCGCCCGCGCTCGCCGGTGCGGCGACGGTCGGGGCCGGGATCGGCAGCCGCTACACCGTCGTCGCCGGGGTGCTCGTCGTCCTGGCGCTCGCCGCGGCCGGGCTCGGGGCGCTGTCGCGCCGCTCACCGTGGCCGGGTGCGTGGGGGCTCGCGGTGCTCGGGCTGGCGGGCGTGGTCGCCGCGGCGACGGCGTCGGGCGCCGGTCAGCTCGACATGGTCCCGGCGGGTGCCGCCGCGGTCGTCGCGGTGACGGTGTTCCGGAAGCTGCACGCGCTGGCGGCCCGGATCCCCGCCCCGACCGCGGACGGGACGCTGCCCGACGGGCGGCCGGTCCGGTCGTCGCTGACCCGGCGGCGGTTCCTGCGCACCACCGCGCTGGCGGGGACGGGCGGGGTCGTGCTGGGCACCGGGGCCGCGGCTGCCGCGCCGCTGCTGCCCTCGGGCCGGATCGGGCCCGCACGCGAGGCGCTCACCGCCCGGATCCGGATGCTCGCCGCGCAGGGCCGCATCGCGGCCGCACCGGCGCTGCCCGCGGGGGCACAGGTACCCGGCGCGGCCGCGTTCACCACCGCGGTCGACGACTTCTACCGGATCGACACCGCGCTGCGGGTCCCGTCGGTCGACCCGGCGTCGTGGAGCCTGCGGGTGCACGGGCGGGTCGGGCGCGAGCTCACCCTCACCCTCGACGACCTGCTGACCCGCCCGCTCGTCGAACGCTGGGTGACGATGGCGTGCGTCTCCAACGAGGTCGGCGGCGACCTCGTCTCCACCACCCGGTTCACCGGCGTGGAGCTCGCGCCGCTGCTCGCGGCCGCGGAGCCCGACCCGGTCGCGGACCAGGCGCTGTCCACCTCCACCGACGGCTGGACGGCGGGCAGCCCGTCGTCGCTGCTGCTCGACCCCGCCCGCGGCGCGCTGCTCGCGGTCGCGATGGCCGGCCCGGATGGTCCGGTCGCGCTCCCGCCCGAGCACGGCTTCCCGGTGCGGATCGTCGTCCCCGGGCTCTACGGCTACGTCTCGGCCACCAAGTGGGTCACCGACATCGAGTTCACGACGTTCGGCGCGCGCGCCGACTACTGGCGCGCCCGCGGGTGGGCCCCGCCCGGACCGATGGAGACGGCCGCGCGGATCGAGTCGCCCGCCTCGTACGCGAGCGTGCCCGCCGGCCGGGTCGTGGTCACCGGCACCGCCTGGGCGGTCCCCCGGGGGATCCGCCGGGTCGAGGTCGGTGTGCAGGACGGCGGCGGGTCCGGGTCCTGGGTCACCGCCGAGCTCGCGCCGGTGCCCGCCGGCGGGGCGACCTGGCGGCAGTGGCGCGCCGAGCTGGACCTGCCGCCGGGCGGGTACACCCTGGTGTGCCGTGCCACCGACGGCGACGGCGTCGTCCAGACCGCCGAGCGCCGCTCCCCGCTGCCGGGGGCGGCGACCGGCTGGCCGACCCGCACGGTCACCGTGACCTGAGAGACGCCGATGGGCGGCGCCGACCTGGATCCCGGCGGGCCCCCTCCGCGCGGAGAGCTGTGTCACGAGCGGTCGTCAGGACTGCGTGACGGTGGTGTCGTGGGGAACGACGTGGCGGTCGTCGCACGACGAGCGGTTCCTGCCCGTCGATCACCGGTAGCTCCAGGTCAGGGGCGGGGCCGAGCACGGAGAGGACCAAGATCGCAACTTTGTGCGTGCCTTCACAAGCGGCTACCGTGGGTTCCCGTCGCCGGTCCCGGTGGCACGGTGCCCCTGCGGCGCCGAGGACGCCGGGTCTCGTCCGTCCGCAGCCCGTCCGCCCCGCCCGGCAGGTTCGCGGGCGTGCCGCGAGCACGCCGACGACCGGCCCCTGTACATCCCCGAACGGAGCACGCCCAGTCTCGATGACCGACCGCCCGCGGACAAGCCCCCGTGAGCAGGACGGCCGCCGGGACCCCGGCCGCCCGCCGACCGACGCCCGAGGAGGACGGCCCGTGACCCTGCCGCCCGAGTCCGGCGTCGCCGCGCCCGACGGCACCGGCGAGCGCCCCGCGCGCCCGGTGCCCGAGGCGACCGTGTCCCGGCTCGCGGTGTACCTGCGCGTGCTCGGTGAGCTGCGCGACGCGGGCGTCGAGACGGTGTCGTCCGAGGAACTCGCCGGTGCCTCCGGCGTCAACTCGGCCAAGCTCCGCAAGGACCTGTCCTACCTGGGTTCCTACGGTGTGCGCGGCGTCGGTTACGACGTCGCCTCGCTGCAGGGTCGGCTGCAGGGCGAGCTGGGCATGGACCAGCGGCAGTCGGTCGCGCTGGTCGGCGTCGGCAACCTGGGCCACGCCCTGGCCGGCTACTCCGGCTTCGCGGGCCGCGGCTTCCGGGTCAGCTCCCTGTTCGACGTCGACGACGACCTCGTCGGCAGCGAGATCAACGGCATCCGGGTGCGGCACGCGCGCGAGATCCCCGAGGTGTGCGCCGGGGGCGGCGTCACCATCGGGATGATCGCGACGCCGGGACCGGCTGCCCAGAAGGTCTGCGACCTGCTCGTGGCGGCGGGTGTGCAGTCCATCCTCAACTTCGCTCCGGTGCTGCTCACAGTCCCGGACGACGTCGAGGTCCGCAAGGTCGACCTGTCGGTCGAGCTGCAGGTCCTCGCGTTCCACGTGGTGCGACGGCACACCGGTGCCGCCGCGGTGACGGACAAGACGAACGAATCGGTGGTGTCGTAGAGCCATGAGCGTCCTCGTGGTCGGCCTGTCGCACCGCAGCGCGCCGGTCGAGGTGCTGGAGCGCCTCGCGGTCGCTCCAGGTGACGTGCCCAAGCTGCTCGAGGAGATGCTCGACCGCTCGCACGTGGAGGAGGCGATCGTCCTCTCCACGTGCAACCGGATCGAGATCTGCGCGGTCGTGGACGCGTTCCACGGCGGCCTCGGCGACATCACCGACGTGCTCGGTGCCCATGCCGGGTTCCCGATCGGCGAGCTGTCCGAGCACCTGTTCGTGCACTACGCGGGCTCGGCGGTCCAGCACCTGTTCGCGCTGGCGGCGGGCCTGGACTCGATGGTGGTCGGCGAGTCGCAGATCCTCGGCCAGCTGCGCGGGGCCTACGCGGCCGCGGACACCGCGGGCGCCGTCGGCAAGGTCCTGCACGAGCTGGTGCAGCAGGCGCTGCGGGTCGGCAAACGGGTGCACGCCGGGACCGGTATCGACGAGGCGGGCGCCTCGGTCGTGTCGGAGGCCCTGCGCGACGCCGACCGCGAGTTCGGCGGGGACGGTCTGGCCGGGCGCCGCGCCGTCATCGTCGGGGCGGGCGCGATGGGCGCGCTGGCCGCGGCCCACCTGCGTCGCGCCGGGGCGGGCGAGATCGTCGTGCTGAACCGGTCGGCCGAGCGCGGCGAGCGGCTCGTCGAGAAGATCCTGGAGCACGCCGACCCGGGCACCACGGCGCGCTTCGCGGTGATGGACGACCTGGCCGCCGAGCTGCGCGAGACGGACCTGCTGCTGGCCTGTACCGGCGCGATCGGCCACGTCGTCGACGTCGAGCCGGTCGCGCAGGCGCTGAACGGCCGTACCACCCCCCTGGTCGTGTGCGACCTGGGCCTGCCGCGCGACGTCGACCCGGCCGTCGGCGAGCTGGCCGGCGTGCGCATGGTCGACCTGATCACCCTGCAGCGTCGGCTGCTCGACGTCGCCGACGGCGGCTCGGTCGCCGTGGCCCAGAAGATGGTCGACGCCGAGGCCCAGCAATACCTGGCCGGGCAGCGCTCGGCCGAGGTCACGCCGACGGTCACCGCGCTGCGCCGGCGCGCCTCGGAGGTCGTCGACGCCGAGCTGCTGCGCCTCGACTCGCGGCTGCCCGATCTGGACGCCCGGGTCCGCGAGGAGCTCTCCCGCACCGTGCGCCGGGTCGTCGACAAGCTGCTGCACACCCCCACCGTCCAGGTGAAGCGCCTGGCCGAGGGCCCGGACGGGGACAGCTACGCCGCGGCGCTGCGCACCCTGTTCGAACTCGACCCGCAGGCCGCCGCCGCGGTCGCCGCCCCGGTCCGTGGCGCCGACGCCAGCGTCGACGGCGGCGACGTCGCCGCCGCCCTGCGCTTCAGCGACCCCGCCGTGCCGTTCGACGTCACCCCGTCGATCGGGTCCCGTCCCCCGGAACAGATCTCGTGAGCGTCCTGAAGATCGGTACCCGGCCGTCGAAGCTGGCGGTCGCGCAGTCCACCACCGTGGCCGACCGGCTCGTCGCCGCCGGCCACCCGTGCGAGCTGGTCACCATCTCGACCAGCGGTGACCGCTCGTCGGCGCCGATCCCGCAGATCGGGGTGGGGGTGTTCGTCTCGCAGCTGCGCGACGCGCTCTACGCCGGCGAGATCGACGTGGCCGTGCACTCGTACAAGGACCTGCCGAGCGCGCAGCCCGAGGGGCTGACGATCGCGGCGGTCCCCGAGCGCGAGGACGTCCGCGACGCGCTGGTCACCGGCGGTCGGGTGCTCGGCGAGCTGGGCCGTGGTACCCGGGTCGGGACGGGATCCCCGCGCCGGACCGTGCAGCTGCACGCGCTCGGCCTGGGGCTGGAGGTGCTGCCGATCCGCGGGAACGTGGACACCCGGATCGGGAAGGTGCGGTCCGGCGAGCTGGACGCGGTGGTCGTGGCCGCCGCGGGACTGCGCAGGCTGGGCCGCGTCGACGAGGCGGACGAGCTGATCGACCCGCTGCAGATGCTGCCCGCCCCGGCCCAGGGCGCGCTGGCGATCGAGTGCCGCACCGCCGACACCGACCTGGTGGCGGCGCTGGCCGCGGTGCTGGACGACAGCGGGGTGCGCTTCGCCGTCACCGCCGAGCGTGCGGTGCTCGCGGGCCTGGACGCCCAGTGCTTCACCCCCGTCGGGGCGCTCGCCGAGGTCGTCTCCGACCTCGACGACGACGGCCGCGCGGTCGACCGGCTGTCGCTGCGCGGCGCGCTGGGGATCGGGGACATCGCGGGGGGCGACGTGGTGCGCGCCTCCGCCACCGGAGACATGGACGACGCAGAGAAGATCGGGGCCGCGGTCGCCCTCGAGCTTCTCGACCTGGGAGCCGAGGACCTGCGCCCCGCAGGTCCCGGTGGTCCCGCCAACCGCTGATTCGGGAGTTTCTTCAATGACAGGACCTGCCAACACCTCGGGGCGGATCGCCTTCGTGGGCAGCGGACCGGGGGACCCGGCGCTGCTCACCGTGCGTGCCCGGGACGTGCTCACCGGCTCGCCGCTGGTCATCACCGACCCGGACGTGCCCGAGGGCATCCTCGCCCTGGCCGCGGACGGCGCCGAGGTGCGCCCGGCCGTCGGGCAGCCCGCCGACATCGCGAGCGACCTGCTCAGCGAGGCCGGTCAGGGCCGCTCGGTGGCCCGGCTGGTCTCCGGTGACCCGCTGACCAACGACGCCGTCGTCGCCGAGGCGATGGCCGTGTCCGCCTCGGGCACGCCGTTCGACGTGGTTCCGGGCGTCCCGTCCTCGACCGCGGTCCCGGCCTACGCCGGTGTCGCGCTCGGGTCGGCGCACGTCGAGGCCGACGTCCGCGCGGGTGTCGACTGGGCCGCGCTGGCCGCGAGCCCGGGCCCGGTCGTGCTGCACGCGACGAGCGCGCTGCTCGGCGACGTCGCCGCCGGTCTGACCGCCCAGGGCGTCCCGGACGAGACGCCGGTCGCGATCACCGCGGGCGGCACCACCTCCACCCAGCGGACCATCTCGTCGTCGGTCGGGCGGATCGCCGCCGACGGCGGTGACCTGGAGGGCGCGCTCGTCCTCACCGTCGGCGAGGCCGCCGGTCGCCGTGGCGAGCTGTCCTGGTGGGAGTCGCGCGCGCTCTACGGCTGGCGGGTCCTGGTGCCGCGCACCAAGGACCAGGCCGGCGTGATGAGCGAGCGGCTGCGGATGCACGGCGCCATCCCGGAGGAGGTGCCGACGATCGCCGTCGAGCCGCCCCGGTCGCCCGCGCAGATGGAGCGCTCGGTCAAGGGCCTGGTCGACGGCCGCTACCAGTGGGTCGTGTTCACCTCGACCAACGCGGTCAAGGCCGTCTGGGAGAAGTTCGGTGAGTTCGGCCTCGACGCCCGCGCCTTCTCCGGCGTGAAGATCGCCTGCGTCGGCCGCTCGACCGCGGAGAAGGTCCGCGAGTTCGGCATCGAGCCCGAGCTCGTCCCCGACATCGACGAGGCTCAGTCCTCGACGTCCGAGGGCCTGCTGGACATCTTCCCGCCGCACGACGACGTCCTCGACCCGGTCGACCGGGTGCTGCTCCCGCGCGCCGACATCGCCACCGAGACGCTGTCGGCCGGGCTGCAGGAGCGCGGCTGGGAGGTCGACGACGTGACGGCCTACCGGACCGTCCGGGCCGCCCCGCCGCCCGCGCCGATCCGTGAGGCGATCAAGACCGGCGGCTTCGACGCGGTGTGCTTCACCTCGTCGTCGACGGTGCGGAACCTGGTCGGCATCGCCGGCAAGCCGCACGCCCGGACCCTGGTCGCCTGCATCGGCCCGGCCACCGCGGAGACCGCGCGCGAGTTCGGCCTGCGGGTCGACGTGCAGCCCGAGGAGTCCCGGGTCCCGACCCTGGTCGACGCGCTGGCCAGCCACACCGCGAAGCTGCGCGCCGAGGGCAACCTGCCGCCGCCGAAGAAGGTGAAGGCTCGCCGCCGCTGAGCGTGCGAAGGGCGCATCGGCACTGCCGCTGAGCCGTCCCCGTCCGGCCCCGTACCGCCCCCCGAGGTGGTGCGGGGCCGACGTGTGTCCGGCGCGGTCGTAGCCTGGTCCGCATGGGTTTTCCGGCGCAGCGTCCCCGACGGTTGCGGACCACCCCCGCGATGCGGCGGCTGGTCTCCGAGACCGAGGTCCGTCCGCGGCAGCTGGTGCTGCCGATGTTCGTCCGTGAGGGCGCGACAGAGCCGGTCCCGATCGGCTCGATGCCCGGGGTCGTGCAGCACACCGGCGACTCGCTGCGCAAGGCGGCCGCGGAGGCGGCGGCCGCGGGCGTCGGCGGCGTGATGCTGTTCGGCGTCCCCGAGCACCACGACGCGACCGGCTCCGGCGCCGTCGACCCGGACGGCATCCTCAACGTCGGCCTGCGCGACGTGCGCTCCGAGGTCGGCGACGACCTGGTCGTGATGTCCGACCTGTGCCTCGACGAGTTCACCGACCACGGCCACTGCGGCGTGCTGGATGCCGACGGCGGCGTCGACAACGACGCGACGCTGGAGATCTACGCGCGGATGGGTGTCGAGCAGGCCCGCGCGGGTGCTCACCTGGTCGGGCCCAGCGGCATGATGGACGGCCAGGTCGGCGTCATCCGCGCCGCGCTCGACGAGGCCGGGTTCACCGATACCGGCATCCTCGCCTACACCGCGAAGTACGCCTCGGCGTTCTACGGCCCGTTCCGCGAGGCGGTGAACTCGCAGCTCACGGGTGACCGCAAGACCTACCAGCAGGACGGCGGCAACGCGCGCGAGGCCCTGCGCGAGCTCGCGCTCGACCTCGACGAGGGCGCCGACATTGTGATGGTCAAGCCCGCCCTGGCCTACCTCGACATCCTGGGCCGGGTGGCCGACGTCGCCGACGTGCCCGTCGCGGCGTACCAGATCTCCGGTGAGTACGCGATGGTCGAGGCTGCCGTCGCCCGGGGCTGGCTCGAGCGCGAGCGGACCATCATGGAGACGCTGACCTCGATCCGCCGCGCCGGTGCGGACGTGATCCTGACCTACTGGGCCACCGAGGTCGCGTCCTGGCTCGACCGGGGCTGATCCCGCCACCGTCGGGACGACTTCTGTTCTGCTCACGCGGTGGAGAGCGCGTCCGCCGTGGGCGGCCCGGGGAAGTTCCAGCGAGGCCACCTTTCTCCGAATTCGCTTACCCGGTAAGCGAGTTCGCAGACCCTGGGCCCCGATCCCGATCCCGATCCCGATCCCGATCCCGATCCCGATCCCGATCCCGATCTCGGCCCCGGCGCCGGGCGTCCGGCGAAGAGTGAATCGCGCCGTCGGGTACCGCCGAACGTGGCAAACCGGACACCGGCACGGCTACCGTGGACGACGTGAGCAGCGACCCCGGACAGCACGACGCCCCGCAGTACTACCGGCCCGGGCCGTCGACGGGGCGCTACCCGCAGTACCCGCAGAACCCGTACCCGAACGGCTGGCACGGCGGCTCCACGCCGCCGGCGTCGCCGCCGCAGGCACCCGCCTCGCCGGCACCGCAGCCGGGCTCGACCGGGCACCCGGGCTCGACGGCACAGCCGGGCTCCGCAGCGCAGCCCGGCTCCGCAGCGCAGCCCGGCGCCGCAGCGCAGCCGGGTTCTGCAGCGCAGCCGCGGCCCGGGCAGCAGTCCGGCCCCGGGCCGCAGGCGGGGCAGGGCCCGCAGTGGAACACCGCGTCGGGCTGGGGACCGCCCCCGGCGGGTCTCGGCAGCGGGCCGCAGGGGCGTCCGGCCCGGCCTCGTCAGGTCGTGACCGCGCTCGTCGCGTTGATCGCGGCGGCGGTGCCGTTCGTGGTCACCGGCATCGGTTCGCTGTTCGTGACCGTCAACGAGTCGCTGCTGAACGACTCCGGCATCCCGCGAGGGGAGTTCGACGCCGCGCTGGCCGCGTCCGGGATGACGATGGCCCAGTTCGGCCAGGCGGTGCGGGTCATGGGCGTGGTCTTCCTGGTGCTGGCACTGGTCTGGATCGCGCTGGCGATCGCCGCGTTCCTCGGTGCTGCCGGGGCGCGGATCGCGCTGATCGTGCTGCTCGTGCTCTACGGGCTCCCACTACTGCTGATCATGTTGATCGGCGGGCAGCCCGTGTTCGCGGTGCTGGTCGTCGGCGTCGCCGCTGCCGGGGTCGCGCTGCTGTTCGGCCGCCCGGCGAAGGAGTGGTACGCCGCCCGCAAGCTCGGGGCCGCGAGCCGGTCCTGACACCGGCTGCGAGACTGGGCCCGTGAGCACCGGAAGCGCAGGGACCACCGTGAGCAACCCGGAACCGAAGGAGTCGGCCCGCCTCTTCGAGCGGGCGACCGAGCTGATTCCCGGCGGGGTGAACTCCCCGGTGCGGGCGTTCAACTCGGTCGGCGGCACCCCGCGGTTCATGGTCTCGGGCGAGGGCTGCCGCCTCACCGACGCCGATGGCGCCACCTACGTCGACCTCGTCTCCTCCTGGGGGCCGATGATCCTGGGGCACGCGCACCCGGCCGTCGTCGAGGCGGTGCGGTCCGCGGCGTCGCAGGGGCTGTCGTTCGGCACCCCGACCCCGGGCGAGATCGATCTCGCCGCCGAGATCGTCGACCGCACCCCGGTCGAGCAGGTCCGCCTGGTCAACTCGGGCACCGAGGCGACGATGAGCTCCATCCGGCTCGCCCGCGGCATCACCGGTCGCACGGTGATCGTGAAGTTCTCCGGCTGCTACCACGGCCACGTGGACGCGCTGCTCGCCGACGCGGGCTCCGGCATCGCCACCCTCGGCCTGCCGACCAGCCCGGGCGTCACCGGCGCCCAGGCCGCCGACACCGTGGTGCTGCCCTACAACGACCTCGACGCCGTCCGCACCGTGTTCGAGCAGCGCGGCCCGGAGATCGCCTGCGTGATCACCGAGGCCGCCGCGGGGAACATGGGGGTCGTCCCGCCGGTCCCCGGGTTCAACGCGGCGCTGCGCGACCTCGCGCACGAGCACGGCGCGCTGCTGGTGATCGACGAGGTCATGACCGGCTTCCGGGCCTCGCGTCAGGGCTGGTTCGGCTGCGACGGCGTCGCCGGGGACCTCTACACCTTCGGCAAGGTCATGTCCGGCGGCCTGCCCGCCGCCGCGTTCGGCGGGTCCGCCGAGCACATGTCGTACCTGGCCCCGGCGGGGCCGGTCTACCAGGCGGGCACACTCGCCGGGAACCCCGTCGCCGTCGCCGCCGGGCTCACCACGCTGCGCCACGCCGACGAGGCGGTCTACGCCACCTTGGCGGCCAACGCCGACCGGATCGGCGCCATGGTGACCGCGGCGCTGGACCGGGAGGGCGTCGCCCACATGATCCAGTACGCGGGCACCATGTTCTCCCCCTTCTTCACCGCCGACCCGGTCACCGACTACGCGCGTGCCAAGGCCGCCGAGACCTGGCGCTACCCGGCGTTCTTCCACGCCATGCTCGACCACGGGGTCTACCTGCCGCCCAGCGCCTTCGAGGGCTGGTTCGTCTCCACCGCGCTGGACGACGAGGCCTTCGAGCGGATCGAGACCGGCCTCGCCGCCGCCGCGGGCGCCGCGGCCGCCGCCACCCGACCGGACGGGGTCTGACCATGGGTGACCGGACCAGCCCGCCCGCGTCGGGACCGGTGACCGTGGTGCACGTGCTGCGCCACGGCGAGGTGCACAACCCCGAGGGCGTCCTCTACGGCCGCATCCCCGGTTACCACCTGTCCGACCACGGCCGGGCCCAGGCCAAGACCGTCGCCGCGTACCTGGACGGCAACGACGTCGCCGCCGTCGTCGCGTCGCCGCTGCAGCGCGCGCAGGAGACCGCCCGCGCGATCGCGGACGCCCACGGCGTCGACATCCACACCGACGAGGGACTGATCGAGTCCGGCAACCTCTTCGAGGGCAAGCGGTTCGGCGTCGGCGACGGCGCGCTCAAGCGCCCGCAGGTGTGGCGGCTGCTGCGCGACCCGTTCACCCCGTCCTGGGGCGAGCCCTACCTCGCGATCGCACACCGGATGCTCGGCGCCGTGCACGCCGCACGGGCGCTCGCCCCCGGCCGCGAGGTCGTGTGCGTGTCGCACCAGCTGCCGATCTGGACGCTGCGCCGCTACCTGATGGGCCAGCGGCTCTGGCACGACCCGCGCCGTCGCCAGTGCGCGCTGGCCTCGCTGACCAGCATCGAGTTCACCGGCACCCGGATGACCGGGCTGCGCTACGCCGAGCCGGCCGGCCCGAGCGGCGCGATGGTGACCGGCGCATGAGCCGCCTGCTGCCCGCCCTGCTGGGACTGCTGGTGCTCGTCGCCGGGTGCGGTGTCGGCCGCGACGCCGCGGGCGGGGGACCGGGCCAGGACTTCCAGTTCGTCGCTCCTGGCGGCCAGGTGCGCATCACCTACGACCCGCCGGAGAGCCGTCAGACGATCACCGACCTGCGTGGCGAGAGCCTGCTGCGCGAGGGCACCCAGGTCGGCATCGGCGACTTCCCCGACACGGTTCGGGTCATCAACATCTGGGGTTCCTGGTGCGGCCCGTGCCGGACCGAGGCCCCCGAGCTGCAGGCGGTGGCCGAGGCGGCGATGGGCAAGGCCGTCGTCCTCGGGATCGACGTCCGCGACGACCGGCAGGCCGCCCTGGACTTCGTCACCGACCGCGGCATCACCTACGACTCGATCTACGACGCGCCCGGCCGCACCCTGGCCCGGCTCGACGGCTACCCGCGCAACGTCGTCCCCTCGACGATCGTGCTCGACCGCGACTCCCGGGTGGCCGCGGTGTTCCTGGTCCCGGTCGGCAGCTCCGACCTGCTGCCGCTCATCACGCGGCTGGCCGCCGAGCCGCGGGCCGGTTCGTCCCGCTGACCCCGGGTGACCGGCCGGTCGCGCGCCGCCCGGTGAACTACACGCTGTAGAACCCGCCGCGCGGCACCCCGAGCAGGGCTTCTACCCTGGGATGCGATGGACGCGACGACGACGCTGGCGATCTCGGGGCCGCTGCTGCTCGCAGTGCTGGTCTCGGTCGCCGCGGGCCTGGTGAGCTTCGCCTCGCCCTGTGTCGTCCCGCTGGTCCCGGGCTACCTCGCCTACCTCGCCGGGCTCGTCGGTGCGCAGTCCCCGCCGGTCACCCCGGCCGAGGCGGGCGACCGCACCGCCGCCCGCCGGGGCGGGACCGCGACCGTGCCCCGGGACGGCGGGCAGGACGGCGCCGTGGCCGCCGCCGTCGCACCGGCCCGGGACGACGGCCGCTGGCGGGTCGCCGGGGCCGCGCTGCTGTTCGTCGGCGGGTTCACCGTCGTGTTCGGCGCGATCATGGTCGGCGTCGTGTGGCTGTCCGACGTCCTCATCGACAACGAGGCGCTGCTGCAGCGCATCGGCGGCGTCGTGATGATCGTGATGGGGCTGGCGTTCGCCGGGGCCATCCCCGCGCTCCAGCGCGAGTACCGCTCGCACTGGACGCCGCGGGTCGGCCTCGCGGGCGCCCCGCTGCTGGGCGCGGTCTTCGGCCTGGGCTGGGTGCCCTGCATCGGACCGACGCTGGCCGGGGTCGTCGCCGTCGCCGCGGGCACCGGGGGCGGCTCGGTGCGCGGGATCGTGCTGATCCTGGCCTACTGCGCCGGGCTCGGGATCCCGTTCGTGCTGATCGCGCTGGGCGCGACCCGGGCGGTGCGCGCACTGGGCTGGCTGCGCCGCCACACCCGGGCGGTGCAGATCGCCGGGGGAGCGCTGCTGGTCGCGGTCGGGGCGCTGCTGGTGTCCGGTCTGTGGTCCCAGTGGCTGGTCGCGCTGCAGGTCTCGATCGCCGGGTTCACCCCGCCGATCTGATGAGCTCCCCGCCGCAGCCGTCCGTGTCGACACCGGACGGCGGACCGCCGCCGTCGCAGCGGCCCGGGCCGCTGGTCCGCGCGCTGTCGTTCCTGCGCAACACCTGGCGCGGGCTGACCAGCATGCGCACCGCGCTGGTGCTCCTGTTCCTGCTCGCGCTGGCGGCGATGCCCGGGGCCCTGCTGCCGCAGCGCTCGCTGAACGCTTTCCTCGTGGACGACTTCTACCGCGACAACCCGACCATCGCGCCGGTGATCGACGCGGTCGGTGGGTTCGAGGTGTTCGCGAGCCCGTGGTTCGCCGCCATCTACCTGCTGCTGATGATCTCGCTGGTCGGCTGCGTGTTCCCGCGCACCGGCGAGTACCTGCGCTCGGTCCGCCAACCCCCGGTGATGACCCCGCGCAACCTGGCGCGGCTGCCGCACCACGCCGAGGGCGACACCACCACCGCCGGCGTCGACGACGAGCTGGCCAGGGCCCGGCGGCTGCTGCGCGGCTGGCGCACCGTCGAGCGCACCGAGGACGACGGTTCCCGCACGATCTCGGCGGAGAAGGGGTTCCTGCGCGAGACCGGCAACCTCGTGTTCCACCTCAGCCTGATCGGCATCCTGCTCGGCCTGGCCGGCGGGAAGATGTACGGCTACGAGGGCGACGTCATCGTGCGCGCCGACGGCAGCGAGTTCTGCAACAGCTCGATCCTCGGCTACGACAGCTTCCGCGCCGGGCTGCGCGTCGACGGCACCGACCTCAACGACTTCTGCGTGAAGGTCGACCGGTTCGACGGCACCTGGCTGCCGAACGGCCAGCCGTCGACCTTCGGTGCCTCGGTCGGGTACCAGACCGGGCAGGACGTCCGTGACGGCGTCAGCACCTGGCGTCCCGACGAGATCGCGGTCAACCACCCGCTGCGCACCGACGGCGACCGCGTCTACCTGACCGGATACGGCTACGCCCCGGAGTTCACGGTGACCTGGCCGGACGGGCAGAGCCGCACCGGCGAGGTCCAGTGGCGTCCGGTCGACCAGTCCGGCACCCAGCTGTCGGAGGGGGCGACGAAGTTCGAGCGCCCCGGCATCACCGACCCGGAGCAGCGGCGCACCACGCAGCTCGCCGTCACCGGGACGTTCGCGCCGACCGGCGCGGTCGACCCCGAGGGCAGGCTGGTGTCGGTGCACCCGGACGTGCGGTCGCCGACCGCCGACGTCGACGTGCTCCTCGGCGACCTCGGCATCGACGACGGCCGCGGCCAGTCGATCTTCAGCGTCGACCAGAGCAAGATCGACGACGGCGAGCTGCGCTCCGTCGCCACGGCGCGGCTCGGGATCGGCGACAGCACCCGGCTGCCGGACGGCACGGTCGTGCGGTTCGACGGCGTCACCCCGTGGGTGAACCTGCAGGTGGGCCACGACCCCGGCCAGTCCTGGGTGCTGGTCGCGGCGGTGCTGATGGTCGGCGGCCTCGCGCTGTCGCTGTCGGTCACGCGTCGCCGGTTCTGGGTGCGGGTGACCCCGTGCGACGGCAGGGGCGCGCGCATCGCCCTCGGTGGTCTGGCCCGGACCGACCGGGCAGGCTACGGCGAGGAGTTCGACCGGCTCGCGACCGAGCTGCTCGACCCGACGGACAAGAAGGACGGTTAACCGGAGATGCTCGTCGACCCGATCACCGCGATGTGGAGCGACCGCCTGTTCCAGGCGACGCTCGTCGTGCTGCTGCTGGCGCTGGTGTTCGCGTCGCTGGAGTACGCGGCCCGCCGCGTCGCCAGGGCCTCTGCCCGGCAGTCGGAGCCCGCCCCGGTCGGGGCCGGGTCCACGGCGGTCGCCGCGCCCGAGGAGCCCCCGTCCGACGACGGCCGCCGCTCCCGCGCCGACCGCTACGGCCGGATCGGCATCTCGCTGATGGTGCTGGCGTTCCTGACCCACCTCGGGTCGATCGTGCTGCGCGGCTTCGCCGCCTACCGGTGGCCGCTGGGCAACATGTATGAGTTCACCTCGGCGCTGTGCCTGATGGCCGTCGGGGCGTGGCTGGTGCTCGTGCGCCGGCACCCGGGGCTGCGCCCGGCCGGGGTGTTCGTGCTGACGCCGGTCGTGCTGCTGATGTTCGTCACCGGCACCGTGCTCTACCTCGACGCGGCGCCGGTCGTCCCGGCCCTGCAGTCGTACTGGATCATCATCCACGTCACGACGATCACGCTGGCCTCCGGCCTGCTGCTCGTCCCCGGTGTGGCGAGCCTGCTGTTCCTGGTCAAGCGGAACGGGAAGCCGGCGTCGTGGGCCGCGAAGCTGCCGTCGGCGGAGTCGCTCGACCGGCTGGCGTACCGCGTGACGGTGCTCGCGTTCCCGCTCTACACCTTCGGGATCATCACCGGCGCGGTGTGGGCCGAGGCGGCCTGGGGCCGGTTCTGGGGCTGGGACCCGAAGGAGACCGTCGCCTTCGTCGCCTGGGTGCTCTACGCCGCCTACCTGCACGCCCGGGCCACGGCGGGGTGGAAGAACTCCGGCGCCGCGGCGTGGATCAACACGGCGGGCTTCGCCACGATCGTGTTCAACCTGTTCTTCATCAACATGGTGGTCGCCGGGTTGCACTCGTACGCGGGGGTGTGAGGCGCCTCGACCACCGGGTTCCGCCCGGCTACCGTCGTTTCCCGTGAGTGAGAACGGTTCCGGCGAGCAGCCCGACGGGTCGGTGGGCCGCTACGTGCGGGAGCGCTGGGCCACGACGGAGTCCCCCGGCCGGTCCTTCGGACGGCGCAGGCGGACCGGCGGTGACGACGCTGCGGAGCCGGCCGCCGAGCCCGGTGACACGCCGCCGCGGACCCCGACGGCCGCCGAGCGCGCCGCGTCGGCGCCCGCCCCGGGCCGCGCGGCCATCGGGACGCAGACCCCGCCGGCGGGCTCGGCGTGGGGCAGCGAGCTTCCCGAGATCGACGACGACCTCGTCGACGAGATAGACCCGTCCACCCCGCCGCACGGGATGGACCTGTCCGCCCTGCGCGAGACCCCGCGCCCGACCTCCTCCGCCGGCACCGCGGCGGCCGCGGACGCCGAGGAGGAGCTCGCCCAGGCCTCCGCGGGCGACCCCCGGCACCGGCGCGACGACGCCTCCCCGGACCCGGGCGTTCACGACCACGGCCCCGACGACACCGGCCTCTACCGGGCCGCGGGCACCGACTCCGAGCCGTGGTGGGCGGTGCCCGCCTCCGCGGTGCCCGACGACGACCCCGACGCGGACCTCATCTGGCGTGCCGACCGGTCCGGGGGGCGCACGGCCGCCGGCGCCGTCGACCGCGCCACGACGTCCGGGGACGACTCCTCGGCGGCCGCGCCCGACTCCCCGGACCGCTCCTCGGCGGCCGTGCCCGACTCCCCGGACCGCTCATCGGTCGCCGCACTCGACTCCTCGGACCGCTCCGCGCCCGCCGGGTACGACGAACCGGTCGTGCCCGCCGCCGTGGCGCACCCGGATCCCACGGGGCGGTCGCACCCGGATCCCACGGCTCGGTCGCTCCCGGGTCCCGCGGGTCCGGCGCCCACGGATCCTGCGGGTCCGGGACCCGCGGACCCCACGGAGAGCGGTGGCCGCGCGGCGCGGGGCGGGTATCAGCCGTACGCCGAGCCGGCCGCACCCGGACGTGGTGCCGCGGCTCCCACCGAGGGGACACGGGAGCCCGCCGGAACCGCCCCGACGCCCCCCGCCCGGCCCGGGACCCCACGGACGGAGCGTTCCCGTGACGACCGTTCCCGTGACGACCACCGCCCCCGCCAGGCGGACCGTCCCTGGCGCGCGGCGTGGGACGACGAGTCCGCGGAGACCGGACCCCAGCGCACCCTGACCCCGCCGCGCGGCCGCCCGCAGACGGGGGTGAAGCGGCCCCGCTGGACGGCCCCCGAGGCGATCGAGGCCCGGGCCGCGCAGCACCGCCGCAGCGACGAGCCGCACGGCGGGCTGGACCTCGCGCCGTCGCGCATGGGGCACGGCGGCGCGGGGCGTCCGCCGACGAGCGGATGGCGTCGCTGGGTCTACGTGCTCACCGGCGGCCTGGTGAACCCGGGGGAGAGCCCCGCGGAGCTGCACCGGCGCGACCTCGTGGCCCGGGCGAACCGCCCGCTGATCAGCTCGCACAAGATCGCGATGCTGAGCCTCAAGGGCGGGGTCGGGAAGACGACGGTCACCGCGACCCTCGGTGCGACGTTCGCGTCGCACCGCGGCGACCGGGTGGTGGCCGTCGACGCCAACCCCGACCGCGGGACGCTGAGCCAGAAGATCCCGTTGGAGACCACCGCGACCGTCCGCCACCTGCTGCGCGACGCCGACCGGGTCCGCCGCTACAGCGACGTCCGGGCCTACACCTCACAGGGTGTGTCCCGGCTCGAGGTGCTCGCCGGCGAGCAGGACCCGGCGGTGTCGGAGGCGTTCAGCGAGGACGACTACCGGCGCGCGGTCGACCTGCTGGAGCACTTCTACAACCTCGTCCTGACCGACTGCGGCACCGGCCTGATGCACTCCGCGATGTACGGCGTGCTGGGGATGGCCGACCAGATCGTGGTCGTGTCGTCGGGCTCGATCGACGGGGCCCGCAGTGCCTCGGCGACCCTGGACTGGCTCGACGCGCACGGCTACGGGGCGCTGGTGCGCAACGCCGTCGTCGTCATCAACACCGTCTACCGGCGGGGGACCGGTGGCGGGGTGGACCTCGACCGCGTCGCCGAGCACTTCTCGGGACGGTGCCGGGCCGTGGTCAAGGTGCCGTTCGACCCGCACCTGGAGGAGGGCGCGGAGATCGACCTGGACCGCCTGGAGGAGGCGACCCGCACGGCGTTACTGGAGCTGGCGGCGGCCGTCGCCGACGGCTTCCCGGTCTGATCCCGGGCCACGGACGGGCCTGGCGACGCCCGACATGTGAGCGGAGACACCGAAGGGGGGTCCGCCCGGTCGGGAGGACCGACCTTCGGTAAGGGCGTCTTGGGGGAGGTGCCGGCCGTGCGAACCCGCTCAGGGACGCTCGGGCGGGTCCTCCTGGTCGCGGACCTTCTCGTCGAGCTCACGCAGGAAGTCGGGGTCGTCGTCGGGGCCGGTCGCCCGTGGCTTCTCGGGCCGCTGGCCCGATGACCAGGGGAACTCCGCGCGCGGGATGCGGTCGGAGACCACCTGTTCGGACCGCAGGGTCCGCACGAGCAGCACCGCGACCACGGCCGCGCCGACGAGAAGGATAAGGAAGAACAACATCAGGCCACCTCCGCTGTCCAGCCTAGCGAAGGTGGCCTGACGTACGGGTGAAGTCGAGACCCTCACCCCATGTGCGTGGTCCGGATCAGCGCAGGCCGCTGTTCGCCTCGCTGGTGAGGTCGGCCAGCAGGCCACGGACCTCGGACTCGCGGAACCGGCGGTGTCCGCCCGGCGTACGGATCGAGCCGATCCGCCCGGCCGACGCCCAGCGGGTCACGGTCTTGGGGTCGACGCGGAAGAGCGTGGCCACCTCACCCGGGGTGAGAAGTCGCTCGGGTGCCTGAGTCGGAGCTGCCATGGGGATCCTCCCGAAGTGCACGTGGAGTATGTGTCACGGTGCTCGCCGGAGGCATCCGGCCGGGTACCGCTCTCTCTCTTTCCGGGCCATCGTGACACCACAGACCCCGGGTACTCGAACGGTGTTGTGTGGGTAAAGGGTTCTTAAAGGGCAAAGCCGGTGAACGACTCGAACCGGACAGCCGGGGGCATCCGGGGAGGGACCGCCACCCGGTGGGGTGGCGGCGATCCGGACGTCCGTGCCGGGCCGGGCGGAACCGGGCAGCCGCGGCCCGGCCGGTCCGGCCCGTACCCTGGTGGCCATGACGTCTCCGACCCCGCCGCAGGCCGCGGCGCGGGAGCGTGCCGGTGAGCCCGGGCTGGCCACCACGGTGGCGCTCTACACGCTCGCGCGGCTCGGTCTGCTCGCCGTGATGACGGTCGTTCTCGCGCTGATCGGTGTGCCGTGGCTCGTCGCGCTGCTCGTGGCGCTCGTCGTCGCACTGCCGCTGTCGATGGTGCTGTTCCGCGGGCTGCGGGAGCGGCTGGACCGGGCGATCGCCGCGTCGACGGCCCGCCGGTCGTCGGAGCGGGAGTCGCTGCGTGCCCAGCTGCGCGGCGACGTCGGCCCGCCGCCGACCCCGGTCGCACCCACCGAGCCGGCGTCCCCGTCGGCCGACACGTCCCCGTCGGCGACCGGAGCATCGTCCACCGCGTCCCCGTCCGGTGCCTCTCCGTCTGCCGCGTCGCAGTCGGTCGCTGACGGCCCGGACGGCCCGGACGGCGCTGCCGGCCCTGAGGCGTCCGCCGGGGTCGACCCGGCCCCGTCGGCGGCCGACGGCCCGGCCCGCTGACGGCCGGACGCCCCGGCTCGCCGGCCGGTTGCGCCCCGACGTGTGGGCCCGCGGGCCCCTTCCCGGGACGGATCGCCCCGGTACGGCCGACCGCCGTACTCCGACGTGCGGACGGCGCGCCTCGGTCCGGGGACCGCGGGCAGCACTGTCGTGCCGGATCGCCCCGCCGGCGGCGCCGGGACCGGTCTCAGCCGAACGCGAGCCCGACCGCCACGGCCACGCCCCAGGCCAGCAGGAGCAGGCCGGTGTCCTTGAGGACGGGGATGAGCGCGGGGCCCTGTGCCCCGCCGAGCACGATCCGCACCGGCCGCACGGCTGCGGGCAGTGCGAGGAGCGCCAGCAGCACGCCGGGCCGGTCGAACGCGGCACCGACCGCGACGACGAACGGCACCAGTACCAGCGCGAGATGGAGCAGCCGGGTGCCGCGATCCCCGAGTCGCACCGCGAGGGTGCGCTTGCCGACGCCCCGGTCGCCCGGGATGTCCCGCAGGTTGTTCGCGACCAGCACGGCGCAGGTCAACAGTCCGGCACCGACCGCGGCCCCGACGGCGGCGGCGTCGACGCGCCCGGCCTGGGTCACCATGGTTCCCAGCACCGCGACCGGGCCGAAGAACACGAACACCGCGACCTCGCCGAGCCCGGCGTAGCCGTAGGGCCGCGATCCGCCGGTGTAGTACCAGGCCCCGACGATGCACAGGGCCCCCACGAGCAGCAGCCACCACTGGCCCGAGACCGCCGTGAGCACCAGCCCGGCGACGGCCGCGATCCCGAAGCAGGCGAACGCCGCGGTCTTCACGGTGGCCGGCTCGGCGGCCCGGGAGCCGACCAGGCGCTGGGGGCCGACGCGCTCGTCGTCGGTGCCGCGGATGCCGTCGGAGTAGTCGTTGGCGAAGTTCACCCCGATCACCAGCGCGACCGCCACCAGGAGGGCGAGCAGTGCGGAGCCGGGAGCGACGGCGCCCGCGCCGAGCGCGGCGCCGGTCCCGACGAGGACGGGCGAGATCGCGGTGGGAAGGGTGCGCGGCCGCGCGCCCTCGACCCACTCTGCCGTGGTGGCCACCCCGGAAACCTATCCCGCCGCGCCGCCGTCCCGCCGGAACCGTCCCACCTCACAGCCACACCCTGGGCCGGTCGCCACACCCGCTGCAACAGGTGTGAGGACCGGCCCAGGGTGTGGCTGCGGACCCGGGAGGTCAGGGGGTGCCGGAGGGTGCCCGTCGGGCCGAGCCGGGTGTCACGCGGGCGGCCTGGCTGGCGCCGTCGGGGACGTCGCTCGTGGGCGCTGGCGTGGGGGTGGATCCGCCGGCGGCCGGAGCACCGGTGCCCGGCCGGTCCGCCCAGGAGGGCGACGGTGCGGGGGAGGCCGGAGCGGTGCCTGCCGGGGCGGAGGTGGTGGCCGGAGCCGGTGAGCCGGCCGCCCCGGCGGACCCGCTGGGTGCCGGGGAGGTCGCGAACCCGGCGGACGCCGCGGGAGCGGTGGAGCCGCCGGACGCGGCGGGAACGGCGGAGTCACCGGGCGCAGCCGAGGCGCCGGGCGCGGACGGCGCAGCGGGCGTGGGCCCGGCGGCGGAGGAGTCGGACGGAGCCGGTGCGGCGGGCGCTGCCGGGGCGTCGCAGGCCGGGACGTCGCCCGGCAGCCCGGCGAACGCCGTCGTCGGGAGGTACTGGCCGTCGCCGATCCGGACGAACGCGCCGGAGGCGCACTGCACCGGCACCTCGGTGGCGTCGACGGCGATCCCGACCGACTCCGCGCCGGCCTCGGGACGGGCGAGGATCTGCACGTCCGGGGCGCCCTCGGTGCGGATCGCGGACAGCCGCTGCGACCCGGTCCACAGGTAGTCGACCTGGACCTGCGAGTTGTCCTTCAGCCCCAGGACGTCCCAGAAGATGCCGTCGCCCAGGTCGATGCCCGCCGGGTTGGCGACCCTGCGGCCGAACTGGTCCTTGCCGCCGTTGTGCCCGTTGCGCGCGGCCGCGGCCTGCGGCACACCCTGGGGCAGGTCCTTCCACATCTCCCGCTGGTCCGACGGGTTCCAGTAGTCGTCCTTGGTGTTCCACGGGCCGATGTCCCACACCGGGGCGATCGCGCAGCGGCCGTTGGGGGCGCAGACCTTCACCGAGTAGTCGGTCTTGCCGTTGGCCGAGAGCGCCCGACGCGACGGCAGCGCGACGAAGCGGTCCCGGTTGACGATCTTGTGGCCGTTCGCGGTGGTGCCGCCGACGAGCCCCTCGCGGGTCGCGAACACCGAGTAGCTGCGCGGAGCGGCCTCGGTGAGCGGTTCGCCCTCGGCGCCGGCGTTGGGCGTCGCGGTGAGGGTGACCTCCCGGACGGTCGGATCGGCCGCCCCGGTGGCGGTGAGGACCAGGCGTCCCTGCACCTCGGTGACGGCCTCCGGCAGCTCGGTGCGGGAGCCCTCGGCGGGGATCCACTCGGTCCAGCCGCCGCCTGCCCGCTTGCCCCGGACGTCGACCGACGCCGTCGAACCGGGAGGGGTGTCCGCGACCAGCAGGGAGTCGACCTCGCGGGTCGGGGTGTCCAGGGTGTGCGGCGCGAGGGTCAGCAGCCCGGTCGGGACGACCTCGGCCGGGTCCGCGGAGGACTCCGTGTCCCCCTCGTCCGCCGGGGCCCCGAAGGCCGTCGACCGGTCGAACCGGGCCCCGTCGGGCGAGACGACGACACCTTTGCCGGTGCCCTCGCTCAGCTCCGGCTGCCACGTCGTGCCCGGCTCGCCGGCCATCGCCGGGACCGTGGCGGCGGCACAGAGCGCGCCGGTCGCGGCGAGCAGACCGATGGCCCGCAGCCCGGCCCGCGTGATGCTGCGCATGGATAACCCCCGCTGATAGCTGTGACTCGTGTGACGACGGGGAACCCTGTGATGGGTGTGGGTTCTGAGTCGCCAGTGGTCGTAGCACAGTCGATTTCAGGGCCGCGCGCAACGCACTCTGTGTGAACCAACTCCAAGGTGTGTACGCGGATCAGGTGATCGAGACCGTGACGCAACGGTGCGATCCCACTGCTGAACGTGACCGACAACTCCGCTGGGTGAGCGGTCAGGCGGAGCGTGCCCGCATCAGGAGCTCCGTGACGGCGGTGCGGTCGGGCTTGCCGATCCCGCGCTCGGGCACGGTGTCGGCCCGCAGCAGCAGCCGCGGTACGGCGGCCCGACCGCAGGCCGCGCGGACCGCGGCGCGCAGGGCGTGATCGTCCGGGGCGGCCGCGGCGGGCACCACGAGCGCGGCCACGATCTGGCCCCACTCGTCGTCGGGAAGGCCGACGACGCACGCCGCGCGGACGCCGTCGACCGCCAGGAGCGCCCGCTCCACCGCGGCCGGTGCGACCTTCTCGCCCCCGGTGTTGACGACGTCGTCGGCCCGGCCCAGGACGGTCAGCGTCCCGTCCGGTGCGAGCGCGCCGAGGTCCCCGGTCCGGAACCGGCGGACGCCCCCGTCGGACACGAAGGCGTCCGCGGTCGCCTCCGGCGCCCCCAGGTACCCGCCGGCGACGACCGGCCCGCCCAGCACCACCCGACCGTCGGCCGGGTCGAGGGTGACCTCGACGCCGTCGAGCGGGACGCCGTCGTAGACGCAGCCGCCGCAGGTCTCGCTCATCCCGTAGGTGGTGACCACCCGCACCCCCGCGGTGAGCGCGCGCTCGCGCAGCCGCGGGTCCAGCGCCGCCCCGCCGACGAGCACGGCGTCGTACCCGGCCAGGGCGTACAGCGGTGCGGCGCCGTGCTCGAGGACTCGTGCCAGCTGGGTCGGGACGAGGCTGGTGTAACGACGGGTGCCGTGCGCCATCCGCCTGGTCGCGCGGGCCAGGCCGTCGGGCCGGAAGCCGTCGCGGACGTCCTGGACCACACAGGCCGTGTCCACGAGCAGGGCGCGCAGCACCACCTGGACCCCGGCGACGTGCTCGGCGGGCAGCGTGAGCAGCCACGACCCCGGGCCGCCGAGACGGGCGTGCGTCGCCGCGGCCGAGGCCCGCAGAGCGTCCGCGGTGAGTGCGACGTACTTGGGCTCCCCGGTCGATCCCGACGTGGCGACGACGGCGACCAGCCCGTCGGGCAGCTCCCCGGCGGCTGCCGCCCGCGCCACCGGCCCCGGCAGCGCGGCGGCCTGCGCAGTGTCGGCCTGCCCTGTGCCGGGCCGGTTCGTGTCGGCCCGCCCGGTGCCCGCCTCCGGGCCGGGCCCGGATCGCACGGGCAGCACCGCGGGCCCCGCACCGTCGAGGGCGGCCCGCAGCGCGGCGGCCAGCCGGGTCACCGACTCCGCGGAGCCGTCCACCGGAAGTGCACGCACAGTCATGCTGTCAACCCTGTCTGCCGTGACGCACGCAACCGGAAGCAGCGTCCGAACGGCCTCTTTCATCAGATTCGGGGAACGGTGTAAGGCACGTGCAACGCGGACGGCCTCCCGCCCGACTCAGGGGGTGAGAGCGGCGGCGCACCCGCCCGCCGGTCACGGGTTCGAAGGAGCTCACCATGCCGTACACCGCCTCCGCCGACGCGTCCCCGACCGGGAGCCCGCGCTCGCTGCGCTGCCGTCGGCCCGCCGGCTCCGGGCACCGTGCGGACGCCGGCGAGCTCGCGGCACTGGCCTTCGACCTGCCCGCCGGCCCGGTCGGCCCTCCGGCCCCGCCCCGGCCTCGGCGCCGGTCCGGGTCCCGGTGCCGCAGCGCCCGGCGGTCGTGGTCCCGCGGCAGAGCGGTCCGCGGGGCGTCGCGGCGCGGCCGGTCCCCGTGCCCCGGCCGCGCCCGACTGCGGAGTGAGGACCTAGTAGTGCCAGGGGAAGGGCGACCAGTCCGGGGCGCGCTTCTCCAGGAACGAGTCCCGGCCCTCCACCGCCTCGTCGGTCATGTAGGCCAGCCGGGTCGCCTCGCCGGCGAAGAGCTGCTGGCCGACCAGGCCGTCGTCGGCGAGGTTGAACGCGTACTTCAGCATCCGCTGGGCCTGCGGCGACTTGCCGTTGATCTCCCGGGCCCACTGCAGGGCCTCGGTCTCCAGCTCGGCGTGGTCCACCACGGCGTTGACCGCGCCCATGTGGTGCATCTGCTCGGCGCTGTAGGTCCGGCCGAGGAAGAAGATCTCCCGGGCGAACTTCTGGCCGACCTGGCGGGCGAGGTAGGCCGAGCCGTAGCTGCCGTCGAAGGAGCCGACGTCGGCGTCGGTCTGCTTGAAGCGGGCGTGCTCGCGGGAGGCGATCGTGAGGTCGGCGACGGCGTGCAGCGAGTGCCCGCCCCCGGCGGCCCAGCCGTTGACCACGGCGATGACGACCTTGGGCATGAAGCGGATCAGCCGCTGGCACTCCAGGATGTGCAGCCGCCCCGCCCGACCCTGCTCGACGGTCTCCGCGGTGTCCCCGGAGGCGTACTGGTAGCCGGTGCGGCCACGGATGCGCTGGTCGCCGCCGGAGCAGAAGGCGCGCTTGCCGTCCTTGGGGGAGGGGCCGTTGCCGGTCAGCAGGACCGCGCCGACATCGGAGCTGGTCCGGGCGTGCTCCAGGGCGCGGTAGAGCTCGTCGACGGTGCCCGGCCGGAAGGCGTTGAGGACCTCGGGGCGGTCGAACGCGATCCGGACCGCGCCGGTGTCGCGGGCGCGGTGGTAGGTGATGTCGCGGAAGTCGAACCCGTCGACCGGTGTCCACGCGTCCGGATCGAAGGTCTCGGAGACGGTCATGGCCGCACTGTAGGGAATCAGTCGGCGACGAGCGGCGCCAGCCGCTGTGCGACGGCGAGCGCGGGGCCGGGGCCGGTCCACCCGGCGTCGCCGTCGGCGTCCCAGACCTCCGACAGCACGCACACCGCGAACCCCCATGCCACCGCGCGGTCCCACTCGATCCCGACGGCGTCGGCGAGCCGTTCCAGCCGACCCGGGGCGCGGCGGGCCAGCTCGGCCGGGTCGGCGTCCAGGGGGTTGTACAGCAGCTGCCCGCAGTCGTAGCCGGGGTCGCCGACCCGGCCGTGCGGGTCGATCGCCAGCCACGGCTCGCGGGTCGCGGCCAGGACGTTGTGCTGGTGCAGGTCCCCGTGCAGCAGCACCTCGCGCTCCGCGGAGCCGCACAGCTGCGTCCACAGGGCCGCCGCCCGTTCCACCAGCGGCCGGGGCAGAACCGCGTCGGGGCGGGCCAGGTGCGCGTCGAACGCCGCCCGCTCGACCGCGACGTGGTCGAGCCCCGCCGGGACGGGCGCGCGGTGCAGCCGGGCGAGCAGCCCGCCGATCACCTCGACGGCCCGGTCGTCGGGCACGGCCGTGAGCTCGGTGCCGGGCTCGGCGCGCTCCAGCAGCAGCGCGCCGCGGGCCGGGTCGGCCCACAGCAGCCGGACCGCGCCGTCGCCGTCCCAGGCGCGCAGCGCGGCGGTCTCGGCGTCGAGGTGGCCGTCGGGCACACCGGCCTTCAGCACGGCCGGGGTGCCGTCCGCGCAGGTCACCGCGCGCACCGTGTGGAAGGTCTGCGGCAGCGTCGCGCCGAGCTCCAGGCCCAGCTCGCCCGCGAGGTCGCCGAGCAGCCGGTCCCGGGCGGCCAGCCAGGTCGCGCCCGCCGGGCCCCAGGTACGCACCACGGTGTCGGCGAGCTCGTCACGGGGCATCGGCGCAGCGTGCCGAGGCGATCCGGATCACCGCAACCGGGTTCCCGTCGACGGGAGCGACCCGGGGACCGCGGGGTAGCGTCGGCTCCCAGCCCCGACCCGTCGCACGGGCCGGAGTCTGCGCCGAGAGGAGCCCCGTGACCACCGACAGCGCCGCGCGTCCCACCACCGCGAGGAGCGAAGGCGGATCGCGTTCGACCACCGCGTACCGCGCCCTGGAGAACGACCTGCGTGCCGCCATCGGCGGGGAGGTCCGGTTCGACGCGGGCAGCCGTGCGATGTGGTCGGCGGACGCCTCGAACTACCGGGGCGTCCCGATCGGAGTGATCGCCCCGCGCGACGCCGCCGACGTCGAGGCCGCCATGGCCGTGTGCCGCGCGCACGACGTCCCGGTCATGCCGGTCGGGTCCCGCACCTCCATCGCGGGCCAGGCCGTCAACACCGCGGTCGCCGTGGACTTCCGCACGCACATGGACGCGATCCTGTCCGTGGACCCCGACGCCCGCACCGCGACCGTGCAGCCCGGCGCCGTCTGCGACGCCGTGCGCGACGTCGGCAAGCCGCACGGGCTGACGTTCGGCCCGGACCCGTCGACGCACAACCGCTGCTCGATCGGCGGCATGATCGGCAACAACGCCTGCGGCTCGCACTCGGTGGCCTGGGGCAAGACCGTCGACAACGTCCGCGAGCTGGAGGTCCTCACCTACCGCGGCGAGCGGATCGTCCTCGGCGGCGAGGGCACCGAGACCGGCGCGATCCCGGACGCGCTGCGCGCACTGGGCACGAGGGTCGCCGGCGACGTCGAGAAGCACGTGCCCGAGCTGACCCGGCGGGTGTCGGGCTACAACCTCGACCAGCTCGTGCCGGGGAACGTGAACCTGGCGAAGGCACTGGTCGGCACCGAGGGGACCTGCGCGACGATCCTGTCCGCGACCGTCGACCTGGTCGAGTCCCCGCCCGCCCGCGCGCTGGCCGTGCTCGGCTTCCCGGACGCCTACCACGCCGCGGACAACGTGATGATCGTCCGCGAGCAGAAGCCGCTGACCATCGAGGGCATGGACGCCGGGCTGATCGCCTCGCTGCGGGCGCTGCGCCCCGACGAGACGACCAGCCGGATGCTGCCCGAGGGCAAGGGCTGGCTCTACGTCGAGACCGGCGGCGCCACCCGCGCCGAGGCCGAGGCCGCCGCGCAGGCCGTCGTCGACGCGATGAAGGCCTACACGACCGGCGCCGTCGTCGTCGGTGAGCCGAAGCAGATGGCCGCGCTGTGGAAGGTGCGCGAGGAGGGCGCCGGGCTGCTGACCCGCTCGCCCGAGGGCGGCGAGGCCTGGCCCGGCTGGGAGGACGCCGCCGTCCCGCCGGAGCGCTTCGGCGCCTACCTGCGCGAGTTCGACAAGGTCCTGGAGTCCCACGGCCGCAAGGGCATCTACTACGGCCACTTCGGCGACGGCTGCCTGCACGTGCGGATCGACTTCGACCTGCTCACCAAGCCCGGTGTGCAGAACTTCCGCGACTTCATGATCGCGGCCGCGGACCTCGTCGTCGCGCACGGCGGGTCGCTGTCCGGCGAGCACGGCGACGGCCAGGCCCGCGCCGAGCTGCTCCCGCGGATGTACCCGCCGCAGATCATCACCGCCTTCGAGGACTTCACGGGGATCTGGGACCCGGACGACCGGATGAACCCGGGTCGCGTCGTGCGCCCGGCGACGATGGACGAGAACCTGCGCGTCCAGCTCGGCATGCCGACCATGCCGGACGAGCCGAAGCTGGCCTTCGGCCACGACCGCGGCAGCTTCCACCGGGCGACCCGGCGCTGCCTGGGTGTCGGCAAGTGCGCCGTCGACACCGGCTCCGGGGTGATGTGCCCCAGCTGGAACGTGACCAAGGAGGAGAAGCACTCCACCCGCGGCCGCGCCCGGCTGCTGTTCGAGATGGCGAACGGCGAGATCATCACCGACGGCTGGCAGTCCGACGAGGTCGCCGAGTCGCTCGACCTGTGCCTGTCCTGCAAGGGCTGCAAGTCCGACTGCCCGGTCGGGGTCGACATGGCCTCGTACAAGACCGAGTTCCTCGCGAACCGCTACCACCGGAAGCTGCGCCCGCGCACGCACTACTCGATGGGTGCGCTCCCGCGCTGGCTGCGCGCGGTCGGGGTGCTTCCCGCCGCGGCCGTCGACGGGCTGAACCGGCTCGCGCAGGTCCCGTTCCTGGCGAAGGTCGCGAAGAAGGCGGGCGGCATCGACGCCCGCCGCGCCATCCCGCCGATCGCCCGGGAGACCTACACCGCCCAGGCCGCCCGCGGGCTGCCCATGTCGACGGTGCCGGACCTCGGTGTTCCGCCCGGCAGCCGCGGCCCGCTGCTGCTGTGGACCGACACCTTCACCGACCACTTCGACCCGGAGGTCGCCGCCGACGCCGTCGCGGTGCTCACCGGGCTCGGGTACCGGGTTGAGCTGCCCCCGCGCAACGTCTGCTGCGGCCTGACCTGGACCTCCACCGGCCAGGTCACTGCGGCCCGCCGGGTGCTGGCGCGCAGCCTGCGCGCGATCGGCCCGGCGCTCGACGCCGGGATCCCGGTCGTCGGGCTGGAGCCGTCCTGCACCGCCGCGCTGCGCAGCGACGCCGCCGAGCTCCTGCCCGACGAGCCCCGGGTGAAGGCCCTGAAGAACCAGGTGTCGACCTTCGCCGAGCTGCTGGCCCGGCACGCCGACGAGCTGTCCGCCGTCGCGGGCGAGGGCAACGGCGCGGCGCTGGTGCAGATCCACTGCCACCAGCACGCCGAGCTGGGCTCCGAGCCCGACCGCGCGGTGCTCGCGGCACTCGGCGTCGACGCCACCGTGCTCGACTCCGGCTGCTGCGGCCTGGCCGGCAACTTCGGCTTCGAGGACGGCCACTACGACGTCTCGATGGCGTGTGCCGAGCGGGCCCTGCTGCCCGCGGTCCGGGCCGCCGACGAGTCCGTGGCCCTGCTGGCCGACGGCTACTCCTGCCGCACCCAGGTCCGCCAGGCCGGCGAACGGGAGCCGGTGCACCTGGCCCAGATCGCGTACCGCGCTCTGCGAGGGTGATCGTCGGGAGTGAGGGGCCCGGTGCCGGATCCGGCACCGGACCCCTCACCCGTGGTGATCATGCAGGGCGCCGACGAGGAGGACCCATGTCCGACGAGCGACGGGCGCTGGTGCTGGGCGGCGGCGGGCTGACCGGCATCGCCTGGATGTACGGGCTGCTGGCCGGGCTCCTCGCCGACGGCGTCGACCTGCGGGACGCCGACCTCGTCGTCGGGACCTCGGCGGGGTCGGTGGTGGGCGCCAACCTGGCGGTCGGGCGTGACCCGGCCGCGCTCGCGCAGACCCAGCTCGCCCCGCCGTCCGGGGAGATCGCCGCGACCCTCGGGCTGCGGCTCGCGGTCCGCTACGGCCTTGCCGCGCTCGCCGGCCCGCGCGACGCGACCCGGGTGCGGGCCCGGATCGGCCGCCTCGCCCTCGACGCCGAGACGGTGCCGGAGGCGGATCGGATCGCGGTGATCCGGTCCCGGCTCGACGGCGCCGACTGGCCTGCCGACCGGGACCTGCGGGTGACCGCCGTCGACGCCCACACCGGCGCGTTCCGGGCCTTCGGCCGCGACGACGGCGTCGAGCTCGCCACCGCGGTCGCCGCCAGCTGCGCGGTGCCCGGCGTGTGGCCGCCGGTCACGGCCGCGGGCACCCGCTGGATCGACGGCGGGGCCCGCTCGGCCGCCAACGCCGACCTCGCCGCCGGGTACGCCCGCGTCGTCGTCATCGCGCCGCTCTCCCTGGGGCTCGGCGGGGCCGGGACGCCGCGGGTGCAGGCCGAGGCGCTCGGCGCGCTGGCCCGGGTCGCCGTCGTCGAGCCGGACCGGCGTTCGCGCCGGGCGTTCGGCCGCAACCCGCTCGACCCGGCCCGCCGTCCCGCGTCGGCGCGGGCCGGCCGGGCGCAGGCGGCGGACGTCGCCGCCGAGGTCGCACGGGTCTGGCGCTGAGCCGGGCCCGCATTCCCGCCGGAGACGGATCCCACGGGCCGGTATGAGCGCTCGCCGGTGCGGGTAGCCGACGGACATGACTGTTCCCACGATCAAGCTGAACGACGGCCGGCAGATCCCGCAGCTCGGTTTCGGTGTCTTCCAGATCGAGCCCGGTGACACCGCGGACAAGGTCAAGGCGGCCCTGGACCTCGGCTACCGCCACATCGACACCGCGCAGACGTACGGCAACGAGGAAGGCGTCGGCAAGGCCGTCGCCGACTCCGGCATCCCGCGCGATGAGCTGTGGATCACCACCAAGCTGAACAACGACGGGCACAGCCGCGAGGCCGCGGTCCGCAAGCTCGACGAGAGCCTCACCAAGCTCGGCCTCGACCACGTGGACCTCTACCTGATCCACTGGCCGCAGCCGAAGCAGGACCGCTACGTCGAGACCTGGCAGGGCCTCGAGGACGCGCAGAAGGCGGGCAAGGCGCTGTCCATCGGCGTCTCGAACTTCCAGACCGACCACCTCGACCGGCTGGCGAAGGAGACCTCCACGGTCCCGGCGGTCAACCAGATCGAGTTCCACCCGCGCCTGGTGCAGCGCGAGCTGCGCGAGTACCTCCAGCAGCACGACATCGCGCTGGAGGCGTGGAGCCCGATCGGCCAGGGCAAGGGACTGCTCGAGGCGCCCGAGCTGACGGAGATCGCCGAGCGGGTCGGCAAGTCCGCCGCGCAGGTCGTGCTCCGCTGGCACATCCAGCTCGGGAACATCGTGTTCCCGAAGTCGAACAACCCGGAGCGCATCAAGGAGAACTTCGAGATCTTCGACTTCGCGCTGAGCGAGGACGACATCGCCGCGGTGGAGAAGCTCCACACCGGCGAGCGCATCGGCCCGGACCCCGACGACTTCGGCTGATCCGCTCCCCACGACACCACGGCCCGGCCCCCTCGCGCAGGGGAGCCGGGCCGTCGTCGCGAGGAGAGTGATGCGTGTCACTCCAGCTGTTTCCGGTGGGCACGGCGCCGGTCGTCACCCGACGGGGGCCCGACCCGGGGCGAACCGGTGGACGTGGGCGCACACGTCCGTACGGTCGGGACGATGTTGGCGATCACCGAGAACGCCGCCGAGGCGATCAAGACCCTGAGCACCGACGCCGAGCTGCCCGAGGACGGGGGCCTGCGCATCTCCGCGCCGGACCCGGCGCAGGGGCTGGAGCTGGCCCTCGCGCAGGCGGGCGACGCGCAGGACACCGTGCTGCGCGGTGAGGGCATCACCGTCTTCCTCGAGCCGGCCGCGGCGGCGTTGCTGGACGACAAGGTCCTCGACGTCCAGCCCGTCGCGACCGAGCAGGGCGAGCAGGAGCTGCGCTTCGCGATCGTCGAGCAGTCCGAGGACGCGGACGCCCCGCAGACCTGACCCCCCGCCCCGACCGCGTCGTGGCCCCACCGGACACCGGTGGGGCCACGGTCGTCCCAGAGCGACTCAGAGTTCGGTGACGGTCCCCTCGCGGACGTCCCAGCGGCGGGTGGCGCGCACCGTGTCGAGCATCCGCCGGTCGTGGGTCACCAGCAGGACGGTCCCGTCGAACTCCTCGACCGCCCGTTCCAGCTGCTCGATGGCGGGCAGGTCGAGGTGGTTGGTCGGCTCGTCGAGCACCAGCAGGTTCACCCCGCGTGCCTGGAGCAGTGCCAGCGCCGCGCGGGTCCGCTCACCGGGCGACAGCGACGACGCCGTCCGCAGCACCTGGTCGGCGCCCAGGGAGAACTTCGCGAGCAGCGTCCGCACCTCGGACTCCGGCCAGTCCGGCACCTGTTCGCCGAAGGCGCGCAGCAGCGTCGCCTCCCCGAGGAACGCCCGGCGGGCCTGGTCGATCTCGCCGACCAGCACCCCTGAGCCGAGACCCGCCGAACCCGAGTCCGGGGTGATCCGCCCCAGCAGCAGCCCGAGCAGCGTCGACTTGCCCGCCCCGTTCGCACCGGTGACGACGACCCGGTCCGCCCAGCCCACCTGCACGGTGGCCGGGCCGAACGCGAAGTCACCGCGTCGCACCGCGGCGGCGTCGGCCCGCGCGACGACCGACCCGGACCGGGGCGCGGAGGCGATCTCCATCCGCAGCTCCCACTCCTTGCGGGGCTCCTCCACGACCTCCAGCCGCTCGATCGCCCGCTCGGTCTGCCGGGCCTTCGCGGCCTGCTTCTCGCTGGACTCCTGGCGCTGCGCGCGGACGTTCTTGTCCGGGTCCTTCGTTCTGCGCCGGGCGTTGCGCACGCCCTGGGCCATCCAGTTGCGCTGCATGACGGCGCGCTGCTGGAGAGATCCGAGCTTCCCCGCGTACTCCTCGTAGTCCTCGCGGGCGTGCCGCCGGGCCACCTCGCGCTCTGCGAGGTAGGACTCGTAACCGCCGTCGTAGACGTCGATCCGCTGCTGGACCAGATCCAGCTCGACGATCCGGTTCACCGTGCGTGCCAGGAACTCCCGGTCGTGGCTGACCAGCACGGTCGGCGTGCCCTGCCGGGCGAGGCCGCCCACGAACCGCTCCAGCCGCTCCAGGCCGTCGAGGTCGAGGTCGTTGGTGGGCTCGTCGAGGAGCAGCAGGTCGTAGCGGGACAGCATCAGCGCGGCGAGGTTCGCCCGCGCCGCCTGCCCACCGGACAGCCCGGTCATCGGGGCGTCCGGACCGACGGCCAGCCCCACCTCGCGCAGCACCTCGCCGGAGCGCTCGTCGAGGTCGGCGCCGCCGAGGGCCAGCCAGCGGTCCAGCGCGGCGGCGTAGCGGTCGTCGGCGCCGGGGGTGCCCGACGCCAGCCCCTCCGCCTCGGCGTCCATCGTCGCCTGCGCGTCGGCGACGCCGCTCCGGCGCGCCAGGAACCCGGCGACCGTCTCCCCGGGACGCCGGTCGGGCTCCTGCGGCAGGTGCCCGACGGTCGCGTCGGGCGGGGCCAGGGTCAGCGACCCGTCGTCCGCGGGCCGCGAGCCGGCCAGCACCGTCAGCAGGGTGGACTTGCCGGCGCCGTTGGCACCGACCAGCCCGATGACGTCGCCGGGTGCGACGACGAGGTCCAGCCCGGAGAACAGGGGTCGGTCGCCGTAGCCCGCGGCCAGGCCCGTCACGTGAAGGGTCGCGCTCATGTCGAGCGCAGACGCTACCCCTACAGGTTCGCCCCGAAGAGGCGGTGCAGGGCCTCCCAGTGCCGATGCTCGGCGTCGTCGTCGTGGGTGGGGGCGTCCGGCACCGCGAAACCGTGCGCGGCCGGGTAGGTCTCCAGGGTCGCCGACACCCCGGCGGCGGAGAACGCGTCGGCGAGGCGCTGCTTCTGCTCGTCGGGGAAGGAGGAGTCGTCGGTCGCGCCGGCCACGTACACCTCGGCCCGGATGCGGTCGGCGAGCCGGTGCACGCTGGCCGGGTCGTCGGTGGCGAGGTTGCCGCCGTGGAACGACGCCGCGGCCGCGACCCGCTCAGGCTGGGTCGCCGCGGTGCGCAGGCTCATCACCCCGCCCATGCAGTAGCCGGTGGTGCCGACCGCCCTGCCGTGGACCTCGGGGCGCGCCAGCAGCGCGGTCACCCAGGCCTCGGCGTCGGCCGCCACGAGCTCGGGCGTCAGCGACCGCACCATGCCCATCAGCCGTTCCCGCTCGGGCTGGTCGGAGAACACGGTGGCGAAGTCGAACGGGGCCCAGTCGCCGTGCCGGTGGTAGACGTCGGGCAGCAGCACCGCGTAGCCCAGCGACGCCAGGTGCGCGGCCATGTCGTGGATGGCCGGCCGGACACCGCCGGCGTCGGGGTAGAGGATCACGCCCGGCCACGGGCCGTCGCCGTCGGGGGTGTGCAGCCAGGCGGCGGCGTCGCCGTCGGGGGTGCTGATCCTTAAGTCGGTGCGCGACATTTCTCCGGCCTCCCGGTGATGAACGACGGGTCGACCCCGTTCTACGCCCGGCGAACCGCGTCCGCCCGAGCGCGACGCGGTTCGGGCGGTACGTACCGGATCAGGTCCTGGGCGGCGCGGTCCTGATCGCCCAGAACCCGCGGTGTTCCGGCTTGCCGGGCTCGGACACGGTCCCTCCCCATCGACGGACTTCTGCGCCTGCGTCACGGTAGGGCCCTCGTGGGATGGTTTCACCGGTTCCGGCCGGATCGGTACCGGCCTGGTGCGGACCGCGGTCACCGCGCCGGTACCGTCGTCGCGAGGGGTGATGGGGTGAACGGCTCGACCGCGCAGGCGCGCGTCCTCGTCGACGAGCTGGCGCGAGCCGGTGTCACCGACGCGGTCCTGTGCCCCGGATCCCGCAACGCACCACCCGCGTTCGCGCTGGCCCGGGCCGACGCGTGCGGCACGGTCCGGCTGCACGTGCGCATCGACGAGCGCGCCGCGGGCTTCCTCGCGCTGGGCCTGTCGCTGGCGTCGGGCCGCCCGGTCCCGGTCGTCGTCACGTCCGGGACGGCGGCGGCGAACCTGCACCCCGCGGTGCTGGAGGCGTCGCACTCGGGGGTCCCCCTGCTGGTCCTGACCGCGGACCGGCCGCCGGAGCTGGTCGGCACCGGCGCCAGCCAGACCGTGGACCAGTCCGGCCTGTACGGCGGCGCGGTGCGCTGGGCCGGCGCGCTGCCGGTGCCGTTGGGCAGCACCGAGCCGGAGGCGCGGCGCTGGCGGGCGGTCGTCGCGCGGATGCTCGCCGCGGCCACCGGTGCCGGCGCGGGTGCCCCCGGCCCGGTGCACCTGGACCTGCCCTACACCGACCCGCTCGTGCCCGACGACGACCCGGCCGGGCCGGGCACCGGGCAGCACGACGCCGGTCCGGCGGGCACGGACCTGCCCGCCGGGCGACCCGGTGGCGCGCCCTGGACCGCGGTGTCCCGCCCGGTCCGCACGCTGCCGCCGCTGGAGCTGGACCCGGGGGCGCGCACGCTCGTCGTCGCCGGGGCGGGCGGGCCCGCGCCGGACCCCGCGCTGCTCGGCGGGGCCCCGCTGGTCGCGGAGCCGTCCTCGCGCTGGTGGCCGCACACGCTGCGCACCGGCCCGTGGCTGCTCGGCCGCCCCGGGCTGCGCCCCGCCCAGGTCGTCGTGCTCGGCAGGCCCACCCTGCACCGGGGGGTCGCCGCGCTGCTGGCCGACCCGTCGGTGGCGGTGTTCGCCGACCCCGGCCCGGACGGCGCTCCGTGGACCGACGTCGCCGGCACGGTCCGGGCCGTCGGCGCGCTGCCCGCGCTGTCCCCGTCCGAGGACTGGGTGCGGTCCTGGCGCGACGCGGACCGGGTCGCGGCCACGTCCCTCGACGCCGCGCTCGACGACGGTACCGCCGCGGGTGCGCCCGGCCTGCGGCTGGCCCGCGACCTGGTCGCCGCCCAGCCCGACGGCGGGCAGCTCGTCCTCGGCTCGTCGAACCCGGTGCGCGACGTCGCGTTGGCCGCCGTGCCCCGCCCCGGGCTCACCGTGCGGTCCAACCGCGGCGTCGCGGGCATCGACGGGACGGTGTCGACGGCCCTCGGCGCCGCGCTCGCGCACCCGGGCCCGACGGCGCTGCTGCTCGGCGACCTCACGCTGCTGCACGACACCACCGGGCTGGTCGTCGGACCGGGGGAGCCGTCCCCGGACCTGACCGTCACCGTCCTCGACGACGACGGCGGCGGCATCTTCCACCTGCTCGAACAGGGCGGCCCGGCGCACGCCCACGCCTTCGAGCGGGTCTTCGGCACGCCGACCGGGGCGGACGTCGTCGCGCTGGCCCGGGCGGCGGGCTGGGCGGCGACCGACTGGGGCGGCGACGCGTGGGAGCTCGCGGCCCGGCCCGGTTCGGGACGGCGGCTGGTCCGGGTCGCGGCGCGCCGCGACGGGCTGCGCGACGCGCACGCCGGGCTCCGCCGGACGCTCGCCGCGGCGCTCGACTGAGCCCTCCGGGCCCGCGTCGCGGCCGGTCTGGGCTCAGCCCTCCAGGGACTCGCGGACCGCGCGCATCTTGGCGGCGGCCTCGCGCACCTCGCCGTCGGGATCGGAGTCGGCGACGATCCCGCACCCGGCGAACAGCCGTGCCGTGCGTCCCTGGAGTTCCGCGCAGCGCAGCGCGATGCCCATCTCGCCGGCGCCCTCGGCGTCGACCCAGCCGACCGGGCCCGCGTAGCGGCCGCGGTCGAGACCCTCGATCTCGGAGATCAGCCCCGTCGCGTCCGGGGTCGGGGTGCCGCCGACGGCGGCGGTCGGGTGCACGGCGCCGACCAGCGTCAGCAGCGACGCGGGCCGGGACGGGTCGAGGCGGGCGTGCACGTCGCTGGACAGGTGCGAGACGTTCGGGAGGGTGAGCACCGTCGGCGCGTCCGGCACGTGCAGCTCGGCCACCAGCGGGCGCAGCGACTCGGCGAGGGAGTCCACGGCGTAGGTGTGCTCGCGGCGGTCCTTCGACGAGCCGATCAGCGCGCCCGCGGTGTCGGCGTCCGGTCCGGACCCGGGCCACATCGTGCCGGCCAGCACCCGCGACTCCACGGTGCGCCCGCGCAGCCGCAGCAGCAGCTCGGGGGTGGCACCGACCAGGCCGTCGACGGCGTAGCTCCAGCACGTGGGGTAGCGCCGGGCCAGCCCGCGGAGCAGGAACCGTGGATCCAGCGGGCGGTCGGCGACGGCGAGCAGGTCGTGCGCGAGCACCACCTTCTCCAGCTCCCCGTCGCGCATCCGCCCGACCGCCGAGGCGACGGCGGCCCGGTACCGGTGCGCGGAGACCTGGCCGTCGGCGTAGCGCAGCCGTCCGCTGGGACGCACCGGCGACGGGACCGGCAGCCTGCCGGGAGTCTCCGGGGCGTCGGCGGTGGTGATCTCGGTGATCCAGGCTCGGTGCCCGCGCCGTCCCACGATCACCCGCGGGACGACGAGCACCGAGCCCGGGCAGCCGTCGGCGAAGGTGAACGAGGCGAACGCGAGGGCGCCGGTGCCGGGGAGGCGGACGTCGTCGTAGCCGGCGCCGGTGTCGAGCCGGTCGACCACACGGCGCCACCAGCGGTCGGCCTCGGTGAAGCGTTCGGGCCCCGACGCGGTGAACCGGGCGACCTCGCCCCAGCCGACCACGCCCTCGCCGTCGCGCACCCAGGACAGCGCCCCGGCGTCGGCGGGCAGCACGTCCAGCAGCCGCCCGTCGAGTCGCAGGGGGCGTGTCCGGACGCGCAACGCGGTGCTGGCCGGTGCGACGGTCACCCTTCGAGAGTAGGCAACCTCCGCCGGGGAGGCTGGCGTGAGGGGGCGAGGCACCGGACACCCCCGGGTGTCGGCGCGATCCTAGAATCGGGTCCCGTGACCAGTCCGAGCGGCCGTCCCACCGGCGATGTGCTGACCGAGACCTCGGCCGTCGCGGCCCGGCTGCTCCGCCGGACGCGGTACCACCTGCCCGAGATCGTCCTGGTCGTCGCGCTGGTGTGGACGCTGGTCGCGCTGGCGGCGCTGGGCGGTGCGTTCCTGGAGGACGCGGCGATCGACGGCAACCGCGGCACCACCGCCGCGACCGTCCTGCCGGGCTCGGACTACTGGCGCACCCTGGTCAGCTTCGTCGACGACGAGGGCCGGCTGCAGACCCCGGCCGCGGGCATCTCCTACCCGGTCGGGCTCACCCCGGGCGAGAACATCTACGTGGAGTACGACACCGCCGACCCGACGCACGTGCGTGTCGCGGGTCGCACCGCCGTCGACGGGATCCTCCCGATCGCCGGGCTGATCGCGGGCGGCTGGGTCCTCCTCGGGCCGCTGTACGTGTGGCTGCGCCGCCGCCGGGCCCGCACCGGCACCGTCTGAGGCCGCCGACCCGGCCCGCGCCGCCCGGCCGTGTCGGGCGTTGGGCAGCGATGTCGTGCTTCAGCCCCGCCAGAGCGCCCCGACCTCGGCGGCCACCTGCGGCGCGACGACGAGCAGCCCGTCCTCGGGCAGCGGTGTCGACCGGCCGTCGCGGCCCAGCACCAGCGCGCCGGCCTCGGTGGCCAGGCAGAGCGCCCCGGCGATGTCCCACTCGTGGTAGCGGGTCAGCACCGCGGCGACGGCGTTGCCGAGCGCGACCTGGGTGATCGCCAGCGCGGCGGAGCCGAGCACCCGCACGCCGACGTGCGCGGCGCGGGCGCGCTCGACGAACCCGGGCTCGGGATCCTCGGCGCAGATGAGCGACCCGGCGACCCGGGCGGTGCGCCGCTCCGGCACCGGCACGCCGTTGGCCCGGAAACCGCGCCCGCGGGCGGCGGCGTAGATCTGCCCGCGCCCAGGGTCGGCGACGACGCCCACGGCCGGGCCGTCGCCGTCGACCAGGGCCAGGCTGTAGGCGCACCAGGGCAGGCCCGCGACGTAGTTCGCGGTCCCGTCGACCGGGTCGACGACCCAGCGCAGCGGCGCGGTGTCGGCACCGACGTCGGCGCCGAACTCCTCGCCGACGACCGGGCAGCCGGGAAACTCCGCGGCCAGCACCCGGCGGGTGTGCCGCTCCAGGGTGCGGTCGGTGTCGGTGACCCAGTCGAAGGGGTTGGCCTTGGCGGAGGCGTCGAGGGACCCGGTGTGCTCGCGACCGAGCGTCGCGGTGATCACCTCGGCGGCGTCGTTGGCCAGCCTGCCCGCGGTCTCGAGGGCACGGGAGAGCAGCGCCGGGTCCACCGGCCGGGGGGACGGCACCGGGGGTGGCACCGTGTGTGGCGGGGTGTGGGGCACGGCGGTCATACGACCCGAGTGTCCGGGCGGGTGATGTCCCGGCGACGACGCGCGGGTGTCCACCTTGTGCCGGACGTGCCAACTCGTGACCCGCCCACCCGATGTTCGCCCAGGGTTGGGTGGTTGATCACGCCAGGGACCCGACCCGCTGTCCCGACCCCGTCACCGTTCCGGCCGTGCGCGTCGCAATCGTCTCGGAATGCTTCCTGCCGGTGGTCAACGGCGTCACCAACTCGGTGCTGCGGGTGTGCGAGCACCTGCGGGCAGGGGGTCACGACGTCGTGGTGATCGCGCCGGGTACCGGCGAGCCGGACTCCCACGAGGGGATCCCGGTCGTGCGGATCCCGGCCGTCGAGCTGCCGGTGGTGAACTCGATGCCGGTCGGGGTGCCCAGCAGGCGGATCCTGACCGCGCTGCGCCGGTTCCGGCCCGACGTGGTGCACCTGGCGGCGCCGTTCGTCGTCGGGGCACGGGGGCTGGCGGCGGCGCGGCGCCTCGGCGTGCCGACGGTCGCGGTCTACCAGACCGACGTCGCCGGGTTCGCCTCCGCCTACGGGCTCGGGCTGACCGCGCGGGCCGCGTGGCGCTGGACCTGCCGGCTGCACGGCATGGCCGACCGGACCCTCGCGCCGTCGAGCTGGGCGACCGGGGCGCTGCGCGAGCGCGGCGTCCCGCGGGTGCACCAGTGGGCGCGCGGCGTCGACACCCGCCGGTTCACCCCGTCGCGGCGCAGCGACGCACTGCGCGGCCGGCTGGCCCCGAACGGCGAGCGGCTCATCGGGTTCGTCGGCCGCCTCGCCCCGGAGAAGCAGGTCGAGCGGCTCGCCGTGCTGGGTGAGCTGCCCGGGACGCGGCTGGTCGTCGTCGGTGACGGCCCCAGCGCCGACGGGCTGCGCGAGCGGCTGCCGTCGGCGGCGTTCCTCGGGCACCGCGGCGGCGACGAGCTCGCGCAGATCTACGCGAGCCTCGACGTGTTCGTCCACACCGGACAGGCCGAGACGTTCTGCCAGGCCGTGCAGGAGGCGCTCGCGTCGGGCGTCCCGGTCGTGGCGCCCGACGCGGGCGGCCCGCGCGACCTCGTGCTGCCCGACCGCACCGGCTACCTCGTGGCACCCCGTCCGGACGGCGGAGCGCCCGGCGACCCGGCCACCGACGCCGCCGACCGCGAGCTGGTCGCCGCGGTCGCGGCGCTGTGCGAGCCGCAGCGCAACCGGGAGTTCGGCCTGGCCGCCCGCCAGTCGGTGCTGCGCCGCACCTGGACCGCGGTCGGCGACGAGCTGCTCGCCCACTACGGCGAGGTGCTCCGCGCCGCGGCGCCGGAGCGCGTCGCGGCCTGATCGTCGGGGCCTGATCGCATCGCAGCCCGATCGTCGGCCCGATCGTCGTGGCCCGACCGGGCCGGCTCCGTAGTCGTGCGGATCCGGGGACACGGCAGTTCGGCGACGGTGGGTCCATGAGCCGCACCGTCGTCGTCGCGCCCCGTGGCGAGCTCGCCACGGTCGACACCTCCGCCGCCGTCCGCCTGATGTCCCACCTCCTCGACCCCGCGCCCACGGTCCGGTCCGCCGCCCGCGCCGAGGTCCTCGACGCCCCGCACCGGCAGATGCCGCCGGTGCTGTTCGCCCTGTCGGAGAACCGTCGTCGCCGACGGCGAGATGGGCGAGGCCGCCCGCTGGTTCTACGCGGGCCAGCTGCGCGCCCGCTACGACGCCTGCCGCTGCACCGACACCACCGCGGCCCAGGCGCTGGCGGTGTTGCGCGACCGGTTCGGCGAGCCGGTGAACCGGTGGGCCTTCGCCGACCCGGCCCGGGTCCGCCGCGCCGCGATCCGCGCCGTCGCCTGGGACCGGGCGGCGCCCCACGACTACGACCACCGCTGGATCGCCCTGCACGGCATGGGCGCCCTCACCGGCGACGGCACCGGGGTGGCCACGCCGTCGGCCGAGTGGGCCGGCGTCGCCGCCCGCGTGCGCGCGGAGTACCTGAGGGGCCTGCGCGAGGTGCTGCGCGAGCAGTTCGGTCAGCGGTGAGGGTCGGCCGGGTCGCCTAAGCTGTGTCCGTGTCCCGCGCCGAGCTCGACAAGAACCCGACCGACGTCGCCCGCATGTTCGACGGCGTCGCCCGGCGCTACGACCTGACCAACACCGCACTGTCGGGCGGCCAGGACCGCTACTGGCGGATCCAGACCCGCCGTGCCCTCGGGCTCCGCCCGGGAGAGAAGGTCCTCGACCTCGCCGCGGGCACCGCGGTCTCGACCGTCGAGCTGGCGAATGACGGCGCCTGGTGCGTCGCCGCGGACTTCTCCCTCGGCATGCTGCGGGCCGGTGCCCGCCGGGACGTCCCGAAGGCCGCCGCCGACGCGCTGCACCTGCCCTTCGCCGACGGCAGCTTCGACGCCGTCACCATCTCCTTCGGCCTGCGCAACGTGAACGACACCGTCGCCGGCCTGCGCGAGATGGCCCGCGTGACCCGCCCCGGCGGCCGCCTGGTCGTCTGCGAGTTCTCGACGCCGACCTGGACCCCCTTCCGCGTGCTCTACCAGAACGCGGTCCTCGGTCACGCCCTCCCGGCGATCGCCCGGACGGTCTCGTCGAACCCCGAGGCCTACCTGTACCTGGCCGAGTCGATCCGGGACTGGCCCGACCAGCCCTCGCTCGCCGCCAAGATCGCCGACGCAGGCTGGGAGCGCCCCGCCTGGCGGAACCTGACCTTCGGAGCCGTCGCGCTGCACCGGGCGTACAAGCCGGCCTGACCCCGCCGGTCCTGCCCGCCCCCGTTCCCGCTCCGCCGTCTCGCCCGCTGCCGGCCTGCCCCTGGAGCCGGCATCTCCCCGGGGCCGGGTCTGAGGACGGGACCCACGGATTCGCTTACCCGGTAAGCGAGTTCTCCCGACACTCCCTCGGCCCCAGGGGCCGGTCCGACGCAGGCCGACTCTCGACCGAGTCGCGTCACGGAATCGCGGCCCCGGACTCCCCTGGACCTCGTGCGACGGTCGTGCTCGACCCGGCCACCCGACGAGGAATCGCGATGAGGAACCCGGCAGGGGGAGGGGACCGGTATTCGCTTACCGGGTAAGCGAATACCGCGGTAGTAGGGCGCCGGGTCCGGGCCGCGGCGGGGCGCCCCGGGGCTCGTCGGGCCGGGCGGACCGATCGTCACCACCCGGTGACACCGCGTCGAGCCCCGTTGCGCCGCAAGGACTCCCCGAGCATCGCCCGATCCGCCCACGCGATCACCGCGGCACCGTCCTACACTGCTCGCGCAGTTCGTGAACTTTTTCACAAGGGTAGTGGAGGTCACGCGGCCCGCAGCGCGTCGACCTGCACGGATGCGGATCACATGTGACCTGCACCCCGTGCCAGGTAAGGCTCGCCTGGGTTCTTGGTCACAGGGAGCCGGACATAGGGTCGCCGCGACCGGCTCGTCGATCACCACCAACGACGGTGGCGCCGCGACAACGAAGGTGTAGGAATGCTCGATCCCTATCTCCCGCTCGTCCTGCTGTTCGTGTTGGCGGCGGGCTTCGCGCTGTTCTCGGTCGCGTCCGCGCCGCTGATCGGTCCGCGCCGGTTCAACCGGGCCAAGCTGGACTCCTACGAGTGCGGTATCGAGCCCTCGCCGCAGCCGGTCGTCGGTGGCGGTCGGGTGCCGGTCGCCTACTACCTCACGGCGATGCTGTTCATCCTGTTCGACATCGAGCTGGTGTTCATGTACCCGTACGCCGTCGTCGCCGACGCGGTGGGCGTCTTCGGGTTCGTGGCCATCACGCTCTACATCGCCACGATCGCCTTCGCGTACGCCTATGAGTGGCGTCGCGGCGGGCTCGAGTGGAGCTGAGGCCGTCATGGGACTCGAGGAGTACCTGCCCAGCGGCGTTCTGCTGACCAACGTCGAGAAGCTGGTCAACTGGACCCGGAAGTCGTCGCTCTGGCCCGCCACGTTCGGCCTGGCCTGCTGCGCCATCGAGATGATGACCACCGGCGCCCCGCGATACGACCTCGCCCGCTTCGGCATGGAGGTCTTCCGGGCCTCGCCGCGCCAGGCGGACCTGATGATCGTCGCGGGCCGGGTGAGCAACAAGATGGCGCCGGTCCTGCGCCAGATCTACGACCAGATGCCCGAGCCGCGCTGGGTGCTGGCCATGGGCGTCTGCGCCAGTTCCGGCGGCATGTTCAACAACTACGCGATCGTCCAGGGCGTGGACCACGTCGTGCCGGTCGACATGTACCTGCCCGGCTGTCCGCCGCGGCCGGAGATGCTGATCGACGCGATCCTCAAGATCCACGCCAAGATCATGGACGAGCCGCTCGGCGCGAAGCGGGCCGCCGAGCTCGCCGAGTCCGGCTACCGGACGCCGATGGTGCCGTCGTCGGTCAAGTACGCGCCGAAGCACAAGCGGCTCGGGGCGCTGAAGACCACGCACACCCCCGACGTCCCGAACTACCTGGAGCCGGGCTCGCAGCCCAAGCCGGCCCCGAACGCGCTCGCGCCGGGGGAGACCGTGGAGCTGCCGTCGCTGGCCGACGCCGCCCGCGGAGGTGACGCGACGTGACCGAGCCGACCGGCACCTCCAAGGACGGGACCGAGCCCACCGGCGGCGCGCACTCGTCGTCGCAGGAGAGCGGCGCCGCGGCCGAGGAACAGCGGGCGGCGGGCGGCGAGGCCCCCGGCGACCTGGCCGGCCCCGAGGACGCGGCCACCCCGTCCGACGCGCTGGGCGGAGCCCGCCCTGCCCAGAAGATGACCGAGACCCGCACGCGCTCGGGCATGTTCGGCGTCCGCGGCTCCGGCGACACCTCCGGCTACGGCGGACTGCGCCTGCCCGGCTGGGCCCCGGCACCGGCCGAGCGGCCCTTCGGCGGCTGGTTCGACGAGTTCGCCGACGAGCTCGGCGCGGCCCTCGCCGAACGCAGCATCCCGCGTTCGGCGATCGAGCAGGTCACGATCGACCGCGACGAGATGACCCTCTACGTCGAGCCCGCCCGGCTGCACGAGGTCGCCCGTACCCTGCGCGACGACCCGGGCCTGCGCTTCGAGTTCTGCTCCGGGGTGTCCGGTGTGGACTACTCGGCGCCGGACGGTGCGTTGGTCGACCGGCCGCTGCACGTCGTCTACCACCTGCTGTCGATGACCTACCGGCGCCGGGTGCGTCTGGAGGTCGCCCTCGACATCGGAGACGCTGCGAACCCGCCCACCGTGTCCAGCGTCGTCGACGTCTACCCGACGGCCGACTGGCACGAGCGCGAGACCTGGGACATGTACGGCGTCGTCTTCGACGGCCACCCCGCGCTGACCCGGATCCTCATGCCGGACGACTGGGACGGCCACCCCCAGCGCAAGAGCTACCCGCTGGGCGGCATCCCCGTGGAGTACAAGGGCGCGGAGATCCCCCCGCCCGACGAGCGGAGGGCCTACTCGTGACCACCGAGAGCAGCGCACGCGGAACGAGCATCGGCACCGACGCCGACCCCACCACCGCCGACACCACCGCAGACCCGTACGCCGCGCCCGGCCGGGAGACCACCGAGGGCACGGTCTACACCGTCACCGGCGGCGACTGGGACGACCTGCTCGAGGTCGAGCACGACGACCGGATCGTCATCAACATGGGCCCGCAGCACCCGTCGACACACGGGGTGCTGCGCCTGGTCCTGGAGCTGGAGGGCGAGACCGTCACCCAGGGCCGCGCGGTCATCGGCTACCTGCACACCGGTATCGAGAAGAACTGCGAGTACCGGACCTGGACCCAGGGCGTCACCTTCGTGACCCGCGCGGACTACCTGTCCCCGCTGTTCAACGAGGGCGCCTACTGCATGGCCGTCGAGAAGCTGCTGGGCATCGAGGTCCCGCAGCGGGCCGAGCACCTGCGGGTGCTGCTCTGGGAGCTGAACCGGATCGGCTCGCACCTCGTCGCGCTGGCCACCGGCGGCATGGAGCTGGGCGCGCTGACCGGTATGACCTCCGGCTTCCGGGAGCGCGAGGAGGTGCTCCACCTGCTGGAGTTCCTCACCGGACTGCGGATGAACCACGCGTTCATCCGGCCCGGCGGGCTCGCCCAGGACATGCCCGAGGGCTGGCAGGACAAGGTCCGCGACTTCCTGAAGGTCATGAACTCCCGGCTGCCCGACTACGACCGGCTGCTCACCGGCCAGCCGATCTGGCGCCAGCGCCTGGAGGGCGTGGGCTACCTGCCCGTCGACGGCTGCCTGGCCCTCGGCGCGTCCGGCCCGATCCTGCGCTCGGCCGGGCTCGCCTGGGACCTGCGCAAGCACATGCCGTACTCGGTGTACGACCAGTACGACTTCGAGGTGCCGACGGCCACCGAGGCCGACTGCTTCGCCCGCTACCGGATGCGCGTCGCCGAGATCCACGAGTCGCTCAAGATCATGGAGCAGGCGGTGACGAAGCTCGACGAGCTGGGACCGGGCCGCGTCATGGTCGACGACCCGAAGGTCGCCTGGCCCGCGCAGCTGTCGATCGGCAGTGACGGCATGGGCAACACCCTCGAGCACGTCCGCAAGATCATGGGTCAGTCGATGGAGTCGCTGATCCACCACTTCAAGCTGGTCACCGAGGGGTTCCACGTCCCGCCGGGGCAGGCCTACGCGGCCGTCGAGTCCCCGCGCGGCGAGCTCGCGGTGCACGCCGTGTCCGACGGCGGCACCCGCCCGGTCCGAATCCACGTCCGGGATCCCAGCTTCGTGAACCTGCAGACGATGCCCGCGATGAGCGAGGGCGGCCAGGTCGCCGACGTCATCGCGGCCGTCGCCTCGATCGACCCCGTGATGGGAGGTTGCGACCGATGACGGTCCCCCCGCAGGAGAAGAGCCCGGTCTCGCCGGTCTTCGACGAGCTGACCCGGCAGCGCACGGCGGAGATCATCTCCCTCTACCCGGAGTCCCGGTCGGCGCTGCTACCGCTGCTGCACCTGGTGCAGTCGGTCGAGGGCTACGTCAGCCCCGACGGCGTCCGCTACTGCGCCGAGGCCCTCGGGCTCACCACGGCCGAGGTGTCCGCGGTCGCGACATTCTACACGATGTACAAGCGCTCCCCCTGCGGTGAGCACCTGGTGAGCGTCTGCACCAACACCCTGTGCGCGGCGCTGGGCGGCGACGACATCTACGCCCGCCTGCGCACGCAGCTGGGCACCGAGGACCGCCCGCTGGGTCACGAGGAGACCGCGGGGGAGCCCGGCACAACCGGGTCGATCACCCTCGAGCACGCCGAGTGCCTCGCGGCATGCGACCTCGCCCCGGTGCTGCAGGTCAACTACGAGTACTTCGACAACCAGACCGTCGAGTCCGCTGTGGAGCTCGTCGAGGCACTGCGTCGCGGGGAGCGCCCGCAGCCCACCCGCGGCGCGCCGCTGACCGACCTGCGGACCGTCGAGCTGGAGCTGGCCGGGTTCACCGACGACGCCGGAGGCGTCGACACGACGGCCCGTGTCGAGGGTCCGTCCGGCGCGATCGAGTCGGTGCGCGGGGCCCGGATGGCCCAGGAGAACGGCTGGACCGCTCCGGCGCTGCCCGACGAGCCGCCGGCGATGCCCGCGCTACCGGAGAAGAAGTGATCGCATGAGCACCACCGAGCCCGTGCGCCGGCCGGACCCGATCACGCCCGTCCTGACCAGGCGCTGGCTGTCGCCGCGGTCCTGGTCGATCGACACCTACGAGCAGCTGGAGGGCTACACCTCCCTGCGGACCGCGTTCGCCGCCCACCCCGACCAGCTCATTCAGCTGGTCAAGGACTCCGGGCTGCGCGGCCGCGGCGGTGCCGGGTTCCCCACCGGCATGAAGTGGGGGTTCATCCCGCAGGACGACGGCAGCGGAAAGGGACCCGGCGCGAAGCCGAAGTACCTGGTCATCAATGCCGACGAGGGCGAGCCGGGTACCTGCAAGGACATCCCGACGATGATGGCCGACCCGCACGCCCTCATCGAGGGCTGCATCGTCACCAGCTACGCGATCCGCGCGAACTTCTGCGCGATCTACGTCCGCGGCGAGGCGCTGCACTGCATCCGCAGGCTGCGCGCCGCCGTCCGCGAGGCGAAGGCGAAGGGCCACCTCGGCCGCGACATCCTCGGCTCCGGGTTCGACCTGGAGATCGTGGTGCACGCCGGCGCGGGCGCCTACATCTGCGGCGAGGAGACGGCGCTGCTCGACTCGCTCGAGGGTCGTCGCGGGCAGCCCCGGCTCAAGCCGCCCTTCCCGGCGACCGCCGGGCTCTACGCCTGCCCGACCGTCGTCAACAACGTCGAGACCATCGCCAGCGTCCCCGCCATCGTCAACGGCGGTGCGGCCTGGTTCCGCTCGATGGGCCGGGAGAAGTCGCCCGGCCCGAAGATCTACTCGGTCTCCGGGCACGTCGAGCGGCCCGGCCAGTACGAGGCGCCGCTCGGCATCACGCTGCGGGAGCTCCTGGAGCTCGCCGGCGGGATGAAGGACGGGGTCCCGCTGAAGTTCTGGACCCCGGGCGGCTCGTCGACACCGCTGTTCACCGCCGAACACCTCGACGTCCCGCTGGACTTCGAGGGCGCCGCCGAGGCCGGCTCCATGCTGGGGACGACCGCGGTGCAGGTCTTCAACGAGACCGTCTCGGTGCCGTGGGCGGTCATGAAGTGGACCGAGTTCTACAAGCACGAGAGCTGCGGCAAGTGCACCCCGTGCCGCGAGGGCACCTACTGGCTGGTCCAGGTGCTGCAGCGGATGGTGCGTGGCGAGGGCACCTCGACCGACATCGACACCCTGCTCGACGTCTGCGACAACATCCTCGGCCGCTCCTTCTGCGCCCTCGGCGACGGCGCGACGAGCCCGATCACCAGCGCCATCAAGTACTTCCGCCAGGAGTTCCTGGACCTCATCGCGGAGCAGCCCGATGTGGACCGCCCTGAGCAGCTGGCGGACGTGGAGCTCGCGGAACGGACCAACGGCACAGAACTCACCGGAGCGAGCGCATGACCCTCACACCGGAGCGGAACGCCACCGAGGAGACACCCGTCCCCGAGGGCCACGTCCGCCTCACCATCGACGGCCAGGTCGTCGACGCCCCCAAGGGCGAGCTGCTGATCCGCACCTGCGAGCGCCTCGGCATCGTGATCCCGCGGTTCTGCGACCACCCGCTCCTCGACCCGGCCGGCGCCTGCCGCCAGTGTCTGGTCGAGGTGGAGATGGGCGGCCGGCCGATGCCGAAGCCGCAGGCCAGCTGCACCATGACCGTCGCCGACGGGATGGTGGTGAAGACGCAGCACACCTCCGAGCGGGCCGACAAGGCGCAGCAGGGTGTGATGGAGCTGCTGCTCATCAACCACCCGCTGGACTGCCCGATCTGCGACAAGGGCGGCGAGTGCCCGCTGCAGAACCAGGCGATGGCGCACGGCCGGGCGGACTCGCGGTTCGTGGAGAAGAAGCGGACCTTCCCGAAGCCGCTGCCGATCTCCAGCCAGGTGCTGCTCGACCGCGAGCGCTGCGTGCTCTGCCAGCGCTGCACGCGCTTCTCCGAGGAGATCGCCGGAGACCCGTTCATCGACCTGCTCGAGCGCGGGGCGAAGCAGCAGATCGGGATCGCCGAGGACCAGCCCTTCCAGTCCTACTTCTCGGGCAACACCATCCAGATCTGCCCGGTCGGCGCGCTGACCAGTGCCGCCTACCGGTTCCGGTCGCGCCCGTTCGACCTGCGCTCGACCGCGGGGACCTGCGAGCACTGCAGCTCCGGCTGCTCGATGCGCACCGACTCCCGGCGCGGGACCGTGCTGCGCCGCCTCGCCGGCAACGACCCGGAGGTCAACGAGGAGTGGCTCTGCGACAAGGGCCGGTTCGCCTTCCGCTACACCGGTAGCCAGGGCCGCATCACCCGGCCGCTGGTCCGGCGCACGGACGGCACCCTGACCGAGGCCTCCTGGACCGAGGCGCTGGCCGTCGCCGCGGAGGGGCTGCTCGCGGCCCGCTCGGCCGGCGGGATCGGCGTCCTGCCCGGGGGGCGGCTGACCGGCGAGGACGCCTACGCCTACGCCAAGTTCGCCCGCGTCGTCGCCGGCACCAACGACATCGACTTCCGTGCCCGGCCGCACTCGGACGAGGAGCTGGAGTTCCTCGCCGCGCACGTCGTCGGCGGGACGCCCGAGGACTCGGTCACGTTCACCGCGATCGAGAACGCCCCGGCCGTGCTCACCGTCGGCACCGACCCGGAGGAGGAGTCGGGCATCGTCTTCCTCCGCCTGCGCAAGGCGTACCGGAAGAAGGGCCTGCGTCACTTCCAGGTCGGCCCGTTCACCAGCTACGGCGCGGAGAAGACCGGCGCCACCGTGCTGCACGCGGTGCCCGGCGCGGAGGCGGCGGTCGTCGCCGACCCGGGCGCCGACGTCGTCGCCGCGCTGGAGCAGCCGGGTGCGGTGATTCTGGTCGGGGACCGGGCCGCGGAGTCGCCGGGCCTGTACTCGGCGGTGTCCGCGCTCGCCACCCGCACCGGCGCGGCGATCGGCTGGCTGCCGCGCCGGGCCGGGGACCGCGGTGCGGTCGAGGCGGGCGCGCTGCCCACCCTGCTGCCCGGCGGCCGGCTCGTCACCGACGCCGCCGCCCGCGCCGAGCTGGAGCAGGTCTGGGGTGCCCCCGTGCCGGCCACCCCCGGCCGCGACGGCGACGCGATCCTCGCTGCCGCGGCGAGCGGGGCGCTCGCGGCCCTGGTGGTGGGCGGGGTCGACCCGCAGGACATGACCGACCCGACGGCGGCGATCACCGCGCTGCGCGAGGTCGGTTTCCTGGTCAGCCTGGAGATCCACACCTCGGCGGTCACCGAACTCGCCGACGTCGTCCTCCCGGTCGCCCCGGACGCCCAGCGCTCCGGCGCCTACGTCAACTGGGAGGGCCGCCGCCGCGAGTTCGCCGTCGCGCTCGACGCGACCGGCGTGCTGCCGGACTGCCGGGTGCTCGACACCCTCGGCGTCGAGATGGACGCGGACCTGTTCACCCAGACCCCGGCCGCCGCGGCGGGGGAGCTGGAGCGGCTCGGTTCGCGCCGCCCCGGCGTCGCCGCGCCGGACCACACGGCGGGCCAGGCCCGGCGTCCCGGCTACGGCCAGGCGGTCCTCGCCACCTCCCGCCAGATGATCGACGACGGCAGCCTCCAGATCGACGAGCCCGCGCTCGCCGGCACGGCGCGGCGGCCCTACGTCAAGGTCAACGCGGCCACCGCGGAGCGGCTCGCGCTGGTCGAGGGTGCCGAGGCGACGGTACGCACCGACCACGGGGCGATCACCCTGCCGGTCGCGCTGACCGACCTGCCCGACGGCGTCGTCTGGCTGCCGGCCTGCTCGCCCGGCTCGCACGTCCGCCCCACTCTCGGGGTGGGCCACGGTGACCTCGTGACGGTCGGTCCGGCCGGGAACGGAAGCGCGTCGTGAACCCGATCCAGGTGCCGCCCACCCCGGTGGACCAGCTGACGCACACCCAGGCGCTGCTCGCCGACGACCCGATCTGGCTGATCCTGATCAAGGTCGTCGGGCTGTTCGCGCTCGGCGTCGTGCTGACCCTGTTCATGATCAACTGGGAGCGCAAGGTCGTCGGCCGGATGCAGCACCGTCCGGGCCCGAACCGGACCGGCCCCGGCGGCTGGCTGCAGAGCCTCGCCGACGGTCTGAAGCTGGCGTTCAAGGAAGACATCATGCCGGCGATGGCCGACAAGAAGGTCTACTTCATCGCCCCGGTCATCTCGACGATCCCGGCGTTCGTCGCCTTCTCGGTGATCCCGTTCGGCGGCGAGGTCACGATCTTCGGCGAGCCCACGGTGCTCCAGCTCGTCGACGTCCCGGTCGGCGTGCTCGTGGTGCTGGCCTGCTCCTCGATCGGCGTCTACGGCATCGTGCTCGGCGGCTGGGCATCGGGCTCGCCGTACTCGCTGCTGGGCGCGCTGCGCTCGGCCGCCCAGGTCATCTCCTACGAGATCGCACTGGGCCTGGCCGTGGTCGGCGTCGTCCTCTACTCCGGCTCGCTGTCCACCGCGACGATCGTCGGGGCGCAGGCGTCGGGCTGGTACTTCTGGCTGCTGCTGCCGAGCTTCGTGGTCTTCGTGATCGCGATGGTCGGCGAGACCAACCGGGCCCCGTTCGACCTCCCCGAGGCCGAGTCGGAGCTGGTCGGCGGGTTCCACACCGAGTACTCGTCGCTGAAGTTCGCGCTGTTCTTCCTCGCCGAGTACGTGAACATGGTGACCGTCTCGGCGATGGCGGTGACGCTGTTCCTCGGCGGCGGGATGTGGCCGTGGCCGCTGAGCTTCCTCAACGCCTACGGCTGGATGCAGTTCGTCGCCTTCATCATCAAGGTGCTGCTGTTCCTGTTCGTGTTCATCTGGCTGCGCGGGACGCTGCCGCGGTTCCGCTACGACCAGTTCATGAAGCTGGGCTGGAAGGTCCTGGTCCCGGTCATGCTGGTCTGGATCGTCGCGATCTTCGGCATCCGGGCCTTCGTCAACACCGGCTCGGACAACTACGTGCTGCTGCTGGCGCTGATCGGCTTCGTGCTGGCCGTCGTGCTGGCGGTGGCGTTCCTGCTGCCCGACCGGCAGACCGAGGCGCCACCGGTCGAACCGGCGTCGGACTACCCCGTCCCGCCGATGAACCTGGTGGTCCCCGACTCACCCCCGAAGCGTCGGAAGGCCGTCACGGCAGGAAAGGACGCGCGCTAGATGTTCGACTTCTTCAAGGGTTTCGGCGTCACCTTCTCGACGATGTTCAAGAAGGTCGTCACCGAGGAGTACCCCGAGGACTTCCCGCCGGCGGCACCGCGCTACCACGGCCGCCACCAGCTCAACCGGCACCCGGACGGGCTGGAGAAGTGCGTCGGCTGCGAGCTGTGCGCCTGGGCCTGCCCGGCCGACGCCATCTACGTCGAGGGCGGGGACAACACCGAGGAGGCCCGGTACTCGCCGGGTGAGCGCTACGGCGCGATCTACCAGATCAACTACCTGCGCTGCATCGGCTGCGGGCTGTGCATCGAGGCCTGCCCGACGCGGTCGCTCACGATGACGAACTTCTACGAGCTGGCCGACGACAACCGGCAGGACCTCATCTACACCAAGGAGCAGCTGATGGCGCCGCTGCTGCCGGGCATGGAGCAGCCGCCGCACCCCATGCGCCTCGGCGACGACGAGCAGGACTACTACGTCTCCGGGCCCACGCTGGCGAAGGTGTCCGCCCAGGACCAGACCAAGGAGCAGGCCCGATGACGACCGCGGTCCTGGCCCAGGCGGCCGGGGAGGTGAGCACCGGCGAGGCGGTCGCGTTCTGGATCCTCGGACCGGTGGCGCTGGCCGGCGCGCTCGGCCTGGTCTTCGCCCGGCACGCGGTGCACGCCGCGCTGCTGCTGGTCCTGACGATGTTCTCCATCGCGGTGCTGTACCTGGTGCAGTCCGCCCCGTTCCTCGGGTTCGTGCAGATCATCGTCTACACCGGCGCGGTGATGATGCTGTTCCTGTTCGTCCTCATGCTGGTCGGACGGGACTCCAAGGACTCGGTCATCGAGGTCCTGCGGGGGCAGCGCGCCGCGGCGCTCGTGTTCGGCGTCGCGCTGGCCGCGCTGCTGGTCGGTGGGCTCGCCCGCGGCCTGACCAGCGTCACCCCGGCTGGACTGGCGGCCGGCGGGCTCGGGTGGAACGGCAACGTCCCCGGCCTCGGCCGGCTGATCTTCACCGACTACCTGCTGGCGTTCGAGCTGACCGCGGCCCTGCTGATGGTCGCCGCGCTCGGCGCGATGGTGCTGTCCGGCTCGCAGAGCAGCCAGCACACCAAGATCGGCCAGCGGGCGACGGTGCTGAAGCGGCTGCGTGGTGAGCACGCCCGCATCTCCCCGCTGCCCGGCCCCGGCGTCTACGCGACGTCGAACTCCGTCGCGGTCCCGGCGATCCTGCCCGACGGCTCGATCGCCCCGGAGTCGCTGTCGGAGATCATCGAGTCGGTCGCGGTCGACGTGCCCGACACGACGACGCCGGACGCGCACGCGCTGACCGGCCGCCCGGCACCCGACCGGACCGCCGCCTCCGGTGAGGTCGCCGACACCGGGGAGCACCGATGAGGCCCGAGTACTACCTGCTGCTCTCGGCGCTGCTGTTCACCATCGGCGCCGTCGGCGTCCTGGTGCGGCGCAACGCCGTGGTCGTGTTCATGTGCATCGAGCTCATGCTGAACGCGGTGAACCTGACCCTGGTCACGTTCTCGCGCATCAACGGCAACCTCGACGGCCAGGTGATGGCGCTGTTCGTGATGGTCGTCGCCGCCTGTGAGGTCGTCGTCGGGCTCGCCATCATCACGGCCATCTTCCGCACCCGCCAGTCGTCGTCGGTGGACGACGCGAACCTCTTGAAGTACTAGGAGCGCGCAGGTGACCGTCCTTCTCGCACAGGCCGCCCCGCAGGCGACCGGCGCCGCCTCGCTGGCCTGGTTGCTGATCGCGCTCCCCGCGGCCGGTGCCCTAGTGCTCTTCCTCGCCGGACGGCGGGCCGACGCCTGGGGCCACTGGCTCGGCGTCGCGACCGTCGTCGGCGCGTTCGTCGTCGGTGTGGCGATCGTCCTGCAGACCCTCGGTCTGCCCGCCGACGAGCGGCTGCGCGAGCAGTCGCTGTGGTCCTGGATGTCCTCCGGCGCGCTGGAGGTCGACTTCGGGCTCCGAATCGACACGCTGTCGCTGACGTTCGTGCTGCTGATCACCGGGGTCGGGGCGCTCATCCACCTCTACTCGGTGGGCTACATGAGCCACGACCCGAACCGGCGGCGGTTCTTCGCGCAGCTGAACCTGTTCGTCGCCGCCATGCTGGTGCTGGTCCTCGGCAACAACTTCGTGATGCTCTACCTCGGCTGGGAGGGCGTCGGTCTGGCGTCGTACCTGCTGATCGGCTTCTACCAGGACCGGCCGTCGGCGGCGACGGCGGCGAAGAAGGCGTTCCTGATGAACCGGGTCGGCGACGTCGGCCTGGCGATCGCGATCTTCCTGCTCTGGCTGGAGCTCGGGACGCTGCAGTACACGGAGGTGTTCGCACGCATCGGCGAGGTCGGCAGCGGCACGGTCCTGGCGATCACGCTGCTGCTCCTGCTCGGCGCCTGCGGCAAGTCCGGCCAGTTCCCGCTGCAGTCCTGGCTCCCGGACGCGATGGAGGGCCCGACCCCGGTCTCGGCCCTCATCCACGCGGCCACGATGGTCACCGCGGGCGTCTACCTGATCGCCAGGGCCTCGCCGATCTACAACCTGTCCGAGACCGGACGGCTGGTCGTCGCGCTCATCGGTGTCGTCACGCTGATGATCGGCGCGATCATCGGCTGCGCCTACGACGACATCAAGAAGGTCCTGGCCTACTCCACGGTCAGCCAGATCGGCTACATGATCCTCGCCGTCGGGCTCGGGCCGGCCGGGTACGCACTGGGCATCCTGCACCTGCTGACCCACGGCTTCTTCAAGGCCGGGCTGTTCCTCGGCGCCGGGTCGGTCATGCACGCCATGAACGACGACGTCGACATGCGCCGGTTCGGCGGCCTGTGGCGCAAGATGCCAGTCACCTTCGTGACCTTCGGCCTCGGCTACCTCGCGCTGATCGGCTTCCCGTTCCTGTCCGGCTACTTCTCCAAGGACGCGATCATCGAGGCCGCGTTCGCGCAGGAGGGCTGGCAGGGCTGGGTGTTCGGCGGGCTCGCGACGCTCGCGGCCGGTCTCACCGCGTTCTACATGACCCGCCTGATGATCATGACGTTCTTCGGTGCGGAGCGCTGGCGCACGGTGCAGTCCACCGACGGCCGCGACTACCACCCGCACGAGTCCCCGGCGACGATGACCGTCCCGATGATCGTGCTGGCCGTCGGCTCCGTCTTCGGCGGTGGCGTGCTCTACGGGCTGATCCCGGAGTGGCTCGCCCCGGTGGTGGGGGAGCGCGTCGAGCTCGAGGGCGGTGCCCTGCCGCACGCGGTGATCCCGTGGCTGGTGGTCGGGGTCTCGCTGCTCGGTGTGCTGGCGGGCTACCTGTTCGTCGGGCGCTCCCCGGTGCCGGTGCAGCGCCCGCAGCGGGTGTCGCCGGTCGTCGCCGCGGCCCGCGCGGACCTCGGCGCGAACGCCTTCAACGAGGCGTTCATCGAGCGGCCCGGCATCGCGCTGACCCGGCTGCTGGCCTGGTTCGACGACCGCGGCATCGACGGGGCCGTCAACGGCACCGCGTCGGCGTTCGGCGGCGGGTCCGGCCGCCTGCGCCGGCTCCAGACCGGCTTCGTCCGGTCGTACGCACTCTCGATGCTCGGCGGGGCGGTCATCGTCGTCGCCGCGATGCTGGCGGTGAGGTTCGTCTCATGACTCCCCTGGACACGGCTCCCATCGTCCCCGGCTCCGGGGGCAACCCGTTCCTGATCGTCCTGCTGCTGGTGCCGGTGCTCGGCGCGCTGGTCATGTACCCGCTGCGTGCCAACACCGGGGCCGCCAAGGCGGTCGCGATGGCGACGGCGCTGCTCGAGCTGGTGCTCGTCGTCGTCGCGTGGGCGCTCTACTCCATCCCCGCGGCGCAGGCCGGCGCCCGGTTCCAGCTCGAGTTCTCGATGTCCTGGATCCCCGCGTTCGGCACGCACATCGCGTTCGGCGTCGACGGGATCGCGCTGGCCCTGATCGGGCTCACCGCGTTCCTGGTGCCCGGGCTGATGCTGTTCGCGTGGGCGGAGAAGCTGCCCGAGGGCCGCTCGGCCGCCGGGTACTTCGCACTGCTGCTGGCGACCCAGGCGACGCTGGTCGGCGTCTTCGCGGCCACCGACGTCTTCCTCTTCTACGTGTTCTTCGAGGCCATGCTGGTCCCGATGTACTTCCTGATCGGCCGATTCGGTGGGCCGCGACGGCAGTACGCGGCGGTCAAGTTCTTCCTGTACTCGCTGCTCGGCGGCCTGATCATGCTGGCGTCGCTGATCGGGCTGTTCGTCGTGAGCGAGCAGCAGCTGGGCCAGGGCACGTTCACCTGGGCCGAGCTGCAGGCGATGGCGTCGAGCGTGCCGGAGTCGACCCAGATCTGGCTGTTCCTCGGCTTCTTCGTCGCGTTCGCGATCAAGGCGCCGCTGGTGCCGTTCCACACCTGGCTGCCCGACGCGGGTGCCGAGGCTCCGATCGTCGGCGCGGTGCTGCTGGTCGGTGTGCTCGACAAGGTCGGCACCTACGGCTTCCTGCGCTACCTGCTGCCGCTGTTCCCGCAGGCCAGCCAGGTCCTCGCGCCGCTGGTGCTGGTGCTCGCCGTCGCCGGGATCGTCTACGCCGCGCTGCTGGCGGTCGCCCAGACCGACATGGGCCGGTTCGTCGCCTACACCTCGGTCGCGCACTTCGGCTTCATCGCGCTCGGGGTGTTCGCGTTCTCCAGCCAGGCCTTCGCCGGCGCGACGCTGTACATGGTCAACCACGGTCTCTCGACCGGCATGCTGTTCGTGATGGTCGGCGTGCTGATCAGCCGCGGCGGCTCGCGCCTGATCGCCGACTACGGCGGCGTCGCGAAGATCGCGCCGGTGATGGCGGGCTGCCTGCTGCTGGCCGGGATGAGCTCGCTGGCGCTGCCCGGCACGAACTCGTTCGTCTCGGAGTTCCTGGTGCTGGTCGGGTCGTTCCCGAACCGGCCGGTGTTCACCGTGATCGCGACGATCGGCATCATCTTCGCCGCTCTCTACGTGCTCTGGTTCTACCAGCGCACGATGCAGGGCCCGGTGCGCGGCACCGCGGTCATGGCGGCGCTGGAGCGCGGTGGCGCGGGCGGCCCGGGGTCGATGATCGACCCGGCGGTCGCCGCGCAGCGCACGGGCTCCGGTTTCCCCGACCTCACGGCCCGTGAGATCGGCGTGCTCGCGCCGCTGATCGTCGCGATCGTGGTGCTCGGCTTCTACCCGGGCCCGGTGCTCGACCTGATCAACCCGTCGGTGACGGCGACGATGACCGAGCTCGGCCTGCCCGACCCGGTCGTCGCTGGAGGGATCGCTCGATGAGCTCGTTGGTTCTCCCCGCCCAGGTGGCCCCGATCGAGATGCCCGCGGTCGACTGGGCGGCCACCGCGCCGCTGTGGATCGTGTTCGCGGGTGCCTGCGTGTCGGTGCTGCTGGAGGCGTTCCTCCCGCGGCACCAGCGCTGGCCCGTGCAGGTTCTGCTGACCGGCCTGACCCTGGTCGCGGCGCTCGTCGCGCTGGCCGGGTACGCGCTCGGGTCCCCGGCCGCCGTGCTGACCTTCGGCACCGCCCTGTCGGTGGACGCGCCGTCGCTGTTCCTGTGGGGCACGTTGATCGTCCTCGCGATCCCCAGCCTGCTGCTGATCGCGGACCGGTCGGTGGAGCCGGGTGGGGTGTTCGTCGCCTCGGCCGCCGAGCGGGCCGCGGTCCGCTCCGGCGGCGGCCCGGCCACCCCGGTCGGCGGTGAGCACGTCGACCGCTCCTACGGGGCGCCCGACGAGGCGCCGACGATGCAGACCGAGCCGTTCCCGTTCGTGCTGTTCGCGCTCGGCGGCATGATGGCCTTCGTCGCGGCGAACGACCTGCTGACGATGTTCATCGCGCTCGAGGTCCTGTCGCTGCCGCTGTACCTGATGTGCGGGCTGGCGCGCCGCCGCCGGCTGCTGTCGCAGGAGTCCGCTGTCAAGTACTTCCTGCTGGGTGCGTTCGGCTCGGCGTTCTTCCTCTACGGCATCGCGCTGCTCTACGGCTACGCGGGCTCGGTGCGACTCTCGGCGATCTCGCAGGCCGCCGCGGGCACCCTGGCCTCGGACACACTGCTGTTCGCTGGTCTGGCGCTGCTGCTGGTGGGACTGCTGTTCAAGGGCTCGGTGGCCCCGTTCCACACCTGGACCCCTGACGTCTACCAGGGCGCCCCGACACCGGTCACGGCGTTCATGGCGGCCTGCACGAAGGTCGCCGCGTTCGGCGCGATCGCCCGGGTGCTCTACGTCGGCTTCGGCAGCACCGTGTGGGAGTGGCGCGGCGTGCTGTGGGTGGTCGCGGTCGTGTCGATGGTCGTCGGCGCGGTGCTGGGGCTCACCCAGACCGACGTGAAGCGCATGATCGCCTACTCCTCGATCGCGCACGCCGGGTTCATCCTGCTCGGCGCGATGGCGCTGACCCCGCAGGGCACCGCGGGCCTGATGTTCTACCTGCTGGCCTACGGCTTCACGACGGTCGCGGTCTTCGGGATCATCTCGCTGATCCGTACCGGTGACGGCGAGGCGTCGGAGCTGGCGGCCTGGGCGGGCCTGGCGAAGCGGTCCCCGCTCGTGGCCGGGATCATGACGTTCCTGTTGCTCGCGCTCGCCGGGATCCCGCTGACCAGCGGGTTCACCGCCAAGTTCGCGGTGTTCTCGGCGGCGTCGGCGGACGGCATGGTGCCGCTCGTGGTGATCGCGCTGGTCGCGTCCGCGGTGGCCGCGTTCTTCTACCTGCGCATCGTGGTGCTCATGTACTTCTCCGAGCCCGCGGAGGACGGTCCGGCCGTCGTCGTGCCCGGGGCGTTCACCACCGTGGCCATCACACTGGGCACGCTGGCGACCCTCGTTCTCGGGATTCTTCCCACACCTGTCCTCGAATGGGCCGCCAGCGGCGCGTTCGCGGGCTGAGATTCGTACGCTGTGGGGGTGGAGACACAGAGCGTGGCCGGGATCCGGATGGCCGATCCGGTCCTGGCCGAGGCCACGGCGGACGGGCTGAAGCGGGTCGAGGACCTGCTGCACCGCGAGGTGCACAGCGACTACGAGTTCGTCACCGAGACCTCGTTGCACCTCATCGAGGCCGGCGGGAAGCGGTTCCGGCCGCTGTTCACGCTGCTCGCGGCCCAGGTGGGACCGCATCCCGAACGCGACGAGGTGATCACGGCGGCCGCCGTGGTGGAGCTGATCCACCTGGCGACGCTGTACCACGACGACGTGATGGACGAGGCGTCCATGCGGCGGGGCGCGGAGTCCGCGAACTCGCGCTGGGACAACTCGGTCGCGATCCTGACCGGGGACTTCCTGTTCGCACACGCGTCGCGGCTGGTCGCCGACCTCGGCCCGGACGCGGTGCGGATCATCGCCGAGACGTTCGCCCTGCTGGTGACCGGCCAGATGCGCGAGACCCGGGGCCCCAAGGCGTCGGACGACCCGGTGCAGCACTACCTGCGGGTGGTCGCGGAGAAGACCGGGTCGCTCATCGCGACCTCGGGCCGTTACGGAGGCATGTTCTCCGGTGCGCCGACCGAGCACGTCGAGGCGCTGCGGACCTTCGGCGAGGTCATCGGGGCCGCGTTCCAGATCTCCGACGACATCATCGACATCGCGTCGCCGTCGGACGACTCGGGCAAGACCCCCGGCACCGACCTGCGGGAGGGCGTGCACACCCTGCCGATGCTCTACGCCCTGCGCGACGGCGACGACTCGGCCGACGCGCGCAGGCTGCGGCAGCTGCTGGCCGCCCCGATCAGCGACGACGACGAGGTGGCCGAGGCGCTGGAGCTGCTCCGCTCCGGTGACGCGCTGGTCAAGGCCCGCGAGACCGTCGCCGGGTACGCCGACCGCGCGCGTGCCGAGCTGGCGGTGCTGCCGCCGTGCCCGGCGATCGAGGCGCTGCGGACGCTGACCGACTACACGGTGGAGCGGGTGGGCTGAGCCGCCGGTGGGCGTCGCCGTCGCAGCAGATCGACGGTGAACACCACCAGCGCCAGCCAGACGAGGGCGAACCCCGCCCAGCGGGCCGGGGCCATCGGCTGTCCGACGACCAGCACGCCCCACAGGAACTGCAGCGTGGGGTTGACGTAGAGCAGCACCCCGAGGGTCGTGAGCGGCAGCCGTCGCGCCGCGGCGCCGTAGAGCAGCAGCGGCAGCGCCGTCGCCGGACCCGCGGACAGCATGAGCAGCAGGTGCCACGGCCCGTACCCGGTGAACGTGCCGCCGCCGGAGAGCTCCAGGACGACGAGGAACACCGCGGCCGGTACGACGAGCACGAGGCCCTCCGCGGTCAGCCCGGCCGCGGCGGGCAGCGGCGCGGTCGCCTTGAACAGCCCGTAGATCCCGAACGAGCAGGCCAGGGCCATCGACAGCCACGGCACCGTGCCGTTGCCGACGGCGATGACCACGACGGCCGTCGCCGCCAGCCCCAGCGCCACCCACTGCGCGGGCCGCAGCCGTTCCCGCAGGACGAGGACGCCGAACAGCACCCCGACCAGCGGGGTCATGTAGTAGCCGAGCGCGGACTCGACGACCAGCCCCACCGAGACGCCCCAGCTGAACAGACCCCAGTTCACCGCGATGAACACCGCGGCCGCGGCCGTCGCGAGCCACCCGCGGAGACCGAGCCCGCGCACGTCGCCCCAGCCGCGCAGCACGGTCAGCACCACCGCCATCAGCACGGCGGTCCACAGCACGCGGTGGGCGAGGACCTCCAGCGGCGCCGCGGGGTCCAGCAGCGGCCAGAACGCCGGGAACAGGCCCCACAGCACGTACGCGCCGACGCCCGCGGCGAGCCCGGCGGGGTTCCGCTCACTCCGTTCGGGTGTGGTTCGTTCGGGGGAACGGGCGGCGGTCATGGTCGCTTCGGGTGGTGGGTCACGGGCACGATGATCCGGTACGGGTGTGCCACCGCGCGCGGTGACGGCGAGGCGGGCACGATCCGTGATACCAAGCACGGCGACAGCGGTCCGGGAGGGTCCCGGGCGGACGGAGGTCCGGCATGGGCTGGATGTGGGTACTGCTGGCGGTGCTCGTGGTACTCGTGGCGGCAGGGGTGCTGGTGTCCCGCCGCCGCGCAGGGACCGTCGAGGACGGTCCGGAGGCCACGGGTGCGCCCGACACGGTGGGGGCGTCGGACGGGCCCGGCCCGGGGAGCGGACCCGGGACCGTGGGGCTGTTCGAGCCCGTCGGGGAGGCCGACCCGGCCCGGGCGACCGGGGCGACCACACCGCCGCCGGACAGCGCACCGCCACCGTCCGCCGTCGCCTATGGTGCGGGGGAGCAGGTCGTCCCCCCGGCAGCCCGCCCCGGGGTGACCGGAGACGTGCCGGCCGGCTCCGAGGTGCCCGGTGCCCCGCCGGCCGCCGCGGGCGGGACCGCCGCTGCGGGCGGGACCGGCTCCACCGCGACGGACGGACCCGCGACGGACGGACCCGCGACGGACGGACCCGCGACGGACGGACCCGCGACGGACGAACCCGCTGCCGTAGCCCGGGACGCCCCGGCTCACGACAACCCGGCCCACGAGGACCTGGCCCACGGGCAGGACAGTGCTGCCCAGGACGAGTCGGCCGAGGGCGATCCGGCCGAGAGTGGTCCGACCGAGGAGGCCCCGGCCGAGGACGGCCCGGCCGACGGAAGCGCGGCTCACAACGCCCCGGCCCAGGTCGCCGCGGCTCGCGATGATCTGGCCGAGGGCGGTCTGACCGAGGACGCGTCGGCCGAGGAAGCCCCGGCCGACGGCGGCGCGGCCCAGTACGGCGCGGCAGCCCCCGCCGCACCGGTCGAGGGGGAACCGGACCGCAGCGCCGGAGCACCGGACGGTGCCACGGCACCCGCGGTGCCCCTTCCCCGCCCCGAGAGCAACCCCGCGCCGCAGGACGCGGCGGCCGAGGACGACGACGAGCCGTCCGGCCGGCACGCCCTGCGCGACGACGTCGAACCGGCCCCGTTGCCCGAGCATGCCCCTGCGTCGGACGACGACGGCCCGCCCGCGCCGTTGCCGATCCCGTCGCGGACGCGACAGCCCGCCGGTGGCTCGGCGCTGGCGGCGCTCGACTCCCTGATCATCGGCCCGTCCGCGGCGTCCGAGCCGCTGCCCCTCGGCGTGCGGCCCGGCTCGTACCCGGGCTCGGTGCTCGCACCCGCCGACGGCGGCGACCCGCCCGAGACGCACCGGGTGAAGGTGCACAGCGGGTCGCGGCGGTTCCATCCGCCCGAGTCGCCGTACTACGTCCGTACGCGGGCGGACCTCTACTTCACCGCGGAGGGCGCCGCTCGGGCGGCCGGGTTCATCGCGTGGAACGAACGCCCAGTAGTCGGTTCCCCTGGGCAGTCCGGGAGTGGACCGCTTGTTCAGGGCGCCTTGTCGGCGTCCGACGAAGCGGTGTCCGCCTCCGTCGGGGATGTTGCCGAACTTGGTGACGTCGACGTGGATCAACGAGCCGGGGTGTGGGTGTTCGTAGCGGCGTAGGGGCTCGCCGGTGACCCGGTCGATGTGGGAGAGCCGGTTGATCCGGCAGCGGCGCAGGACCGCGTGCACGGTCGAGGCGGCGAGAGCGAGTCGGCCGCCGATCTGTACTGGTCCGAGTCGGTGGTGCCACCGCAGTCGCACGATCTGCTTCACCAGCCTCGGTGGGGTCTTGGCCGGCATCGACCGTGGTCGGGAGCTGCGGTCGACCATCCCGGGCGGGCCCTCGGCGCGGTAGCGGTCAGCCCACTTTCGGGCGGTGCGAGGGGCGACCATGAACATTCTGGCCGCGGTGGAGCAGGTCCAGTCCTGGTCGACGATCAGACGGGCCAGCCGTAGCCGGGCACGCGGAGTCAGCGCAGCGTTAGCGTGGGTCACAAGGGCCTCCGGTTGGTGAAGCGGTTCCTAGACAGCTCCACTTCACAACCGGGGGTCCTCGCCTGTCTCAGCGACAGGCCGTCATCAGCTCAACCTGGAACAACGTCCATGGACATCACACCTAGACGATGGTCCAGGTGTCGCGGCCGTTGAGCAGGGCCTGCAGGTCGGCGTCGGGCTCGGCGTCCTTCGCGGCCTGGACCTGGGCGCGTGCGGCGTCGTCGTAGGTGGGGCGGTCGGTGTTGCGGAAGACCCCGGTGACGGTGTGGGTGAGGTCCTGGTCCGAGAGCCGGGACAGGGCGAAGGCGAGCTCGTGGTCGGCCTGGTCGTGGACCACGATCGTCGCGGGGTCGACCGACGCGGTCTCGACGACGGCGAGGCCGAACCCGTCCTGGACTACCGCGTGCGAGCCGCGGCCGTCCTCACCCGGGGCGCCGAAGGTGATCGGCTCGCCGTGGGTGAGGGGGATGAGCCGGTTCTCGTTGTCGCCGCGGCGCAGGACGTCGAAGCTGCCGTCGTTGAAGATGGGGCAGTCCTGGAAGATCTCGACCAGGGCGGAGCCGCGGTGCTCGGCGGCGGCCTGCAGCACGGCGGTGAGGCTCTTGCGGTCGGAGTCCAGGGCGCGCCCGACGAACGACGCCTCGGCGCCCAGCGCCAGCGAGATCGGGTTGAACGGGTGGTCGAGCGAGCCCATGGGGGTGGACTTGGTGACCTTCCCGACCTCGGAGGTGGGCGAGTACTGGCCCTTGGTCAGGCCGTAGATACGGTTGTTGAACAGCAGGATCTTGATGTTGACGTTGCGGCGCAGCGCGTGGATGAGGTGGTTGCCGCCGATGGACAGGGCGTCGCCGTCACCGGTGACGACCCACACCGACAGGTCCTCCCGCGAGGTCGCCAGCCCGGTCGCGATGGTCGGGGCGCGACCGTGGATGGAGTGCATCCCGTAGGTGTTGAGGTAGTACGGGAAGCGGCTCGAGCAGCCGATCCCGGAGACGAACACGGTGTTCTCGCGCTTGATGCCCAGGGTGGGCAGGAACTGGCGGACCGCGGCGAGGACGGCGTAGTCGCCGCAGCCGGGACACCAGCGGACCTCCTGGTCGGAGGTGTAGTCCTTCGCGGTCTGCTTCGCGTCCGTCGTCGGGACCCCGTCGAGGCCGCCGATGGATGGCAGGCCGAGATCGGTGGCGGTCATGCCTGCGCTCCAGTGGTCTCGTTGGCGGGCCGTGGGGTGGTGTCGGCCGCGGACTCCGGGTGCTTGCCGGTGAGGTAGTCCAGGAACACGTCCTGCAACTCCTCGGCGCCGAAGGGGAGCCCGGCGACCTTGGTGTAGCTCTTGACGTCGACCAGGTGGCGGGCGCGCAGCAGCATGGCGAGCTGGCCGAGGTTCATCTCGGGGCAGAGCACCGTGCGGTAGCGGCCCAGGATCTCGCCGAGGTTGGCCGGCATCGGGTTGAGGTTGCGCAGGTGCACCGTGGCGACCGAGTGGCCGAGCTTGCGCACCCGCCGCGCCGCGGCGTTGATCGGACCGAAGGTCGACCCCCAGCCGACGACGAGGAAGTCCGCGTCGCCGTCGGGGTCGTCGACCGCGAGGTCGGGCACCTCGATGCCCTCGATCTTGGCCTGGCGCAGCCGGACCATGCGGTCGTGGTTGTCGGGGTCGTAGGAGATCGAGCCGCGCCCGTCGGCCTTCTCCAGCCCCCCGACGCGGTGCTCCAGACCCGCGGTGCCGGGGATCGCCCACGGCCGGGCCAGGGTCTCGGGGTCACGCAGGTACGGCCAGAACTCCCCGGACCCGTCGGGGGCGTTGGGCTCGGTCGCGAACCCCGGGTCCACCGTCGGCAGGGTCTCGACGGCGGGGATCTTCCACGGCTCGGAGCCGTTGGCCAGCGCGCCGTCGGACAGCAACATCACCGGGGTGCGGTAGCGCACGGCCATCGCGGCGGCCTCGACCGCGGCGATGAAGCAGTCGCCAGGGGTGCAGGGGGCGATCACCGGGAGCGGGGCCTCGCCGTTGCGCCCGTGCAAGGCCTGGAGCAGGTCGGCCTGTTCGGTCTTGGTGGGCAGCCCCGTCGAGGGGCCGCCGCGCTGCACGTCGATCACCAGCAGCGGAAGCTCCAGGGCCACGGCCAGGCCGACGGTCTCGGCCTTGAGCGCGATCCCCGGACCCGAGGTGGTGGTGACGCCGAGCGCGCCGCCGAACGCCGCGCCCAGCGCGGCGCCGACGCCGGAGATCTCGTCCTCGGCCTGGAAGGTGGTCACGCCGAACGCCTTGTGCTTGGACAGCTCGTGGAGGATGTCCGAGGCCGGGGTGATCGGGTAGGTGCCCAGGAACACCGGCAGGCTCGTCGTGCGCCCGGCGGCGATGATCCCGTAGGCCAGCGCGACGTTCCCGGTGATCTGCCGGTAGGTCCCCGGCGCCAGCCGGGCCGGGGCGACCTCGTAGGTGACCGCGAACGCCTCGGTCGTCTCGCCGTAGGCGTGCCCGGCGCGGAAGGCCAGGATGTTGGCCTCGGCGATGTCGGGCTTCTTCGCGAACTTCTCCCGCAGGAACCGCTCGGTCGACTCCGAGGGGCGGTGGTACATCCACGACAGCAGCCCCAGGGCGAACATGTTCTTCGCCCGCTCGGCGTCCTTCTTGGACAGCCCGGTCTCCTCCAGCGCGCCCCGGGTCAGGGTCGCCATCGCGACCCCGTGCACCGCGTAGGGCTCCAGGGAGCCGTCCTCGAGCGGGTTCGCCGCGTACCCGACCTTGGTCAGGTTCCGCTTGGTGAACTCGTCGGTGTTCACGATCAGCACGCCGCCGTGGGGCAGGTCGCCGATGTTGGCCTTCAACGCCGCCGGGTTCATCGCCACCAGCACGTCCGGGCGGTCCCCCGGAGTGAGGATGTCGTAGTTCGCGAAGTGCAGCTGGAACGACGACACCCCCGGCAGCGTCCCGGCAGGAGCCCGGATCTCCGCGGGGAAGTTCGGCAGCGTCGACAGGTCGTTGCCGAAGTTCGCGGTCTCGGAGGTGAAGCGGTCACCCGTCAGCTGCATGCCGTCACCGGAGTCGCCGGCGAACCGGATGACCACCCGGTCGCGCTGCACGACCTCGGAGTGGCGTGCCTCGACGGGAGTGTCGCTGGTCGTCATGGGCTGATGGTCCCCAGTTCGGCGTCGAATTGTCCCTCGATACATCGAGGTTAACTCCCGGTTCGTCCCCCTGTCCGGAGACCCGGGATCACGTCACATGGCCCGCGTCACGTTCGTGCCGCGGGTCACTTCCTGCTGATCTTCTTCTGCAGCGCCGCGACGCGTTCCGCGAACGCCTCGGAGTGCACGGTCTCGGCCTGGGCGCGGACCTCGATGTCGGTGGCGTCGGCGTGCGCGTCGAGCCGGGACGTGATCCGCATCGTCGCCTTGGTCGTGACGATCAGGTCCCGCGGCGCGGCGGCGGCCCGGCCCGCGAGCTCACGGGCGCCGGCCATCAGGTCCTCGTCGCTGTCGTAGGCACGCCAGACCAGACCGACGCGCTCGGCCTCGCGGGCGTCGAGGACGTCGCCGAACAGGGTCGTCGCGGCGGTGCCCTGGGCGCCGAGAGCGCGCTGGGCCATCCACGTGTAGCCGCCGCCGGGGTGCAGGCCCAGCTGCATGAAGCGGACGTCGAACCGTGCGGTCGGGCCGGCCAGCCGGACGTCGCAGGCCAGGGCGAGGTTGATCCCCGCGCCGACGGCGGCTCCGTTGACCGCGGCCAGGGTCGGCAGCGGGGAGGAGGCGATGGCGAGGAACCCGGAGTAGACGCGCTTGAGCGTCGCCGGGTCGGCCCGCTGCAGCTCCGCGAGGTCGCCGCCGGCGCAGAACGCGGGCGCCTGCCCAGTGACGACGATCGCGCCGACCGAGTCGTCGGCGTTCGCGGTCTCGACGGCGGCGACGAGCTTCTGCGACAGGTCCAGGTTCAGCGCGTTGCGTCGTGCCGGGTTCGACACGGTGAGCACCGCGACACCGTCGGTGACCTCGGTCCGGACCTCTGTCGTGACATCGCCGTCGCTCATGGGCCCGACTCTTCCACGCCGGGTCGGCCTCCCGCACGTGACGGGTGCCCCGGGCCGGGCCCGGGTCACACCCGGGAACGCGCTGCCCGGTTCGTCCGTTGAGAAGGGTGACCCCAGCAGGACCGCACGGAAAGGTGACGCCGGCGTGCACAGCCACATGAACGGTCTGAAGACGGCCGTCCTCCTCGGCGCGATGAGCGCCCTGATCCTCGCGATCGGCGGGGTCCTCGGCGGCCGCGGCGGACTGGTCATCGCCCTGGTCGTCGCGTTCGCGGTGAACGGGTGGGCCTACTTCAACTCGGCGAAGATGGCGCTGCGGTCGATGCACGCCCAGCCGATCACCGAGGCCGAGTACCCCCAGCTGTTCCGGATCGTCCGCGAGCTGAGCCAGCGGGCCCGCCAGCCCATGCCGTCGCTGCACATCAGCCCGACCGACGCACCCAACGCGTTCGCCACCGGCCGCAACCCCCGGCACGCAGCGGTGTGCGTGACCACCGGTCTGCTGCACCTCCTCGACGAGCGCGAGCTGCGCGCGGTCATCGGCCACGAGCTCAGCCACGTCTACAACCGCGACATCCTGATCTCGTCGATCGCCGGAGCGCTCGCCTCGGCGGTGTCGTTCCTCGCGAACTTCGCGATGTTCGCCTCGATCTTCGGCGGCAACGACGAGGACCGCCCGAACCCGATCGCGATCATCCTGGTCGCGCTCCTCGGCCCGATCGCGGCCGGCGTGGTGCAGATGGCCGTCAGCCGGTCGCGGGAGTACCAGGCCGACGCCTCGGGGGCCGAGCTCACCGGGGACCCGTTGGGCCTGGCCTCGGCGCTGCACAAGCTCAAGTACGGCACCGCGGCCGCCCCACTGCCTCCGGACCCGCGGCTCACGGCGCAGTCGCACCTGATGATCGCGAACCCGTTCCGGCCCGGCGAGAAGATGGCGAGGTGGTTCTCCACCCACCCGCCGATCGACGACCGGATCGCGCGGCTCCAGCAGATGGTCCGCCGCTGACCGGACCGTTCCGGGGGTGGTTGCGCGACCCCGGGTCGCTGTTCCGTAACGGTTCGGGGTGCCGGGAGCGATGAAGCTCTCAGAGCAGAGCTCCCCCTGCGGAAGAGGACCCATGAGCGAGACCCCGTCCCAGAAGCCCCGCCACGCGCTCACCGACACCGGCGAGACCCCGTCGGTGCCGCTCCAGGGTGGCCCGGTCGAGGTCCCGTCACCGGCCCGCCCGGGGGACGACGTGGTCACCGAGGCCGGCCCCGACGAGCCGGTCGCGCTGCCGTCGGCCCGACCGTCCTCGGACGCCGACACCCCGGTCGCGCCGACGGTCGCCGATGCGGACGCCACGACCCCCTCCGACCCGGACGCTGACGCTCCGGCCGCACCCACCCCGGCCGTGGACGACGCCGCCGGAGCCCCGCTCCTCCCGCCCCGCGGCGCCGCACACCGCGCCGGACGGCGGGTCCTCCGACGACGCACCGACCACCGTGCTGCCCGTCGTCCCGCGCCCCCGCGACGCAGCCGGGCCCGGCGGCCGTCGTCCCGGCCAGGTCCCGCCACGGCAGGTCCCCGGCGGCTACGTCCCCGGCCACGTTCCGCCCCGGCAGGCCTCGGGCGGTCACGTCCCCGCGCAGTACGCCCCGGCGGGCCCGCGACACCCGGCCCGCCCGCCCGTGGCCCGGCATCCCCTCACGGGCCGGCCCCCGGCGGGCCAGCGCCCGCACGCGCGGTTCCCGTCGGGCCCCCCGGCCCAGGCCCCGCCCGTCCGGCGGCACCCCGAGCCGGTCCGCCGGGCCCCGCTTCCCGAGCCGGTCCGTCAGGTCCCGCTCCCCGAGGGTGGCGCGACCCGGAGCTCCGGCGGGTTCCGGCTGCCCGACTTCCCGGCTCGCACCCGGCCGGTGCTGCCGGCCGTCCTGGGTGCCGCGGCCGCGGTCGTCCTGGCTCTCGGCATCGTCGTCGGGGTCACCGGTACCTCGGACGCGTCCCCGGCGCCGGCGCCCGCCCCGGTGTCCACGCCCTGACCGATCTGTTTGTATCCCCGCCGTGGGGATCTCCTGGGACGACTACCGCAACCACGACGCCGTCGGGCTGGCCGCGCTCGTCGCGGCGGGTGAGGTGAGCGCAGCCGACCTGCTGGAGGCCGCCGTCGCCCGCGCCGACGTCGTCGAACCGGGCATCAACGCCATCCGGCTGCGGCTCGACGACGCCGCCCGCTCCCGCGCACGCGGCCCGCTGAGCGGGCCGTTCGCGGGTGTCCCGTTCCTGGTGAAGGACCTCGCCCAGCACATCGCCGGGGTCCCGACGGCGTCCGGTTCCCGCCCGCTCGCCGACCACCCGCGACCCCAGACGTCGACGGTGGTCCGGCGCTGGACCGAGGCCGGTCTCGTGGTGTTCGGACGGACGGCCACGCCCGAGTTCGGGGCCCGTGCCGTCACCGAGCCCGCGCTCGGCGGGCCGACCCGCAACCCGTGGGACCCCGCCCGCACTCCCGGCGGCAGCTCCGGGGGGTCCGCCGCGGCCGTCGCCGCCGGGATCGTCCCCGCAGCCGGCGCGAGCGACGGCGGCGGCTCCATCCGCATCCCGGCCGCCGCCTGCGGGCTGTTCGGGCTCAAGCCCGGCCGCGGCGTGACGCCGTCCGGGCCGGACGTCGCGGAGGGCTTCCACGGCGCCGCGGTACAGGGCGTGCTGTCGCGGACCGTGCGGGACTCGGCCGCGCTGCTCGACGTGACGGCCGGGCCGGAACCGGAGGGTCCCTACGTCGTGCGCCCGCCGGAGCGCCCCTACGCCGACGCCGTCCGGGACGACCCGGCGCCGCTGCGGATCGGGCTGGCCACCGCGTCGCCGCTGGGTACCGAGGTCGCCCCGGAGGCGGTCGCCGCGGCCACCGACGCCGCCGAGCTGTTGACCTCGCTCGGGCACGTGGTGGAGGAGTCCGCCCCCGCCCTCGACGGCCGGGCGCTGGCCACCGACTTCCTCACCACCTGGTTCTCCACGATCTCGGCCCAGGTGGCCTCGGCGCGGGCGCTGACCGGCTGCGGCGACGACGCCTTCGAGACGGAGACGCGGGTGATGGCCGCGATCGGGCGTGCCACGCCGGCGCCGGACTACCTCGCCGCGCTCGCCCGCCGCCAGGACCACACCCGCGCACTGGCCACGTTCCACGAGCGCTACGACCTGCTCCTCACCCCGACCCTGGCCCGGCCGCCGTGGCCGATCGGGGAGCTGGGGCTGCCGGCCGCGGCCCGGATCGGGGCGCAGGCGCTCCTGAGGGCCGGCGCGTCCGGTCTGTTCGGACGGCTCGGGCTGGTGGAGAGCCTGGTCGACGCCAACTTCGCCCCGGTCCCCTTCACCCAGCTGGCGAACCTGACCGGGCGGCCCGCGTCCTCGGTGCCGCTGTACCGGACGGCGTTCGGGCTGCCGCTGGGCGTGCAGTTCGTCGGGCCGCCGGGCTCGGAGCCGCTGCTGCTGGCGCTGGCGGCGCAGCTGGAGCGGGCGCGGCCGTGGGCGCACCTGCGGCCGGCGCCGCCGGCCTAGGGGAGCCGGGTCAGGTCACGGGCCCGGGTCGCTGCACGGCTGTGTCCGCCGGGGGTGGTCCAGCAGCCCGTCGACGGCGGGCACCAGCGTCCGCGCGAGCTCCAGCCGGGCCCGCCGCCTGGTCCGTACCCGGCACCCCCTGAGCCAGGGTTTCAGCAGCTCAGGGCCGGTTGGTCACCGGTAGTTGGTGAACTGCAGCGCGATGCCGAAGTCCTTGGATTTGAGCAGCGCGATGACGGCCTGCAGGTCGTCCTTCTTCTTGCCCGAGACGCGCAGCTGGTCGCCCTGGATCTGCGCCTGGACGCCCTTGAGCTTCTCGTCGCGGATGGCCTTGCCGATCTCCTTGGCCTTGTCCTGTGCGATGCCCTGGAGGATCTTGCCGCTCGCCTTGTAGGTCTTGCCGGAGATCTGCGGCTCATCGGCCTCGAACGCCTTCAGGGAGATTTGCCGCTTGATCAGCTTCTCCTTGAAGACCTCGATCCCGGCGAGCAGTCGCTCCTCGGTCTCCGACTCGAAGGTCAGAGCCTCCTCGCCGGCCCAGGCGATCGTGGTGTTGGTGCCGCGGAAGTCGAAGCGCTGCGACAGCTCCTTCGCGGCCTGGTTCAGGGCGTTGTCGACCTCCTGGCGGTCCACCTTGCTCACGACGTCGAACGACGGGTCGGCCATCGTCTCTCCTCCGGGTCGGTCGGGGACCCCTCGGCGGGGTCGTTCAGGTCGTGTCGTATCCTCGTTCACGCACTCAGCGAGACCGAGATGCACCCCGGCTGGTTGCCCGAGCGGCCAAAGGGAGCGGACTGTAAATCCGTCGGCGTAGCCTTCCCAGGTTCGAATCCTGGACCAGCCACAGCAGGTGAAAGAGACCCCCGACCAGCGGTGTCAACGGCGGGTTGGGAGTGACCCCGTAGCGACGGATTGGAACTGACCCCCGGCGTGGTGTGGTGATGGTCAGTCGTTGCTGGCGCGGTTGTGTTTGGCCAGGAGCTCGCGTCGGGCGCGGGTGCGGTAGGAGTCCCCGGACAGGGTCAGGACTTCGGCGTGGTGGACGAGGCGGTCGATCATGGCTGCGGCGACGACGTCGTCGGAGAAGGTCTCGCCCCAGCGGCCGAAGGGCAGATTGCTGGTGACCATGACGCTGCCTTGTTCATAGCGGGAAGCGATGAGCTGGAAGAACAGGTTCGCTGCGTCCTGGTCGAACGGGATGTAGCCGACCTCGTCGATGATGATCAGTTTGTAGCGGCGGATCTTCTTCAGCTCGGCCTCGAGCCGGCCGCTCTGGTGCGCGGCGGCGAGTCTGGTGATCCAGTTGCTGGCGGTGTCGAACAGGACCGAGTAGCCGGCGTGGGCGGCTTTGACGCCGAGCCCGATCGCGAGGTGGGTCTTCCCGATCCCGGGCGGGCCGAGCAGGATCACGTTCTCGCACTTGGCGACGAACGTGCTCGTGGCCAGGTGGGCCAGGATGTCGCGGCGCAGCGAGGGCAGATGGTCGAGGTTGAAGTCCTCCAAGGTCTTGACCTGGGGGAAGTGCGCGGTGCGGATCCGCATGACCGTGCCCTTGGACTCGCGGTCGGCGACCTGGCGCTGCAGCAGCGCGCCCAGATACTCCTCGTGCGACCAGTTCTCCTCACGGGCCTGGGCTGCAAGCTGTTCCCAGCTGGCCGCGATGGTCGGGGTCTTCAGGACCCGGGTCAGGTAGGCGATCATCGCCGGCAGTCCGTCGGGGACCGCGGCCAGCACCGGACCGGCCGGCCCCGAGCTCCCAGCGGGGTCGGTGGTGATCTTCGGTGGTGTGGTTGTCATGAGCTGCTCGCTTCCTCGGCAGTGGAGACGAAGTCGACACCGAACAGGGCGTCGTAGTCGGGCAGTGCGCGCAGGGTCACCGGGTGGCCGTCGAGGTGACGGCGTGCTGCGGCCTGTCGGGTGTTGCGGTCGTGGGCCAGGGCGCGGCGCATCGCCGCGGCGGTGTGCTGGTGCGCCGGGTCGGTGATCACCGCGTGGCGGGCCCAGCTGCGGTCGTGACGGGCGACGACCTGGCCGGCGCAGTAGACGACGACCTCGCGCGGTGAGGCGGCGACATCGACGAACCGGCCGATCATCTGCGGATCCACGGAGTAGTCGTTGGCATCGACGCGGACGTAGTAGTCCCGTGCCAGCCGGATCCGCTGGGCCAGCCCGATCGGCGGGTCCAGCGGCGGCAGCGGAGTCATCGCCGCGTAGTCGTGGGCGAGCACGTCCACCGGGCGGCCGCCGATCGCTCGGACGGTGCGGGTGTTGGCCCGGGCCAGCCAGTCGTCGATCTGGTGGTTGAAGTCGGCTGGGGAGGCGAAGCGACGTCCGGGCAGGAACGAGGTCTCGAAGTAGCCGTTGTTGCGTTCGACCAGCCCCTTGAACTCCGGATCCCGCGGTGGGGCAAGCCGGATCCGGGTGGCCAGAGTGCCGGCGAACGCAGCGGCCGGTGCCGAGACCCGCCCGGTCCCGCCGATCGCAGACTCCCGGTCCCAGACCAGCGTGCGGGTCACCCGCCCGACGTCGCTGATCAGCTGCCACATCCCGGACAGGATGTCCCCGGCCTGGCGCGAGGGGATCATCGTCGCGGACAAGAACCGCGAGTAGCCCAGCGTCATCACCAGCACCGGTAGGACCCGTTCCTGGCCTGGGCCGACGGGGATCGTGGTCTCGGGGAACCACAGGTCGCACTGGGTGATCTCGCCCGGTGCGTAGGCGACCCGGTCGACCGGGTCGATCCCGACATACTCGGGGCGGATCTGGCGGATCCGGTCCTTGAGCACGGTCAGCGAGTGCTCCCACCCGATCCGCTCTGCGATCACCGTGGCCGGCATGCGTGGGAACTGCGCCAGCAATGCCCGCACCTGCGGCTCGACCGCATCCGCCAGCGATCCCCGCGGGCCCCGTTCCCGCTTCGGCGGGCCCGGCGCCCGCAACGCGGAGCGCACCGTGTTGCGGGCCACCCCCAGCCGGCGGGCGATCTCCTTGATCGGGACACCCTCGGCCCGATGCAGACGACGGATCTCGGCCCAGTCCTCCACCGACAACACCCCCTCAGCGTCGTGCAGAGGGGGTCAATCCCAAGCCGACGCTAGGGGGTCAGTCTGAGCCCGTCGTCGACAAGCGGAAACGCTGGAACCGGGGGTCTCTTTCGTTGTCCGGGTCCGTCCGGCTGTGACCGGGCTTCTACGGGTGTTCACGGACGCATCACGGACGCGATCATGAACGGCCGTCGCGGAGAGCCTGCTCGACTCGGCGGCGCAGGGCGTCGTCCTGACCGGCGATGCACTGGGCGTAGACCCGCAGCAGGACGTCCACGCCGTGTCCGGCCCAGGACGCGACCTGCGCGGGACGCCGCCGACGGGTCAGGTGGACTCCGCGGCGTGACGTGAGTTCGCAGGGCCTTCGCGCGAGGGGTGACGCGGCCTCCTCGTCCCGTGGAGCGGTCAGGTCGGGCAACGCGACGAGGACGGCGTGATCGCCAGTTCGGCGGGCCTGCCCCCGCTGGCGAGACGTCGCGGTGTGGTCGGGGCCAGCGGCCTGCCCGACGCCCGTGCTGGGGACGCGGCGTCGATCGGCGGCCACCGGCTCGGTGAGCGTGTGGGTTGACGACTCGCACACGTCTGCTAGATTCACCTTATTCACTAGAGAACTAGTGAAACAGTGAACAGCTCTCGTGGAGGATGATGTGACCGCTACCAGCGGCCGCGCCGTCACGACCGTGTGCGCCCTCGTCATGGGTGCCGGCCTCGCTCTCGGCACAGCCACCGGGGCGATGGCGTCCCCCGTCGCGGCTCCCGCTGTCGGGCCGGCCCCGGCTCCGTCTCCTGTTCCTTCGCCGGTCTGGGGGCACGACCCGACACCGCTGGTGATCCAGACGAGCGACTACCCGGTGACGATGACGGTGACCTCGGGGCCGAAGGCCGGCCACCAGCAGCAGATCGCTCCGCGGTCGCACGAGGTGTTCCCGACGACGCCGGACTTCGCCAGTAGCGTCACCTTCACCTTCGAGGGTGTGGAGCAGGGGCAGACCTACGACGTCCGGCCGGACCAGGTGATGCGGTTCGACATGCTGGGCAGCGCGCAGTACCCGCAGGTGGCGCTGCGCACCTCCTGATCGGCGGGGCCGGCGTCGGAGGTGCCGCGACGTGGCCGCCGGCCCCGAGCACGACCGGGCACTTCGGACGGGGGGTGCGAAGAGCCCGGTCAGTGGCGGGCCGGGTGTCGACACGGGATTCGGCACCCGGCCCGCGACCATGGGAGAGCACAGCGTCGGAAGGGGACCCTGTTGATCGAGTATCGGATCGATCGTCGATCCGGGGTCGCCCCGTTCGCCCAGATCGTCCTGCAGACCAAGGAGGCTCTGCTGCTCGGGACGCTGCAGCCCAACGACCGGTTGCCGACGGCCCGCGAGGTCGTCGAAGCCACCGCGATCAACCCGAACACCGTGCTCAAGGCCTACCGCGAGCTGGAACGCGACGGACTGGTGGAGGCCAAACGCGGGGTGGGGACGTTCATCCGGTCCGACGCCGTCGCAGCCGGACCGGGCGCGAACTCGCCACTGCGAGGCGAGCTGGAGGACTGGACCGCCCGCGCCGTCGCGGCCGGGCTGTCCCGCGCGGAGATCGACGCGCTCGTGCGCGCCACACTCGACCGACACTACGACTGAGGAGGGGCATGGCCTCCGCAGCGACCTCCGCCGCCCACACCCGCGGACTCGGCCACCGTTACGGCCACACCCCGGTACTGCGCGACTGCACCCTGTCCGTCGAGCCCGGCTCGGTGGTCGCCCTGATCGGGGCGCCGGGTGCGGGCAAGTCCACGCTGCTCGGCCTGCTGGCCGGGCTCGATCTGCCCTCCGAGGGCAGTGCCGAGGTCCTCGGCGCAGCGGTCCCCCTCAGCGGGCCGCACCCGGCCGTCGGCTACCTCGACCAGTCCCAGCCTCTGCCCGTGGCGTTCACCGTCGCCGAGGTCGTGCGCCTGGGCGCATCGTTGAACCGGGGACGGTGGGACGCAGGCCGGGTGGCCGCCCTCGCCGGTGCACTACCACAGGACAGACACACCTCGGCGCTCTCCGGTGGGCAGCGGGCACTGCTCGCGCTCGCGTTGGTGCTCGGGAGCTCCCCGGACCTGCTCCTGCTCGACGAGCCTCTCGCCGGCCTCGACCCACTGACCCGACGACGGGTACTGACCGAGGTCACCGCCTACGTCGCGGAGACCGGGGCGGCCGCCCTGCTCGCCTCTCACGAGATCGAGGACCTGCGGGACAGCTGCGACCACGTGCTGTTCCTCGAGAAAGGCCACGTCCTGCTCGACGCCGACATCGACGACCTGCTCGCTCAGCACCGGATCCTCGACGGCCCCGCCGGAACCTGCGTCTGGTCGGCTGAGCACACCCTGGTCGAGCAGCGGGTGCACGGCCGCAACCAGACCGTGCTGCTCCGGGGGCCGTCGTTCACACCACCCCGGGGGTGGCGGGCGAGCGCCCCTGACCTGCTCGAGGTGGTCACCGCCTACCTGCGCACCTGCGCCGACCGTGAGGAGGCCCGATGACCTGGGTGATCTGGCGCAGCCACCGCGCCGCGATGCTCGCCGTCACACTGCTCGTCGCCGGGCTCGCCCTGCTGATGGCCACCCTGTCGATCACCGGCAGCCTCGATGGTCTTCTCGCCGACCCGGGCGGCTCAGCACGGCAGTCCGCTCAGGCCGCGGTCTGGTTCGCCACGCTCGCCCCGGCGCTGGCGGGCGCGTTCCTCGGCGCCCCACTGTTCGCCGCCGATCTGGAGCGCGGCACCCACGTGCTGCTGTTGACCCAGTCGGTGTCCCGGCGACGGTGGGCCACCACGTCGCTGCTGGTCGTGGGCGGGGTCACGGTGGCCGCCGTGACGGTGGGGACGCTCCTTCTCCGGCCGCTCAACTCCTCGGACGCCTGGTATCCGTTCGAGAGCTTCTCGACCAGCGGCGCCGTACCGTTCGCGCGTACCGTGTCCGCGTTCGCGATCGGTGCCTTGATCGGGTTGCTCGTGCGGCGAGCCAGGGCGGCCTCGGCGCTGACGTTGGCCGTCGCGACGATCACCGAGGTGGCGCTGGTCGTGCTGCGGGACGTGCTCGTCCCGCCGGTCCTGCGCGTCGGTGCCTCGCCGTACGGCGGTGACGTCGACTCCACCCGCGACCAGCTCGTCGACTACGGACCCACCGTCGCCGGTGCCCCCGCCACGGTCGTGCCGAACTGCACACCGGTCGACCTTCCCTGCCAGCAGGCAGCCGGGGTCGACGGCACCTGGGTCCTCGTCCGCCCCCTCGACCTGCGCTGGCCGATGCACTGGGTCGAGACGGGTCTGCATCTGGCATGCGCCGGCGTCGTCCTGGCGCTGCTGTTCATGCGTCTACGCAGCCCTCTGGGTCGATAGCGCGCGCCCGGGATCGACGGGCCGGTGTCCGGTACGAGTGCGGTGTGGCCATGCCGTCGTGGCACACGGCCGATCGGCGACGGGCGAACGAGGTGACACCGATGCCCGCCCACCCGGACCGCACGGTCGTTCGTCGGCGGAGCCGTCTCGGATCGGGACGTCGGTCCGGCCACACGACACCGCGGCGAGCCGGGGCCGGCCGGCGGGTGAGCGATCAGTCGTGTCGTGCCCAGCTGTCCGGCTGCGTCCCGTCGAGGTCGGTGAATCCGTAGACCGTCGCCAGCTCGGCCGAGCCGACGGACCTCTGATTCCAGCGGGCCCGGCCCGGGTCGGCGGCAATGGCCGCGACGCCGCGTCCGATGTAGCGCGGGCTCTCCGAGCGCGCGAAACCCGTCGGGCGCCGTCGGGGCGCCCGGGACCGCATCTGTATTAGGGCGTCCCGCCAGTTGCTCTCGCCGACCCCGTAGTTGTCCAACATCATCTCCGAGCGCAGCCGGCCGGGGGTGACCAGCACGTCCACGCGCCCGTGCTCGGATCGCACGTACTCGGCCAGCCGGCGGACCGGTGCGATGTCGAGATGGTCGACGACGAGCGAGTCGCCGACGCCGCCCGCTGCACCGACCATCGCTCCCGTCACGACGGCGACACGTCCTTCGAGCCTGGGCACTTCGTTCACGGATCTCTTCCGGATGCGTGGGCAAGGGCTGCTGGACGTAGACCGGATCACGACGCCCCCGGCCGAGAATCGTCCACGTCACGGGCGACGGCCGCACGGTACCGGCGGGATCGCTGCGCTACGCCTGCGCCGACCGTGACCGTGCCATCGCGGCGTGTGCCGCCGGGGGAGGGAGGAGCGGCCACGACCCCGTCGATGTGAATCCCCGGAGACACGGTCCACGTCGTCGTGCACGTGCACGGTCCCGCGGACGTGCGCCGTCACGTGGTTCCAGGTGGGCACGACCCGGCCGTCGGCCCGCCTCCAGCGCGCCGTTCAGGGGCGGACCGGCGAGCCGGCGGCGACGGGACGGGAGGGCGGTCGCGGCCGTCCCCGTTCGTGACCCCCGATCGCGTGATGTGCGTCGGTCCCGGGCGGGGCACAGGAGGCGACTGCGCGACGGAGTGACGTGCGGACGCGGTCGAGCGGAGACGTGTTACGGAGCGTGATCCACACGAAGGATGCGCGTCCGTTCGGGTCCACTGTGGTGACGATCCGTCGCCGACGGCGTCCGGACGCGATGTTCTCACGGCTCTTCGGCTGCCGGATGAGAGCAATAACCTTGCGGTCGGTAATGCCTCTCGTCCGATAGTGGTAGAAAATTCGTCGGATCGGGGACGGACCGGATAGCGTTCTGTGCATCGGCGGGGCTCCCGAACCCACGCCGAACACGCCGGTCCGACTCGGACCCCGTACACAACGGAGAAGTAACTGTGCTGAAGAAGGCTGGAATCCTGACCGCCGGCGTCACCGCTGGTCTGCTCGCCATCTCCCCGCTCGCCTTCGCGGGTGACGGCGGCTGGGACAAGGGCCACGGGCACGGCCACGGCGGCGACCGCATCAACGCCGACCAGATCAACAACCTGGAGAAGGACCGCGTGAGCGGCGACCAGACCGGTCTGGTCAACCTCGGCGACGTCAACGCCCTGAACAACGCCAACGTCCTGGGCTGCTCGCTGAACAACGCCGACGTCGCCGCCAGCGTGCTGGGCATCCTCGGCGGCCAGGCCGTCAACGGTGAGGACGCCCCGAGCGCGAACGACTGCTCGCAGGGTGACCGCCAGGCCAACTTCCAGGACTGAGTGCACTTGCACCACCGGGCCCGTTGACGGGGCCGTCTTCCCGTCATCCGTGACCCCGCACGTCCGAAGGTCCCCCGCTCTTCCGACTGGAGCGGGGGACCTCCGCGTTTCCGGGAACGCTCGGGAATGCGTGTCGGAACGGTTCAGGGATGGTGCGGCAGAACCACGTGCGACGGGTGCTCGGAATCGTGCAGGATCTCGTAGGGGATCCGTTCCCCGTCGACCGCGGTCGCCGTCCGCTCACCGGTTCCCGGATTGCGGGCGAAACGCGGGAACGCCGCGCCGGCGACCTGCACGCGCAGCCGGTGCCCGGCCCGCACGCGGTATCCGGTCGGGCTCAGCGTCATCCGGACGACCGTCGTGCCGTCCGGGGCCGTGGCCTCGTCGCCCGGGACCAGCCGGTGCATCGCGTCGGTGATGTTCATCGAGGCCCCGTCGGGGCCGACGTCGCACAGCCGTACGAACACGTCGCCGATTCCCGTCCCGGTCCGCACGTAGACCACGGCCGACACCGGACCGAGCAGGTCCAGGTCGGACTCCAGCGGCGGGCCGGTCCAGACGCGCACGTCGTCGCGGGCCTCGACGGCGCGGTTGTCCAGCTGCTTGGACGGCGGCTGGAGCATCGGGCCCCCGACCGTCGGTGTCGGGTCGGCCGGGTCGTAGACGAACCGTGACGGCGGAGAGGTCCCGGCCGGTCGGTCCGGACCCAGCCCGCCACCGGCGTCGAGGTACCACTCGGTCGGGCGGGCCTCCGGCGGTGGCCAGCACGGCAGGTCGGTCCAGCGGTCGGCGTGCTGGACGTACACCCGGACCGGGGCGCGGCCGTCGTGCTCACCGCCGTGCAGGTGCACGCCCAGCCAGTGGACCATCTCGTGGGCGATGGTCGACAGCGATCCGCGGTCGCCGTGGGACCAGGGGCCGATCGTGATCCGCGCCGTCGCCCCGCCCCGCTGCAGCGCGGTGAAGTCCACCAGCTGACGGTCCAGGAACAGGTCCCACCAGCCGGTCACCATGCAGACCGGCGGCATCGCGGCGGCGTCGAAACCGTCGTGCTCGGCGGGCGCCCAGAACTCGCGCGGCTGCTCGGCGTGCTCGACGAAGTCCCGCCAGAACACCACCGGCGCCCCGGTCAGCGCGACGTCCGCGGCCTGCAGCGGCTGGGAGGTCACCGCACGCCGCTTGCGACGGCTGAACACCGGCGTCGCGAGGAAGCCGGTGACCGCGCCGATGCGCTCCTGACGGCCGATCTGGTTCACCCAGGTCGCGAGGTTCAGCAGGCCGGGCGCGCCGCCGGGGTAGAAGGTGCTGGTGAACTCCGACGCGGTGATGTCGGCGTTCATCGAGCACAGACCCGGGTCGGCGTAGGGGGCGACCGCCCACTGGGTGTGTCCGACGTAGCTGGGGCCCACCATCGAGACGCGGCCGTCGCACCAGTCCTGTCCGCGCACCCAGGCGAGCGTGTCGAGACCGTCGGAGCTCTCGTGCAGGAACGGGCGGAACTGCCCGCCCGAGCCGAAGGTGCCCCGGGTGGACTGGACCAGCACCTGGAACCCGCGGCGGGCCAGCAGCGAACCGATGATCGACCCGAGGCCGTCGCGGCCGTAGGGGGTGCGCATCAGGACCGTCGGACGCGGCCGCAGCGGGCCGGGCGCCCGGTACAGGTCGGCGAGCAGGACGACACCGTCGGAGAGCGGGACCCGCAGGTCACGCTCGCGCACGTACGGCTCGTCGGTACCGAAGCCGAGCCTGCGGTCGACCAGTCGCTCCGTGAGCGCGGTCATGAGACCTCCCCCCCCGCCCGCCCCCTGCGGACACCGTCGATCGTAGGAGAACCCGGTTGCACCGACCGGGCGTGGCCGGTGACGGTCACGTGGTGACCGTCCCTCCCGTACTGACCGACGGGGTCGTGACCCTGCGCGCGCACACCGACGCCGACGTCCCCGGGATGCTCGAGGTGTACCGCGATCCCGTCGTGCAGCGCTGGACCTCGCTCACCCCGACCACCGGCGAACGCGGGGCCCGGGAGTGGATCGACCTCACCGGGCGGGAGTGGGACACCGGCCGGCAGTACGTGTGGGCGGTGGAGGCCGAGCACGACGGCCGCCCCCGCTACGCGGGTTCGATCGACCTGCGTCGCAACCCGGTGCCGTCGGTCGGCTACCTGCTCGCACCCTGGGCGCGTGGACGAGGGCTCGCGAGCCGTGCGCTGCGGCTGGCCGCCGACTGGGGCTTCGACGTCGCCGGGTTCGCCGCGCTGCACTGGGACTGCCGTGCCGGGCACGTCGCGTCCTGGCGGGTGGCACACGCCTGCGGGTTCCGGTTCGAGGGTGTCCGGACCCTGGCCCTGCCTGCCGAGGGCGGCCTGGTCGACGCCTGGACCGCCGTCCTGCTGCCCGGCACACCCGTCGCCGACCGTCCCCCCGCGACGACGTGGTGGACGCACCCGGTGCTCGACGGCGACGGCGTCCGGCTCCGCCCGCCCACCGAGGCCGACCTCGCCCGGCACGTCGAGGCGTGCAACGACCCCGTCGCCCGCTGGTGGAGCGCCACACTGCCGGTGCCCTACACCGACGACGACGCCCGTCGTTGGCTGCGCGACCATCCGCTGGAGCGCTCCCTGGGCGCCGGCGTCGGCTGGGTGATCGCCGACCCGGACGACGACTGCTACCTCGGCACTCTGTCGGTGTTCGGCACCGACCGGCCCTACTCCCCGACCGGTGGCGAGGTCGGCTACCGCGCCCACCCCGACGCCCGCGGCCGCGGCGCGGTGTCCGCGGCGGTCCGGCGCGTCGTGCGGCACGCGTTCACTCCGGTCGCCGACGGCGGGATGGGCCGGCACCGGCTGCAGCTCGGCGCCGCGGCGGACAACACCGCCAGCCGCCGCGTCGCCGAGCGCGCCGGGTTCCGGCTGTGGGGCCGCCCGCGGGCCGACGGCGTGCACGGCACGGAGAACGAGATCGTCGACGACGGGGTCTGGTACGACCTGCTCGCAACCGACCGGGTCCCGCCGCCCACCGGAACTGTCGGGGGTGCCCCGTAGCCTGCCCGCCGTGCGGATCATGCGGATGTCCTGTTGCGGGACCGAGTGGGTGGGGCCGGACCGGGCGCACTGCTGCCGCAGGTTCGGTGGCTGCGGAGCCGTCTTCGACGACGCGGCGCTGTGGGACACCCACCGCCCCCGAGGCGTGTGTGTGACCGACCCGCGCGAGCTCGGGCTCGTCGCGACCCGCAACGGGATCTGGCAGCGGGCGCTCGACGCGGCCTGCTGAGCAGAGGGGACCGGCGGTCAGGGCGGCCCGCGGGTGATGCCGCGGAACACCGCCTCGTCCGGGCCAGGATTGCGGATCCGGACCAGGCTCAGCCCGGTGAACCACAGCACCGAACCGGCACCGAAGGTCCGGCTCCCGCCTGCGGCGCAGCACAGCTCGATCCGCCCGGCGTCGACCACGACGACGGCGCCCCGCCACTCGTCCTCGACGTGCGGGCGGACCTCACCGGGGGCGAGCACGACGGTGCGGGTCCATGTCCGCGACGGCGCGTCGTCGTGCATCGATCATCACCTGCCCGGTCCGGTGCGGGCGTCGTGCCCGCACCAGCTCCGACCGGCCGTCCGGCCCCAAGTCATCGGCCTGTTCGCTCGAACCCAGGACAGCCCCGGGATGCCCAGCACCCGGACGTCCGGTGGGGAGCCACGGCGCCCGTCGGGTGACGGAACATCACGCGATCACGAGCGGTTCACGGAGAGGCGAGTGGACCGATGCCTGCGCACGATCATGAGTGGCGGGACGCGACGGGATGGGCCGCGGGCATCGCGTCCGGCGAACTCTCTGCGACCGAGGTCGTCGAGACGTACCTCGCGCGCATCGACCGGCACGATCCGACCCTCAACGCCTTCGTCACCGTGGTCGCCGAGCGTGCTGGCCGAGGCCGCGAACCCCCGTCCGGGCCCGCTCTCGGGTGTCCCGTTCACCGTCAAGGACTCCTTCGACACCGAGTGTGTGCGCACCGCTCGTGGGTCGAGGCTGTTCGCCGAACGGGTGCCGCCGGTGGATGCGAGTGCGGTCGCGCGGCTCCGGGCAGCCGGCGCGGTACTCATCGGCAAGACGAACCTGCCCGACATGTCGTACTGGACCGAGACCGACAACTGCCTGAGCGGGCGCACCGTCAACCCGTACGACCCGAGCCGTACCCCCGGAGGTTCCAGCGGCGGGGAATCCGCTGCGATCGCTGCCGGTCTCTCGCCCCTCGGCCTGGGGAGCGACGTCGCGATCTCGGTCCGTGGGCCGGCCCACGACACGGGGATCGCCGCGCTCAAGCCGTCCTACGGCCGCATCCCGCTCGAGGGGCACTTTCCGGCTGCGCTCCTGCGCTGGTGGCACGCGGGCCCCATGGCGCGCAGTGTGCGGGACCTGCGGCTCGCGCTGGCCGTCATGGACGGGTCGGCGGGTCGAGGCCCTCGTCCGCCCGCGGCGCCGGGGGCTCGTCAGCAGTGGCGCATCGGCTGGTCGGGGATGCCGTCGGCCCCCTGGCTCCCTCCGTGACCGACACCGTGCGCAGCGCCGCAGAAGCGCTGGACGAACTGGGGCACCGTGTGCACCGGACCTCGCCGGAGTGGCTCGCCCACCGCGACTGGACGAGTGTGTCCGCCCAGCTCTCCACCGCCGAGATGCAGCCCTACCTCGAGCAGCTCGTGGCCGGGAGCACCGTCGAACTCCACCAGGTCACCCGTGCGGTGCTTGCCGCCGAGGTCGCAGAGGCCTCGGTACTCCAGCACGCGGAGCGTGCGGTCGCGACCCTTCGGGCAGATGCCGAGCGCTGGTTCGACTCATGCGATGCGCTGCTGCTGCCGGTGACGCCCTTTCCCGCGCCGGAGGTGACCGTTCCGTTCGGCGCCGATGATGCCGGGATGCCGATCGGGGTCCAGCTGGTCGCACGTCGGGGGGCGGACGTGTCGCTGCTCGACCTCGCCGAGCAGCTCGAGGCGGTCAGCCCGGTGCGTCACCGTCGTCCTTCCGGGGCAGGTGGTGCCGAGAGCCGGCGGTGACGTCGCTGTGCTCAGCGACCGGGGCACCGCTGCGGAGTCCGGCATCCGGGGGCCGCTCGTGTGCCTCCGACCGCGAGCCACCCACCGCCCGGCGCCTCCCGGCTCGGGCGCCCTGCCGGGCAACTAGTACGTTCGCGCGACCAGCGCCGACGCCACGCGGAGGCCCGCTGGAGGGGGGGAAGGACACCGTGACGCAACGACGCCGTCCGCGGTTGCACGCGCTCGAGGCGACGTCGCTGCCCGCGGCACACGCCAGGGCCCGCGACGCCCGTCGCCGCCATCCGGTGGTCGGGGACCACGCCGCCGCCGTCGTCGCCGAGGACCTGGACCTGGGCTCGGCGCCCGGACGGGCCGACACGCTGTCCACGTTGCTGCGGGTCGCCGTGTTCGACGAGTGGGTGCGCGAGTTCGCGCGCCGGCACCCGGGCGGCACCGTGGTCGAGCTGGGGCCGGGGCTGGGCGACCGCGCGGGACGACTCGGCGACGAGGGCCCGGCGCACTGGGTCGACGTCGAGCTGCCCGGGGTGGCCGAGCTGCGCCGCGAGCTGCTGGCGGGCCCGGCGCACCTGGTGGCCGGGTCCGCGCTCGACGAGGACTGGCTGGAGCTGGCCCGCGACCTGCCCGGCCCGCACCTGGTCGTCTCCGACCGGGTACTGACGCTGCTGCCCGAGCAGGGCGTGCAGCGGATCGTGTTCACCGCCGCCCGGATGCTCCCGGGCGCCGAGCTCGTCACCGACCTGCTCTCCCGCGGCGCGGCCGGGCGGCTCGCCGCGGGCCCGCTGCGCGAGCTGGAGGTCGACTGGACCTGCGAGGACCCGCGCGAGCTCGAGCCGTGGGGGCTGCGCCTGGCCGCCTCCTGCGACGCGGCGTCCCCACCCGCCGAGGTCGCGGCCCGGCTGCCGCGGGCGTCGCGGGCACTGGCGGCGGCGCTGCGGGCGACCGCGCTGCGCGGCGAACGCCTGGCCCGCTACGAGATCGTGCCGGTCTGAGCCGGGGCGGCAGGATCGTCAGAACCGTGGACGCGGCTCGCGGGTAGGGTCGTGACCGTGACCTCCCCGACCTTCGGCACGCTCGAGGCGGACCCGGCGGAGGTCGGCCTCGACCCCGCCCGGCTGGCCCGGATCGACACCCACTTCCGCCGCTACATCGACGACGGCCGCCTCGCCGGCGCGACGATCGCCGTCGCCCGCCACGACCGGCTCGCGCACCTGACCCACCTCGGCGTCCGCGACCTCGACTCCGCGGCCCCGGTGACCGACGACACGCTGTGGCGCATCTACTCGATGACCAAGCCGATCACCTCGGTCGCCACGCTGATACTGGCCGAGCGTGGCGCGCTGGAGCTCACCGACCCGGTGTCGCGCTACATCCCGGCGTTCGCCGAGCAGCGCGTCTACAGCGGCGGCTCCGCGCAGAACCCGGGCACCGTGGCCGCGCTCGAACCGGTGCGGGTGCACCACCTGCTGAACCACACCGCGGGCCTGACCTACGGCTTCCACCACGCCCACCCCGTCGACGAGATGTACCGGGCCAAGGGCTTCGAGTTCGGCGCACCGTCCGGGATGGACCTCGCGGCCGCGAGCGAGCAGTTCGCGTCGTTCCCGCTGCTGTTCCAGCCGGGCACCGAATGGAACTACTCGGTGGCCACCGACGTGCTCGGCCGGGTCGTCGAGGTCGCCTCCGGGCGCCGTCTCGACGAGTTCCTCCGCGAGGAGATCACCGAGCCGCTCGGCATGACCGACACCGCGTTCTGGGTGCCGGAGGACTCCCCGCAGGCCGGCAGGCTCGCCACGCTCTACAACGCCCGGCCCGGCGGCGGCCTGGTCGAGAACAAGGTGCTCGCCCGGGCCGCGACCCGCGAGCCCACGTTCCTCTCCGGCGGCGGCGGACTGCTGTCCACCACCGGCGACTACCTGCGGTTCGCCCGGATGCTCGCCCGCGGCGGTGAGCTCGACGGCGCCCGGATCCTCGGCCCGCGCACGCTGGCCAGGGCAACCCGCAACCACCTGCCCGGCGGCGGGGACCTCGACACCGTCGGGCGCCCCATCTTCTCCGAGTCCGCGTTCTCCGGTGTCGGCTTCGGCCTCGGCTTCTCCACCGTGGTCGACGGCCCGGCGACGAAGGGCTTCGCCAACGAGGGCACGTTCGCCTGGGGCGGGCTGGCCTCCACCGCGTTCTGGGTGGACCCGGTCGACGACATCGCGGTCGTCTTCATGACCCAGCTCGTCCCCTCCAGCACCTACCCGATCCGATCCCAGCTCCAGACGCTGGTCCAGCAGGCGGTGACCGTCCGATGACCCCACCGAGCCCCGTGCTCACCTTCACCATCCGCACGCTCGTCGTCGCCGCCTCGCTGTGGGTGGCGACGGTGCTGGTCGGCGGCATCCGGCTGGAGAGTGGGGGCACCACCACCTCGATCCTCACGCTGATCGGCGTCGCCCTGGTGTTCGGCCTGGTCAACGCCGTGGTGAAGCCGATCGTGGCGACGCTGGGCTGCCCGCTCTACATCCTCACGCTGGGACTGTTCGCGCTCGTGGTGAACGCGCTCATGTTCCTGCTGACGGGCTGGCTGTCGTCGGTGCTGAACCTGCCGTTCGCCGTCGACGGCTTCTGGGCGGCGTTCTGGGGCGCGATCGTCGTCGGGATCGTGTCGTTCTTCCTGCACCTGGTGATCCCGGACCGGTTCGACGACCGCTGAGGCGGTCAGACCGGCCAGGTCTCGCGGCGGTAGGCGCCGTCCCAGAACATCCACTCGTAGCGCGAGGTCGTCGTGAAGTGCTCACGCATGCGACCGAGCTCGGTCGGCGACGCGGCGGCGCCGACCCGGTCGGTCGCGTCCAGCACGGCCTCGACGACGGCGTGGTACTCCTCACCCGCGTACATGTCGATCCAGCGCTGGTAGACCGGGTCCGGAGAGCCGGCGCCGACCAGGTGCTCACCGACCCGGCCGTAGATCCAGTAGCAGGGCAGCACCGCGGCGACGCCCTCGGCGTAGGACCCGCCGTACGCGGTCGCGAGCAGGTAGCTGACGTAGGCGCGGGTGGCCGGGGCGACCGGGATCTCGCGGGCCTGCTCCGCGGTGAGCCCGAGCGCGCCGAGCAGGTCGGCGTGCAGCTCGCGCTCGGCGGCGATGGCACCGGCGGCGTGCTCGGCGAACATCAGGGTGTCGTCGTCGGTCGGGGCCTTCGCCGCGCACACGGTGAGCGCCGTGGCGTAGCCGCGCAGGTAGTGCGCGTCCTGGACGATGTAGTGCCGGAACGTCTCGTGCGGCAGCGAGCCGTCGGTCAGCCCGGTGACGAACGGGTGGGCGAGGATCGCCTGGTACAGGGTGTCGACGTCGGACCACAGCAGGTCCCGGGTGCGGTCGGCCATGCGGCCACGGTATCCACCGGGCTCGGCCGGTCGGGTGATCGCCCGTGCAACGTCGGCGTGACCGGGGAGGAACACCGCGGTGACGCGGGCCCTGAGATCCTGCGCACGTCGTCTGCTGCTCGGGCGTGGGGGTGTCACCATGGAGGGCAGGCGAGCCACTCAGTGTGGAGGACGCGCCACGTCCAGTCCCCCTGACGTGGAGGTGAGGGTATGACCGACCCGCAGCCCATGGATCACCACGAGAAGATGCGGATCCGCGCGGCCGCGTTCCGTGCGACCCGGATCTACCCCGGACCGGTCGGCGAGCTGATCTCGCGCGAGCTGCTCGGCTGGGAGGACTTCGGATACCGCCTCGGCGGCAACCGGATGGTCCTGAACCTGGTGGACCATGTCATGAAGGCGGTGCCGCCGGAGCGGGCGACGCGCTCCGACGCGGCCTGACCCCTGCTCAGCGCAGGGTCGTCACGGCGACCTCGGCGGCGGCTCCGGTCGGCGGGGTGCCGTCGGCGAGCCCGGCCAGCGCGGCGGACAGGACCAGCATGGCCGCGATCGTGGTGATGCTGCCGACCCGGCCCAGGACGTCCAGGGTGCGGGCGACGGGTGATGGCCCGTCGGCGCGTCCGTGCCCGGCGGCGCCCTGAGCCGCGACGACGCCGTGCGGCCGGTCGGGAGTTCCGGTATGGGGTGCCGGGACGGGACTGCCCGTGGGCAGCGCGGGCGTGCCGGCCGGACGCGGGGCCGGACGCTGAGCCTGACTCGGAATGGCGCGGTACTGCTGTGCGCGCTGCTGCTGCGTGGCCCGGTGCTCCTGCGCCGCACCCGCACGCCCCGCCGACGCCGGCCGCGGTGCGGGGACGCCTGGTGCCTGCGGGGAGGTCGACCGCGGACGCTCCCGGCGGGGCGCGGGAAGGTCGACGTGGTCCTCGCGACGACGGTGCCGCCCCTCGACCCGCTCCGTCGGCACGGCCCCACCGACCCGCGGTGCGGGGACCGACGGGGTGGCGGGGAGGGCGCCCAGGGGGCGGCGCGGGCTGGGGATGCGGACGGCTGGCGCGGACATGACGATCACCACGATCTCGGGGGAGTCGATACGGGGTTCTTCGGGACCCGGTGCGCGCCGCCGGCTCCTGCTTCCACCCGTCTGTCGTGTCGTACGACCACCCTGTTATCCGGTCACCCTCTACGCCAACCGTCGGAGTGATCACTCCACTCGTTGGGGGTGCACACCCACCCGTGTAGCGGTCCGTCCATCACGCAGCGTGGTCATACATCACTCCTTCGCTGCGCGCGGAGGCGGCGTCGGCAGCTGCTCGCGGAGGTCCCGCTTGAGCACCTTGCCCGCCGCCGAGACCGGGATCGCCCCGACCAGATGCACCTCCCGCAGACGTTGGTAGGGCAGCAGACGCTCGTTCAGCCCGTCGACGGCGGCGCGGACCGTGCCCTCGTCGACGTCGGGTGCGGTGGTCAGGAACGCGACCGGGTGCTCGCCGTCGACCCCGACCGGGCGCCCGACGACGGCCGCACCGGTGACGCCGGGCAGCGCCAGCAGCCGCTCCTCCAGGTCGCGCGGGTACACGTTGTAGCCCTTGTGGAGCAGCATGTCCTTGAGCCGGTCCACGATGCGCAGGTAGCCGTCCTCGTCGAGGACGCCGACGTCGCCGGTGTGCAGCCACCCGTCGCCGTCGAAGGCGGCCGCGGTCTCGGCCGGGCGCCGGTGGTAGCCGCCGGTGACCTGCGGCCCGCGGATCCACACCTCGCCCTCGGCCCCGGCGTCGAGCTCCTCCCCGTCCGGTCCGGAGATGCGGATCTCGGTGCCCGCGACCGGCAGCCCGACGGTGCCCGGTCGCCGGTCCGCCGACCGGGCGGCGGGGCCGAGGGTGGCGGCCATCGTCACCTCGGTCAGGCCGTAGCCCTCGGAGATGACCAGGTCCTCGCCGAGCCAGTCGCGCAGCGCCCGGATGATCTCGGCCGGCAACGGTGCCGCGCCCGAGGTCAGCGACCGCACCGACGACAGGTCCCCGGCCGTCTCGCGGTGGGCGAGGAGCGCGGCGTAGACCGGTGGCGCCCCGGACAGCGTGGTGACGGCGAACCGGGTGGCGTCGGCCAGGTAGGCGCGCGGGTCGAAGCGGGCGTGCACGATGGTCGTCGTCCCGGTGAGCAGCGGGACGTTGAGCCCGCCGATCGTCCCCATCGCGTGGAACCAGGGGGCGATGCCGATCGCCCGTCCGGTGCCGATCGGGGTCGGGAACTCCGAGACGGGGCCGGGGTCGGCCAGGACGACGCCGGGCCCGTACCCGGTGGTGGTCACGTCCGGCCGGGCGCCGGTGCCCCAGCAGGCGGCCTGCAGGGCGTTGGTGAGCACGTGCCGGTGGGTGACCCGCACGCCCTTGGACCGGCCGGTGGTCCCACCGGTGTAGGCCAGGTGGGCGAGGTCGCGGTCCGGGTCCACCTCCAGGTCGGTGCCCGGCGGTGTCGACGGCCTGCCGTCGAGGTACGCACCGAGCCCGGTCACCTCCGGCCCCGGCTGCTCCGGGTCCCCGTGGGCGCCGGTGACGAGCACGCGCTTCAGCGAGGTCGCCGGCCGCGCGGCGAGTGCCGCGGGCAGCGCCGCCTCCCAGCTGAGGACGACGACGGCCCCCGCGTCGGCGAGCTGTGCCCCCAGGTCGTCCGGGGCGAGCAGCGGGTTCGCCGGGGTCACGGTGGCCCCGGCCAGGAGCGTCCCCCAGTAGGCGATCGCGTACTGCGGGCAGTTCGGCAGGTGCAGCGCGACGACGTCGCCGCGGCCAACCCCGTCGGCGTGCAGCGCGTGCGCGAACGCCGAGGCGCGCTCCAGCAGCCCGCGGAACGAGAGCTCGTGCCCGGCCTGGTGCAGCACCGTGGTGTCGCCGAACCGGTCGGCGGCGCCGCGGAGCGTCGCGGAGGCCGGCAGCGCGGGCAGGTCCAGGTCCGGGGCGGGCGAGCGGGCGATCATGCGGGCACCCCCGCTCCGTTGCCGGTCCGGGACGGTGGGACGACCCCGTGGGCGACCATGCGACCTCCATCGGTCTGCTGGTGACGTGCGGTACGGCCGACCCTAGGCACGACCGGTGGCGCACGTCACGGCCCGCACGGGGAGGGGACAGCCGGTGGGCAGGGTTCACTCCCGTGGGGCGAGCAGACCCCGGGAGTGCGCGAGCGCGACCGCCTCGGCGCGGCCGGCGGCGCCGAGCTTCGCCATCGCCCGGGACAGGTGCACGCTCACGGTCTTCTCGGAGATGAACAGCCGCTCGCCGACGGCCCGGTTGGTCAGCCCGTGCGCGACCAGCTCCAGCACGGCGTGCTCGCGTGGGGTGAGCGGGGAACCACCACCACCGGCTGCCGGACCGGGCCGGGGACCGCCGTCGCCGGCCCGCACCCGCAGCGCGGTGACGGCCTCGGCCAGCGGGCGGGCGCCGAGCCGGTCGGCCTCGGTCGCCGCGACCGCCAGGTCCTCGGCAGCGGCGCGGCGATCGGCCTCGCGGTGGCTGCCGGGGCCACCACGGTGCGCCCGTCCGAGCAGGGCCTCGGCCCGCCGCCACCGGGCCTCCGCGGCGCGGTAGAGGTCGCCGTACCCGGCGAAGGTCTCTACCACGGGATCCCAGACCTGCGGTGCCGTGTCGCCGCGGGCCCGGGCGGCCTCGGCGCGGGCCCTGGCCAGCCACGCCCGGCCCTCCGGCCCGACCGAGGTGCCGCGGGGCAGGCCGCGCTCGGCGGTGCGTGCCGCCTCGTCGACGAGCCCGGCCGCCGCCCCGGCGTGCGCGTCCGCCCCCGCGGGGTCGCCCGCGGTACGGGCCGCCTCCGCGAGGTCGGCCCGGGCCGCCGCGCCCAGCGCACACAGCGCCAGCTCGCCGAGGTGGTGCGGGTACTCCGCCCGCAGCACCCCGAGCGCGCCGGCGACCCGGTCCACGGCCAGGGCGGGATCCCCGCGCCAGCGCGCCGACTCGGCCCCGACGACGCCCTGCAACAACGCGGCCTGGTCGTGCGCCGGCGGCTCGGCGGCCAGCGCGGCGAGCAGCTCCTCGGCGCCGTCGAGATCTCCGCGGGCCACGCCGACCAGCGCACCCGCCACCGCCAGCAGCCCGGTGACGCGCAGCGGCAGCGTGGGGTCGATGTCCGCCGCGGTGCGGACGGCGGCGTCCCACTCCCCGCGCTGCGCGTCGACGCGGACCTGCGCGATCCGGAACTCCAGGCCGTACCCGCCCCAGAGCAGCCCGTGGGCGGCCGCCCGGCGGGCCCCCTCGGCGAGCTCCTCCGCGGCGGCGTCGAGCAGGCCGTCCTCGATGAACGACACCCCGCGGTTCCACACGGTCCGCAGCTCGACGACCCGGTTCCCGGAGGCGGCGGCCAGCGAGGCCGCCCCGGCGAGCCGGTCCCGGGCGGCCTGCGGGTCCCCCTCCATCCGGGCGCAGAAGGCCAGGGTGATCAGTGCGTCCGCGCAGACCGCGCTGAGGTCGCGGTACCCGGCCGACCCGTCCGCGGGGGGCGCGATGGCGTGCACCGCCCGGGCCACCGCCAGCGACGCGCGGGCGTGCGACCAGGCGGGCTCGGCGTGGTCGGTGTTCAGGTGCGCCCGCGCGAGCACGGCGTGCGACCAGGCCAGCTCCGTGTCGGGCGGGCCCCCGGAGTGCAGCTCGACGGCCTCCGTGGCCGCGGCCACCGCCGCGTCCACCCGGGAGCCGCTGTCGAGCAGCCGCATCGCGTAGTGCCGGCGAGCCTCGGCCCTGGCCCGTGGGTCCCCGCCGAGATCGGCGACCTGGACCGCCCGGGCCCCGAGGGTGGTGCCCCGTTCCGGATCGCCCGAGGCACTCGCCGCCCAGGCCGCCTCCCGGGTCAGCGCGCTCTCGGTGACCCCGGTGAGCCGCTCGGGGTCCTCGACGGCGGACCACAGCTCCAGTGCCCGCTCGGCGTGGGCCAACATCTCGGCCGGGCCGTGCCGCCGGCGGGCCTCCTCGGCGGCCCGCACCGACGCCGCGAGCGCCCGCGGCAGGTCGTGGGCGGCCAGCGCGTGCCGGGCGAGCGCGGCGGCCACCCCGGGGGCGTCGTCCCGACGGGCGAGCAGCGCGGCGAGCCGGGAGTGCAGCCGTACCCGTTCGCCCGGGAGCAGGTCGTCGTGCACGGCCTCGCGGAGCAGGGCGTGCCGGAAGGCGTAGGACTCCGCGCCGGGCGCCGGATCCGCGACGAGCAGGTGGTGCGACACCGCCTCCCGCAGGCCCACCTCCAGATCGACGGCGGAGAGCCCGGACGCGTCGCGCAGCAGGTCGTGGGAGATGCTCCGCTCGGCCAGCGAGGCCACCCGCAGCACCTCCCGCGCCGATGGACCGAGCCGGTCCAGCCGGGTCAGCAGCACGTCGGCCAGTCCGCCCGGCAGCCCGTCGGACCCCGCCGCGACGAGCTCCTCGGCGTAGAAGGCGTTGCCCTCGCTGCGGGCGGCGATCCGGCGCAGGGTGGCCTCGTCGACGCCCCCGGTGGCCGCCCGGGCCCGGACCAGCGCCAGCACGGCGTCGGGCGCGAGGGGTCCGAGCTCGACCCGATGGACGGCGGGCAGCCGGACGAGCTCCGCCAGCGACGCGCGCAGCGGATGCCTGCGGTGCAGGTCGTCGGAGCGGTAGGTGCCCAGCACCAGCAGCCGCTGCGAGCCCAGTCGGGCCAGCAGGAAGGCGAGCAGCTCCCGGGTCGAGCGGTCCGCCCAGTGCAGGTCCTCCAGCACGACGAGCAGCGGCGCCGCCGCCGCCGCGTCGCGCACGGCACCGGCCACCGCGTCGAACACCTGCAGGCGCCCGGAGTCCCCGTCCCCTCCCGTGGGGCGGGGCGCCTCCGGCGCACCGGGCAGCAGCCCGTGCAGCACCGGCCGCAGCGCGGTGCCGGCCCGGTCCAGCGCGCCGAGCACCTCGGAGAAGGGCAGGTAGGGGAGTGCCGCGCCGCCCTCGTCCAGGCACCGCCCGACGACTACCTGCACGCCCGCCTCCGCGGCGGCCCGGCCGAGCGCGGCGGCGAGCCGGGACTTGCCGATCCCCGCCTCCCCGGCGAGCAGCACGGCGCGGGCCCGCCCGGCCCGGGCCGCGTCGAGGTCGCGGAGCAGCCCGGAGAGCTCCTCCGCGCGGCCGACCAGCTCGTCCGTGTCCGGGCCGCTGGGGCCGCACCCGTGGGTCGCTGCCGCCGTCATGGAGCGCATCGTGGCACGGGACACCGACACTCCCGGGCCCACGACGGCGGGCACGGCCCGGACGCGCGGCTCAGCCACGAGTCCCGGCCCGCACCGGGTGCGGCGCACGGCCCGGTTCCGGTGCGGCCGCGGTGGCCCCGGGCGGGAGCGTCGCTGGCCCGGCCGGTCCGGGGGCCTGTCTCGGCCGCCGGGAGGCGGTGAGCCGGGCACGCAGCCGCAGCCACAGCCGTCCCACCGCCGACGGGCCGGCCGCGCCGCGCAGCAGCCGCGCCGCGCGGTACCGGTCCGCCTCCTCCCGCAGCCGGGCCTGCCGCTGCTCGGCGAGGGCGACGAGGGGGTCCATCGGGATGTGTGTCATCAGCATGGTGACGACACTGCGGCTGAGGGGACCGCCCGGGCATCGGGCGATCACGCCGTCCCGCGGGCCGCGCGGGGCCCGCGGGTAAGGGGTCTCCTCAGTCCCGCCCGGTGGGTGGCGGCAGCAGACCCCGTCGGTAGGCCGGGACGAGCGCGCGCGGCACCAGGTGTCGGCGTCCCTCCAGGGTGACCGGCACCAGATCGGGCGTGGTCGCCTTCCACTGCGACCGGCGGTGTCGGGTGTTCGATCGCGACGTCCGTCGCTTGGGAACGGCCATCAGAGGTCTCCTTCTCGGTCGGAACGGACGGTGGGGTCGTCCAGGGCGGCGGGCCCCACGGGCTCGGACTCGGCGCAGGGCTCGTCGTGGGCCCAGCCGAACGGGTCGGGCAGGGCGGACCAGGCGTCCTCGCCGGCCGCGATCTCGGCGTCGGTGAGCAGTGCGGCGCGCAGGGCGGCGTCCATCTCGTCGGGGTCGGCGTCGTGGCAGATCGCGACGACGTCCTGGGCGCGGTCGCCCCAGCGCGGGTGCCAGGCCAGCGCGGCCATCGCTCGGCGCTGGTCGCCGGCCTCGGTCCAGGCCTGCTCGTCGGCGCCGGCGAGCCAGTCACCGGCGTGCCCGATCCGCATGCCGCCGCCCGCGCTCTCCAGCCACAGCACGGCGTCCGGCCGGGTGGCCAGCCAGATCCGGCCGCGGGCCCGGACGACGCCGTCGAGCAGGCTGTCGAGGGCCTCGTGCAGCCGGTCCGGGTGGAACGGGCGACGGGCGGAGAACAGCAGGGTGCGGACGCCACTGGCGGCGTCCAGCGAGGGTGCGCCGCGCAGCAGCGGGTCGTGCACCCCGCCGGGGACGCCGCGGCGGGACTCGGGGCCGAGCCCGTCGCAGAAGACCCGGTGGTCGGCACGCCCGGCGAGCAGCCGGGGTGCGGTCGGGCACAGCCGGTCCAGGACGGCGGCGGTCCGGTCCGCACCCCCGGGCCCGACCGCGCGGGTCAGCACGAGGACGTCGGCGAACTCGGCCTGGCCGACGGCGAGCTGGGCGACGGTCCGCTCGTCGTCGGGCAGCGTGGACAGCCCGCGCTCGGGCAGGGTCGCGTCCCCGGTGGCGTCGTCCAGCCAGCTGTCCGGGTCGAGCACGGCCACCACGCCGCGCAGGTCGACGAGGTCGGTCGCGGTGCAGGCCTCGCGCCCCGGCGGCTCGAACACCACCGCCCCCAGCGCCCAGCACACCGGCTCGGGCTCCAGACGCGGGTCCAGGTGCAGCACCACTCGGTCCACCGTCCCGGCCAGCGCGGCCAGGGTCGGCAGCACGTCCTCGCGGATGGTGCAGCTGACACAGCCGTGGGCGAGCTCCAGGACGGTGCGCTCGTCGCGGTCCGCGTCGCGCAGCCGCCGGTGCACCACACCGCGGCCCAGGTCGCGCAGGTCGTGGTGGAGCACGACGACACCCGGGTCCAGCTCGCGCATCCGCGTGATCGTCCGCTCCACCCCGTCGGCCTCGGTCCCGCACAGGACCACCAGCTCGGTCATGTCTTCCTCCCGGAGTCGGACGTGGTCGCGGTCCGGTGTATCGTAAACGAAAACGATTCCCATGTTGAGAGGAGGGGCGCGATGGCCAAGTCGACCGACGTCCGGCCGATCGTGAAGCTGCGCTCGACGGCGGGGACGGGCACGACGTACGTGACCCGCAAGAACCGCCGCAACGACCCCGACCGCCTGGTCCTGCGCAAGTACGACCCGAAGGTGCGCAGGCACGTCGAGTTCAAGGAGGAGCGCTGATGCCCGCACGCGCCAAGCCGGTGCGCGCGCCGCGCCGCAAGGCCAACCCGTTGAAGCAGCGGGGGATCGAGCACGTGGACTGGAAGGACGCCGCGCTGCTGCGCACGTTCATATCCGACCGCGGCAAGATCCGCGCCCGCCGGGTGACCGGGCTCACCGGCCAGCAGCAGCGGCAGGTGGCCACCGCGATCCGCAACGCGCGGGAGATGGCCCTGCTGCCCTACCCGCACGCGGGACGGTGAGCGATGGCCAAGCGCTGTGACCTGACCGGCCGTGAGCCGGGCTTCGGCAAGTCGGTCTCGCACTCCCACCGGCGGACCAGCCGGCGCTGGGACCCCAACGTGCAGACCCGTCGCTACTGGCTGGCCGAGGAGAACCGCTGGGTGAAGCTCACGCTCTCGGTCAAGGGGATCAGGACGGTGGACCGGATCGGCGTCTCCGCCGCGGTGGCGAAGGTCCGGGCGAACGGGGTGAAGGTCTGATGGCCACGACCGGACAGATCGCGAAGAACGAGCGGCGGAAGGCGATCGTCGCCCGCTACGCCGAGCGCCGCGCCGAGCTGAAGGCGATCATCGCCCGCCCCACGACGCCGGAGTCCGAGCGGGCCGCCGCGGTCGCCGAGCTGCGCCGCCAGCCGCGCGACGCCAGTGCGACCCGGGTCCGCAACCGCGACTCGGTCGACGGCCGCCCGCGTGGACACCTCCGCAAGTTCGGGGTGTCCCGGGTCCGCCTGCGCGAGCTCGCGCACGACGGCGCACTGCCGGGTGTCCGCAAGTCGAGCTGGTGACGAACAGTGGTTGACGTGCGGTGACCGGGTTCCGGGGCCCCCGTTCGGGGCCCTGGAACCCCGGTGTAAAGTTCTTCCCGTCGGTGAGAGCGAGCCCCTCGGGCCCCGCGGGACACCGATACTGCCGCCCCCTTAGCTCAGTCGGCAGAGCGTCTCCATGGTAAGGAGAAGGTCTACGGTTCGATTCCGTAAGGGGGCTCGACAAGGGGCCCCGCCGCATGCGGCGGGGCCCCTTGCATGACGGTGTAGCTCAGTTGGTAGAGCAAGCGGCTCATAATCGCTGTGTCGCCGGTTCAAGTCCGGCCATCGTCACCACGTTGGCGCATCATTCACGAGACATGCTGGGAGGCACCCGCGATGGCCAAGGCCACGGACGTGCGGCCGAAGATCACTCTGGCCTGCGAGGAGTGCAAGCACCGCAACTACATCACCAAGAAGAACCGGCGGAACGACCCCGACCGGCTCGAGATCAAGAAGTTCTGCCCGAACTGCGGCACCCACCGGGCGCACCGCGAGACCCGCTGAGTGCGTAGCGACTCCCGGAGCTGACGGTGGTCGACCAGTCCTGGGTCGGGCACAGCTCGGACCCGGTCGGGCCCTACCAGGTCGGTCGCGAGAAGATCCGCGAGTTCGCCGTCGCCATCGGTGACGACGACCCGCTCTTCCGTGAGGTGGACGCGGCGCGTGCCGCGGGTCATGCCGACCTGGTGGCCCCGCCGACGTTCTCGACCTGCTTCACGATGCCGGTCATCGAGGACTTCCTCCGGGACCCCGCCTTCGGGTGGGACTACACCCGCATGGTCCACGGCGACCAGCGGGTCACGTTCCGCAGGCCGCTCGTCGCCGGCGACGAACTCACCACGGTGCTGCACGTCGACGAGCTGCGCACCCGGGCCGGCAACCACATGCTGACGCTGCGGTGCGAGATCACCGACGCGGCGGGCGAGCCGGTCGCGACCACGCACTCGATGCTGGTCAGCCCCGCCGGCGAGGACACGGGCACCGAGGGGGACGCGTGAGCGCACCGCTGACCTCGCGGACCGCCGCCGACTGCGCCAAGGGCGATGCACTGCCGTCGCTGACCGTCCAGGTCACCCGCGCCGACCTGGTGCGCTACGCCGGTGCCTCCGGCGACCTGAACCCGATCCACTGGAGCGACCGCGTCGCCGCGGTCGCCGGGCTGCCGGGTGTGATCGCGCACGGGATGCTCTCGATGGCGCTCGCCGGGCGCGTGCTGACCGCGTGGACCGGCGACCCGGCCGCGATCCGCAGCTACGGCACCCGCTTCACCCGGCCCGTCGTCGTCCCGGACGACGACACCGGTGCGACCGTCGAGCTCTCCGGCACCGTCGCCGAGGTGCGCGAACAGGACGGCGAGCGGATCGCCGTCGTCGATCTCAAGGCGACCTTCGAGGGGAAGACGGTGCTCGGCCGCGCCCGCGCCGAGGTCGTCCTCCCCGGCTGAGACGACCCGGCGTACGGGCCCGCGGGAGCGGGTGCGTACACTCGTTCCAGCCGGGCGCACCGGATGATCCGTTGCGTCCGCCCCGCGGCCACCTGGTGGACCGGGGCAAAGGGGTGTAGCTCAATTGGCAGAGCAGCGGTCTCCAAAACCGCAGGTTGCAGGTTCAAGTCCTGTCACCCCTGCCACGACGCCGCAGGCCACCGGAGATCACGGCGGCACGGCAGACGGCACGGACGAAGCGACGAGGGTTCTCCCGAAGCGGAGGACGTGACCGAGGGCGGGCGGATGCCCGCCATCTGCGGAGGGCGACACGCGTGAGCGACGAGCACGAGTCGGAGCGGCCCGGGCGGGAGCGCCCGAGCAACGCCGCCGACCGTCGTGGACGGCGGGCCTCCGGGCCCTCGAGCACCCCCGGCAAGGGGCGCGCCACCCCAGGTCGCGCCACCGCGGCGACGAAGGAGAAGAAGCCGTCGCTCTTCGCCCGGCTCGCCCGGTTCCTGCGCGAGGTCGTCGCGGAACTCCGCAAGGTCATCTGGCCCGACCGCAGCCAGATGGTGAAGTACACCATCGCGGTCCTGATCTTCGTGTCGATCATGGTGGCGCTGGTGTTCGTGCTGGACTCGGCGTTCGCCGAGGGCGTCGCCCTGCTGTTCGGCAACTGACGCGAGTACGAACGCCGACCGGCTCCGACCGACACCGAACAATGGAAGCGAGTAGGACGTGACCTCCGACAGCAAGGCGTACGACGAGGCGGCCGACGAGGCCGCGATCGACGCCGTCGCCGAGAACGCGGCCGACGAGACGCTGCCCGAGCAGTCCGTCCAGGACGCCGACGTCGCGGCGGCGCACGGTGCGGACGCCGTCTCCGGTGACTACACCGAGGCCGACGACCACAGCACCCCCGGCGCCGAGGCGGAGACGCTGGAGGGCGCGGGCGGGACGGTCCCGACCGCCGACGAGGCCGATGAGGCCGACGAGGCCGAGGCCGTCGCGGAGGAGCCGGACGAGGACGTGGATCCGGAGGAGGAGCTGCGCGCCGCGCTGCGTCGCGCGCCCGGCGACTGGTACGTCGTCCACTCCTACGCGGGCTACGAGAACAAGGTGAAGTCGAACCTGGAGACCCGGGCGCAGACCCTGGACGTCGAGGACTACATCTTCCAGGTCGAGGTGCCCACCGAGGAGGTCACCGAGATCAAGAACGGGCAGCGCAAGAAGGTCCAGCGCAAGGTGCTGCCCGGCTACATCCTGGTGCGGATGGAGCTCAACGACCAGTCCTGGGGCGCGGTGCGGAACACGCCGGGCGTCACCGGGTTCGTCGGCGCGACGTCCAAGCCGTCGCCGCTGACGATCAACGAGGTCGTGAAGTTCCTGCTGCCCAAGGTCGAGGCCCCCAAGAAGGAGGCCGAGGCCGGCAGGTCCGCGTCCGGCGGCTCCGCCTCCTCCGGCGGCGCCCCCACCGTCGAGGTCGACTTCGAGGTCGGCGAGTCGGTCACCGTCATGGACGGCCCGTTCGCCACGCTCCCCGCGAGCATCTCCGAGGTCAACGTCGACGCCCAGAAGCTCAAGGTGCTGGTCTCGATCTTCGGCCGGGAGACCCCGGTCGAGCTCGGGTTCAACCAGGTCTCCAAGATCTGATCGCACCCGTGAGGAACGTCCGCGGCATGGCAGGGCCGCGTGGCGTGGACATCGATCACTGAGGAACGGACATGCCCCCCAAGAAGCGGAAGCTCTCCGCGATCATCAAGCTCCAGATCCAGGCAGGCGCAGCGACGCCGGCCCCGCCGGTCGGCCCCGCACTGGGCCAGCACGGCGTCAACATCATGGAGTTCTGCAAGGCCTACAACGCGGCGACCGAGGCCCAGCGCGGAAACATCGTGCCGGTCGAGATCTCGGTCTTCGAGGACCGGTCGTTCACCTTCGAGCTGAAGACCCCGCCCGCGGCGCGGCTCCTGCTCAAGGCGGCCGGTGTCGAGAAGGGCTCCGGCGAGCCGCACAAGACCAAGGTCGCCAGCGTGACCATGGCCCAGGTCCGGGAGATCGCCCAGGTCAAGATGAACGACCTGAACGCGAACGACCTCGACCAGGCCGCCAAGATCATCGCCGGCACCGCCCGGTCGATGGGCATCACGGTCGACGGCTGAGCGAGCCCCCCACACCACCCGTACGCGTGGGAGAGCCGGGCGCGGCTCCTACCACGACCTGACCTCAGAGGAGACGAGGACAGATGGCACAGCGCAGCAACGCCTATCGTGAGGCCGCCGCGAAGATCGACGCGGACCGCCTCTACTCGCCGCTCGCCGCAGCGAAGCTGGCCCAGGAGACGTCCAGCAAGAACACCGACGCGACCGTCGAGGTCGCGATGCGGCTGGGCGTCGACCCCCGTAAGGCGGACCAGATGGTCCGCGGCACCGTGAACCTGCCGCACGGTACCGGCAAGACCGCCCGGGTCATCGTGTTCGCCACCGGCGACAAGGCCGCCGAGGCCGAGGCCGTCGGCGCCGACGCCGTGGGCGCCGAGGACCTCATCGAGCGGATCCAGGGCGGGTGGCTCGACTTCGACGCCGCCATCGCGACCCCGGACCAGATGGCCAAGGTCGGCCGCATCGCCCGCATCCTCGGCCCGCGTGGCCTGATGCCGAACCCGAAGACGGGCACCGTGACGCCGGACGTCACGAAGGCCATCAACGAGATCAAGGGCGGCAAGGTCAACTTCCGGGTCGACAAGCAGGCTAACCTGCACCTCGTCATCGGCAAGGCCTCGTTCGACACCGAGAAGCTGGTGGAGAACTACGGCGCCGCCTACGACGAGATCCTGCGGCTCAAGCCGTCGGCCGCCAAGGGCCGCTACGTCAAGAAGATCACCGTCTCCACCACCACCGGGCCGGGCATCCCGGTGGACCCGAACCGCACCCGCAACCTGCTGGTCGCGGACGAGGAGACCGACTGATCGCCTGATCAGCGCCTGACACGACGACGCCCCCGGTTCCCTGCGGAACCGGGGGCGTCGTCGTGTACGGGGTCAGGCCCAGTCGCGCAGGACGTCCTCGACGCCCTCCGGGCCGGTGCCGCGACCGGCGGTCTCGGTGACCGTGCGGGAGAACCGCGGCGCCGGTGCGGCCTGGGGCACGCCGTCGGAGGTGACGATGGTGCCGCGCGCGGTCAGGTGCGCGTTCTCGCGGGCCTCGGCGAACGACAGCACCGGGGTGGTGCACGCGTCGGTGCCCTCGAAGACCGCGGCCCACTCGTCGCGGGGCTTGGAGGCGAACACCTCGGTGAACCGGGCCCGCATGGCGGGCCAGCCGGCGCGGTCGTACTGCGGGCCCAGCTCGTCCTCGGTGAGCCCGAGCCCGACGATGAGCTGGGCGTAGAACTGCGGCTCCAGGGCCCCGACGGCCATGTGGCCGCCGTCGGCGCAGGTGTAGGTGTCGTAGAACGGGGCGTGCCCGTCGAGCAGGTTCGAGCCGCGCTCGTCGACCCAGGCGTCCTGGGCCAGGAAGCCCCAGAACATCTGGTTGAGGACGCTGACGCCGTCGACCATGGCGGCGTCGACGACCTGGCCCTGCCCGGAGGCCTTCGCCTCCCAGAGCGCGGCCAGCACGCCGACGACGAGCAGCATGGAGCCGCCGCCGAAGTCACCGACCAGGTTCAGCGGTGGGACCGGGCGTTCCCCGGCGCGGCCGATGGCGTGCAGCGCGCCGGTCAGCGAGATGTAGTTCAGGTCGTGCCCGGCGCGCGGCGCCATCGGGCCGTCCTGGCCCCAGCCGGTCATCCGGCCGTAGACCAGGCGCGGGTTGCGGGCGTGGCAGTCCTCGGGGCCGACGCCGAGGCGCTCGGTGACGCCTGGCCGGTAGCCCTCCAGCAGGACGTCGGCGGACTCGACCAGCCGGAGCACGGTCTCCCTGCCAGCCGGGTCCTTCAGGTCCGCGGTGACCGATCGGCGGCCGCGTGCCGTCGGGTCGGGTACCGAGTCGGACCCGAGCTTCAGCCCGCCCGACGGCCGGTCGATGCGGACGACGTCCGCCCCGAGGTCGCCCAGGATCATCGCCGCGTGCGGCCCCGGCCCGATCCCGGCCAGCTCGATCACCTTCAGTCCGGCCAGCGGACCCCTGCCCCGTGTCACCGTGGACCTCCTCGTCACGCGAATGGTTCCCGGCGACGGTAGCGGCCCGGCGCCGGTGGTCAGCCGGTCGGCTCGCGAGCCGGCTCCTCGTAGTCCCAGATGTCCTTGCCGATCTCACGGACGGGATGGCCGGTCGCGTCCCGCTCCTGGATCGTGTACGCGTAGCGCCCGTGCTGCCAGCCGTCGCGCAGCGCGACCTCGAGCAGGCAGGCCTCGGCCCAGTCGTGCCACTCGTCGAAGCCGTCGGGCAGCGGGTCGGGTGCGTCGCACTGGATCTCGGTCATCCGGTGCAGCACACCCCGCAGCGGCTGCCAGGCCTGCACGTCCAGCCAGATGTCGTCCATCGCCGGCGCCTCCGTCGGGTGGGTCGGCCCCCAGTCTCGCCGGGCGCCGTCGCGGCGGGCCGGACGGCCGGGGGGTCTTCACCCGATCGTGGTCAGGCCTTGAGCAGGTCCTCCCGGCCCTCGGCCTGGAGCTTGGCCTTGTACGGGCCGAAGAGCTGCTTGGCGATCGGCAGCAGCTTGAGGACCTTCGAGACCGGGCCCTTGGCGCGGACGTCGCCCTTGGCCAGCGCGACCGGGAGGATGACCTTGCCCAGCCAGAACCGGTTGCCGGTGTCGGCGGACATGAACAGCTCGATGTTCGGGTCGGGGCCCTGCCCGGCGCCGGTGTGGATCTCCGAGTTCGGCATGTCCACGGTGAGCACCGCGTCCGGGTTGGTGTAGGTGATCCGCAGGACGACGCCCGACGGCTGCAGCTTCGCGACCAGGTCCGGGTCGGCCATGCCGATCCGGAACACCCCGCCCAGGTACTCGTAGACCTCGGCCTCGTCGGCGAACACGGCCATCAGCGCCTCCTCGCGGGATGGGGGCCGGACGTGGGGTCGCCCGGTGCGTCGCGGCGAGTGTGTCCGGTGTGGTCGGGGGCGCGCAGCCGATCACCGGGCCAGGGTTGGCCCGCCCGGGCCGCGCCGCCCCTCAGCGCCCGGCCGGGTGCTCGTCGAGCAGCCCGCAGCGCCCGGCGAGCGCGGCCGCCTCGATCCGGTTGGCCGCGCCCAGCTTGTGCAGCAGCGAGGCGATCATGCGCTTGGCGGTGCGCTCGCTGACCAGCATCGGGCGCGCGATGTCGGCGGTCTCCAGGCCCCGGGCCAGCAGCGTCCACAGCTCGACGTCGCGCTCACCGAGCCGGTCGAGCAGGCCGTCGGCGGTGCGGTCGGCCGCGACGAGCAGCGCGTCGAGCAGCTCCGCGCGCAGCACCCGCACGCCGGCCGCGATCGACAGCAGCGGGGCGACCAGCACCTCCGGGTCGGCGGACTTGCCCAGGTAGCCGTCGGCGCCGGCGCGCATCGCGGCCGCGGCCAGGTCCAGGTCCTCGGTGCCCGACAGCGCCAGCACCCGGGTGGCGGGGTAGGCGGCCTTGATCCGGCGGATCGTCTCCACCCCGCCCAGCGGCGGCAGCGCGAGGTCGACGATCGCGATCCCGGCCCGGTGCCGCCCGACCAGCGCGACGGCCTCCTCCCCGGCCGTGGTGGAGCCCGCGACCCGGAAGGTGTCCCCGGCGCGGGACTCCAGCAACAGGGCGAGCCCCTGCGCGAACAGGGCGTGGTCGTCGACGATGACGACGACGTGCGGCGCTGTCGGCGCGGGCGGCATGCCCCGAGCCTAATGTGGCCCCGACCCGCGTCCCCGTCCGAGAGGTCCCGACCGTGACCGCGCACCCCGGTGAGCTCCCCGGACGCACCCGGGAGGAACGCCAGGCCGTCGTGCTGCGGCTCTGCGTGGTGCTCGCCGCCGTGGGCCTGGTCGTGAGCCGCCCGGACCTGACCGGCGAGCGGCCGGTCGTCGCCGCGGTGCTGGTCGGGCTGAGCACGGTGTACGCGGCGGTGCTCGGCGTCGTCTCGCTGGTGCGGGGGCGACTGCCGGTGCCCCCGGCCGTGTTGACCGGGCTCGACGGCGTGCTCAGCGTGCTCGCCTGCGGCTTCACCGGCGGCGTCGCGAGTCCGATGGTGGGGGCGCTGCCGCTGGTCGTCATCGCGATCGCGTTGCGTGGGGGGCCGCGCGTCGCGCGGTTCGCCGCGCTCGGGCTCGGTGCCGGCTACACCGTCGCGGTCCTGCTCGGGTCCGGGCCGCGCGTCGCCGTCGCCGACGCGCTCCTGGCCGGGCTGTGGTGGACCGGCTTCCTGTTCGCGACCGCCGTGCTCACCGGGGTGCAGGTGCGGCTACTGGAACACCAGCTGGCCGACATCGCGACCACCCGGGCCCGCGCGGAGAACGAACACGAGCGCTACCTGTCCGAGCGTGCACTGCGGGACCGGATCGTGTCCCAGAGCCGGGCCCGGCTCGACGGTGCCCGCGTCGTGCTGCACGAGTTCCGGACCCCGGTCGCCTCGCTGACCGCGCTGTCGTCGGACCTCGCGGCGGGCAGGCTCGACGGTGACGCGGCCCGGCGTGCGTCGCGGCTGCTCGCCGACCACGCCGCCCACCTCCAGGACATGCTCGACGGGCTGGCCGACCTGGCCGTCGCCGACGGCAGCCCGCTCGGGCGCGACCGGCCCCGCCGCGTCGCGCTCGCCGAGCTCGCCGACGCCGTGCTCGACGCCGCCGGGATCGCCGCCCACCGGCGACACCCGGTCGTCGAACCGGCCGGGGCCGCGGTCCACTGCGACCCGCAGCGGCTGCGCCGGATGCTCACCAACCTGGCCGAGAACGCCGCCCGGCACTCGGGCGGCGAGGTCGTGGAGCTGCACCTGTCCCACGACGGCGCCGTGCTCACCGCCGAGGTCCGGGACCGCGGTCCCGGCCTGCCCGCGGGCCAGGAGGGCGTCGTGACGGCCAAGGACGTCGCGCTGGGGGAGCGCCGCGGCACGGCCGGGCTGGGCCTGTGGATCGCGGAGGCGCTCGCGTCCGCGATGGACGGTGAGCTGAGCCTGCTGCCGCGCGAGGGCGGTGGCCTCGTCGCCCGGCTCACCCTCCCGCTCGCCGGCGCCTGAGGACCTCCCCTGGCACCCGGGGGCCAGCGCTGGCGCGGACGACGGGTGTGCCGGAGGTCTCGGCGCGACCAGGATCCACCACCATGCGTACGACGGCAGCGGTGCTGTGGGAACCCGGTGGCAAGTGGGAGATCGAGGAGGTCGAGCTCGACTCCCCGAACGCCGGCGAGGTGATGGTCGAGCTGACCGCATCGGGGCTGTGCCACTCCGACGAACACCTCGTGACCGGTGACCTGCCCGCGGTCCTGCCGATGGTCGGCGGCCACGAGGGCGCCGGCCGGGTCATCGAGGTCGGCCCGGGTGTCACCGAGCTCGAGGTCGGCGACCCGGTCGTGATGACCTTCCTGCCCTCCTGCGGGCGCTGCCCGTACTGCTCCAAGGGCCAGCCGAACCTCTGCAACGACGGCGCCGGAGCCACCCTCGGCCCGCAGCTCGACGGCACCTACCGGTTCCACGCCCGCGGCGAGGACCTGGGCCAGATGTGTCTGCTCGGCACGTTCGCCCGGCACACCGTCGTCCCGGTGAAGTCCGCCGTGAAGATCGACGAGGGCTTCCCGCTCGACCTGGCGGCGCTGGTCGGCTGCGGCGTCACCACCGGCTTCGGCTCCTCGGTCCGCACCGCGGACCTGCGGGCCGGGGACACCGCCGTGGTCGTCGGCATCGGCGGCATCGGCGCGAACGCGGTGCAGGGCGCCCGCGCGGCCGGGTGCCGGTACGTCGTGGCCGTCGACCCGGTCGAGCACAAGCGGGAACGCTCCCGCGAGCTGGGCGCCACGCACGTCGCCGCGAGCATCGACGAGGCCTGGGAGATCGTCAGCGAGGTGACCCGCGGGCAGATGGCCGAGGCGGCGATCCTGTGCACCGGCGTCGCGATGGGTGAGGACCTGCAGCCCGCGCTGCAGCTGGTCGGCAAGCGCGGCCGGGTCGTCGTCACCGCGCTGGCCCGGGCCGAGGAGGAGACGGCGTCGCTGTCGCTGCTCGACCTCACGCTCTACGAGAAGCAGATCCGCGGCGCGCTGTTCGGCAGCTCCGCGGCGCAGTTCGACATCCCGCGGCTGCTGGAGATGCACAATCTGGGACAGCTCAAGCTGCGTGAGCTGATCACCAAGGAGTACACCCTCGACCAGGTCAACGATGGCTACGAGGACATGCGTTCCGGGCGCAACATCCGCGGGCTCATCCGGTACTGAGCACGACCGGGGCGACTCGCACCGACCCGGATCTGACAGGCTGGTGGGGTCACCCTCCCGTCCCGTCGTCCCCAGGAGTCGTCCCGGTGAGCTCGGAGGCCCCGCTCGAGGAGCTCGGTTCCCCGAGCCTGGTGGAGCTGGCGCTCGACCGGATCCGCCGGGACATCCTGCGGGGTGTGTTCGCGCCGGGGGAGCGGCTGGTCGAGGAGCAGCTGACCCGCCGGTTCGGCATCAGCCGGGCGCCGGTGCGCGAGGCGCTGCGTCAGCTCGGCGAGCAGGGACTCGTCGAGCACCTCCCGCGGCGCGGGGTTCGGGTCTGCGAACTCTCGGCCCGGGACATGACCGAGCTGTTCGGGCTGCGCGACGCGCTGGAGCGGTTCGCCGTGGACGAGATGTTCGCCGGGAGCGGGCGCCGGGACCCGGCTCGGCTCGCCCGCCTCCAGCGGGCCACCGAACGGATCGAACGCGCCGCGGCCGACGACGGCGAGGGCGCCGCGGTCGACCGCGCCGAGGCACACCGCGAGTTCCACCTGGCCCTGGTCGGACTGGCCGGGCACCGGCACCTCGTCCGGGTCTTCGAGCCGGTCATCCTGCAGCTGCAGCTGTACATGGCGACCAACATGCGCCGGGAGGCCGAGCAGCGCTCCCCGGCCGAGGGGGCGCGACGGCACTGCCGGCTGTACGAGGCGGTCGTGGCCGGGGACCGGGCGGCTGTGCTCGACGCGCTGGCCCACCACGGGGGCCGCGCCTACCTCGGCCCCGAGCTGCACGAGCAGTAGCAGACGTCACGCAGCTGTTACCTCGGACACCTCGAGGTGACACTAAACTGTCGACAATCGACGGAATGCAGCTGCTGTCCAGCCCCTCGGCGACGGTGTCCGGCCTCCGTGCCGGCTACGCCTCCGGCGCCCTCCGGCCCGCGGACGTCGTCGCGGAGCTGACCGCCAGGATCGACGCCCGCGGCGACGACCACGTCTGGATCTCCCGCACCCCGGTCGACGAGCTGCACCGGCGGGCCCGTGAGCTGGAGGGGCTCGACCCGGCCGGCCACCCGCTGTGGGGCGTGCCGGTGGCGGTGAAGGACAACATCGACGCCGTCGGGCTCCCCACCACCGCCGCCTGCCCGGCGTTCACCCGCACCCCCGACGCCGACGCCACCGCGGTCCGGCGGCTGCGCGCGGCGGGCGCGATCGTCGTCGGGAAGACCAACCTGGACCAGTTCGCCACCGGTCTGAACGGGGGCCGCTCGCCCTACGGGGCGCCGGAGAGCGTCTTCGGCGGCGACCTGATCTCCGGCGGGTCCAGCTCGGGCAGCGCCGTCGCCGTCGCGGCCGGATTGGTGCCGGTCGCGCTGGGCACCGACACCGCCGGTTCCGGGCGGGTGCCCGCCGCGCTGAACGGCGTCGTCGGGCTCAAGCCCACCCGCGGCCTGGTCGGCACGGCCGGGATGCTGCCCGCCTGCCGGTCGCTCGACTGCGTCAGCGTGTTCACCCGCGACCTCACCGGGGCCGCCGAGGTGCTCGCGGTGCTGGCCGGGCCGGACCCGGACGACCCGTGGTCCCGGGCCGCCCCGCCGGAGGCCCCCGGCGCCCGCCCGGTCGTCGTCGCGCTGCCGGAGGACCTGGATCTCGACCGCGGTGACGGGACGGTCGACACCGGGTTCGCCGACGCCTTCGCCCGGGTCGCCGCGACCGTCGCCGCCCGGGCGGGCACCGTCGGCACACCCACCGCGGCCCTGCGCGAGGCCGGGGACCTGCTCTACGGCGGGCCGTGGGTGGCCGAGCGGCTCGCCGTCCTCGCCGACGTCCTCGACACCCACCGCGACGCCGTGCTGCCGGTGACCCGCGCGGTGATCGAGGCGGGCGCCCGGTTCTCCGCCGTCGAGGCGTTCCGCGCCCGGTACCGGCTGCAGGAGCTGCGCGCCGAGGTCGCCCGGCTGTTCGCGACCGCGGACGTCCTGCTGCTCCCGACCGTGCCGACGACGTTCACCCGGGCGGAGCTGGCGGCCGAGCCGGTCATGCGCAACCTCGTCCTGGGCCGCTACACCCAGGCCACCAACCTGCTGGACCTCTCCGCCGTCGCGGTGCCCGCCGGGACCACCGACGACGGGCGGCCGTTCGGGGTCACCCTGCTCGGCCCCGCCTTCTCCGAGGCCCGGCTGCTGCACGCCGCGGCTGCGCTGCTCGGGCCGCCGCGATGAGACCGCCCGCACCGTGCCCGTCCCCTCTGCCCGCACCGACCACCGGAACCGGAGGCGCCATGACGACCGACGCACCCGACACCGCACCCGACACCGCGACCCGCACCGCCACCATCGGGCCGGTCGCCGCCCGTCCCTACCCCTGGCCCTACGACGGCACCGTCCCCGCCGCCCGCACCGCGCTGATCTGCATCGACTGGCAGGTCGACTTCTGTGGGCCCGGCGGTTACGTCGACCGGATGGGCTACGACATCGGGCTCACCCGACAGGGCCTCGCCCCGACCGCCCGGCTGCTGGCGCACGCCCGCGAGACCGGGATGCTCGTCGTCCACACCCGGGAGGGACACGCCGCGGACCTGTCCGACCTGCCTGCGAACAAGCGCTGGCGGTCGCGGCGGATCGGGGCGGAGATCGGCAGCCCCGGACCGGCCGGGCGGATCCTCGTCCGCGGCGAACCCGGCTGGGAGATCGTGCCGGAGGTCGCCCCGGTACCCGGCGAGGTGCTGATCGACAAGCCCGGCAAGGGCGCGTTCTACGCCACGCAGCTCGACCTGGTCCTCCGCTCCAACGGGATCACCCACATCCTGCTGACCGGCATCACCACCGACGTCTGCGTGCACACCACCGTGCGCGAGGCGAACGACCGCGGCTACGAGTGCCTGATCCTCGCCGACTGCACCGGCGCCACCGACCCCGTCAACCACGACGCCGCCCTGCACATGGTGACCATGCAGGGCGGGGTGTTCGGGGCCGTCGGGTCGTCCGACGCCGTCGTCGAGGCGACCACCTGGAGTGACTCGTGATCTCGGTCGACGCCGACCCCGGCGCCTTCACCTTCGACCCCGCGACCACCGCCCTGCTGATCATCGACATGCAGCGGGACTTCTGCGAGCCCGGGGGCTTCGGCGAGACCCTGGGCAACGACGTGTCGTTGCTGCGCAGCGTCATCCCGCCGCTGCAGGAGGTCCTGCGCGTCGTCCGCGCGCTGGGCATGACCGTGATCCACACCCGCGAGGGCCACGTCCCGGACCTCAGCGACTGCCCGCCCGCCAAGCTCAACCGCGGCGAGCCGAGCCTGCGCATCGGCGACCCGGGGCCCAAGGGCCGCATCCTGGTCCGCGGCGAGTACGGCCACGACATCATCGACGAGCTGAGGCCCGAGCCCGGCGAGCTCGTGATCGACAAACCCGGCAAGGGCTCGTTCCACGGCACCACCTTCGGCGCCGAGCTGCGGTCCCGCGGCATCACCAGCCTGGTCGTGGCCGGCGTGACCACCGAGGTCTGTGTGCAGACGACCGTCCGGGAGGCCAACGACCGGGGCCACGAGTGCCTCGTGCTCTCGGACTGCACCGGCTCCTACTTCCCCGAGTTCCACCGCGTCGCACTGGAGATGGTGGCCGCCCAGGGCGGCATCTTCGGCTGGGTCGCGCCCTCGTCCGCCCTGCTCACCGCACTGACCAGGGATGCCGTGGCATGACCACGACGGATACCGCACCCCAGCCGATGAGGCTCTCATGGTGGGTCGCGGGGGACACCAACGCGTTCTTCGGGCTCGGGTTCAACACGCTGGTCAACGTGCTGACCCTGACCGGGCTGTGCATCGGGGTGGTGAACATCCCCGGCGCCGAGGTGTTCGGGGTGATCCTCCCGGCGCTCGGCGTCCAGCTGCTGATCGGCAACGTCTACTACACCTACCTCGCCCGCCGGCTGGCCCACCGCGAGGGCCGCACGGACGTCTGCGCCATGCCCTACGGCCCGTCCGTGCCGCACATGTTCATCGTCGTCTTCGTGATCATGCTGCCGATCGCGCTGGCCACCGGGAACCCGCTCACCGCGTGGGCGGCCGGTCTCGCCTGGTCGTTCATCATCGGGCTGATCGTGCTGCTCGGCGCGTTCGTCGGGCCGTGGATCCGGCGGTTCACCCCGCAGGCCGCGATGCTCGGCACGCTCGCCGGCGTCTCGATCGCGTTCATCTCGATGCGCCCGGCCGCGCAGATGTTCGAGGCCCTGTGGATCGCGCTGCCGGTCATGGTGATCATCCTGATCGGGTTCTTCACCGACCTGAAGCTGCCCGGGAACATCCCGGTGGGGCTGGCAGCGCTGCTCGTCGGCACCGCGATCGGCTGGGTCGGCGGGTACATGTCGGTGCCCGACGTCGTCTCCGCCGCCGGCGACGTCGCGATCAGCCTCCCGACCGTCGACCTCGCCCGGCTCGGTGCCGGGCTCGCCGACGTCGCCCCGCTGCTCGCCACGGCGATCCCGCTGGGCATCTACAACTTCACCGAGGGCATGACGAACAGCGAGTCCGCGGCCGTCGCAGGCGACGAGTACAACATGCGCGCGGTGCTCGCCGCGGACGGCGCCGGCGCCGTCGTCGGTGCCGCGATGGGCTGCCCGTTCCCGCCCGCGGTCTACATCGGACACCCGGGTTGGAAGGCGGCCGGCGGCCGGACGACGTACTCGCTGGCGTCCGGGGTGTTCATCTCCCTGATGTGCTTCCTCGGGCTGTTCGCGCTGCTCGGAGCGCTGCTGCCGACCCCGGCGATCGTGCCGATCCTGCTCTACATCGGCCTGCTGATCGGTGCCCAGGCGTTTCAGGAGACCCCGCGCCGCCACGCCGTCGCCGTCGTCATCGCGATCGTCCCGAACATCGCGGCCTGGGCCACCGGGCTGATGAACAACGCGCTGTCGGCCGCGGGGACGACCGCGGCCCGGGTCGGCGAGGAGGCACTCGCCGGGGCCGGGCTGGTCTACCACGGCACCGTGCTGCTCGGCGGTGGCGCGATCCTCGCCGGTCTGGTGCTCGGCTCGATCACCGCGTTCGTCATCGACAAGAACTTCTTCGCCGCGGCCGCGTACTCCGCCGCCGGGGCGGTGCTCGGGTTCCTCGGGCTGATGCACGCCGAGGCCGTCGGCTGGAACGTGGGTGGGCAGATCGCGCTCGGCTACCTGTTCGCGGCGATCGTGCTGGCCGCGTTCGGGTGGGGCACCCGACGTGGCGCCACCGCCCGGCAGGCCGTCGCGCCGGAGCCCGCCGCGCCGGTCGCCCCGGCGGAGCCGCGGCCGGCTCGGCCGGCCGCGGCCCCGGCCACGACCGAGGGCCCCGACGCCGTCGGCGGACCCCGCCCGGCCACGGCATGACCCGCGGCACGGTCACCACGGCCGACGAGCTCGACCGGCCCGACGTCGTCGCGCAGGTGCGGGCGGTGTTCGACCGGTACGAGCGGGCGCTGCGCGACGCCGACGTCGCCGTCCTCACCGAGCTGTTCTGGGACGACGACCGCTGCGTCCGCTACGGCGTCGCCGACCGCCAGCAGGGCGGCGCCCAGATCGACGCGTGGCGCCGGGCGAACCCCGGGGTCCCGGCCGGGCGGACGCTGTCCGGCACGACGGTCCTCGCCCTCGGGAGCGACGCGGCCGTCGTCAGCACACGGTTCGGCTACCCGGACGGCGCGAGGGAGGGCCGGCAGACCCAGACCTGGGCGCGGCTCGGCGGCGCCTGGCGGATCGTGGCAGCACACGTCTCGGAGGTGCCGTGCTGACCGGGGGGTTCGCGGTCGTCGCCGCGCACCGGCGGGGCCAGCCGCTGCACCACGAGCTGCTCGCCCTCGGGGCCCGGTTCCGGGCGGTGCGGGTGACCGCGCCGGAGTACCGGCTGCTCGCCCTCGACGGTGACGTCCCGCGCGGCGGGCTGCTCCGGGTCGGCGCGGGCGGTGCGGCGATCGAGGTGGAGGTGTTCGACCTGCCCGCCGCGGCCCCCGCGGGCCTGGTGCTGCCCGCGCCGCTCGCGCGGGGCCGGGTCCTGCTCGACGACGGCGATCCGGTCGCCGGGATCGTCTGCACGACGGCGACGCCCGGGGCCCGGGACGTCACCGAGCACGGCAGCTGGCCCGCCTACCTCGCCGCACGGTGATCCGGGGCCGTCCCACCGCATCCGTGCGGGTGGGACGGCCCCGGGGCCTCAGCCGACCAGGTCGCGGATCGTGCGCAGGTGGTCGGGTGCGCCGTCCACGACCATCGTCGTGATCAGCGAGTCGCGGAACACCGGCAGCTCCTCGGCGATCTTCGCCGTCGGACCGATGAGTGCCACCTGCTCGACCATCGAGGTCGGGACGGCCTTCGCGGCCGCGTCCTTGTCACCGGCGAGGTAGAGCTCCTGGATACGGGCGCACTCCTGCTCGTAGCCCATGCGGGCGAAGACCTCGTAGTGGAAGTTCGCGCCCCTGGCGCCCATCCCGCCGACGTAGAGCGCGAGGAACGGGCGGATCCGGTCCGCGGCGGCCTCGACGTCGTCGTCGACGACGACCTGCACCATGCAGACGACCTCGAAGCCGTCCGGGCGCCCGCCGCGGGCGGCGAACCCGGCGTCGAGGGACTCGCGGTAGTGCGCGTCGTTCCGGGGTGCGTAGAACAGCGGCTGCCAGCCGTCGGCGATCTCGGCGGCCAGCGCGACGTTCTTCGGGCCCTCGGCGGCGAGCAGGATCGGCAGGTCGGTCCGGTACGGGTGCAGCGTCGAGCGCAGCGGCTTGCCCAGCCCGGTGCCGCCCGGGTACGGGATCGGGTGGTGCGGGCCGTCGGAGAGCACATTCTCCCGCGCGATCGCGGCGCGCAGGATCCGGACGTACTCCCGGGTGCGGGCGAGCGGCTTCGGGTACGGCTGCCCGTACCAGCCCTCGACGACCTGTGGCCCGGACGCGCCGATGCCCAGCACCATCCGGCCGCCGGAGAGGTGGTCCAGCGTCATGGCGGCCATCGCCGTCGCGGTCGGGGTGCGCGCGGACATCTGCACGACCGAGGTGCCCAGGCGCATCCGCGTGGTGCGGGAGCCGAGCCAGGACAGCGGGGTGAACGCGTCCGAGCCGTACGCCTCGGCCGTCCACATCGAGTCGAAGCCGAGGTCCTCGGCGGCGTCGACCTTCTCCACCGTTCCGGGCGGCGGCCCGGCGCCCCAGTAGCCCAGCGCCAGACCGAGCTTCACGACGCCGTCCCGAACGTCACCGGTAGCCGCTTGATGCCGTTGATGAAGTTCCCGGTCAGGAACTCCGGCTCGCCCACCGACAGGTCCGGGACCCGGGTGAGGAGCTGGTGGAACAGCGCGCGCAGCTGGGTCTTGGCCAGGTGGTGACCCAGGCAGAAGTGCGGGCCGCCGCCGCCGAAGCCGACGTGCGGGTTCTCGGCGCGGGTGATGTCGAAGACGTGCGGGTCGGTGAAGACGGACTCGTCGCGGTTGCCGGAGTGGTAGAAGAGCACGACCCGCTCGCCCTCGGCGATCCGCTGCCCGCGGATCTCGGTGTCGCGGGTCGCGGTGCGCCGGAAGGTCAGCACCGGGCTGGCCCAGCGGACGAACTCCTCGACGGCGGGCTTGATCCGGTCGTCGAACTCCTCGGTCAGCAGCCGCTTCTGGTCCGGGTTGCGGTCCAGCGCGAGGATGGCGTGGCTGGAGGTCTGCCGGGTGGTGTCGTTGCCCGCGACGCACAGCAGCACGAAGAACGCCGCGATCTCCTCGTCGGTGAGCGCGTCCCCGTCGACCTCGGCCTGGACCAGCGCCGTCATGAGGTCGTCCTCGGGCGTCTCGCGGCGTGCCGCGGACAGCTCGAAGCAGGTGGTGTGCAGGGTCATCAGCCCGTTGAGCAGCACGGCCATCGCGTCGCCGTCGCCGACGTAGTCGGGGTCGTTCCACCCGACCATGGCGTTGGCCGCGTCGGCGACCTCCTGCCGCCTCTCCTGCGGGATGCCGATCATCTGCGAGATCGTCCACATCGGGAGGCGGGCGGAGACGGCCGACACGAAGTCGGCCGGGCCGGGCCGGGCCAGGAGGTCGTCGACGATCAGACGGGCCTGCTCGGCGATCTGCTCCTCGATCTGGCGGACCCGACGCGGCGTGAACACCGAGCTGATGACCTTGCGCAGCCGGTGGTGGCGCGGCGCGTCCATCGCGAGGATGGAGTGCGCTGCCTCGAGGACGTCCTCCGGCGCGTCCTCCAGCATGACGCCGCCGTACTGCTGGCCGGAGGCGAAGGTCTCGGCGTCGCGGCTGACGGCCTGGATGTCGGCGTGGGTGACCAGCGCCCAGAACCCGGGGGCGTCGGGGTCGGGCAGCAGGTCGGTCTCGGCCGGCGGGTGCCAGGACAGCGGGCGCTCGCGGCGCAGCTCGGCGAACCGCTCCTCGCGGGCGTCGGGGGTCTGGGCCCAGAACGCCTGGGTGGAGATGTCGAGCGGGTCGTACGGGCGCTTCTCCGTGGTGGTCACGGGATTGCCTCCTCGCGGTTGCGTCGTCGGAACCGGATCAGATCTCGGGTGGGGGGATCATGCCCGTCAGCACGGCACCGCTGATGCCGCCATCGGCGACGAGCGCGTGTCCGTTGATCCAGGCGGACTCCGGACCGGCCAGGAACAGGACCGGACCGGCGATGTCGGTGGGGGTGGCGTGCCTGCCGAGGAACGCGGCGAGCGCGTCGAGGTTCTCCTTGCCCATCGACTCCTCGAAGTCGCCGAGGATGGGGGTCTCGACCGGGCCGGGGCAGACGGCGTTCATCCGCACCCCGTTCTCGCCGAACACGGGGGCCATGAGCATCGTGTAGACGATCAGGGCCTCCTTGGAGAAGTTGTAGGCGTTGCCCGCCTGGGGATGCGCCGCGAACCAGGCGAGCCCCTCGTCGACGGTGTCGGTGGCGAGCAGCTCACGCAGCGCCGCCAGCCGGTCGGCCCAGCCGTAGCCGGCGATGGAGGCGACGTTCACGATCGCGCCACCCGGGCGGATCCGTTCGACGATCGACTCGGTCAGGTGACGGAGCCCGAGCAGGTTCACCCGCAGCACGAGCTCGGCGGGCGCGGTGCCGGGCACTCCGGCCACGTTGCACAGGGCGTCGAACTCCCCGCCGAGCGCGGCGACGGCGGAGTCGATCGACGCGACGTCGGACAGGTCGCAGTGCACGTGCCGCGCGACGCCGACGGGGGCGTCCTTCAGGTCCAGCGAGACGACCTCGTCGCCGGCATCGACGAACCGGCGCGTGACCTCGGCGCCGATCCCGGACGCGGCACCGGTCACCAGTACCCGGCGGCTCACTTGGTGACCAGGAGGTCCTCGCGGCCGTCGGCCTTGAGACGTTCGACGTAGGTGGGGAACAGGCGCTTGGACAACGGCGCGAGCTGCAGGAGCTTGGTGACCGTGCCGTCGACCTTCACCTTGCCCTTGGCCATGGCGAAGGTCAGGTTGACCGTGCCCTGCCAGTAGGCGTTCGCGGTCTCGGTGGACATGGTCATCGTGGCCTGTGGCTCGGGGGCGCCGGCGTCGGAGCCCTTCCAGACCGTGGCCCCGGGCAGGTCGATGATCAGCGCGGAGTCCGGGGCGGTGCACTGCTGACGCAGGACCAGGCCGGTGCTGCGGAGCTTCGGCGACAGCTCGGGGTCCGCCAGCGCGGTCTCGAAGATGCCGCCGATGTAGCGGTACAGCTCGTCCTCGTCGGTGAATCCGGGCACGGTTCCTCCACGTCGTCGTGAGTGTGCGTCGTTGCCACCGGAACGTAACGTAGATTACGTTACTGGGGAAGTACCCGGCTCGGAGGACGCGGAGGTCGGCGTGGACGTGGTCGTGGACGCGTCGACGACGGTGCCCGACGGCCCGACGGCCCGACGGCCCGACGGCCCGACGGCCCGACGGCCCGACGGCCCGACGGCCCGACGGCCCGACGGTCCGCGTGCCGGTGGCCGGCGGGCCTTCCGGGGGAGTGGGGAGCAGCGGCTCCGCCGCCCGCCACGGTCGTTCGGGACCGACGCCGTCCCGCCCCGGCGGGCAGCGCGGGCGGCCGGTCCGGCCCTGCTCCTGGTCCCGTCCGCCCGACGCGTGACGCGCGGACCGGACGCCCGCCGCGCAGGATCTTCTGATCGAACGCGCGTCCGGCGTGGCACCCTGGTGGGCCGGCACGGGTGGTGAGGAGGGGGCGGGGTGGCCAGGAGGACGGGTCGGCAGATCGCTGCCGAGCAGTACTACGACGCCGCGATGTCGATCCTCGCGCGCGAGGGTGCGGCCGGGCTGAAGATCGGCCCGCTGTGCCGGTCCCTCGGCGTGACCAGCGGGTCGTTCTACCACCACTTCGGCGGCTGGGCGGGCTTCGTCCGCGGGCTGCTGCGCTACTGGGAGGCCGAGCAGACCGACCGGATCGTCGAGCTGGCCCGAGCGACCGCGGACCCGGTCGAGCGGATCGACGTGGTCAAGCAGCTCACGGTGGCCCTGCGCCACGACGCCGAGGCCGCGATCCGGGCGTGGGCCCAGATCGACCCGGAGGTCGGTCGTGCCCAGGGGCGCGTGGACGTGCAGCGCCGGATCGCGCTGGAACAGGTGGTGGCCGAGGTGGTGCCCGACCCGGACGACGCCCGCAGGCTCGCCGTCTTCGGCATCTCGCTGATGGCCGGGTACCAGCAGACCTGCGACCCCCGCGACCGCGATCTCCTGCGTGCCCTGTTCGACGACTACCAGCGCCTCATCCTGTCGTACGCCCCGCACGTGACGCCGCCGATCGGGTGATCCTCTGTGCGGGTGGGGCGGTGGTGGCCGAACCGGCCGACCGCGCCCATTCAGGCCGTTCGGACCAGCCCTGCTACCCGACCGGGAGCACCGTTACCCACGGTCCGCAACAATCTGCGGTGATCTGTAACCCTCGGTAACCGTAACGTAGACTACGGTACAGTCGCTGATCGGCGACCCCGCCGACCCGCAAGTAACCCCTGACGCGCAGACTCGTTGTGCCGTTCAGCACCGACGACTGGCCCCCGCTCCCCAGCGTTCCCGGGCCCCGGTGCGGTTCGTCGGTCTATTGCGCGAGGAGGCGACACGTGACCGGTGTCGAGGTGAAGGTCGAGGGGCTGACGAAGTCCTTCGGTCGGGCCAACATCTGGTCGGACGTGAGCCTGACCCTGCCCGCGGGCGAGGTGTCGGTGTTGCTCGGGCCGTCGGGTACCGGCAAGTCGGTGTTCCTGAAGTCGCTGATCGGGCTGCTGAAGCCCGAGCGGGGATCGATCGTCATCGAGGGTGTGGATCTGTGCAAGTGCTCGGAGTCCGAGCTGTACGAGATCCGGAAGCTGTTCGGGGTGCTGTTCCAGGACGGTGCGTTGTTCGGGTCGATGAACCTGTTCGACAACATCGCGTTCCCGTTGCGGGAGCACACGCGCAAGTCGGAGTCGGCGATCCGGGACATCGTCATGGAGAAGATCGACATGGTCGGTCTGGTGGGTGCGGAGGGGAAGCTGCCGGGGGAGATCTCGGGTGGTATGCGCAAGCGTGCGGGGTTGGCGCGGGCGTTGGTGCTGGATCCGAAGATCATTCTGTTCGATGAGCCGGACTCGGGTCTGGATCCGGTGCGGACGGCGTACCTGAACCAGTTGATCATCGATCTGAACGCGATGACGGACTCGACGTTCCTGATCGTGACCCATGACATCAACTCGGCGCAGACGGTGCCGGACAACATCGGTCTGCTGTATCGCAAGCATCTGGCGATGTTCGGTCCGCGGGAGGTGTTGTTGACCTCGGACGAGCCGGTGGTGGCGCAGTTCCTGAACGGTCGTCGTGAGGGTCCGATCGGGATGTCGGAGGAGAAGGACGCCGCGCAGGCCGCCCGGGAGATGGAGGAGGCGGGTGAGCTGGAGGGTCGTCCGCCGATGAAGCCGCAGCTGGTGGCCTCGACGGGGATGCCGGACCGGAAGGCGGTCCACCGTCGCCGGGAGCGCGTCGAGGCGATGCTGCACGAGCTGCCGCAGTCGGCGCAGGAGGCGATCCGCGAGCAGCACGCCGAGACCGACGCGACCTCCCGGTTCGCCCGCCCCGCGCAGGACGGGAGCACGATCTCCGAGCCCCGCGACGAGCACCCGACCGACATCCACCCGCGGATCACCGACGACACCCCCGACCCCCGTGGCCGGCACCAGCTCTCCGGCGGTGACCGATGACCAGTCCCGTCACCCGGGCGCTCACCCCGGTCGGCAAGTTCTTCGGCCTGTTCGCCGAGATCGGCCGCCAGGGACTGCGCCGGCCGTTCCAGTGGCGTGAGCTCGTCGAGCAGACCTGGTTCGTCACCAAGGTCTCCGCGCTGCCGACCGCGCTGTTCACCATCCCCTTCGGCGCGACGATCGCGCTGCTGCTCGGTGAGCTGACCCGCCAGTTCGGCGCCCAGTCCCAGACCGGCGCCGGCGCGGTCCTCGCGATCGTCCAGCAGGCAGCACCGATCGTCACCGCGCTGCTGATCTCCGGCGCCGGCGGCTCCGCCGTGTGCGCCGACCTCGGTGCGCGGACCATCCGCGAGGAGATCGCGGCGATGGAGGTGCTCGGCATCTCGCCGATCCAGCGCCTCGTCGTTCCGCGGGTGCTCGCCATGGGCATCACCGCGGTCGTCCTGAACGGCCTCGCGACCTGCGTCGGCGTCGCGGGCGGGTACTTCTTCAACGTCATCATCCAGGGCGGCTCGCCCGGCGCCTACATCTCCAGCTTCTCGGCGATCGCGCAGGTCAGCGACATCGTCGTGTCCGAGCTGAAGGCGTTCCTCTTCGGCATCGTCGCCGGCGTCGTCGCCGCGTTCCGCGGGCTGAACCCGCCGCCCGGTGCGAAGGGGGTCGGTGACGCGGTGAACCAGGCCGTCGTCATCTCCTTCGTCCTCGTCTTCCTCATCAACCTCGTGCTCACCGCCCTGTACCTCGAGCTCGTCCCGCCGAAGGGCTTCTGATGGTTACCCGACTCGGAGCGCGGACCCGCCGGGCCGCCCAGGCGCCGCTCAACCAGCTGGAGGAGCTGGGCGACCAGCTCTCGCTCTACATCCGGTCCATCCTCTGGATCCCGAAGACGCTGACCCGCTACAAGAAGGAGGTCGCCCGGCTGCTCGCCGAGGTCTCCTTCGGGTCCGGCGCGCTGATCGTCATCCTCGGCACCGTCGGTGTCATGGCGTCGCTGTCGCTGTTCGTCGGCTCGCTGGTCGGTCTGCAGGGCTTCCGCGCCCTGGACGCCCTGGGCGTCGAGGCGCTGACCGGCTTCATCACCGCCTACTTCAACACCCGCTCGATCGCCCCGCTGGTCGCCGCCTCGGCGCTGACCGCGACGCTCGGCGCGGGCTTCACCGCCCAGCTCGGCGCGATGCGGATCTCCGAGGAGATCGACGCCCTCGAGGTCATGGCGGTGCCCTCGGTGCCCTACCTGGTCACCACCCGGGTGGTCGCCGGCATCGTCGCGATCATCCCGATCTACACCCTGGGCCTGCTCGCCAGCTACGCCGCCTCCCGGATCAACGTCACGCTGATCAACGGCCTGCCCGGCGGCACGTACGACCACTACTTCGACCTGTTCCTGCCGGTCAGTGACGTCCTCCTGTCCTACCTCAAGGTCATCGTCTTCGCGACGGTGATCATCCTGATCCACTGCCACTACGGCTACTCGGCCAAGGGCGGCCCGGCGGGCGTCGGTGTCGCGGTGGGGCGCGCGGTGCGGCTGTCGATCGTCAGCACGGCGATCCTGGACTTCTTCCTGACGCTGGTCATGTTCGGGACCTCGACCTCGGTGCGGGTGGCCGGATGAGGTCCACCAAGCGCGTGCTGCAGGGCCTGGCCTTCGTCACCGTCATCGTCGTCCTGCTCGGCCTGGCCGTCGCCCAGTACGTCGGGGCCTTCTCCTCCGGCGTCCCGGTCACGCTGAACGTGGCCCGGGTCGGGACCCAGATGCAGGAGCGGTCCGACGTCAAGGTCAACGGCCTGATCGTCGGGCAGGTCGACCAGGTCGTCTCGAACGGGACCGACACCAGCATCGAGATGTCGATGGAGCCGCAGTTCCTCGACCAGATCCCCGAGAACGTCACCGCGCAGCTCCTCCCCAAGACGCTGTTCGGCGAGAAGTTCGTGTCGCTGGTCCCGCCGGCCGCGCCGTCGACGGCCCGACTCGCCGCCGGCGACGTGATCCCCGAGGACCGCAGCGCGGCCGCGCTGGAGGTCGAGCGGGTGCTCGACGAGCTGCTGCCCCTGCTGCAGACCGTCCGCCCGCAGGACCTCGCGACCACCCTCGGCGCGCTGTCCCAGGCGCTGCAGGGCCGCGGCGACCAGCTCGGGGAGACCCTGACCCAGCTCAACACGCTGGTCGAGGGCCTCGACCCGGCCGTACCGGACCTGCAGGAGGACATCCGCCAGCTGGCGACGTTCTCCGACAACCTGGACCAGGCGGCGCCGGACCTGCTCGACGCACTCGACAACCTCACGGTCACCAGCCGCACGATCGTCGAGAAGCGCGAGGGGCTGCGCAACCTCTACCGCTCCGTCACCGGCGCCTCGGACGATCTACGGGCCTTCCTCGACGCCAACGGGGAGAACATCATCGGGCTGTCGGCGGCAAGCCGGCCGACGCTGGAGACGCTCGCGCGCTACTCGCCCGAGTTCCCCTGTCTGACCCGCCAGCTCGTCGAGCTGATCCCGAAGATCGACAACGCCATCCGGCCGGGCACCGACCGGGTCGGTATCAACATCACCCTCGAGATCGTCGCCAGCAAGGGCAAGTACCTGCCCGACCAGGACGAGCCGGAGTACGGCGACGACCGCGGCCCGCGCTGCTACCCGATCCCGGCCCCCGAGGGCACGCAGTACCCGCCGGACGGCCCGTTCCGCGACGGCTCCGTCCCGGGCCCGGCCCCGGACGGCCAGCCGATGGGCAACCCCGAGGACTTCGGGGTCGACACCTTCGGCACCTACGACGGGACGGACAGCTTCGATCTCATCCAGGACCAGAGCGCGGAGAACGGCGCGGGCGTGCTGCCCCCGCTGACCACCGCACTCGGCCAGATCGGCATCCAGCCGTCGTCCTACGACGGGACGCAGCAGAGCGGCTCGGTCGACATGGGCGTCGCCAACTCCGCCGGTGAGCAGGAGGTCGTCGCCCAGCTGCTCGCCGCCCAGCAGGGCGGTTCCCCGGAGGCCGTCCCGGCCTGGAGCAGCACGATGGTCGGCCCGCTGCTGCGCGGGACGGAGGTGACGCTGACGTGAGCAGGCTCCCGATCTCCCCGCTCGTCAAGTTCCTGGTGTTCGCGCTGGTCACCGCGGTGGGCACCACGCTGCTCGGCCTGACGATCGCCAACGCCCGCGGCGGCGACGTCACCGAGTACACCGCGCGCTTCACCGACGCGACCGGTCTGCTCGCCGGCGACGACGTCCGCATCGCCGGTGTCGTCGTCGGCTCGGTGAAGGACGTCCGGATCGTCGACCAGCGGGTCGCCGAGGTGGCGTTCGACGTCGACTCCTCGACCCCGCTGCCGGCGTCGGTCAACGCGACCCTGAAGTACAAGAACCTCATCGGCCAGCGGTACATGGCGCTGGACCAGGGCGCGGGCCCGACCGGCGAGACTCTCCCGGCCGACGGCCAGATCCCGATCGACCGGACCCGTCCCGCGGTCAACCTGACCGTGCTGTTCAACGGGTTCCAGCCGCTGTTCCAGGGCCTGGACCCGGACCAGATCAACAAGCTGTCGATGGAGATCGTGCAGGTCCTGCAGGGCGAGGGCGGCACGGTGCAGAGCCTGCTGGCCTCGACGTCGTCGCTGACCAACTCGATCGCCGACCGCGACCAGGTCATCGGCCAGGTCATCGACAACCTGAACCTGACCCTCGACACCGTCAACCGCAACGACGAGGGTCTCAACGAGCTGATCAGCTCGCTGCAGGCGCTGGTGTCCGGACTCGCCCAGGACCGCGAGCCCATCGGCAACGCGATCCAGTCCATCGGCGAGCTGACCCAGGTCACCGGGTCGTTCCTGGAGGACGCTCGCCCGCCGCTGCGCGACGACATCCGCAACCTCGGCGACCTCGCGACCCAGCTCGACCAGGGACGCCCCACGATCGAGCGGTTCCTGCAGTACACGCCGTTCAAGCTGAACCGGATCGCCCGCGTCGGCTCCTACGGCAGCTGGTTCAACTTCTACCTCTGCGGCCTCGACGGCCAGATCGGCATCTCGCCGATCCTGCCGCCGACCTCACTGGAGGACCTGGGCATCGGCCCGATCCGCAACCCCGAGCGGCGCTGCGGCCCGGACCCGTCCGGGATCGGCGCGGGCAACACCGTGCCGACCGACGGCTCCCAGCCGGACGGCGACAACCGGGCCCAGGACAACCCGATGCTGCGTGAGCCGACCACCGACTCCCTCCAGCAGCTGGCGACCCAGCAGCTCGGCCGGGGGCCGGTCGACTCCAGCGGCGACCCGACCGCGGCGCTGCAGCCGGGAGGAAACTGATGGCACAGGCAGGGCAGAAGCGCCCCGTCCTGACGGCGGTGGTCGGCCTCGTGCTGATCGCGGCGCTCACACTCGCCGCGTTCAACTACGAGGCGATCTTCTCCGGTGCGACCCGCTACTCCGCGGAGTTCCCCGAGGCCGCCGGGCTGCAGGCGAACGACCGGGTCACCGTCGCGGGCGTGGAGGCGGGCCGGGTGCAGAGCGTCGAACTCGACGGTGACCGCGTGAGGGTCGAGTTCTCCGTCGAGGACGCCTGGGTCGGCAACCGCACCACGGCCTCGATCGAGATCGCGACCCTGCTGGGTTCGAAGTTCCTCGCCCTGGACCCGCGCGGCGACGCCGAGCAGGATCCCGACCAGCCGATCGGCCGGGACCGGACCAAGTCCCCGTTCGACGTCGTGGACGCGTTCAACGGTCTGTCCGGCACCATCGACGGGCTCGACACCGGGCAGCTGGCGACCAGCCTCACGACGCTGTCGGACACCTTCCGCGACACCCCGCCGGAGACCCGCGGGGCGCTCGACGGGCTGTCGCGGCTGTCCAACACCATCTCCAGCCGCGACGCGGAGCTGAAGCAGCTGCTCGCCAACACCCGGCAGCTGTCGACCACGCTGGCCGACCGCCGCGGGGACGTCGTCCGGCTGGTGAACGACGGCAACCTGCTGCTCGCCGAGCTGCAGCGGCGCAAGGACGCGATCGCGAACCTGCTCGACGGGGTGCAGCGCCTGTCGATCCAGCTGCGCGGTCTCGTCGCCGACAACCAGGCGCAGCTGCGCCCGGCCCTCGAGACCCTCGACCGCGTGCTCGCGGTGCTCGAGGAGAACCGCGACAACCTCGGCGAGATCCTCGACAAGGAAGCGGTGTTCGTCCGCGTGTTCGGCAACGCCCTCGGCAACGGCCGCTGGTTCGACAACTACCTGTGCGGCCTGCTGCCGCCGGCGGTGCCGCTCGGGGGTGACTGCTGATGGGGTCCTGGGCCAACGACCGGCGCCAGATCCAGTTCGGTGCCCTGATCGCCGTCGTCGCCGTGCTGGTGGCGAGCGCGATCTGGCTGATCACCTCGGGCGGCGGCCGTCAGGTCACCGCGTACTTCACCAGCTCCGCCGCGCTCTTCCAGGACAACGACGTGCGGGTGCTCGGCGTCCCGGTCGGCAAGATCGACCGGATCACGCCCGAGGGCGACCGGGTGCGGGTCGACATGACCATCACCGACGACGAGGTGCGCCTGCCCGCCGACGTCAAGGCCGCTGTCGTCTCGCCGAGCCTGGTCACCGGTCGCTACGTGCAGCTGACCCCGGTGTGGACCGGCGGCCCCGAGTGGAACGGCGAGCCGATCCCGCTGGAGCGCACCGCGTTCCCGCTCGGCGTCGACGACCTCACCCGGACCGCCACCGAGCTCTCCCGGGCGCTCGGCCCGCAGGGGGCGAACAAGACCGGTGCGCTCAACGACGTCCTGGACGTCACCGCCCAGAACCTCGACGGCAACGGCCGGGCGCTCAACGACACCATCCGCAACCTCGGCGGACTCTCGGCGACCCTGAACGGCTCCAGCGGTGACCTGTTCGGCACCGTCACCGAGCTGCAGAAGTTCGTCGGGACGCTGCGGGAGAACGACCCCGGCATCCGCGAGCTCAACGGGAAGCTGGCCGACGTCACCGGCTTCCTCGCGAGCCAGCGCGGCGAGCTCGGCGGCGCGCTGAACCAGCTGTCCTACGCGCTCGGCGAGGTCGCGGACTTCGTGCAGGACAACCGGGCGACCCTGCGGTCGAACGTCGACAAGCTCGCGAGCGTGTCGCAGGAGGTCGTCGACCACCAGCGGGCGCTGTCCGAGATCGCCGACGTCGCCCCGGCGGCACTGAGCAACCTCACCAACATCTACAACGGTGCCTCGGAGACCCTGGACACCCGGGCCAACATCAACGAGCTGGCCTACCCGCTGCCGGTCGCGATCTGCGAGATCCTCCGCCGCGGCGCGGGCCAGCTCCCGGGCGGCCTCGACCAGCCCACGGCCGCCCTGTGCGACGGCCTCGCGCCGATCCTCGACGGCGCCGTGCCGCTGCCGACCCCGCAGCAGGTGCTCGAGCAGCTGCAGGCCGGCGGCTCCGGGGTCAACCCGGCCGTGCCGCAGCTGATGCGGGGCTCGCCGCTGTCGTTGACCGACCCGGGCTCCCAGCTGCGCGCCCCGGCCGACCCGCAGGCTCCCGCCCCCGCCGGGCAGCCCGCACCGGGTGCCACCAGCACCCCGGCCACACCGGCGCCGTCGACCACGACGGCCCCGCAGGCCACTCCCACCCCGGTCCCCGAGACCGAGGAGCGCGGGGGCGGCGGACTGTTCGGCCTGTTCGGAGGTGGATCGTGATCGGCTCCAGCGGCCGCGTCGGCCGGGTGTCGGCGCTGCTGACGGCGGTGGCGCTGTTCGCGGGCGGCTGCGGCGCGGTGGACGGCGGTCTCCGGGGCATCCCGCTGCCCGGTGGCGCGAACCTGGGCGACGACCCGTACTCGGTGCAGATCGAGTTCGCCGACGTCGTCGACCTCGTCCCGCAGTCGATCGTGCGCGTCGGTGACGTGCCGGTCGGCGCGGTCGAGACCGTCGCCGTCGAGCCGGGGTCGTGGAACGCGCTGGTCACCGTCGCGGTGAACCGCGACGTCACGCTCCCGGCCAACGCCACCGCGCGGGTCCGCACGACCTCGCTGCTCGGTGAGAAGTTCGTCGAGCTGTCCCCGCCGACCGTTCCCGCCGAGGGCGACCTCGCGCGGAGCGGGAAGATCGGGCTGCAGGCCAGCGGGCGCGCGGCCGAGGTCGAGGAGGTCCTCGGGGCCCTGTCGCTGCTGCTCAACGGCGGCGGCGTGGCCCAGATCCGGACCATCTCCACCGAGCTGAACAACGCACTGTCCGGGCGCGAGCCGCAGGTGCGGGCGCTGCTGGACAACCTCGACCGGCTCGTCGGCTCGCTCGACAGCTCCAAGGACGACATCAACCGGGCGCTCGACGGGCTCAACCGGCTGTCGGCCACGCTCGCCGAGCGTCGCCCGCAGATCGAGAACGCCCTGCAGAACATCAGCCCCGGCCTGCGCGAGCTCGAGTCCCAGCGCACCCAGCTGGTCGGCATGCTGCAGGCGCTCGACCGGCTGTCCGGCGTCGCGACGAACGTCGTCAACCGGTCCCGCGACGACCTGCTCGCCGACCTGGAGGCGCTGCGCCCGGTGCTGCGGAACCTGGCCGACTCCGGCCAGAACCTGCCGGACTCGCTGCAGCTGCTGCTGTCCATCCCGTTCACCGACGCGGCCACCGACGCTGTCGCCGGTGACTACGCCAACCTCTACGTGAAGCTGGACCTGGACCTCGGTTCGATCCTGCGCAACATCCTCAACTCCAACCAGCTCGGGCTCCCGCTCGACCCGACGCAGCTGGCCCAGCTGCCGCCCACCGCGCAGCTGCTGACGCCGCTGCTCGGCGCGACGCCGCGGCAGTCGGCCCCGGCGGTCCCGGGTGCGCCCGCGCTGCCGCTGCTCGGGACCGAGCAGCCCACCACCGCGCCGGCGCCGCCCGCCTCGGGCACCGCGACGGCCACCCCGGCACCGGCGGCGACCCCGGCACCGAGCCCGACGCCGGAGCAGGGCTCCGGTAGCGGCGGCCTGCTCGGCGGACTCTTCGGAGGCGGATCGTGATCACCAAGACCGTCCGCTGGCAGCTGATCGCGCTGGTGCTCGTCACCGTCGTGGCGGTCGGCTACGCGGGCTTCCGCTATGCGGGCCTCGACCGCATATTCGGCGCGACGACCTACCCGGTCACGGTGGAGCTCGCCGACTCCGGCGGGATCTTCAGCGGCGCCGACGTCACCTACCGCGGCGTGAGCGTCGGCCGGGTCGGGCAGCTGTCGCTGACCGCCCGCGGCGTCGACGTCCAGCTCGACATCGAGAACTCCGCGCCGTCCATCCCGGCCGACGCCCGGGCCGTCGTCGGGAACCTCTCGCCGATCGGCGAGCAGTACGTCGACCTCCAGCCGGTGGCCGACGGCGGCGAGGCGCTCGCCTCCGGCTCGGTCATCCCGCAGGACCGCACCCGGACCCCGGTCCAGATCAACACCTTCCTGACCGAGCTGGACCAGCTCGTGTCGACGGTGCCGAAGGACTCGCTGCAGACCGTCGTCCGCGAGCTCGGCCAGGGCTTCGAGGGCACCGCGCAGCCGCTGCAGCAGCTGCTCGACACCACCGGGGAGTTCACCCGGGCCGCCACCGACGCGCTGCCGCAGACGACCGCGCTGATCCGCGACGCCCGCCCGGTACTCACCACGCAGAACGAGGTGGCCCCGCAGTTCCAGGAGTTCAGCCGCGGCCTGCGCGAGGTCACCGAGCAGCTCAAGCAGTCCGACCCGGACCTGCGTCGGATCATCGACGACGGCCCGCGCCTCGGCGACCAGGTCAGCGGCCTCCTCCGGGAGAGCGGCCCCGGGCTCGGCGAGTCGATCGCGAACCTGCGGACGGTGACCGAGCTGCTGGCCCCGCGTCAGGCGGGCCTGCGTCAGCTGCTCGTCACCTACCCCGGCCTGGTGTCGGTCGCGCCGAAGGTCGTGCCCGGCGACGGGACCGCGCACCTCGGCCTGGTCGTCAACATCGCCGACCCGCCGGTCTGCACCCGGGGCTACGAGGGCACGCCCAACCGCGGTGGCCTCGACGTCTCCGAGCGACCGGTGAACGAGGACGCCCGCTGCGCCGAGCCCCCCGGCAGCCCCACCAACGTGCGCGGAATGCAGAATGTGCCCAGGCCCCAGCCGCTCGAGGTGCCGGACTACTCCGGCAACTCGGGGTTCGGCGGCCACGGTGACGGTCAGCACGGCGGCGGCGACCCCGCCGACGGGCCGGCCCCGCGGCCGAATGCCGGGTCGCTCGGCGACGACCGTGCCGAGCGGGTCGCGATGCCGGGCCTGGTGACGAGCTTCGCCCAGATCCTGGGCGGTTGAGCACGACGGTCGTGCCCCGTCCGGGGCGCGACCGGCACGACGGCCGGGCCACACCCGGGCCCGGCCGGCACGACGACCGCGGGGGACCGCCGTCCGCCGGACGACGCGGACCCCCACGGCCGGCCCACGGCCGCCCGGTGCGGTCGCCGAGCGGCTGTGCCCCCGCAGCCGGGAGGAGGAACGCTCCCCGATGAACACCGACGTTGCCGGCTCCGACGCCGACACGAAGGCCGACCCGAAGGCCGACACGACGGCGGACACCCCCGACGGTTCCCCGCCCGTGGAGCCTGCCACCGGCCGGGACGGCGGCCAGACCCCGCCCGGGCCGCTCGCCAGGGCGCTGCCCGTGGCCGCCGTCGTGGCGGGGGTGCTCGCGGTCGTGCTGGGCTGCCTGTGGCTGTTCGCGCTGAACAGCGACGCCACCCAGGTCGCGCAGGCCCGCGACGCGGCACTCCGTGACGCCCGCCAGGCGGTGATCAACCTGAACACCCTGGACCACAAGGACGCCCAGAAGGGACTGGACCTGTGGATCCAGTCCTCGGCCGGGTCGGTCCGCGACGAGTTCGTGTCCAACCGCGACGCCTACGCCAAGCTGGTCACCGACCAGAAGCGCACCACCACCGCGACCGTCACCGACGCCGCGGTGACCGAGGTCGACCCGCGCGCCGGGACCGCCCGGGTACTCGCCGGCGTCGACGTGAACGTCACGCCCGAGGGCGGTCAGCCCACCGTGACCCGCCAGCGCATCGAGCTCGGCATGGTCCGTACCGACGACGGCTGGAAGGTCGACGCCCTGAAGCCGCTGGTCAGCCCGGGCACGGGCTGACCCTCCGGCCCGACCCCCGGCCCCCCGGCGGTGCCCCGCGCCGCCCCGCACCCAGGTCGACCACCCCAGGAGGTCACCGCATGTCCACCCCCCGCCGCCGCCCCGCGGGCGGCATCCGCAGGCCCCAGGTCGCGGGCCGCCCGCGCACCCGCACCGACGAGCCCGACGAGGAGGAGACCGGCACCGGCGGTGTCGCCCTCGACGAGCGCTCCGGTGCCGCGGTCCCGCCCGCCGCCCCGGTCCGCTCCGGAGGCGCCGGACGCACCGACGCCTCCGGCACGACCGACGCCTCCGACCCGGCCGACGCCTCCGACCCGGCCGACGCCGGCGACGCGGCCGACGCCGGCGACGCGGCCGATGCCGGTGCGGCCTATGCCGACGGCACCCCGCGCCGCCGGTCGTTGCTGTCCGCCCCGACGACCCGGCGGGCGACCGGGCTGCTGCTCGCCGTCACGGTGCTGCTCGTCGCGGCGGCCGCGTTCTTCGGCGCCGAGTGGTACCGCACGAGCTTCACCGGCTCGGCGGCCAACACCGCGCTGAGCGACGTCGGCACCACCACCCAGGTCAGCGAGCAGGTCGGCGAGGCGATCACGAAGGTCTACTCGTTCGACTACGCCCGCCTCCAGCAGGCCGAGGACGACGCCCGGGCCGTCATCACCCCGGGCTTCCAGCCGGAGTTCGACAAGATCTTCGGCAGCGTGAAGGACCTCGCCCCGCAGCAGAAGGCCGTGGTCACCGCGACGATCCCGAAGCTCGCCGCGGCCAGCATCGACGGGGACCGCGCGACCGTCTACGCCTTCGTCAACCAGGTCATCCGGCGCCAGGCCGACGGCGGTGCCCCGCAGGAGGGGGCCGCGGCGGCCCGGCTGCGGGTCGACGCCCAGTTCGTCGACGGCCGCTGGAAGATCTCCGCGATGACGCCGGCCTGACCCGGCCCACGCGCCCGCCACGGTGCCCCGTACCCCCGGTCGACGGGGGTGCGGGGCACCGGCGTATGGTGGTCCACGATCCACCGAAGACCGCAGGTCCGCGCCCGGGTTCCGGGTGCACGAAGGTTCCGGGAACAACCGGACGGCCAGCGCAGGAGGACGAGGCGACACCGGGCGCGCGAGCGCCCCAACGAACTTCCGACGCCCCGTGCTGCTGCGCACGGGGCGTTCGTCGTCTCCGGGGTCGGAGTGGGAACTGCGTCGGTGGCACCCCCAAGCACGTCCCACGTGCACGAGACCGACCCCCGAGAGGAGGGCAGCGATGGCAGCACCTGAGAAGGTCGCAGCGGTCGAGGAGATCACCAACCGCTTCCGCGAGTCGGACGCCTCGGTCGTGACCGAGTACCGCGGGCTCAGCGTCGCCAAGCTGACCCAGCTGCGCCGGGACCTGGGTTCGGACGCGAACTTCCGCGTCGCGAAGAACACCCTGGTCAAGCGCGCGGCGGCGGAGGCCGGGGTCCAGGGCCTGGACGACCTGCTCGCCGGCCCGACGGCCATCACCTTCATCAAGGGTGAGCCCGTCGAGGCCGCGAAGGCGATCAAGCAGTTCGCGAAGGACAACCCCGGTCTGACGATCAAGGGCGGGTACATGGACGGGCGCGCCCTGTCCACCGCCGAGGTCGAGCAGCTGGCGGACCTCGAGACCCGTGAGGTCCTGCTGGCCAAGCTGGCCGGCGCGATGAAGGCCAACCTGTCCAAGGCCGCCGGGCTGTTCAACGCCCCGGCCTCGCAGGTCGCCCGCCTCGCGCAGGCGCTGGCCGACAAGAAGGCCGAGTCCGGCGAGTCCGCCGCTCCGGCCGAGGCCGACGGCGACTCCGCCGAGAGCTGACCACCACCCCCATCTGTCTTTCGTAGAAAGGACCGCCACCATGGCGAAGCTGTCCACCGACGAGCTGCTCGACGCCTTCAAGGAGCTCACCCTGCTGGAGCTCTCGGACTTCGTGAAGAAGTTCGAGGACACCTTCGAGGTCACCGCGGCCGCCCCGGTCGCCGTCGCCGCCGCGGGTGCCCCCGCCGCCGGTGCCGCCCCCGCCGAGGAGGAGAAGGACGAGTTCGACGTCGTCCTCGAGGCCGCCGGTGACAAGAAGATCCAGGTCATCAAGGTCGTCCGCGAGGTCGTCTCGGGCCTGGGCCTGAAGGAGGCGAAGGACCTCGTCGAGTCCGCGCCGAAGCCGCTGCTCGAGGGTGTCGCCAAGGAGGCCGCCGAGGCCGCCAAGACGAAGCTCGAGGAGGCCGGCGCCAAGGTCTCGCTCAAGTGACCTGAGCACCGCTCGCACGAAGGGGCGCCGATCCGCACGGATCGGCGCCCCTTCGTCGTCCACGCGTCGGCCCGGCCGCCCGCGCGCCCTCAGCTCCCGGCGCAGGACCTTGCCGGTGACCGTCTTCGGAATCTCGTCGAGGAGCTCCAGCTGCCGCGGGTACTTGTAGGCGGCCATCCGTTCCTTCGTGAAGGCGATGATCTCCTCCGGGGTGGCGCTCGCGCCCTCCCGCAGCGACACGAACGCCTTCACGGTCTCCCCGCGGTACTCGTCCGGGACACCGACGACGGCCGCCTCCCGCACCGCCGGGTGCTCGTAGAGGACGTCCTCGACCTCCCGCGGCCAGACCTTGTAGCCGCCCGCGTTGATCTGGTCCTTCTTCCGGTCGACGATGTAGAACCAGCCCTGGTCGTCCATGTAGCCGACGTCGCCGGTGTGGAGCTCGCCCCCGGGCAGCGCGTTCGCCGTCTCCGCGGGCTTGTTCCAGTAGCCCGACACGACCTGCGGTCCACCCGTGCAGATCTCGCCGACCTCGCCGGGCGGGAGCTCCGCGCCGTCGTCGCCGACGATCCGCACCACGGTGTTGTAGATCGGCACCCCCACCGACAGCGCCCCGGACTCCGGGTCGACCGGCCTCTGCGTGCCGATCGGCGTGCCGTGCGACGGCGACGTCGTCTCGGTGAGCCCGTAGACGTTGTGGATCCAGTGCCCGTAGAAGTCGTGGAACGCGGTCACCGTGGACGGTGGGATCGGGGCACCGCCGGAACAGATCGTGCGCAGCGACTCCAGCGCGGAGCGGTCGGCGTTCGGGGCGTTCATCAGCGCGATGAACACCGTGATCGCCCCGACGGCGAACGTCGGCCGCTGCTCGCGGATCACGTCGACGCCGAGCGAGGGCTCGAACCGGTGGAACAGCACCAGTGGGGCGGCGAGGTACTGGGCCACCGTGACGTGCGCGATCAGCCCGGTGATGTGGAACAGCGGGGCGATGCCGAGCACGACCTCGTCGTCGCCGAGCCCACACCAGACGGCGTAGGCCTGGCTGTTGAACACCACGTTGCGGTGGGTGTTCATGGCGCCCTTCGGCGGCCCGGTCGTCCCGGAGGTGTAGGTCAGGACGGCGGTGTCGCCGGGGTCGAACGACACCGGCGGGGGAACGCCCCCGCGGTGCCGGTCGAGGAACGCCGTCAGGTCCGTGACGCCGGCGCCGGACAGGTCCGGCCGCTGCGTCGCCGGGAACGCCCGCGGCTCGTCGCGGGTCTGCAGGTCGAGCTCGGAAGTCGTGAGCACCAGCCGCATGTCGGTGCCCGGCAGCACCGACGCGGCGACGTCGGCGTACAGCGACTCCAGGCAGACCAGCACCGACGAGCCGGAGTCGCGCAGCAGCAGCTCCAGCTCCCGCTCGCGGTTCATCGGGTTGATCGGGACGGCGATCCCGCCCGCCTTCCACGTCCCGACGAGCCCGATCACGAACTGCGGGACGTTCTGCAGGTACATCGCGACCCGCTCGCCCGCGGTGAAGCCGCCGTCGAGCAGTCCGGTCGCGAACGCGTCGGTGAGCGCGTCGAGCTCGCGGTAGGTGATGCGGCCGTCGAAGTAGCGGACGGCGTCGCCGTCGATGTTCCGTGCCACCGCGGCACGGAACATCGACAGCCCGTCCGGGAGGTCCGGGGTGATGTCGTGCGGCTGGCCCGACGCGTACCGGGCCAGCCAGGGGCGGTCGGCGTAGGACATCAGCGGATCACGATCGGGTTGACCGGTGCCCCCGTGCCGTTGACGACCTTCAGCGGGGCGGCGGCGTAGAGGAAGCTCCACCGGCCGTCGGCGGCGCAGGCGTCGGCGAGGTCGTCGAGCCAGGCGATCTCGGTGAGGGCGACGCCGAGGTTGCGCATCAGCGCGCAGTGCAGCGGGAGCGCGACGCCGGTGTGCGGCTCGCTGGTCACCTCGTTCGCGATGGTGTCGGTGACGAGGTTCGGGATCTCCTTGCGCTGGAACCACTCCACGAGCTCGCGCGAGTAGGTGAGCCCCGGCTCGGTGAAGTCGGTGTAGAAGGTGGCCGGGTCGTTCAGCTCGTACCAGTACTTCATCCATCCGGTGCGGATGACGAGCACGTCGTGCGGCTCGATCGTGACGCCCTGCGCCCGTGCTGCGGCCTCGAGGTCGGTGTGGTCGAAGGTCTCGCCCTTGTCCAGCCACTCCTTGCCGCGGTGCCGGGCGATGTCGATGAGGACCCCGCGGCCGACGACGCCCTTCTCCGCGATCGGCAGCACCGACGCCCGGTCCATCGCGTCGACGGTGGTGCGGGCGTCGTATCCGTTCCAGAGCTTGCCGTCGTACCAGACGTGGCCGAGCGCGTCGTACTGCGTTGAGCCCTGCAGGAAGATGAGCGCGGTGTCGTCGGCGTAGTGCAGTCCGCCGGGGAACTGCGGGGCGGAGTCGCCGTCCCAGGTCCCCTCGTCCATGACGTTCTGCCGCTTGATGCCCTCGCGACCCGGCCACAGCGGGTCGCCCGGGGACTCGGTGCGTCCCATCTGGATCTGCAGGGTGAAGACCTCGCCGGAGCGGACGTGCTGCACACCCCGCAGGACCTCGCCCGCGTCGAGGTAGTTGAGGCAGCCGAGCTCGTCGTCGGGGCCCCACCTGCCCCAGTTGCTGGGGGCGTCGTCACCGAGGAGCTCGCGCATGGGAGGGGTAGCGTCGGACATCGTCGTCCCTTCTGTCGCCGTCGGCGGTCGCCGACCCGTGGCTGATCGTTGGCGCCGCGACGACGCCGTGTCAACCATCACGCGGATCGACCTGAACGGTCGTCGGTGGACCGGTCGTCCCGACAGGATGACCGCTCGTCGACGAAGTGGGACTTGACTCGGTGCGGCGTGCAGGTCACTCTTGGGCAACGGTGGTTGCCTGCATGCTGGAATCGGCGACCTGTCTCGACAGCTGCGCTCGCAGCGTCTATAGTCATTCTTTGCGCTGTCTGCGTCCAGGCTCACGCGCTCATGACCGGGGAAGACTTCCGGACCGATCCGTCGGCCGCCGGAGAGGGTTCGGCGGACATGGGCACGGGGGTTCGGTCGTCCGTCAGTGCCCGACAACAGACGGCGTGCGACGTGGCCGGCTACCGGCTCGCGATCCGGGGGGGGGACCCCGATCTGATCGAGGGAGACGGTAGCGCCCGCCACCGGCGCACGCCAGACGAGAAGCGCAGTTCTCGGAAGGACGCATCTTGGCTGTCTCCCGCGCCGCCGCGACCACCTCGACCCTCTCCGCTTCGGCGAACCCGAACTACCCCGGCGCACCCACCCGGGTCACCTTCGCGAAGATCGCCCAGCCGTTGGAGGTCCCCGACCTTCTCGACCTGCAGATCCAGTCCTACGAGTGGCTGGTCGGCAGCGAGGCATGGTTCCAGCGTCGGATCGAGGCCGGTGACGAGCTCCCGGTCAGCGGTCTGGAGGAGATCCTCACCGAGATCTCGCCGATCGAGGACTTCTCCGGGTCGATGTCGCTGTCCTTCTCCGACCCGCGCTTCGACGAGGTCAAGGCCTCGGTCGAGGAGTGCCGGGACAAGGACATGACCTACGGCGCCCCGCTGTTCGTGACGGCGGAGTTCACCAACAACACCACCGGTGAGATCAAGTCCCAGACGGTCTTCATGGGTGAGTTCCCCGTGATGACCGACAAGGGCACGTTCATCATCAACGGCACCGAGCGCGTCGTCGTGTCGCAGCTCGTCCGTTCGCCGGGTGTCTACTTCGACCACGCGATCGACAAGACGACCGAGAAGGACGTCTACTCGGTCAAGATCATCCCGAGCCGGGGTGCGTGGCTGGAGTTCGACGTCGACAAGCGCGACACCGTCGGTGTCCGCATCGACCGCAAGCGCCGCCAGCCGGTCACCGTGCTGCTGAAGGCCCTGGGCTGGACCGCCGAGCAGATCGGTGAGCGTTTCGGGTTCTCCGAGACGATCATGACGACGCTCGAGAAGGACAACACCGCGGGCCAGGACGAGGCGCTGCTCGACATCTACCGCAAGCTGCGCCCCGGCGAGCCGCCGACGCGCGAGTCGGCCCAGGCGCTCCTGGAGAACCTGTTCTTCAAGGACAAGCGCTACGACATGGCCAAGGTCGGTCGCTACAAGGCCAACAAGAAGCTCGGTCTCGACATCGACAACTCGGTCGGCACGCTGACCGAGGAGGACGTCGCCACCACCATCGAGTACCTCGTCCGGCTGCACGCCGGCGAGACCACGATGACCGTGGGTTCCGGTGACTCCGCGCGGGAGATCCCGGTCGAGACCGATGACATCGACCACTTCGGCAACCGGCGCCTGCGCACCGTCGGCGAGCTGATCCAGAACCAGGTCCGGGTCGGTCTGTCCCGCACCGAGCGGGTCGTCCGCGAGCGGATGACCACCCAGGACGTCGAGGCCATCACGCCGCAGACCCTGATCAACACCCGGCCGATCACGGCCGCGATCCGGGAGTTCTTCGGCACCTCGCAGCTGTCGCAGTTCATGGACCAGCACAACCCGCTGGCCGGACTGACCCACAAGCGTCGACTGTCGGCGCTCGGCCCGGGCGGTCTGTCCCGTGAGCGCGCCGGCATGGAGGTCCGCGACGTCCACCCGTCGCACTACGGCCGCATGTGCCCGATCGAGACCCCCGAGGGTCCGAACATCGGTCTGATCGGCTCGCTGGCCTCCTTCGCGCGGGTCAACCCGTTCGGCTTCATCGAGACGCCGTACCGCAAGGTCGTCGACGGTGTCGTCACCTCGCAGATCGACTACCTGACCGCCGACGAGGAGGACCGCTTCGTCGTCGCCCAGGCGAACGCCCAGCTCAACGAGGACGGTTCCTTCGCCGACGAGCGCGTGCTGGTCCGCCGCAAGGGCGGCGAGGTCGACCTGATCTCGCCCTCGGGCGTGGAGTACATCGACGTCTCGCCGCGCCAGATGGTGTCGGTCGCGACGGCGATGATCCCGTTCCTCGAGCACGACGACGCGAACCGCGCGCTGATGGGCGCGAACATGCAGCGCCAGTCCGTGCCGCTGCTGCGCTCGGAGTCGCCGCTGGTCGGTACCGGCATGGAGCTGCGTGCCGCCGTCGACGCCGGTGACGTCGTCACCGCCGAGTCCGCCGGTGTCGTCGAGGAGCTGTGCGCCGACTACATCACCGTCATGGACGACGAGGGCCAGCGTCAGACCTACCGTCTGAACAAGTTCCGCCGCTCGAACCAGGGCACCTGCAACAACCAGAAGCCCATCGTCGACGAGGGGCAGCGGGTCGAGGTGGGCCAGGTGCTCGCCGACGGTCCCTGCACCGAGAACGGTGAGATGGCGCTGGGCAAGAACCTGCTCGTGGCGATCATGCCGTGGGAGGGCCACAACTACGAGGACGCGATCATCCTGTCGCAGCGCCTCGTGCAGGACGACGTGCTCACCTCGATCCACATCGAGGAGCACGAGATCGACGCGCGCGACACGAAGCTGGGCGCCGAGGAGATCACCCGGGACATCCCGAACGTCTCCGAGGACGTGCTGGCCGACCTCGACGAGCGCGGCATCATCCGGATCGGCGCCGAGGTCCAGCCCGGCGACATCCTGGTCGGCAAGGTCACGCCCAAGGGCGAGACCGAGCTGACCCCGGAGGAGCGCCTGCTCCGCGCGATCTTCGGTGAGAAGGCGCGCGAGGTCCGCGACACCTCGCTGAAGGTCCCGCACGGCGAGAACGGCAAGGTCATCGGCATCCGGGTCTTCTCCCGCGACGACGACGACGAGCTGGCCCCGGGCGTCAACGAGCTGGTCCGCGTCTACGTGGCCCAGAAGCGCAAGATCTCCGACGGCGACAAGCTCGCCGGCCGGCACGGCAACAAGGGCGTCATCGGCAAGATCCTCCCGCAGGAGGACATGCCGTTCCTCCCGGACGGCACGCCGGTCGACATCATCCTGAACACCCACGGTGTGCCGCGTCGTATGAACATCGGCCAGATCCTGGAGACCCACCTCGGGTGGATCGCCAAGTCGGGCTGGGAGATCGAGGGCACCCCGGAGTGGGCGGCGCAGATGCCCGAGGAGCTCTACTCGGTGCCCGCCGACACGAACACCGCGACGCCGGTGTTCGACGGTGCGCGCGAGCACGAGATCACGGGTCTGCTCGGCTCGACCCGCCCCAACCGGGACGGCGAGCGCATGGTCGGTCCGGACGGCAAGGCACAGCTGCTCGACGGCCGCTCCGGTGAGCCGTACCCGTTCCCGGTCGCGGTCGGGTACATGTACATCCTGAAGCTGGCGCACCTGGTGGACGACAAGATCCACGCCCGGTCGACCGGCCCCTACTCGATGATCACCCAGCAGCCGCTGGGCGGTAAGGCGCAGTTCGGTGGCCAGCGCTTCGGTGAGATGGAGTGCTGGGCGATGCAGGCGTACGGCGCGGCCTACACCCTGCAGGAGCTGCTGACGATCAAGTCCGACGACGTCGTGGGTCGCGTGAAGGTCTACGAGGCGATCGTCAAGGGCGAGAACATCCCGGAGCCGGGGATCCCCGAGTCGTTCAAGGTGCTCCTCAAGGAGCTGCAGTCGCTCTGCCTGAACGTCGAGGTGCTCTCCAGCGACGGTGCGGCGATCGAGATGCGGGACGCCGACGACGAGGACCTCGAGCGTGCCGCGGCGAACCTGGGCATCAACCTGTCCAGCCGCCCGGGCTCGGAGTCGATGACCGTCGACGACGTCGTCAACTGACCCCGCCGTAGACCGATCAAGCCGAGATAACGAAGAAACAGAGGACACCTACGTGCTCGACGTCAACTTCTTCGACGAACTGCGCATCGGCCTGGCCACCGCCGAGGGCATCCGCCAGTGGTCGCACGGTGAGGTCAAGAAGCCGGAGACCATCAACTACCGCACCCTGAAGCCGGAGAAGGACGGGCTCTTCTGCGAGAAGATCTTCGGTCCGACCCGGGACTGGGAGTGCTACTGCGGCAAGTACAAGCGTGTCCGCTTCAAGGGCATCATCTGCGAGCGCTGTGGCGTGGAGGTCACACGCGCCAAGGTGCGTCGTGAGCGGATGGGCCACATCGAGCTGGCCGCCCCGGTCACGCACATCTGGTACTTCAAGGGCGTCCCGAGCCGGCTGGGCTACCTGCTCGACCTGGCTCCCAAGGACCTCGAGAAGATCATCTACTTCGCGGCCTACGTGATCACCTCGGTGAACACCGAGCTGCGACACAACGACATGTCCACGCTCGAGAACGAGATGAGCGTGGAGCGCCGCCGGGTCGAGCAGACCCGCGACGCGGACCTCGAGGCCCGCGCGCAGAAGCTCGAGACCGACATCGCCGAGCTCGAGGCCGAGGGCGCCAAGGGCGACGTCCGCCGCAAGGTCAAGGACGGCGGCGAGCGCGAGATGCGTCAGCTGCGCGACCGTGCCCAGCGCGAGCTGGACCGCCTCGACGAGATCTGGACGACGTTCACCAAGCTCGACGTCCAGCAGCTCATCGCGGACGAGTCCATCTACCGCGAGCTGTACGACCGCTACGGCGACTACTTCACCGGTGCCATGGGCGCCGAGGCGATCCAGAAGCTGCTGGAGAACTTCGACATCCCGGCCGAGGCCGAGAAGCTGCGCGAGATCATCCGGTCCGGCAAGGGCCAGAAGAAGCTGCGTGCGCTCAAGCGCCTCAAGGTCGTCGCGGCGTTCCAGACCACCGGCAACTCGCCGATGGGCATGGTGCTCGACTGCGTCCCGGTCATCCCGCCGGACCTGCGCCCGATGGTGCAGCTCGACGGTGGCCGCTTCGCGACCTCGGACCTGAACGACCTGTACCGCCGGGTCATCAACCGGAACAACCGCCTCAAGCGACTGATCGACCTCGGCGCGCCCGAGATCATCGTCAACAACGAGAAGCGGATGCTCCAGGAGTCCGTCGACGCGCTGTTCGACAACGGCCGTCGCGGCCGGCCGGTGACCGGGCCGGGCAACCGCCCGCTCAAGTCGCTGTCCGACCTGCTCAAGGGCAAGCAGGGCCGGTTCCGCCAGAACCTGCTCGGCAAGCGCGTCGACTACTCAGGCCGTTCGGTCATCGTCGTCGGCCCGCAGCTGAAGCTGCACCAGTGCGGTCTGCCCAAGCAGATGGCGCTGGAGCTGTTCAAGCCGTTCGTGATGAAGCGCCTGGTGGACCTCAACCACGCGCAGAACATCAAGTCGGCCAAGCGGATGGTCGAGCGCGGCCGCTCGCAGGTGTGGGACGTGCTCGAGGAGGTCATCTCCGAGCACCCCGTGCTGCTGAACCGTGCGCCCACGCTGCACCGTCTCGGCATCCAGGCCTTCGAGCCGCAGCTGGTGGAGGGCAAGGCCATCCAGCTGCACCCGCTGGTCTGCGAGGCGTTCAACGCGGACTTCGACGGTGACCAGATGGCGGTGCACCTGCCGCTGTCGGCCGAGGCGCAGTCCGAGGCCCGGGTCCTGATGCTGTCGTCGAACAACATCCTGTCCCCGGCGTCGGGTCGCCCGCTGGCGATGCCACGTCTGGACATGGTCACGGGTCTGTACCACCTGACCCGTCTCCGCGAGGACGCCCACGGCGCCGGGAACCACTACGGCTCCGCGGCCGAGGCGATCATGGCCTACGATCGCAAGGTCCTCCACCTGCAGGCGCCGATCAGAATCCGGCTCCCGCACGTCACGCCGACCCCGGGCGCCGCGGCCGAGGCCGTGACCGAGGACGGCGTCTGGACCGCGGAGACCACGCTCGGGCGGGTGCTGTTCAACGAGCTCCTGCCGGCGGACTACCCGTTCGTCAACGAGCCGCTGCCGAAGAAGCGTCAGGCCACGATCGTCAACGAGCTGGCCGAGCGCTACTCGATGACCGAGGTCGCGCAGGTCCTGGACCGGCTGAAGGACGCGGGCTTCTACTGGGCCACGCGTTCCGGCGTCACGATCTCGATCGCGGACGTGCTGGTCCCGCCGGCCAAGGCGGGCATCCTCGAGGAGTACGAGGCGAAGGCCGACCAGATCAACAAGCGCTACCAGCGTGGTGCCCTGTCGCACCAGGAGCGCAACGACGAGATGGTCAAGATCTGGAGCCGGGCGACCGAGGAGGTCGCCAAGGCGATGGAGCAGAACTTCCCCGAGGACAACCCGATCCCGACGATCGTGCAGTCCGGGGCCGCGGGCAACATGACCCAGATCCGCCAGCTGGCGGGTATGAAGGGTCTGGTCGCGAACCCCAAGGGCGAGTTCATCCCGCGTCCGATCAAGGCCTCGTACCGCGAGGGTCTGTCTGTGCTGGAGTACTTCATCTCCACGCACGGCACTCGTAAGGGTCTGGCGGACACCGCGCTGCGGACCGCGGACTCCGGGTACCTGACCCGTCGTCTGGTCGACGTGTCGCAGGACGTCATCGTCCGCGAGGTCGACTGTGGCACCGAGCGCGCCATCCCGATGGCGGTCACCGAGGAGACGAGCGACGGTCGGTTCATCCCGCACCGTTACCTGCGCACCTCGGTGTACGCCCGGACCTCCGGCGAGGAGATCACCGGACCGGACGGCACGGTGCTCGTCCGCAAGGGCGACGACCTCGGCGACACCGTGCTCGACGCGCTCGTGGCGGCCGGTGTCAAGACGGTCCGGGTCCGGTCCGCGCTGACCTGCGCCTCGGCCACCGGTATCTGCGCGATGTGCTACGGCCGCTCGATGGCCACCGGCAAGCTGGTGGACGTCGGCGAGGCCGTCGGCATCGTCGCCGCGCAGTCCATCGGTGAGCCCGGCACCCAGCTGACGATGCGTACGTTCAAGCAGGGTGGCGTCGCGGGCGACGACATCACGACGGGTCTGCCGCGTGTCACCGAGCTGTTCGAGGCCCGGGTCCCGCGCGGCAAGGCGCCGATCGCCGACGTCGACGGCCGCATCCGCATCGAGGACGGCGACCGGTTCTGGAAGATCACGCTGATCCCGGACGACGGCGGCGAGGAGATCGTCTACGAGAAGCTGTCCAAGCGGCAGTGGCTCGGGATGACCACCGTCGACGGCACCGAGCGTCCGCTTGCGGACGGCGACCACGTGACGGTCGGCCAGCTGCTCCTCGAGGGCATGGCGGACCCGCACGAGGTGCTGCGTGTCATGGGCCCGCGTGAGGTGCAGCTGCACCTCGTGCGTGAGGTGCAGAAGGTGTACCGCACGCAGAGCGTGGACATCCACGACAAGCACATCGAGGTCATCGTCCGGCAGATGCTGCGCCGGGTCACGATCATCGACTCGGGTGCGACCGAGTTCCTGCCCGGCGCACTGGCCGAGCGGGGCGAGTTCGAGTCCGAGAACCGCCGGGTCGTCGCCGAGGGGCTGGAGCCGGCGTCGGGCCGTCCGGTCCTGATGGGGATCACCAAGGCCTCGCTGGCGACGGAGTCGTGGCTGTCCGCGGCGTCGTTCCAGGAGACCACCCGCATCCTCACCGATGCCGCGATCAACGGAAAGCGCGACAAGCTCGTCGGGCTCAAGGAGAACGTGATCATCGGTAAGCTGATCCCGGCCGGTACCGGCATCAACCGGTACCGCAACATCCAGGTCCAGCCGACCGAGGAGGCCCGCGCGGCCGCCTACGCGCTGCCGAGCTACGACGACGGCTACTACAGCCCGGACGTCTTCGGCACGGGCACCGGTGCCGCGGTGCCGCTGGACGACTACGACTTCGGTCGCGACTACCGCTGAGGTAGCCGCTCGGTCCGGACCCGCGACGGTGGGTCCGGACCGTGACCGAGGAGGTCCCGGACGGGGCCGGACACCGCTCTCCCGTGGCGGTGACCGGCCCCGTTCGTGCGTCCCGGGGCCGCAGGCAGCACTGTCGTGTCTGTGCCCCGGTGCGGGCCTCAGCGCAGGCAGTCCGCGCGCAGGGCGGAGCCCAGCGTGCGCAGCGAGGCGTCGGCCTCGGCGAGCAGCCCGGCCAGGGTCGGGAAGGCGTGCCACATGCCGGGTGCGCGCTCGTAGGTGACCGGGGTCCCGGCCGCGCGGGCACGCTCGACGAGGGTGTCGGCGTCGTCGACGAGGATCTCGTCGACGCCGGCGACGACGTGCAGCGGTGGCAGCCCGGCCAGATCGGCGTCCAGCGGCAGGAGTTCGGGGGCCCCGGTGTGCGGGCCCGCGTAGTCGGCGACGGCGTCGGGCAGCCATGACGGGTCCAGCATCGCGTCGGAGGCGACGTTGCGGGTGAGCGCGTCGGCGGTGCAGGACAGGTCCAGCCACGGCGAGATCAGCCCGATCGAGCCGGGGAGGTCCTCACCGGCGGCGCGCAGTCGCAGCAGCAGCGACATCGTCAGCCCGCCGCCCGCCGAGTCGCCGGCCACCGCGATGTGCCGGGCCGGGATCCCCGCGGCGCGCAGGGCGGTCCAGGCTGCGTTCGCGTCGTCGAGGGCGGCCGGGAACGGGTGCTCCGGCGCGAGCCGGTAGTGCGGTGCGAGGACGGCGCTCCCGGTGGCGTGCGCGAGCCCCGCGAGCAGCGGCCGGTGCGAGGACGACGACCCCACGAGGTACCCGCCGCCGTGCAGGTAGAGCACCGGTGCGGGGCGAGCGGCCCGGGCGGTGCGACGACCGCGGTGGGCACCCCGCCGAGCGTCCCGAGGCTCCGGCGGGTGCCGCGGGGAGCGGGAGGGCCGCGCCGACCAGGTCGCGTCCACGCCGTCGGAGGGCGACGGGTAGTGTGGGACCGAGCAAGGGCGCGATGAGTGCTCGCGTGGCGAGGCGGTTGACGGCCGTCGGCAGGTGCATACCGGACCGTAACCGTCCCTCCGTCGCCATCGTCCACAGGGTGATCCACACCGTGATCGACACGGCGGGATCCCGTTGGGACACAGTCATCGCCCACCACCGATCCGACCGCGACGAGCGGCCGTCGATCTGCGACGAGCGGGTGAGTCCGCTTGCCAGAGGCGGCGTCGTGCGGCATGGTCGGGTCACCACAGGTCTCCTCCGGAGTGTCATCCGGGGGATCCGAGGACCATCGAAGCCCCCGATGGACCCGAAGGCAGGTCCGAGGCGAACGCCCGGAACGGACCCGCTTTGACCGCCTTGAAGAGGGCCGGGTACTCTCGTGTTCTGTGCTCGGCTCCGGTCGGGCAGGTCCGCGTGTCCCGTGGTGTGCACCGATCCGATGGTTCCGACCCTCAGGTCTGTGGTTGCGCCCCGGAGCAGGGCACGCCGGACGTCCCGACAGCCTCCGCGGGGCCCTTCCGGCCCCGAGCGTGCCCGGGACGACACGCCCGACCTCGGGGTCCGGCGCGACGGTGGCGGAGTCCGGTGAGAGCCGGCAGCCACGCCGGCGCCCGGAGTCCGGGACACCGAACCACGATCACCAGTGTCACGGCGAGCAAGACAGTCGAGCCACGTCGACGGGAAGAAGTAGACGGTTCATGCCCACGATCCAGCAGCTGGTCCGCAAGGGCCGCGAGGACAAGGTCTCCAAGACCAAGACCGCCGCGCTGAAGGGAAGCCCCCAGCGCCGCGGGGTCTGCACCCGCGTGTACACCACCACGCCCAAGAAGCCGAACTCGGCCCTGCGCAAGGTCGCCCGTGTGCGCCTGTCCAGTGGCATCGAGGTCACCGCGTACATCCCCGGTGAGGGCCACAACCTGCAGGAGCACAGCATCGTGCTCGTGCGTGGTGGTCGTGTGAAGGACCTCCCCGGCGTGCGCTACAAGGTCATCCGGGGGTCGCTGGACACCCAGGGCGTGAAGAACCGCAAGCAGTCCCGCAGCCGCTACGGCGCGAAGAAGGAGAAGAGCTGATGCCCCGCAAGGGCCCCGCCCCGAAGCGTCCGCTGGTCTCGGACCCGGTCTACGGCTCGCCGCTGGTCACCCAGCTGGTGAACAAGGTCCTCAAGGACGGAAAGCGGTCGCTCGCCGAGCGCATCGTCTACGCCGCCCTCGAGGGCACCCGTGACAAGACCGGCACCGACCCGGTCGTCACGCTGAAGCGCGCTCTCGACAACGTGAAGCCGGCCCTCGAGGTCCGCAGCCGCCGCGTCGGTGGCGCGACCTACCAGGTCCCCGTCGAGGTCCGTGCCGTCCGGCAGACCACCCTGGGGCTGCGTTGGCTGGTCACCTACTCCGGTCAGCGCCGCGAGAAGACCATGGTCGAGCGCCTCATGAACGAGCTGCTCGACGCCAGCAACGGCCTCGGCGCCAGCGTCAAGCGGCGCGAGGACATGCACAAGATGGCGGAGTCGAACCGCGCCTTCGCCCACTACCGCTGGTGACCGGCCGACCGTCGGGCGCCATCTCGCGATCGAGGGAGAGCTGAGCTAGTGGCAGCACAGGACGTGCTGACGGACCTGACCAAGGTCCGCAACATCGGCATCATGGCCCACATCGACGCCGGTAAGACGACCACCACCGAGCGGATCCTGTTCTACACCGGGATCAACTACAAGATCGGTGAGGTCCACGACGGCGGCGCCACGATGGACTGGATGGAGGAGGAGCAGAAGCGCGGCATCACGATCACGTCCGCCGCGACGACCTGCTTCTGGAAGAACCACCAGATCAACATCATCGACACCCCCGGGCACGTCGACTTCACCGTCGAGGTGGAGCGGTCGCTGCGGGTGCTCGACGGTGCGGTCGCGGTCTTCGACGGCAAGGAGGGGGTCGAGCCGCAGTCCGAGCAGGTCTGGCGGCAGGCCACCAAGTACGACGTCCCCCGCATCTGCTTCGTCAACAAGATGGACAAGCTGGGCGCGGACTTCTACTTCACCATCCAGACCATCAAGGACCGGCTGAACGCGACGCCGCTCCCGCTGCAGATCCCGATCGGCTCCGAGAACGACTTCATCGGTGTCGTGGACCTGGTCGAGATGCGTGCCCTCACCTGGCGCGGCGAGGTCGCCAAGGGCGAGGACTACACCGTCGAGGAGATCCCGGCGGAGCTCCAGGCCAAGGCCGAGGAGTACCGCACCCAGCTCCTCGAGGCGGTCGCCGAGACCGACGACGAGCTCATGGAGCTCTACCTCGGTGGCGAGGACCTGACCGTCGAGCAGATCAAGAACGGCGTGCGCCGGCTGGTCAACGACCGCGCCGCGTACCCGGTCCTCTGCGGCTCGGCGTTCAAGAACAAGGGTGTCCAGCCGATGCTGGACGCGGTGATCGACTACCTGCCGTCGCCGTACGACGTGCCGCCGGTCGAGGGTTTCCTCACCGACGGTGAGACGCCGGCGAGCCGCAAGCCGTCGAAGGACGAGCCGTTCTCGGCGCTGGCCTTCAAGATCTCCGCGCACCCGTTCTTCGGCAAGCTGACCTACATCCGGGTCTACTCGGGTCAGGTCGCCGCCGGCGCCCAGGTCATCAACTCGACCAAGGACCGGAAGGAGCGCATCGGGAAGCTCTTCCAGATGCACTCCAACAAGGAGAACCCGGTCGACGAGGCCGTGGCCGGCCACATCTACGCGGTCATCGGTCTGAAGGACACGACCACCGGCGACACGCTCTGCGACCCGCAGAACCCGATCGTCCTCGAGTCGATGACCTTCCCGGACCCGGTCATCCAGGTCGCCGTCGAGCCCAAGTCGAAGGCGGACCAGGAGAAGCTCTCCCTGGCGATCCAGAAGCTGGCCGAGGAGGACCCGACGTTCCAGGTCTCCCTGGACGACGAGACCGGCCAGACCATCATCGCCGGCATGGGCGAGCTGCACCTCGAGGTGCTGGTCAACCGGATGAAGTCCGACTACAAGGTCGAGGCCAACATCGGCAAGCCGCAGGTGGCCTACCGGGAGACCATCAAGAAGGCCGTCGAGAAGTTCGAGTACACGCACAAGAAGCAGACCGGTGGTTCGGGCCAGTTCGCCCGCGTCATCATCAAGCTCGAGCCGCTCACCAGCGGTGACGGTGCGCTGTACGAGTTCGAGAACAAGGTCACCGGTGGCCGTGTCCCGCGGGAGTACATCCCGTCGGTCGACGCCGGTGCCCAGGACGCCATGCAGTACGGCATCCAGGCCGGCTACCCCGTGGTCGGTGTGAAGCTCACGCTGCTGGACGGTCAGTACCACGAGGTCGACTCCTCGGAGATGGCCTTCAAGGTCGCCGGTTCCATGGCGTTCAAGGAGGCGGCCCGCAAGGCGAGCCCCGCCATACTCGAGCCGATGATGGCCGTCGAGGTGATGACGCCCGAGGACTACATGGGCGACGTCATCGGTGACCTGAACTCCCGCCGCGGCCAGATCCAGGCCATGGAGGAGCGGGCCGGTGCCCGTGTCGTCAAGGCGACCGTGCCGCTGTCCGAGATGTTCGGCTACGTCGGCGACCTGCGGTCGCGGACCCAGGGCCGGGCGAACTACACGATGGTCTTCGACTCCTACGCCGAGGTTCCGGCGAACGTGGCGAAGGAGATCATCGCGAAGGCCACGGGCGAGTAAGAGCTCCCCGGGGCGGGCCCCAGTGCTCGACCTGCTCGGAGGGTGCGGTCCGCGGATCGGTAAGGTCCGCGGCCCGCACACCCGACACCGACAGACCTGCCGTCAGCACGGCGGAGTACAGACACGAGTCCAGGAGGACCCAGCAGTGGCGAAGGCGAAGTTCGAGCGGACCAAGCCGCACGTCAACATCGGCACCATCGGTCACATCGACCACGGCAAGACCACGCTGACGGCGGCCATCACCAAGGTTCTGCACGACAAGTTCCCGACCCTCAACGAGGCGTCGGCGTTCGACATGATCGACAAGGCGCCCGAAGAGCGTCAGCGCGGTATCACGATCTCGATCGCGCACGTCGAGTACCAGACCGAGAAGCGGCACTACGCGCACGTCGACTGCCCCGGGCACGCCGACTACGTGAAGAACATGATCACCGGTGCCGCCCAGATGGACGGCGCGATCCTGGTGGTCGCCGCGACCGACGGCCCGATGCCCCAGACCCGTGAGCACGTGCTGCTCGCGCGTCAGGTCGGCGTGCCGTACATCGTCGTCGCCCTGAACAAGGCGGACATGGTCGACGACGAGGAGATCATGGAGCTCGTCGAGATGGAGGTCCGCGAGCTGCTGTCGGCTCAGGACTACCCGGGCGACGACCTCCCGATCGTGCGCGTCTCGGCGCTGAAGGCGCTCGAGGGCGACGACAAGTGGGCCGAGGCCATCGTCGAGCTCATGGACGCGGTCGACGAGGCCATCCCGGAGCCCGAGCGCGACGTCGAGAAGCCGTTCCTCATGCCCGTCGAGGACGTCTTCACGATCACCGGTCGCGGCACGGTCGTCACCGGCCGTATCGAGCGCGGCATCGTCAAGGTCAACGAGACCGTCGACATCGTCGGGATCCGGCCGAACAAGACCTCGACCACCGTCACCGGTGTCGAGATGTTCCGCAAGATCCTCGACGAGGGTCGCGCCGGCGAGAACGTCGGTCTGCTCCTGCGCGGTATCAAGCGTGAGGACGTGGAGCGCGGCCAGGTCGTCGTGAAGCCGGGTTCGATCACCCCGCACACCGAGTTCGAGGGCCAGGTGTACATCCTGGGCAAGGACGAGGGCGGCCGTCACACGCCGTTCTTCAACAACTACCGTCCGCAGTTCTACTTCCGGACGACCGACGTGACCGGTGTCGTGACCCTCCCGCAGGGCACCGAGATGGTCATGCCGGGTGACAACACCACCATGAGCGTTCAGCTGATCCAGCCGATCGCCATGGAGGAGGGCCTGCAGTTCGCCATCCGTGAGGGTGGCCGCACCGTGGGCGCCGGCCAGGTCACCAAGATCAACGCGTGACGTGACGGGGTCGTCCCACCAGGGCGGCCCCGTTACCCACCCCCCGGTCGAGGGTGCCGCACAGCGGTGTGTCATCCTTGACGGGTTGCACGATGAGCATGGCGCGTGGGAGCGCCGCCCCTGTTCCCGGTTCCCGGTAGTTCAGAGGTCGCGAACCACGCGCCATGTTCGTTGTCAGCCCCGGTTCCACGGTCCGCCTTGAAGCCGGGGAGATTCCGAGCGACATGCCCGCCCCAGACGGGGGTGGGACGCGGTGACCCGGGCAGAACCATGCGGGTAGGGCGCGACACGCCCGACCTCGTGGACCGGAGAGCCCCGGCAGGACGAGTGCTCCAGGGAACTGGACGCGCGACTCCGGGCCGACAGAGACCTGAACAGAGCACGGGCCGCAGCCGGCCCGCCGGACATCCGGTGGCAGCACGGCGCGAGTTCTTACGGGGCCGAACCGCGACACCCCCGCGGCAGGAAGAAGAGGACGACCGACGACCATGGCGGGACAGAAGATCCGCATCAGGCTCAAGGCCTATGACCACGAGGCAATCGACGCGTCTGCTCGCAAGATCGTGGAGACCGTGACGCGTACCGGTGCCCGGGTCGTCGGCCCCGTGCCGCTGCCTACCGAGAAGAACGTGTACTGCGTCATCCGCTCGCCGCACAAGTACAAGGACTCGCGCGAGCACTTCGAGATGCGCACGCACAAGCGACTCATCGACATCCTCGACCCGACGCCCAAGACGGTCGACGCGCTCATGCGCATCGACCTGCCGGCGAGCGTCGACGTCAACATTCAGTGACGGCGGGGTGGAGACGATGACTGCTGCATTCAAGAAGACGACTGCCACCAAGCAGACGAAGAAGGTCACCGGCCTCCTGGGCACCAAGCTCGGGATGACCCAGTTGTTCGACGAGAACAACCGCATCGTGCCGGTCACCGTGGTCCAGCTCGGACCGAACGTCGTGACGCAGGTGCGCTCGCAGGAGACCGACGGCTACACCGCCGTCCAGCTGGCCTACGGGGCCATCGACCCGCGCAAGGTGAACAAGCCGGAGTCCGGCCACTTCGCCAAGGTCGGCGTCACCCCCCGTCGCCACGTCCTGGAGCTCCGCACCTCCGACGCCGCCGAGTACACCACCGGCCAGGAGGTCACCGTCGAGGCGTTCGCCGAGGTGGCCGAGGTCGACGTGGTGGGCGTGACCAAGGGCAAGGGCTTCGCCGGTGTCATGAAGCGCCACGGGTTCAAGGGCCTGGGCGCCTCGCACGGCACGCAGCGCAAGCACCGTTCGCCGGGCTCCATCGGCGGCTGCGCCACCCCGGGCCGCGTGTTCAAGGGTGTGCGGATGGCCGGCCGGATGGGTTCCGACCGCCAGACCACGCAGAACCTGAAGGTCCACCGGGTGGACGCCGAGCGCGGGCTGCTGCTCGTCAAGGGCGCCGTCCCCGGTCCGCGCGGTGGCCTCGTCGTGGTGAAGACCCCCGCGAAGGGTGATGGCAAGTGAGCACCGTGCAGATCAAGACCCCCGAGGGTTCCGCCTCCGGCAGCGTCGAGCTCCCGGACCACGTCTTCGACGTGACGGCGAACATCGCCCTCATGCACCAGGTGGTGACCGCGCAGCTCAACGCCGCGCGTCAGGGCACGCACGACGTGAAGGGTCGCGGCGAGGTCCGCGGCGGTGGCAAGAAGCCGTACCGGCAGAAGGGCACCGGTCGCGCCCGTCAGGGCTCGATCCGCGCGCCGCAGTTCGCCGGTGGTGGCATCGTCCACGGCCCGACCCCGCGCGACTACTCGCAGCGGACCCCGAAGAAGATGAAGGCCGCCGCCCTGCGTGGCGCCCTCTCCGACCGGGCCCGCGCCGGAGCCGTGCACGTCGTGTCCGCCTTCGCCGAGGGTGACGCGCCGTCGACCAAGTCCGCCCGCAAGGTGATCGAGGCCGTCGTGCCCGACGCCCGCCGGGTGCTCGCGGTCGTCGAGCGTTCCGCCGAGAACGCCCTGCTGAGCCTGCGCAACCTGCCGCAGGTCCACCTGATCGCGCCCGACCAGCTGAACACCCACGACGTGCTCGTCAACGACGTCGTGCTGTTCACGCAGGCGGCGCTGGACGAGTTCCTGGCCGGCCCGATCGCGAAGCCGAAGGCTGCCGGCCGCCGCGCTGAGGAGGCCGACAAGTGATCGCGGACCCGCGGGACGTGCTGCTCGCGCCGGTCGTCTCGGAGAAGAGCTACGGGCTGCTCGACGAGCGCCAGTACACCTTCGTCGTGGCACCGGACGCGAACAAGACCCAGATCAAGATCGCCGTGGAGAAGGTGTTCGGGGTCAAGGTGACCAGCGTGAACACGCTGAACCGCCCGGGCAAGCGCAAGCGCTCCCGCACCGGCTACGGCAAGCGCAAGGACACCAAGCGCGCGATCGTCACGCTCTCCGAGGAGAGCAAGGCGATCGACGTCTTCGGTGGCCCGGCGAGCTGAGGGAGCGAGCTGACCCATGGCCATTCGTAAGTACAAGCCGACCACCCCGGGCCGTCGTGGCTCGAGCGTGTCGGACTTCGCCGAGATCACCCGCGACACCCCCGAGAAGTCGCTGCTGCGTCCGCTGCACAACAAGGGCGGCCGCAACGTGCACGGGCGGATCACCACCCGTCACCAGGGGGGCGGGCACAAGCGCGCCTACCGTCTGATCGACTTCCGTCGTCACGACAAGGACGGCGTGCCGGCGAAGGTCGCGCACATCGAGTACGACCCGAACCGCACCTCGCGGATCGCACTGCTGCACTACGCCGACGGCGAGAAGCGCTACATCATCGCGCCGGCGAAGCTCAAGCAGGGGGACAAGATCGAGAACGGTCCCCGGGCCGACATCAAGGTGGGTAACAACCTGCCGCTGCGCAACATCCCGACGGGCACCGTGGTGCACGCGATCGAGCTCCGCCCCGGTGGCGGCGCGAAGATCGCGCGCTCGGCCGGTGTCGGCGTCCAGCTGGTCGCCAAGGACGGGCCCTACGCGCAGCTGCGGATGCCCTCCGGCGAGATCCGCTACGTCGACGTGCGCTGCCGCGCCACCGTCGGCGAGGTGGGCAACTCGGAGCACGCCAACATCAACTGGGGCAAGGCCGGCCGTATGCGGTGGAAGGGCAAGCGCCCGACCGTCCGTGGTGTCGTCATGAACCCGGTGGACCACCCGCACGGTGGTGGTGAGGGCAAGACCTCCGGTGGCCGCCACCCGGTGAACCCGGCGGGCACGCCCGAGGGCCGTACCCGCAAGAACAAGCCGTCCGACAAGTTGATCGTCCGCCGGCGCCGTACCGGCAAGAAGCGCTGAGCAGGGAGGTAAGACATGCCGCGCAGCCTGAAGAAGGGCCCCTTCGTGGACGACCACCTGCTCAAGAAGGTGGACGCCCTCAACGAGTCCGGCAAGAAGACCGTGATCCGCACGTGGTCCCGTCGGTCCACGATCATCCCGGACATGATCGGTCACACCATCGCGGTGCACGACGGCCGCAAGCACGTCCCGGTCTTCGTCTCCGACTCGATGGTCGGGCACAAGCTGGGCGAGTTCGCCCCGACCCGCACGTTCCGGGGTCACATCAAGGACGACCGCAAGGCGCGTCGGCGCTAGAAGCCGGCCCGAGTAGCGACAAGGAGAGGTGGAGAAGATGGCAGACACTGCCGAGACCACCGGCGCTGCGCTCGAGCCGACTCGTGCGCGCGCCGTGGCACGGTTCGTCCGTAGCTCGCCGATGAAGACCCGCCGCGTCGTGGACCTGGTCCGCGGCCTGCCGGTCGACGAGGCGCTGGCGATCCTGCGGTTCTCGCCGCAGGCCGCGGCGGAGCCCGTCGCGAAGGTCGTGGCGAGCGCCGCGGCCAACGCCGAGAACAACCTGGACCTGGACCCGGAGACCCTCGTGGTCGCCGTGGCGATGGTCGACGAGGGCCCGACGCTGAAGCGGATCCGGCCGCGCGCCCAGGGGCGTGCGTACCGCATCCGCAAGCGGACGAGCCACATCACCATCGAGGTCGAGTCGGTTCCGCAGAAGGCCGGCCGTCGTGGTGCGAAGGGGAGGGCCCGCTGATGGGGCAGAAGATCAACCCGCACGGCTTCCGCCTGGGCATCACCACGGACTGGAAGTCGCGCTGGTACGCCGACAAGCAGTACTCCGAGTACGTCAAGGAGGACGTCGAGATCCGCCGCATGCTCTCCAAGGGCATGGAGCGGGCCGGCATCTCCAAGGTCGAGATCGAGCGGACCCGGGACCGCGTGCGGGTGGACATCCACACCGCGCGTCCGGGCATCGTGATCGGCCGCCGTGGCGCGGAGGCCGACCGGATCCGGGGCAACCTCGAGAAGCTGACCAAGAAGCAGGTCCAGCTGAACATCCTCGAGGTCAAGAACTCCGAGTCCGACGCGCAGCTCGTCGCCCAGGGCGTCGCCGAGCAGCTGTCGAACCGGGTCGCCTTCCGGCGTGCGATGCGCAAGGCCATCCAGTCGGCCATGCGCAGCCCGCAGGTCAAGGGCATCCGGGTCCAGTGCTCGGGCCGCCTCGGCGGTGCCGAGATGTCGCGGTCGGAGTTCTACCGCGAGGGTCGGGTCCCGCTGCACACGCTGCGCGCCGACATCGACTACGGCCTGTTCGAGGCCCGGACCTCCTTCGGCCGCATCGGGGTCAAGGTCTGGATCTACAAGGGCGACGTCGTCGGCGGCCGCCGCGAGGGCGTCCCGGCCGCTGCCGAGGCCCCGGGCCGCGGTCCGCGCCGCGAGCGTCCGGCCCGGCGCCGTTCCGGTGCCTCGGGCACCACTGCGACCAGCACCGAGGCCGGGCGTGCCGCGCAGAGCGCGGGCCAGGCCGGCGGCGCCGCGACGGCGACCGCCGAGGCCCCGGCCTCCGGTGAGAACCAGAGCAACGGTGGGGAGAGCTGACCGATGCTGATCCCACGCAAGGTCAAGCACCGCAAGCAGCACCGTCCCAAGCGCAAGGGCATGGCCAGCGGTGGTACCGCGGTCACCTTCGGCGACTGGGGCATCCAGGCGCTGGAGCCGGCCTACGTGTCGAACCGACAGATCGAGTCGGCGCGTATCGCGATCAACCGGCACATCCGTCGTGGCGGGAAGATCTGGATCAACGTCTTCCCGGACATCCCGATGACCAAGAAGCCGGCCGAGGTCCGCATGGGTTCCGGTAAGGGTTCGCCCGAGAAGTGGGTCACGAACGTCAAGCCGGGCCGGGTGCTCTTCGAGATGAGCTTCCCGAACCGTGAGGTGGCGCACGAGGCTCTGACCCGTGCGATCCACAAGCTGCCCATGAAGTGCCGGATCGTGTCCCGTGAGGGTGGTGACATCTGATGGCGAGCAGTGGCAACACCAAGGCCGCCGAGCTGCGCGAGCTCTCCGACGAGGAGCTGGTCGTGCGTGTCCGGGAGGCCAAGGAGGAGCTGTTCAACCTCCGCTTCCAGACGGCCACCGGGCAGCTGGACAACAACCGGCGGCTGCGGGCCGTCCGTCACGACATCGCGCGGTGCTACACCGTCATGCGCGAGCGTGAGCTCGGCCTTTCCGCCGCACCGACCGAGAGTGAGGGCGCGGCGTGAGCAGCGATAACTCGGCTGAGACGAAGAACGAGGAGCGCGGGGAGCGCAAGGTCCGCGAGGGCCTGGTCGTGTCCGACAAGATGGAGAAGACGATCGTCGTCTCCCTCGAGGACCGGGTGAAGCACCCCCTGTACGGCAAGGTCATCCGCCGGACCAGCAAGGTCAAGGCGCACGACGAGGGGAACACCGCCGGTATCGGCGACCGTGTCCGCCTCATGGAGACCCGCCCGCTGTCGGCGACCAAGCGCTGGCGGCTGGTGGAGATCCTCGAGAAGGCCAAGTAGGAGTCGAAGTGATCCAGCAGGAGTCGCGGCTGCGCGTCGCCGACAACACCGGTGCCAAGGAGATCCTGTGCATCCGGGTGCTGGGCGGCTCCGCGCGGCGCTACGCCGGGATCGGCGACGTCATCGTCGCCACGGTCAAGGAGGCCATCCCCGGCGCCGGCGTGAAGCGTGGTGACGTCGTCAAGGCGGTCATCGTGCGCACCAAGAAGGAGAAGCGCCGTCCCGACGGCAGCTACATCCGTTTCGACGAGAACGCCGCCGTCCTGATCAAGGCGGACAACGGACCTCGGGGGACCCGTATCTTCGGCCCGGTCGGGCGCGAGCTGCGCGACCGCAAGTTCATGAGGATCATCTCCCTGGCCCCGGAGGTGCTCTGACATGAAGGCGAAGATGAAGGTCAAGAAGGGCGACACCGTTCTGGTGATCGCCGGCAAGGACAAGGGTGCACGGGGCAAGGTCATCGCGGCCTACCCGGAGCGCCAGCGCGTGCTGGTCGAGGGCGTGAACCGGATCAAGAAGCACACCCGGATCAGCCAGAACCAGCGCGGGGCCGAGAGCGGCGGGATCGTCACCCAGGAGGCCGCCATCCATGTCTCGAACGTGATGGTGTGCGACTCCGACGGCAAGCCGACCCGCATCGGCAAGAAGACCGTCGAGGGCGAGGACGGCACCACCCGCCGCGTCCGGATCTCCAGGCGCAACGGGAAGGAGATCTGAGATGACCACGGCTGAGAAGACCCTGCCGAGGCTCAAGCAGCGTTACCGCGACGAGATCCTCGACAAGCTCCGCGAGGAGTTCGGCTACACCAACGTCATGCAGATCCCCGGCCTGACCAAGGTCGTGGTGAACATGGGTGTCGGTGACGCCGCCCGCGACTCGAAGCTGATCGACGGTGCGCTGCGCGACCTGGCCACCATCACCGGCCAGAAGCCGCAGCTGCGTCGCGCCACCAAGTCCATCGCGCAGTTCAAGCTGCGTGAGGGCATGCCGATCGGTGCGAAGGTGACTCTTCGCAACGACCGGATGTGGGAGTTCCTCGACCGGCTGCTGACCATCGCGCTGCCCCGTATCCGCGACTTCCGCGGCCTCGAGAGCAACCAGTTCGACGGGCGTGGCAACTACACGTTCGGCCTGAACGAGCAGTCGATGTTCCACGAGATCGACCCGGATTCCATCGACCGGCCGCGGGGCATGGACATCACGGTCGTGACCACCGCGACCACGAACGCCGAGGGCCGGGCGCTGCTGCGCCACCTGGGCTTCCCGTTCAAGGAGAGCTGAGCGAATGGCGAAGAAGGCGCTCATCAACAAGGCGAACGCGAAGCCGAAGTTCGCCGTGCGGGGTTACACCCGTTGCAACAAGTGCGGTCGGCCGCGTGCCGTGTTCCGCAAGTTCGGCCTCTGCCGCGTGTGCCTGCGAGACATGGCGCACGCCGGCGAGCTGCCGGGTGTGAGCAAGTCCAGCTGGTGATCCGACCGCCCCGCGTCCGCGGGGCAGCGGATCCGATCGCCGCAGGCCCGCATCGACGCGGTGCCCCGCACAGGGGCACCGCGCCGGTACGAGGAACCACGGCGGGAAAGAGACATACACCATGACGATGACCGATCCGATCGCAGACATGTTGACCCGTCTGCGGAACGCGAACTCGGCCTACCACGACCGCGTCGTGATGCCCCACTCGAAGCTGAAGGTCGCCATTGCGGAGATCCTTCAGAAGGAGGGCTACATCGCGGCACACCACACCGAGGACGCCGAGGTCGGCAAGTCCCTGGTCGTCGAGCTGAAGTACGGCCGCAACCGTGAGCGCAGCGTCGCCGGTCTGCGCCGGGTGTCCAAGCCCGGTCTGCGTGTGTACGCGAAGTCGACGAACCTGCCGCGGGTCCTGGGGGGCCTCGGCATCGCGATCATCTCGACCTCTCGGGGTCTGATGACCGACCAGCAGGCCTACCGGAGCGGCGTGGGCGGGGAAGTCCTCGCCTACGTCTGGTGAGAGAGGGGTAACGAACGATGTCGCGCATCGGAAAGCTGCCCATCACCGTCCCGTCGGGCGTGGAGATCACCATCGACGGCCGCACGGTCACCGCGAAGGGCCCCAAGGGCACCCTCTCGCACACCGCTGTCGAGCCGATCACGATCGAGCGTGACGACGACGGCACGGTGCTGGTGAAGCGCCCGAACGAGGAGCGTGAGGTGCGGGCCTACCACGGCCTGACCCGCTCCCTCGTCAACAACATCGTGGTCGGCGTCAGCGCCGGCTACGAGAAGAAGCTGGACATCCACGGCGTGGGTTACCGCGTGCAGCTGAAGGGCAAGAACCTTGAGTTCGCCCTGGGCTACTCGCACCCGGTCGTCATCGAGCCGGCGGAGGGCATCACCTTCGCGGTCGAGTCGCCGACCCGGTTCTCGGTCTCCGGCATCGACAAGCAGCTGGTCGGCGAGACCGCTGCCAACATCCGGAAGCTGCGCCGCCCCGACCCGTACAAGGGCAAGGGTGTGCGGTACGCCGGCGAGCAGGTCCGCCGCAAGGTCGGAAAGACGGGTAAGTGATGGCCGAGACGAACGAGACGGTGTCGGGTGCCGCCCGCCGCCGGATGGCGTCCCAGGTGGCGCGCAAGCGCCGCGACTCGCGCATCCGCCGGCACGCCCGGCTCCGGAAGAAGATCTCCGGGACGCCGGTGCGTCCGCGGCTGGCGGTCAACCGCTCCTCGCGGCACATCACCGTCCAGCTGATCGACGACCTGGCGGGCCACACGCTGGCCTTCGCGTCCTCCCTGGACGCCGAGGTGCGTGGCGTCGAGGGCGACAAGAAGGCCAAGGCTGCCAAGGTCGGCGAGCTCATCGCCGCTCGGGCCAAGGATGCGGGCATCTCCGCGGTCGTGTTCGACCGCGGCGGGCTGGCCTACCACGGCCGGATCGCGGCCCTGGCCGACGCCGCCCGCGAGGGAGGCCTGGAGTTCTGATGAACCAGACCGAGAAGATCGAAGGGACTGTCTGATGCCGGGACGTACGCGGCGTGACGGCGGAGCCCCGGGTGGCAGCGGTGGGAACGACAACCGCAACAACCGGGACCGCCGGGACGGTGGCCGTGGCGGGGCGGCCCAGGACAAGACCCCGTACATCGAGCGGCTGGTCACGATCAACCGCGTGGCCAAGGTCGTCAAGGGCGGCCGCCGGTTCAGCTTCACCGCGCTGATGATCGTCGGCGACGGTGACGGCCTGGTGGGCGTCGGCTACGGCAAGGCCAAGGAGGTGCCGGCCGCGATCGCCAAGGGCGTGGAGGAGGCGAAGAAGAACTTCTTCCGCGTCCCCCGCATCGGCGGCACGATCGTGCACCGTGTGCAGGGTGAGGCCGCCGCCGGCGTCGTCATGCTGCGCCCGGCCTCCCCGGGTACCGGTGTCATCGCCGGCGGCCCGGTCCGCGCGGTGCTGGAGTGCGCGGGGATCTCGGACATCCTGTCCAAGTCCCTCGGCTCCGACAACGCCATCAACATCGTGCACGCCACGGTGGCGGCGCTTCAGTCGGTGCAGCGTCCGGAGGAGGTCGCGGCCCGCCGCGGTCTGCCGCTGGAGGACGTCGCCCCGGCGAGCATGATGCGCCAGCGCGCCGAGGCCGACGCGGCGAAGGTGTGAGCGACATGGCCACGTGGAAGATCACCCAGGTGAAGAGCCGGATCGGGACCAAACAGAACCAGCGCGACACGCTGCGTTCGCTCGGTCTGCGCAAGATCCGGCAGTCGGTGGTGCGTGAGGCGGACCCGCAGACCCGCGGTTACGTCCACACCGTGCGCCACCTCGTGACGGTGGAGGAGGTGCAGCCGTGAGCGAGAACGAGAACTCCGTGATCAAGCTGCACGACCTGCGGCCGGCCCCGGGCTCGAAGAAGGCGCGGACCCGTGTGGGTCGCGGTGAGGGCTCCAAGGGCAAGACCGCCGGTCGCGGTACCAAGGGCACCAAGGCCCGCAAGACGGTGTCCCCGCGCTTCGAGGGCGGGCAGATGCCGCTGCACATGCGGCTCCCGAAGCTCAAGGGCTTCAAGAACCGCTTCAAGGTCGAGTACCAGGTCGTGAACGTCGGCGAGCTGGCCGTCCTGTTCCCGCAGGGTGGCGAGATCGGCCCGGCCGAGCTGGTCGAGGCGGGCGCGGTGCGCAAGAACCAGCTCGTGAAGGTCCTCGGCGAGGGCGAGCTCTCGGGCGTCGCCCTGACCGTGAAGGCCCACAAGTTCTCCGCGTCCGCGCGCGAGAAGATCTCGGCGGCGGGCGGCTCCGTCTCCGAGCTGTAGAACCCACCGCACGTCCCCCGGCGCCGTCCGTGGTGCCGGGTCCACCCCAGGTGGACCCGGCCCGTGGGCGGCGCCGAGGCGTTTCCGGGCCGCTGTTACAGTCACGTCCGGACCGAGTGTCCACCGATTACCTGGCGCGCCTCGAGGCGCGCAGCCCCCGCCGGTACACACCGGCCCGGGTGTCCCGCGAGGCGCGGAACGCGCGTCGACCAACCCGGCCGACCCCTCAGGGGCCGGCGCAGGCGGTGTCGGGCCGCCGACGTCGTAGGAGGATCACCGAGTGCTCAGCGCAGTCCGGGCGGCCCTGACCACGCCGGATCTCCGCAGGAAGATCCTCTTCACGCTGGCGATCGTGGCGGTGTACCGGCTCGGGGCGAACATCCCCTCGCCGGGGGTGTCGTACCCCAACATCCAGGAATGTGTCCGTCAGGTCGAGGGCGGCGACAACGCCAGCGTCTACTCCTTGATCAACCTGTTCTCCGGCGGGGCACTGCTCCAGCTGTCGATCTTCGCGCTGGGCATCATGCCCTACATCACCGCGAGCATCATCGTGCAGCTGCTGCAGGTCGTCATCCCGCGGTTCGAGCAGTTGAAGAAGGAAGGCCAGTCCGGCCAGGCCAAGCTCACGCAGTACACGCGGTACCTGACGATCGGCATCGCCGTGCTGCAGGCCACCGGCTTCGTGGCGCTGGCCGAGCGCGGTCAGCTGTTCCAGGGCTGTGCGCTGCCGATCATCCCGGACTCGTCGGTCTTCACCCTGATCGTCATCGTGATCGTGATGGTCGCCGGGACGACGGTGGTGATGTGGCTGGGCGAGCAGGTCACCGAGCGCGGCATCGGCAACGGCATGTCACTGCTCATCTTCGCCTCGATCGCGCACCGCATCCCCGCCGAGGGCCGGCTGATCCTGGAGAACTCCGGCGGCCTGGTATTCGCCGGTGTCTGCGTCTTCGGGCTCGCGATCATCGCCAGCGTCGTGTTCGTGGAGAACGGCCAGCGCCGGATCCCGGTGCAGTACGCCAAGCGCATGGTCGGCCGGCGCATGTACGGCGGCACCTCGACCTACCTGCCGCTGAAGGTCAACCAGGCCGGCGTCGTGCCGGTGATCTTCGGCAGCTCGCTGCTCTACCTGCCCGACCTGGTCGCCCGGCTCGCCGGGAACGACGGCGGCTGGTTCCAGCAGTTCGTGCAGACCTATCTCGTCGATCAGTCCAATCCCGTGCACATCGTGTTGTACGTAGCACTGATCATCTTCTTCACGTACTTCTACGTCGGCATCACGTTCAACCCCGACGAGCGCGCCGAGGACATGAAGAAGTACGGCGGGTTCATCCCGGGCATCCGCCCGGGCCGGCCCACCGCGGAGTACCTGAACTTCGTGCTCAGCCGCATCACGCTGCCGGGATCGCTGTACCTGGGGCTCATCGCGGTGCTCCCGAACTTCTTCCTCGGGATCACCGGTAGCGGCCAGAACCAGAACTTCCCGTTCGGCGGCACGGCCGTGCTGATCATGGTCACCGTGGGCCTCGACACCCTGAAGCAGATCGAGAGCCAGCTCATGCAGCGTAACTACGAAGGTTTCCTGCGTTAGGCTCGCCGCAACGTGGCCGAGCGGGAACCCCGGTGCGGGGCCCCGGCCCCGATTGTGGTGCCTTGGGCATCGTGTGCCGGCGAGGACGCCGGCGCCATGGACGACAAGACTTCAGGAGGTCGGGTTCTCGTGCGACTCGTTCTGGTGGGACCGCCCGGTGCCGGCAAGGGGACCCAGGCTGAGCAGATGGCCAAGCGGCTCGACGTCCCGCACATCTCGACCGGGGACCTGTTCCGGGCGAACCTGCGGGACGAGACCGAGCTCGGTCGTGAGGCGAAGCGCTACATGGACGCCGGGGACCTGGTCCCCGACGAGGTGACCGTCGGGATGGTGCGCGACCGGCTCGGCGACGCCGACACCGCGAACGGCTTCATCCTCGACGGCTTCCCGCGCAACGTGGCGCAGGCGGACTCCCTGAAGAAGATCCTGTCCGAGAAGGGGCTGGAGCTCGACGCCGTCGTCCAGTTCGACGTCGACGACGAGGTCGTGGTCCAGCGGCTGCTCGGCCGCGGCCGCAGCGACGACAACGAGGACACCATCCGCAACCGGCAGCGGGTCTACCGCGAGGAGACCGCTCCGCTGCTGGACCACTACCGTGACCGGCTGGTCACGATCGACGCCGTCGGCGAGATCGACGAGATCACCGACCGGGTCTTCTCGGCGCTGCAGAACCGCAACGACGGCTGAGGACCCGGAGGGGTGCCGGAACCGGCACCACGACGGGAACCGAGGGAAGAGCACATGAACGGTCGCGGCGGCATCCGCGGGGCGATCGCCCGTTACCGGGGTCGGGACATCGAGCTCAAGACCCACGGGCAGCTCGAGGCGATGCGGGTGGCGGGCGCGCTGGTCGCGGCCACGCTGGCCGCGGTCACCGAGCACGCGAAGCCCGGGGTGAGCACGGCGGAGCTCGACGCGCTGGCCGAACAGACGATCCGCGACGGCAACGGCGTCCCCTCGTTCCTCGGCTACCACGGCTTCCCGGCGAGCATCTGCGCCTCGGTGAACGAGCAGATCGTCCACGGGATCCCGTCGCCGGGGCAGGTGCTCGCCGACGGAGACCTCATCTCGGTGGACTGCGGCGCGATCGTCGACGGCTGGCACGGCGACTCCGCCGTGACCATCGCCGTCGGCGACGTCGCACCCGCCGACCTGGCGCTGTCGGCCGCCTGCCGCGGCGCCATGGACGCCGGCATCCTCGCCGTCCGCGACGGGGCCCGACTGACCGACGTCTCCTACGCCATCCAGGAGGCGTGCCGGGCCGCCGCCGCGGCCGACCGCGCCGACTACGGGATCGTCGCCGAGTACGGCGGCCACGGCATCGGGACCTCGATGCACATGGACCCGTTCCTGCCCAACCACGGCGAGCCGGGCAAGGGCCCGCGGCTGCGCCCCGGCATGGCCCTGGCCGTCGAGCCGATGCTCGTCGCGGGGGACCCGGACACCCTGGAGCTGGAGGACGGCTGGACGGTCGTCACCGCGGCCGGCGGCCGCGCCGTGCACTGGGAGCACACCGTCGCCGTCACCGAGGACGGGCCGTGGCTGCTGACCGCGCCCGCCGGCGCACCGGACCGCCCCGGCGCCTGAGCGCCGTCCCACCGGTGTCCGACGCGCTCCGCGCGGGTACTGGTCCATGACCGGGCCGGTCCGTTACCGTCGGCGGCCCGGACGTCTACCACGCCGGTCACCCCCGCCTGCGCCGGCCTCGCACGGCCTCCGTACACTGGACCTTCGGCGCGTCGTGTGACGTCCGCTCCGTGTGCTCCGTGTACCCCACAGTGTTCCCGGTCCGGCTCCGTCCTCGTGCGCCGAACCGGTCGTCGGCACCGCTGTCGATCGGGGCAACCGACACCTGTCACGGATAGCGGAGGACATGGCCAAGAAGGACGGGGCGATCGAGGTCGAGGGCCGGGTCGTCGAACCCCTGCCGAACGCGATGTTCCGGGTGGAGCTGGAGAACGGCCACCGGGTGCTCGCACACATCAGCGGGAAGATGCGCCAGCACTACATCCGGATCCTTCCGGAGGACCGGGTGGTCGTCGAGCTGTCGCCCTACGACCTGAGCCGCGGCCGCATCGTCTACCGCTACAAGTGACGACCAGCTCCACCACGGTCGGTCGCGAGACCCACAGGAACGACACACAGAGGCAGACGACGTGAAGGTCAAGCCGAGCGTCAAGAAGATCTGCGACAAGTGCCAGGTGATCCGCCGTCACGGCCGGATCATCGTGATCTGCTCGAACCTGCGCCACAAGCAGCGCCAGGGCTGAGCAGAGCGGTACCGGTCGCGATCCTCTGATCGCGCAGCAGAAGCCCCCGATGCACCTGCCGGGCCACACGGGCCCGGTAGCACCCCCGGAACCAGGCCGGGGCCCGTTCAGCTCAGCGGCGGAACGGGACGGGCATCGGGAAGACCTGGGACGACAAACAAGGAGACAACGCCGCATGGCACGTGTTGCCGGCGTCGACCTCCCCCGCGAAAAGCGGTTGGAGATCGCGCTCACCTACATCTTCGGGGTCGGACGGACCCGGTCCAAGGAGATCCTCGAGGCCACGGCGCTGAGCCCCGACCTCCGGTCGAAGGACCTGACCGACGAGGACGTCAGCAAGCTCCGCGAGTACATCGAGGCGAACCTGCAGGTCGAGGGTGACCTGCGCCGTGAGATCCAGGCGGACATCCGCCGGAAGATCGAGATCGGTTCGTACCAGGGCATCCGTCACCGTCGCGGCCTTCCGGTCCGCGGCCAGCGCACGAAGACCAACGCGCGCGGCCGCAAGGGCCCGAAGAAGACCGTCGCCGGTAAGAAGAAGGCAGGTAAGAAGTAATGCCGCCCCGCGCACGTCAGGGTGCCGGACCCAAGAAGGTCCGCCGTCGCGAGAAGAAGAACGTCGCGCACGGTCACGCCCACATCAAGTCCACGTTCAACAACACGATCGTGTCGATCACCGACCCGACCGGTGCCGTCATCGCCTGGGCCTCGTCCGGGCACGTCGGCCTCAAGGGGTCGCGCAAGTCGACGCCGTTCGCCGCGCAGCTGGCCGCCGAGAACGCCGCCCGCAAGGCGATGGACCACGGCATGAAGAAGTGCGACGTCTTCGTCAAGGGCCCGGGCTCGGGTCGTGAGACGGCGATCCGCTCGCTGCAGGCAGCCGGCCTCGAGGTCGGCACCATTTCCGACGTGACCCCGCAGCCGCACAACGGCTGCCGCCCGCCCAAGCGGCGCCGGGTCTAGGGGAAGGGAGAACCACCATGGCTCGTTACACCGGCCCCATGACCCGCAAGTCCCGCCGACTGAAGACCGACCTCGTCGGCGGCGACCAGGCGTTCGAGCGTCGTCCTTACCCGCCCGGCCAGCACGGCCGGATCCGGATCAAGGAGACCGAGTACCTCCTGCAGCTGCAGGAGAAGCAGAAGGCCCGCTTCGGCTACGGCCTGCAGGAGAAGCAGCTCCGCGCCTACTACGAGGAGGCGCACCGCCGGGAGGGCAAGACCGGCGACGAGCTGCTGCAGATCCTCGAGTCGCGCCTCGACAACGTCGTGTACCGCGCGGGCCTCGCCCGCACCCGGCGGATGGCCCGCCAGCTGGTGAACCACGGCCACTTCCTGGTCAACGGGAAGAAGGTCGACATCCCCAGCTACCGGGTGTCGCGCTACGACATCATCGACGTCAAGGACAAGTCGCGGAACACCGACCCGTTCGTCATCGCCAAGGAGACCCAGGGCGACCGCCCGGTCCCGGCGTGGCTGCAGGTCGTCCCGTCGACCTTGCGGATCCTCGTCCACCAGCTGCCCGAGCGCGCTCAGATCGACACCCAGGTCACCGAGCAGCTCATCGTCGAGTTCTACTCGAAGTAGCTTCACCCGCCGCCGCCCCGCAGGGAGGGGCGGCGGTTCCCGCTGCGACATCAAATAGCGGTTGTCGCAGGTGCGAAGGAGGCACACACCCATGCTGATCTCTCAGCGACCCTCACTCTCCGAGGACGTCGTCACCGAGACCCGGTCGCGGTTCGTCATCGAGCCGCTGGAGCCGGGCTTCGGCTACACCCTCGGGAACTCCCTGCGCCGGACGCTGCTGTCGTCGATCCCCGGCGCCGCCGTCACGTCCATCCGGATCGACGGCGTCCTGCACGAGTTCACCACCGTGCCGGGGGTCAAGGAGGACGTCACCGACATCATCCTCAACCTCAAGGAGCTCGTCGTGAGCTCCGAGGAGGACGAGCCGGTGACGATGTACCTGCGAAAGCAGGGCCCGGGTGCGGTCACCGCGGGGGACATCGTCCCGCCCGCCGGTGTCACCGTGCACAACCCGGACCTGCACATCGCCTCGCTCAACGACAAGGGCCGGCTCGAGGTCGAGCTCGTCGTCGAGCGCGGCCGCGGGTACGTCCCGGCGATGCAGAACAAGGCGACCGGTGCCGAGATCGGCCGGATCCCGGTCGACTCGATCTACTCGCCGGTGCTGAAGGTGACCTACAAGGTCGAGGCCACGCGAGTCGAGCAGCGCACCGACTTCGACAAGCTCATCCTCGACGTCGAGTCGAAGCCGTCCATCACCCCGCGGGACGCGCTGGCCTCGTCCGGCAAGACCCTGGTCGAGCTGTTCGGCCTGGCCCGCGAGCTGAACGTGGACGCCGAGGGCATCGAGATCGGTCCCTCCCCGCAGGAGGCGGACACCATCGCGGCGTTCGCGATGCCGATCGAGGAGCTGGACCTCACGGTCCGGTCCTACAACTGCCTCAAGCGCGAGGGCATCCACACGGTCGGCGAGCTCGTCGGCCGCAGTGAGGCGGACCTGCTCGACATCCGCAACTTCGGCGCCAAGTCGATCGACGAGGTCAAGATGAAGCTCGTCGGTCTCGGCCTGGCCCTCAAGGACAGCCCGCCCGGGTTCGACCCGTCGGCGGCGGCGAGCGACTACGGCGTCGACGGTGGGAGCGGGTTCGACCCGGACACCTTCGGTGACGACGGTCAGGACTACGCAGAAACGGAGCAGTTGTAGCCATGCCCCAGCCCACCAAGGGTACCCGCCTCGGCGGGTCGCCCGCGCACCAGCGGCTGATCCTGGCCAACCTGGCGACCTCGCTGTTCGAACACGGCCGGATCACCACCACCGAGGCCAAGGCCCGGCGGTTGCGTCCGTACGCGGAGCGGCTGATCACCAAGGCCAAGGCCGGCGACCTGCACAACGGGCGCGAGATCATGAAGGTGATCCGCGACAAGTCGGTCGTGCACCGCCTCGTCACCGAGATCGGCCCGTTCTTTGCGGACCGCAACGGTGGCTACACCCGGATCACCAAGACGATGCCGCGCAAGGGCGACAACGCCCCGATGGCGGTCATCGAGCTGGTCCAGCAGAAGACGGTCACCGACGAGGCCAACCGTGCCCGTCGCGCGGCCGCCTCGCAGGAAGCCCCGGCTGCGGTCGAGGTGACCGAGGAGAAGATCGAGCAGGCGCAGGCCGACTCGACCGCGGCCGCCGAGGAGCTGAAGGCGTCCGAGACGTCCGAGGCGCCCTACGGCGAGGGCTCGCACGCCCCGCTGGAGGACCTGGCCGAGGCCCCCGAGGGCTTCGAGATCAAGGGCAACGAGGACTCGAAGCTCTACCACGTCCCCGGCTCGGCGTTCTACGACCGCACCGTGGCCGAGGTCTGGTTCGCCACCGAGGAGGCCGCCGAGGCGGCCGGCTTCGCGAAGCCGGCGTCCCAGCAGGGTTCCGACTCCTGATCGGTCCGCACCACTCCGATGAGCCCGCCGTCACCGACGGCGGGCTCATCGGCGTTTCCGGTGGTCCGGGTCCGGGCACCGTGCGGCTGCGACTCGACGTCGCCTACGACGGCACCGACTTCTCCGGGTGGGCGCAGCAGCCGACCCGGCGCACCGTGCAGGGCGTGCTCACCGAGGCACTGTCGACCGTGCTGCGCACCCCGCTGCGGCTCACCGTCGCCGGACGTACCGACGCCGGGGTGCACGCCTCAGGGCAGGTCTGTCACGTCGACCTCCCGGCGACCCTCGCCCCGCAGATCGACGGTCTGCTCCGGCGGCTGAACCGGCTGCTGCCGCCGGACGTGCGGGTGCACGACCTCGGGCAGGTGCCCGACGCCTTCGACGCCCGCTTCTCCGCGCTGCGCCGCCACTACCGTTACCGGGTCACCACGGCCCCGTTCGGTGCCGAGCCGCTGCGGGCGCGGGAGACCGTCGCCTGGCCGTACCCATTGGACCCGGTGCCGATGAACGCCGCCTCGGCGCTGCTGCTGGGCGAGCACGACTTCGCCGCGTTCTGCAAGCGCCGCGAGGGCGCGACGACCGTGCGCGCGCTGCAGCGCTTCGACTGGTCGCCCGCGCCGGGTGAGCCGGGTGTGCTCGTCGCGGCGGTCTCGGCGGACGCGTTCTGCCACTCGATGGTCCGGAGCCTGGTCGGCGCGGTGTTCGAGGTCGGCCGTGGACGCAGGCCCGTCGACTGGCCCGCGGGGCTGCTGCGCCGCGAGGTGCGTGCCTCCGAGGTGACCGTCGCGCCGCCGCACGGCCTGTCGCTGACCGGCGTCGACTACCCCGCCGACGACGAGCTCGCCGCCCGCGCCGAGCGGACCCGGCGGACCCGGGTGCCGGGCGAGGGCTGAGCAGGCCCCGTCGCGACCGGCCCGGACGCGCGGACGGGGGCGAGCGGCCTCAGTTGATCGGCCGCACCCACGCTGGGTGCGGCGGCCCGGCGACGCGGTGGGTCCAGCGGGCGTCGAGTGCCAGGGCCACCCCCCAGCCACACCAGCGACACCGACCAGCCGAGCAGGGCCAGCGAGCCGAGGACGTACAGCGGCTCGGTCGGCCCGGCGGACAGCTCGGCGGACTCGAGCAGCACCGACAGCGGGGCGCGCTCGGAGTCCTCGCTGTCGCCGAAGTCGGGCATCAGCAGCCCGCCGGCGAGCAGGGATCCGGCGCAGGCGAGGAACGGGGCCGTCACCGCGGGGGTGAGCACGCGGCGTCGGAGCACGGTGAGCGACAGGACTGTCGGGACCATCAGCAGGGCCGGACCCACCAGGGTCATGATCAGGATGATGAGGAACCAGCCCGGCGCGGTGAACCGCAGGGCCACGAAGGCCAGGAGGGCGCCGGCCTGCAGGGCCACGTTCAGGTTCGTCCGCATGCCGACGATCGTGGCGGACCGGGCCTGCCGGCGGAATCCGCAGGACTACCGACCGGACGGCCCAACCCGTGTCAACAGTCGGTTACCGAGGTTCCGTCTCGGGTGTCCCGGGAGTCAGAGTGGCCCGATGACCACCGAGAACACCGTCGGCGTGGCCGCGGACCGCGGGTACGGCGACCGCATCGTCGCCGTCGAACCGGGCTCCACCGAGCCCGTACCGGACTCCGAGCGGCACGGAAGGCCCCGCCAGCTGTTCTGGACGTGGACCTCGCCGAACCTGGAGTTCGCGACGATCTTCGTCGGCGTGCTGTCGGTGACGGCGTTCGGGCAGACGGTGCCCGCGGCGATCGCGGCGATCGTCGTCGGGAACCTGCTCGCCGCGATCGCCCACGGGATCCTGTCCGCCCGCGGACCGGCCGCCGGGGTGCCGCAGATGGTGCTGGGGCGGCTCGCCTTCGGTCACCGCGGCAACGCGCTGCCCGCCGCCCTGATGACGATCACCTCGGGCTTCGGCTGGTTCGCGGTGAACAGCGTCAGCGCCGCGTTCGCGCTGTCGGCGATCACCGGCGGCGGGACGGTCGCGTGGCTGGTGGCGGTGGTCGTCGTCCAGGTCGCCGTCGCGTTCTTCGGGCACAACCTGGTGCAGGCGTTCGAGCGGCTCGCGTTCCCGCTGCTCGCGCTCGTGCTCGGGGTCGGGGCGGTGCTGGTGCTCCTCGGGTCGGACCCGGGGGCGGCCGCGTCGCCGGACGGGGTGGGCGGGGTCGGCGGGTTCCTGCTGACCGTCGGCGCCGTCGTCGGGTACTCGGCGGGCTGGAGCCCGTATGCCGCCGACTACTCCCGTTACCTGCCCCGCTCGGTGTCGGCGCGGGCCACCGGTCTCGCTGCGGGCGGCGGCCTGTTCCTGTCCACCACGGTGTTCATGTCCGTCGGCGCGGCGTCGGTCGGGGCGGCGACCGCGGCCGGGCTCGACTCTGACAACCCGGTCGCGAACTACACCGGCCTGCTGCCCGGCTGGCTGGCCGTGCTGACCCTGGTCGCCATCGCGGTCGGGGCGGTCGCGGCGAACGTCCTCAACGTCTACTCGGGGGCGATGGCGTTCCTCGCCCTCGGCATCGACGTGCCGCTGGCGCGGGCGCGGGCCGTCGTCGCGCTGGCGTTCGGGGCGGTCGGGTTCGTGATCGCCCTGTTCGCGCTCGGCGACGCCGCGTCCGGGTACGAGGCGTTCCTGCTGGTCGTCGTGTACTGGGTCGGGCCGTGGCTCGGCGTGGTGCTCACCGACCAGTGGCTGCGCCCGACCGACCCCGATCTGCTCTACGACCGCACGTACCGCAACCACGCGGGTCCGATCGCGCTCGGCGTCGGCGTCGTCGTGTCGGTGCTGCTGTTCGCGAACCAGGAGCTGTTCACCGGGCTGGTGCCGCGGCTGCTGCCTGGGATCGGCGACGTGACCTTCCTGGTCGGACTGGTGCTCTCGGCCGGGCTCTACGCGCTGCTGGTGCGCCGCACCGCCGTCGCGACGCCCGGGGGGACGCGGTGACCGAGCTCATCCCGACCGTGGACCTGGCCGCGCCGGATCCGGCCGCGGTGGACATCGCGTTGCAACGGGCCGGGTTCCTGCAGGTCGTCGGGCACGGCGTGCCGGACGCCGCGGCGCAGGCGGTGCGGGCCGCGGCGCGCGAGTTCTTCGCGCTGCCCGAGCCGGTCAAGCACGGCTACGCGGTCGGCGTCGGCGGGCGGGGGTGGCTGCCCCCCGGTGTCGAGGCCAACGACCGCGTCGAGGGCGGCGACTCCCCGCCCGACCTCAAGGAGTCCTTCGCAGTGGGGCCCTTCGCGCCGACCGGTGACCCGGACACCGACGCGGTGTGGTTCCCGCCGAACGTCTGGCCGGCGCAGGTCCCGGCGCTGCGGGAGGCAGTGACCGCCTACTGCACGGCGATGACCCGCGTCGCGGGCGCGCTGCTGGAGCTGTGTGCGGGTGCGCTCGGGCAGGAGCCGTCGACGCTGCGCGACCTCGCGACCCACCCGACGTGGACGTTCAACATCAACCGCTACCCGCCGATGACCGAGACCGGGACACCGCTGCCCGGTCAGTTCCGGATCGGCCCGCACACCGACTTCGGCACCGTCACCCTGCTCGACCGGGAGCCCGGGGCGGGCGGGCTGCAGGTCGACGTCGAGGGGCACGGCTGGACCGACGCGCCGTACACCCCGGGTGCGCTGACGGTGAACGTCGGCGACCTGCTCGCGCACTGGACCGGGCACCGTTGGCGGGCCGGGCGGCACCGGGTGCTGCCGCCGCAGACCCACGCGCCGACCGAGGACCTGGTGTCGCTGGTGTTCTTCTTCGAGCTGGACCACGACGCGGTGGTCACGCCGCTGGCGCCGCCGCTCGGGCGGACGGCGCTGGAGCCGGTGGTGTCCGCGCCGTTCCTGCGCCAACGCCTCGACGCGATCTCGGTATAGGTTCGCGCGCATGGATCCGAGCTGGCTGGACGTCGCGGTGGAACAGGCCAGGGCCGGGCTGGCCTCGGGGGGCATCCCGATCGGCGCCGCACTCGTCGGACCGGACGGGGAGGTGCTCGGGCGCGGCCACAACCGTCGCGTGCAGGACGGCGACCCGACGGTGCACGGCGAGACCGCGGCGTTCCGCGACGCGGGCCGCCGCCGCGACTACCGGTCCACGACGATGGTCACCACGCTCTCGCCCTGCTGGTACTGCTCGGGGCTGATCCGGCAGTTCGGGATCGGCGCGGTGCTCGTGGGGGAGGCCCGGACCTTCCACGGCGGCCACGACTGGCTGGCCGAGCACGGGGTGCGCGTGCAGGTGCTCGACGACGCGCGTTGCGTGGACATGATGACCGCGTTCGTCGCCGAGCGCCCCGACCTGTGGAACGAGGACATCGGCGTCGCGGAGTAGCGCTCAGCCCGCCGTGAGCGGGACGTCCGGGTCGAGCTCGATCGCGACCTCGCGCAGCGCCGCGTCGAGCACCGACCAGACCCACCGGGCCAGGTGCTCGGCGAGCTCGTCGAGCGGCAGCGGGTCCGGCGAGGAGAGCCAGCGCTCGGTCGCCCCGTCGACCAGCCCGACCGCGCCCGCGGCCAGCGGCGCCGCGACGGTCGCGGGCAGCCCGGGGTAGCCCCCGGTCAGCAGGCCGGTCATCCGGTCGGCGATGCGGTGCCGGATGTCGGTGACGGCCGTCGTGACCCCGGCGGCGCGCAGCACGTAGCGGTAGAGCTCGGTGTGCGCGGCCAGCCACCGCACGTGCGCCGCGATGGCGGCGACGAGCATCTCCCGCGGCGTCCCGCGCGGGCTCCACACCGGTGCGAGCGCCTCGGAGTAGAGGCCCAGCGCGGCCTCGGCGATCGCGCCCTGCAGGTCCTCCAGGCCGTCGAAGTGCCGGTACAGCGCGGGCCGGGGGACCCCGGCACGACCGGCGATCTGCTCGGTCGTGGCCTCCGGTCCGTGCTCGGCGATCGCGGCCATCGCGGCCTCGACGACCTCGGCCCGCCGGGCCGCCCGCTGCCCGGCCCAGCGACGGGCGCGGCCGTCGCCGGGGGTCACGGATCCGTTCACCCGGCCATCATCCCGCTCCTGGTTGACACCGCGCCCGGCGCCACCCATGATCGGTCAGTAAGGGGTACGCGATGTACGGGATACATTCTGTACCGGATGCGACCCACTCGTCGACTACCGGAGGACCGACGTGACCGAGACGGCGACCAATGACGGAACCGGCGCACGTCCGCGCAGGCTGACCGGCGGCGACGTCGGCATCCCGCCACGTCACCTGGACTTCCGGCTGCCCGAGCAGATGGCCCGCTGGGCCTACGCCGACAACGCGACCGCGACGCTGTTCCTCGCGATGCTCTCGGCGATCTTCCCGCCGGGGGAGGACTTCTTCGTCCGCTCGGTGATCCACTTCCGGGACCGGGTGACCGAGCCTGAGCTGCGCGCCAGGGTCGCCGGGTTCACCGCGCAGGAGGTCATCCACAGCCGCGAGCACGACCGGCTCAACGAGGCGTTCCGCTCCCGCGGTTTCCCGGTGCACGTGCCGGAGGCCGCGGTCGCGCTCGGCCTGAAGGTCCTCGACCGCACCTCCCCGCGTCAGCAGCTCGCCTGCACGGCGCTGATGGAGCACTTCACCGCGGTGATGGCCGAGGACATCCTCGGCAGCGACGAGTTCGCCGAGCGGGTGCACGCCGACATCCGCGAGCTGTGGCACTGGCATGCGCTCGAGGAGCTCGAGCACAAGTCCGTGACCTGGGACGTCTACGAGCTCATCGGCACCGACGGCCCCGAGCGCGGCCGGGCCGCACCGCTGGTCGTCGCCACCGTGCTGCCCGCGGTCGTGTTCGGGTGGGTGTACCTGCTCGTGCAGCAGGGCGTCTGGCGGCGGCCGCGGGACCTGCGCGAGGGCTACCGCCTGCTGTTCGGCCGCGGCCAGTTCCTGCGCCGCGTGCTGGTCCGGATGCCCGTCTTCGGGCACCCGCGCTTCCACCCCGACCGGCACGACACCCGCGAGCTGGAGCAGCGCTGGCGCGACACCCTCTTCGGCGAGGACGGCGCCCTGGCCGAGCAGCTGCGCCGTCCCCTCCGCGAGGACTCCTGACCCGGCTCCACGGCCGCAGCACCGGCCCGAGCCGCGCGCAGCGGTCAGGTGGCGTACTTCTACGCAGCGTCCGCGGATCGGGTCCGGTCGGGCCGCGGCCGTCCTACCGTCCGTGCGGTGCGCACCGATCCCGCCCCCGCGCGCGTGCAGCGCGCCCCGGCGACCCGCGACCAGGTCGACGCCCACCGCTTCGGTGTGCGCCGGATGGAGGCCGCCCTGGTGCGGGCGGACCCGGTGCCGCGGCACGAACAGATCCGGTCCCAGCATCGGGCGGTGTTCGCCGGAGTGCTGGTCGGGCTGCTCGCGCTCGCGGTGGCGGCGTTGCTGGCCCGGGTCGACCCGGCCACCGACTGGCGTTCCCGGGCGCTGGTGCAGGGGGAGCGCGGCGGTGTGCTCTACGCCGTGCTCCGTGCTCCCGACCGGTCCGAGCTGCTCGTGCCGGTGCCCGACCCGGTCGCCGGTCGGCTGGTCCTGGCCGCGCACGGACGCGACGACGGCGCCACCGCCGTGCCCGTCCCGGTGCCCGACGACGCGCTGGCCGCGGCGCCGCGCACCGCACCCGCCGCGGTGCCCGGCACCGTCGGCGTGCCGCTCGACGGGGTCCCGGTCCCGCCCGCGTGGGCGGTCTGCGACACCCGCGGTGAGGGCGCCGGCGCCGGCACCACGACGGTGCTGGCGGGGTCGCTCGGCCCCGCCCCGGCCGGTCCGGAACCGGTCGTCCTGCTGACCGCCGAGGGCAGCGCCACCTACCTCGTCCACGACGGCGCCCGGCACCGGCTCGACCCGGCCGACCGGAACGCCCTCGACGGCCTCGGCCTGCTCGGGGCGCCCGTCCGCCGGGTCGGCGACGGTCTGCTCTCCGCGATCCCGGAGGGCGCGCCGCTGCGGGTGCCCACGCCGGAGCCGACTCCCGTCGCGGGGCTGGGGCGGAGCGGGGAGGTCGTGCGCAGCCAATCCCTCGGCGCCGGGTCGACGTACTTCCTGGTGGTCGACGGCGGGCTCGCCCGGATCCCGGTCACCCTCGCCGACGCCGTCCGCTCCCGGACCGGGCAGACCGAGCCGGCGACGCTGCCGCCCGGCCTGGTCGACGACGTCCCGCAGACCCGGGTGCCCGGTGCCGAGGCCTGGCCCGCCGCCCGGGCCGAGATGACCGCCGTGGCCGAGGTGCCGCCGGTGCTGTGCGGGACATGGCGCGAGGGGCGGCGCGCACTCGTCGGGGGGACCGAGGAGCCGGTCGCGCCCGGCGCGGTCCGGGTACGCCTGGCCGGTGCCGACGACGCCGGGCCCGCCCTCGACACCGTGGTGCTGCCGGGGACCGGTCCGGGGCCGCTGCGGACCGGGCCTGCCGACACCGGCGACGGCGACGGCGGGACGCGCCTGCTGCTCGCCACCTCCGGCGCGGTGCACGGCGTCGCGGACGCCGAGACCGGGCGGGCGCTGGGGATCGGGGTGGCGGGGGACGCCCCGGCGGAGATGGTGCGGCTGCTGCCGCGGGCGGGCGTGCTGAGCGTCGCGGCGGCGAGGGAGGTGGCGGACCTGCCGGGCTGACCGTGCGCCGCCGCGCACGGATCGGCCCCACACGGGGCGGCCCACAGGGGGTCGGCCGCGCACGGGGGCGGCGGCGACACCGGCGGGCTGCGGGCGGCTGCTGGGCGAGCGGCTGTGCAGGGCAAGGAGTGCCGGAGGCCGGAGTTCAGGGGCGCCGGGGGCGGCGCCGCAGCCCCGCCAGCGCCGCGACGAGCGCCCCGCCGACCGCCGCGACCGCCCCGACCCCGGCCACCGCCGGCAGGTCCGGCGGCGGGGTCGTCGCGCGCGGCAGCGGCGCCCGGCCCGCCCCGGGTGAGCCGGCGCGGTCGCCGGGACCGGCGGGACCGTCCGGGGTCAGGAGCAGCGGCTCGGCGGTCAGCGCGGCCCCGGGGTCGAGCACGCCGTGGCCGGTGCGGCCGTCGCCCGCGGTGGGGCGGGCCGTGGCACGCAACCGGTCGGCGACCTGGCGCGGGGTGAGCATCGGGAACCGCTCGCGCAGCAGCGCCGCGGTCCCCGCGACCAGCGGTGCCGAGTACGACGTCCCGCGGACCACCGCGCCGTCCGGTCCGGACGGGTGGGGCAGGTCCTGGCCCGGGGCGGCGAGGTCCACCCAGGGACCGGGCACGGAGAAGTCACCGGGGACGTCGTCGCCGTCGACCGCCCCGACGGCGAGGACCGAGTCGTAGGACGCGGGCAGCGGCCGCAGGTCCGGGTCGCCGGTGCAGGTGCCCGCCTCGTCGATGTTCCCGGCGGCGGCGACGACCAGCACCCCGGCCCGTTCGGCGTCGTCGACGGCCTCGCGCAGTGCGCCCCCCGCGGAGTCGACCTGCGCGGACGGCACGCACACCACCTCGGACACGTTGACGACGCTCGCACCGAGTGCGACGGCCCGGTCGATCGCCGCTGCCAGGGTGCGGATCTCGCCGGCGGGTCGCTCGGCGCCGTCGGTGCCGCGCACGGCGAACCGCCCCGAGGACTGGCGTAGCGACAGGATCCGCGCGCCGGGCGCCATGCCCGCGCCGAGCCCGGTGACGGGGTCGGCGGCCCCGGCGAGGAGCAGCGCGACGTCGGAGCCGTGGCCGTCGCAGTCGGTGAGACCGTCGCCGCCGGTGAGGTAGTCCCCGCCGCCGACGAGCCGTCCGGCCAGTCGGGGCAGCGGCGCGACCCCGGTGTCGACGACGGCGACGAGCTGCCCCGCGCCGGTCGCGAGCCCCGGTGGTGGCTGCGGGACCGCACCGCGGGCGGCGCCCGGGCCGTCGTCGCCGGGCGGGGTGCAGGCGCGGGTCTGCCGCAACCCGTCGGCCGGTCCCGGCGGCCCGGGCTCGGCGGCCGCGACGGCCGGCCGCGTCCACACCCCTTCGCCTGCTCCCACACCTGCTGCGTGGGGTGTGGCGACGCCACAGGGGGTGTGGACGGCGCAGGACATGGCGGGGGCGACGGGGCCGGGGGACCGGGGCGGGGTGGGCAGCGCGAGGACCGACGCGGCCAGCAGCGGCACCGTCAGCAGGGGTACCGCCAGCAGCGGCACCGTTCGGCGCATCGGTGCTGCCGTCGGTGGGGCGGCAGCGGGGTGTCGGGCCGGTCCGGTCACAGAGTGCGGACCAGGGAGAACAGGCCCATCGCGGCCAGCGCGGCGGGCACCGCGGCGGCGGTGAGGACGAGCTCGCACACGTCGAGCGCCCGGCGGGCCGGCGGCGACGGCGTCGCCCGCGCCGCCGCGGCCCCCAGCCCGACGGCGAGCAGCAGTCCGGTCGCCACGGCGAGCCGCGGCGCGGGGTCCAGCGCGAGCGCCGCCGGGACGGCGGCGGTGGCGACCGCGACCACCGCGGACCCGGTCAGGATGCGGGCCGGCGCCGGCTCGACGAGCGCACGGGCCCGCAGGAGCAGCACCGCCGTCGTCACCACCAGCAGCAGACCACCGGTCCAGCCCCCCGTCGCGGCGACGGCGCCCGCCCCGGCGGCGACGACCGCGGTGCCGGCCAGCGTCCCGGTGTGCAGCCCGCGGGCCAGCCCGGCCCGGGCGGTCAGCTCCGCGCCGGGCAGCACCTGCTCGGCGCCCGCGACGGAGTCGGCGTCGGTCGGGACCGCCGGGGCCGGGATCCCGGCCAGGCGCAGCGCCAGCCGCGGCAGCAGCGGCCCGGCGGCGAGCGCCGGGGCCGCGAGACCGGCGGCGACGGCCGTCACCGGGGCCTCCAGCAGCAGCCGGGCCAGCGCCGCCACGGCGGTCCCGGACGCGGCCAGGGCCACCGCGAGCAGGACCGGGGACACCGCCCGGGCGATCGCCTGGCCCGCGGCGGCGGCCAGCCCGGCCCCGGCGGCGGCGAGCAGCAGCGCCCCCGCCCCGGCCGGCCCTGGCAGCGCGGTGAGCCCGGCCGTCGCCGCGGCGGGAACCGCGCAGAGTGCGGCGGCGGTCGTGAGCCGGTCGTCGTGGCGGCCACGGTGGGCGACCACCAGCGCACCGACGGCGCCCGCGGCGGCGAGCGCGCACGCCCACGGCCGCCACACTCCATCCACCGTGGACAGCACGGCGCCCGCGGCGGCCGTCGCCAGGACCGCCGCCGCGGTGCCGGACCAGCGCGCCGTCCCGGCGGCGTCGGCCGCCTCGCGCACCGCCCCGGCGACGGTCTCGGCGGCGTCGTCGAGGACGGGGGGCGCGGGTGCCGGGCGCGGCGGGCCCAGGTGCAGCAGCTCGCCCTCGCGGACGCCGAGTTCGTCGAGGGTGGCCGCCGCGGGCAGCGGTCCGCCCGCGGGTCCGGTGAACCGCCACGCCTGCGGGGTGTCCGCGGTGGCGCGGCCCAGCAGCTCACGCACCATCGGGACCAGCTCGGCGACGGCGACATCGGCAGGCAGCGCCACGTCGAGCCGTCCGCGTGGGGTGTGCACCCCGACCCGGGTCCAGCGGCCGGGCACGGGCCCGGACGTGGCGGCGGACGTCGCGTCGCCGGGGTCGGTCGCGGCCGGTGCGGGCAGGACGGAGGTCACGAGCGGCTCCCTGACGGATCTCTCCGAACGGCCCCGGCGGGCCCGGGGCGGCTGCGAGTATCCGACGGCCGCGGTGTCGCCGTGGGCGTTCGGGAGAACCGTGAACGGGAGGCAGGCGATGGCGGGAACCGTCGGGATGCGACGTCCGCGGCGCTCGGTGCCCGAGCTGCCCGGCGGCGAGCTGGTGCTCGAACCGCCGCCCGAGCCGGAGCGCCCGGTCCCCGGCGGCCTCGTGCAACGGCTGCTGCCGCTGGCGATGGTCGGCGGCGCGCTGCTGTTCGTCGTGCTGGGGCGCGGGGACACGAGCACGTGGCTGTTCGGCGGGATGTTCGCGTTGTCCGCGCTGGGCATGCTGGCCGGCGGCGGCCGCGGCGCCGGAGCACGCACCGCGACGATGGACGAGGACCGCCGCGACTACCTGCGCTACCTCGACGTCCTGGGCGGGCGGGCCCGCGCGATCGCCGACGAGCAGCGGCACGCGCTGGAGACCGTGCACCCCGACCCGGCCGCCTGGCCGGACGTGCTCGCCGCGGACCGGCTGTGGGAGCGCCGCCCCGGCGACGACGACTTCGGCCGCCTGCGGGCCGGGCGCGGCACCCAGCGGCTCGCCACCCGGCTCACCGCACCGCACACCGGTCCGATGGAGACACTCGAACCGCTGTCCGCGCTGGCACTGCGCCGGTTCCTGCGCCGTTGGTCCACGGTGGACGATCTCCCGGTGGCCGTCGACACCCGAGCGTCGGCGACGATCTGGCTCGAGCCGGCCCCGGACGCCGCACCGGTGCTCGACCTCGCCAGGGCCCTGGTCGCCCAGTACGTCACCTGGCACGGCCCCGACGACGCGCGGCTCGCCGTCGTCGCACCGGGGGGTGCGGCCGCGCGCTGGGAGTGGGCAAAGTGGCTGCCGCACGTGGCGCACCCGCGTCGCACCGACGCGGTCGGGCCGGTCCGGATGATCACCGACGACCCGGACCGGGTGCGGCGCTGGTGGGTGGACGAGCCGTCCGCGGCCCAGCAGCACCTGCTCGTCGTGCTGGACGGGGCGGCCGACCCCCCCCGGTGCCTGGGCCGGGCTGCCCGGTGTGACGGTGCTGCGGCTGGGGCCCGCGGGCGGGCGCCGACCCGCGGCGTCGGTGCTGCGCCTGGCCGCCGGCACCGGGCCCGACGGCGTGCGCACGCTGCGCCGCGGCGGGCCCGGCGGCCGGGAGGTCGGTGTCCCCGACGGGCTCGTCGTCGCCGAGGCGCTGGCGCTGGCGCGGCGGCTCGCGCGCTATCGCCCGGACGGCACCGCCGACGTCGAATCGTCCGGTGTGGACAGTTCGGCGGGCGGGCTGCCGTCGCTGCTCGGTCTGTCCACGACGGACCCCGGCGGCGTCGCGGTGCTGCGGTCGCGACGGGGCCCCGCGGAGCGGCTGCGGGTCCCGCTGGGCACCGACGGCGGCGGCCGACCGGTGCTGCTCGACCTGAAGGAGTCCGCACAGGGCGGTGCGGGGCCGCACGGGCTGTGCATCGGCGCGACCGGCTCCGGTAAGAGCGAGCTGCTGCGCACGCTGGTCCTCGGGCTGGTCGCGACGCACACCGCCGACGAGCTCAACCTGGTGCTCGTCGACTTCAAGGGCGGCGCGACGTTCCTCGGGCTCGCCGGGCTGCCGCACACCTCCGCGGTGATCACCAACCTGGCCGAGGAGCTGACCCTGGTCGACCGGATGGCCGACGCGCTCGCCGGGGAGATCACCCGCCGTCAGGAGGTGCTGCGCGCCGCGGGGAACCTGTCGTCGCTGGCCGAGCACGACACGCTGCGTCGGGACGGGGCGCCGCTGGACCCGCTGCCGTCGCTGCTGGTCGTCGTCGACGAGTTCTCCGAGCTGCTCGCCCAGCGGCCGGAGATGATCGACCTGATGGTGACGATCGGCCGGCTCGGCCGTTCCCTCGGGATCCACCTGCTGCTGGCCTCGCAGCGCCTGGAGGAGGGCCGGCTGCGTGGCCTGGAGTCGCACCTGTCCTACCGGATCGCGCTGCGCACGTTCTCCGCCGCGGAGTCCCGCGCGGTGCTGGGTGTGCCCGACGCGCACCTGCTCCCACCGACGCCCGGCGCCGCGTTCCTGTCCGCGGGCACCGACGAGCTCGTGCGCTTCCGGGCCGCCTACGTCTCCGGCCCGGACACCCCGCGCCCCGCGCGCCGGCGGGCCCCGGGGGCGCCGCGGGTCGCGCTGCCGTTCCGCGCGGACCCGGTGGCGCTGCCCGCCTCGGCGCAGCTCCCGGCGCCGGACCCCGAGCCGGCACCCACCGGCACCGTTCTCGACCGCATCGCCGAGGCGGTGTCCGGGCCCGGCCCGCGCGCGCACCGGGTGTGGCTGCCGCCGCTCGCGGAGCCGCCGCCGCTGCCGGTGGTGCTGGGCGACCCGCTGGTCCGGACCGGGCGGGGGCTGTGTGCGCCGGGGCCGGTGGGACGGCTGGCCGCGCCGATCGGCCTGGTCGACCGGCCCTACGCCCAGCGGCGCGACCCGCTGGTGCTGGACCTGTCCGGCGCGGCCGGGCACCTCGCCGTCGTCGGGGGGCCGCGGTCGGGGAAGTCGACCGCGCTGCGCACCGTCGTCACCGCGCTCGCGCTCACCCACACCCCGGCCGAGCTGGGTGTGCACGTGCTCGACCTGGGTGGCGGGACCCTGGCCCCGCTGGCCGGGCTGCCGCACGTCGGGACCGTCGCCGACCGCCGCAGCACCGACCTGGTGCGCCGGGTGGTGGCCGATACCGTCGCCGCCGTCGACGAGCGGGAGCAGCTGTTCGCCGCGCACGGCGTCGCCGGGATCGAGGAGTTCCGGGCCCGGCGCGCCGCGGGCGGCTTCGTCGAGGTGCCCGCCACCGACCTGCTGCTGGTCGTCGACGGCTACGCGGCGCTGCGCGCCGGGTTCGAGGACCTGGACGAGAAGCTGACCGCGCTCGCCGCCCGCGGGCTCGCCTACGGCGTGCACCTCGCGCTGTCCGCGGCCCGCTGGGCCGAGATCCGGCCGGCGCTCAAGGACCAGCTCGGCAGCCGCGTCGAGCTGCGGCTGGGCGACCCGTCGGACTCCGAGGTGGACCGGCGTCGTGCCGCGGCCGTGCCGGCGCTGCCCGGGCACGGCCTGTCCGCCGACGGCGAGGCCACCGTCCTCGCCGCGCCCCGCCTGGTCCCCGGCACCGACCCCGCCCGGGCGATCGACGACGCCTGGGACGGCCCGTCGGTCGGCCCGGTGCGGCTGCTGCCCGCCCGGATCGAGGTCGCCGAGCTCCCGCCCGGACCGGGCCGCGGGCCCGCGCTCGGCGTCGACGAGGACCGGCTCGCCACCGTCGAGCTCGACCCGGACGAGCCGCACCTGCTCTGCTTCGCCGACTCCGGCGGCGGCAAGACGACGCTGCTGCGGACCCTCGCCCACGGCATCGCCGCGCGGTGGACGCCCGACCGGGCGCGGATCGTCGTCGTCGACCACCGGCGGACGCTGCTCGGCGGGATCCCGCCGAGCCACCTGCTCGCGCACACCTCGACCGCGCTGGCCACCACCGACGCCTGCGCCGAGATCGCGGGCTCCCTCGGACGGCGGCTGCCCGGTCCGGACGTCACCCCGGCCCAGCTGCGGGAACGGTCCTGGTGGAGCGGACCGGACGTGTGGCTGCTCGTCGACGACTACGACCTCGTCGTCCCCGCGGCCGGGTCGACCGGGACGCACCCGCTGCTCACACTCGCCGAGTACCTGCCGCAGGCCCGCGACGTCGGGCTGCACGTCGTCCTCGCGCGGCGCACCGGCGGCGCCGGGCGGGCGCTGTTCGACCCGGTCCTCGGGCGGCTGCGCGAGCTCGGCGCCCCCGGCCTGGTCGGCTCCGGCAGCCCCGACGAGGGTGCGCTGCTGGAGAAGGTCCGCCCCGGGCCGATGCCGCCCGGGCGCTGCGTGCTCGTCGACCGGCGTGCCGGGGCGCGACGGGTGCAGCTGGCCTGGACCGAGCCGGGGTGAGCGGCGTCGCGGTCGCCGTGCACGACCGCCGCGACGCGGTGCTGCTCGCCGCCGCCGACGCCGGCGGGCTGCGCCTGGTCGCCGCGGCCCAGGCCGGCACACCCCCGGCGACGGCCGTCGCGGACTTCTTCGGCGACGATCCGCCCGGCGTCGTCGTCCGGGTCGGGACGACGGCGGGTGGCGCCTTCCCCGGAGGTCCGCGGGTGCTGGTGGTCCCCGCCGCGGTCGCGGTGCTCGCGGCCGAACCGGAGCTGCCGGACGGGCCGGTCCTGGTCGTCGACGACGACGGCGCGACCCTCGTGCGCGACGGGGTGCCGGAGCCGGTGGGGGAGCCGGGCACCGACCTCTCCGACCTCTCGGACCCCGCGGGTCTCGCGGCGCTCGTGCGGGCGACCGGTGCGGAGCTGGTCGTGGTCGCGGGGACGGTCGGCCCGCTCCTCGTGGCGGACGCCCCGGACCGGCGCGCCGGGTCCGGTGCCTGCCCGGTGCTGCCGTGCCCGGTGCGTGTCGCCGGGCTACGCCCCGCCGGCGGCGAGCCCTGGGGGCCGGAGGCGGCGGCGGTGGTCGGTGCGGCCGTGCTCGGGGCCGGTGTGTCCACCGACACCTGGCCGGGCTCGGGCCCGGGCACCGAGGCGGGCCTCGGGCCGGGCGCCCAGCTCGGTCCGGCCCCCGGTGTCGACCCCGGTCCCGGCCAGGGCGCCGGCCGCGCCGCCCCCTGGCCCGGTGACCCCGGTGCGGGAGCGGGCCCGGCGGAGCCGGGACCGGCCGGGGCACCCGTCCCCGCCACCCCACCCGCGGACGGCCCGGACCGGGCCCGTGCGGCGATCGTCGTCGCCGGGGTGCTGGGCGCGGTCCTGCTCGGCGCCGGGCTGCTCCTGGCGGGCCCGCGCCCGGCGCCACCGGCCGGGGCGACGGTCGTCCAGTACGGCTACGCCGCCACCCTGCCCACCGGCTGGGAGCACACCGGCGGCGACCCGCAGCGTCGACGGGTACTGCTCACCCCGGTCGGCGGCCCGGACGGCGCCGACCTGCTCGTGCTGGAGCGCAGCCCGCTCGGCTACGACGCCGGACGTGAGCCCGACCGTGCCCGTCGCGAGCTCGCCGCACTGGTCGGCGGGAAGGGCCCGGCGACCGCACTGGTCGGCGGGCGGCCGGTCCTGCGGTGGAGCGAGGACCCCGGCGACGGGACCGTCGTCGACTGGCACGTCGTGTTCGACGGCTCCGACCAGCTCGTCGCCGGGTGCCGCAGGCCCGCGGCCGCACCGGTCGCGCCCGCCTGCGTCGAGGTCGTCGCCTCGCTGCACCGGGTGCGGTGACCCGGGCGGCGTTCCCGGTCGCGAACGGTCCGCGCCGTTCGGCCACGGCGGCCGGGCCGCCCTGCCACTGTGCGCGGGCCGGGGACACCGCGTCCCCGGGCCCGGTCGGCCGGACACCCGACCGGCCGGGCGACGGGACGGGGACGAGGTGGGGTCCATGGCCGACGGGTTCGGTACGACGACCGAGGAGATGGTGCGCGCGGCGGGCCAGGTGCGGGCGGTGAGCGACGCCGTCAACGGCGAGCTCGCCCGCCTGCGCAGCCAGCTGGGGCCGCTGCAGGGCCAGTGGTCCGGCAGCGCGGCGACGGCGTTCGCCCAGCTGATGGCCAAGTGGGACACCGAGGCGCGGCGGCTGAACGAGGCGCTCGGCGCGATCGGTGAGCAGCTCGGAGGCACGGCGACGACGTACCGGCAGCAGGAGGACCAGAACCGCACCGCCATCACGTCGGTGCTCGGGTGAGGGGGAGCTACACCGTGGGATCCGAGATCAAGGTCACCTTCAGCGCGCTCGAGCGGGCGTCGGCCGACACCGTCGCGACGACCGCGCGCATCAACTCCCAGCTCGAGGACCTGCGGCGCTACCTGGCGCCGATGGTCGGGGCCTGGACCGGCGACGCGGCCACCACCTACCAGGCGTCGCAGCAGAAGTGGGACACCTCGGCGGCCGAGCTGACCACCACCCTGGGCACCATCGGGAAGCTGGTCGGCCAGGCCGGTCAGAACTACCGCGACACCGAGCAGGCGAACCGGGCCCGGTTCGCCTGACCCCCGGGTCCGGGGGCCGGACGACCCCCTTGCGTCCGCCCCCGGAACCGGCGGGTACGCTTGGCTCTCGTTGTGCAGCGGTGGAGACCCGCGGGCGCCGTCCTCCGGCGACAGCGGCGGGATCGAGCGTCCCTCCGGCGTCCACCAGCAGCACGCTGAGGAACCAGAGACTAGAGAGTGGGCCGGAACCCGTGCGGACGGCCCACCAGCCGAGAACGACGACGAGGTAGATCCGTGCCCACGTACAGCCCCAAGCCCGGCGACATCCAGCACGCCTGGCACGTGATCGACGCCGAGGACGTGCGCCTCGGTCGGCTCGCCACCCACGCTGCCACGCTGCTGCGCGGGAAGCACAAGCCGACCTACGCCCCGCACGTCGACAACGGCGACTTCGTGGTCATCGTGAACGCGGAGAAGATCTCGGTGTCCGGCAACAAGCGGGCCGACAAGTTCGTCTACCGCCACTCCGGCTTCCCGGGTGGCCTCCGCCAGCGCTCCGTCGGCGAGATGATCGACAGCCAGCCCGACCGCCTCGTCGAGAAGGCGATCAAGGGCATGCTGCCGAAGAACCGCCTCGGCCGCGCCATGGCCAAGAAGCTGAAGGTCTACGCCGGCCCGGCGCACCCGCACGAGGCCCAGAAGCCGCAGCCGTTCGAGATCAAGCAGGTCAGCCAGTGACCACCCCGAGCAACGAAGAGGGACAGCCCGTGACCAGCCCCGAGAACGGACCCGACGAGGTCGTCGACGCGGTCGAGACCGAGGGTGCGGCCGCCGAGGCGACCGAGACCGAGGCCGCCGAGACCGAGGCCGCCGACGTCGACTACACCATCGGTGACGCCGCCGACTTCGACGCCGACGAGTTCGCCGCCGAGGCCCCCGTGCTGGGCGACCGCCCGGTCCAGACCGTCGGCCGCCGCAAGGAGGCTGTCGTCCGCGTCCGGCTGCTGCCGGGCACCGGCGGGTTCACCCTGAACGGCAAGCCGCTCGAGGTGTACTTCCCGAACAAGCTGCACCAGCAGATCGTGAAGGAGCCGCTGGTCCTCGTCGAGAAGACCGAGCGCTTCGACATCTTCGCCAACCTCAAGGGTGGCGGCACCGCGGGCCAGGCCGGCGCTCTGCGTCTGGCGATCGCCCGTGCGCTGGTCGAGCTGGACTCCGAGGACCGCCCGCCGCTGAAGAAGGCCGGCTGGCTGACCCGTGACGCCCGCGCCGTCGAGCGCAAGAAGTACGGCCTCAAGAAGGCCCGTAAGGCGCCCCAGTACTCCAAGCGCTGATCGCACACCGGATGCCTCGTCTCTTCGGAACCGACGGCGTCCGGGGCCTGGCCAACGGCGAACTCCTCACTCCGGAGTTCGCCGTTGGCGTCTGTGCCTCGGCCGCCCGCACGCTCTCGAACGGCTCCGGCCGCCGGCCCCTCGCGGTCGTCGGGCGCGACCCCCGCGCGAGCGGCGAGATGCTCGAGGCCGCGGTCGTCGCCGGGCTCACCTCGGCCGGTGCGGACGCGATCCGGGTCGGCGTGCTGCCGACCCCGGGCGTCGCGCACCTGGTCGCCGAGACCGGCGCCGACCTCGGCGTGATGATCTCCGCGTCGCACAACCCGATGCCCGACAACGGCATCAAGCTCTTCGCCGCGGGCGGCCACAAGCTGCCCGACGACGTCGAGGACGCGATCGAGCAGCAGCTCGCCGAGGGTCTCGGTGCTCGACCGACCGGTGACGGCATCGGCAGGGTCTGGGACGCGCCCGACGCCACCGACGTCTACGTCGCGCACCTGCTCTCCGCCGCACCGGGCTCGCTGTCCGGGCTGCGCGTGGTCGTCGACTGCGCGCACGGCGCCGCCGCGCTGGCCGCGCCGGAGGCCTACCGGCAGGCGGGCGCCGACGTGATCGCGCTGCACGCCGAGCCGGACGGTCTCAACATCAACCACGGCGTCGGGTCCACCCACCTGGACCTGCTGCGGTCCGCGGTCCTCGAGCACGGCGCCGACCTCGGCATCGCCCACGACGGTGACGCCGACCGCTGCCTGGCCGTCGACGCGACCGGTGCGGTCGTCGACGGTGATCGGATCATGGCGGTGCTGGCACTCTCCATGCGCGAGGCCGGCGAGCTCGCGCACGACACGCTCGTCGCGACGGTGATGAGCAACCTGGGCCTGCACATCGCCATGCGCGAGGCCGGGATCACCCTGGACACCACCAAGGTCGGCGACCGCTACGTGCTGGAACGGCTGCGCGAGGGCGGGTTCACCCTCGGCGGCGAGCAGTCCGGGCACGTGGTGCTGCCGGGCCACGCCACGACCGGCGACGGTCTGCTCACCGCCCTGCGGCTGATGTCGCGGGTCGCGCAGACCGGCACCCCGCTGGCCGAGCTGGCCTCGGTGGTCACGGTGCTGCCGCAGGTGCTGCGCAACGTGCCCGTCGCGGACAAGGACGCGGTCGCCGCGTCGGCGGACGTGGCCGAGGCCGTCGCGAAGGCCGAGGCGGAGCTGGGCGACACCGGCCGGGTGCTGCTGCGCCCGTCGGGCACCGAGCAGCTCGTCCGCGTGATGGTCGAGGCGCCCAGCGAGGACGAGGCCGACGCCGTCGCGGGCCGGCTGGCCGGGATCGTCGCCGCCGCGCGCTGACCGACGCAGCCGATCGGGGCCGTCACCCACACCGGGTGGCGGCCCCGACGTCGTCCGGGTGGCCTGCCGCGACACCGGTTCGCGATGGCGAACCGGATCCGCGCGTCCGGGCCCGCCGGCGCGGGCCCGTCGCCATGCTGGGGCGATGCGACCGGAAGTGCGGCGGGACCCCGATGCGCTGGACCGCGCGGCCCGCGGGCTGGCGGACCTGGCTGCCGGGCTGGCCGAGGCCCCCGTGACCGGACCCGGTGACGGGGACCGCGCGGTCCGGCTGCGGCGGGTCGCGGACGAGCTGGCGTCGCTGGCCGACGCGGCCCGGCGCGCCGCGGTCACCGCCCGGGTGGCGGACACCGCCGCGGCCACGGCGTTCCGGGACGCCCCCGATCTCCGGCCCGGCCCCGGCGGGGCGGGACCGTGCTGACCGGCGGCCGGGACGCCGGCGCCGCGGACCAGGCCATGGCCCTGCGGGCGCTGGTGGACCGGCTCGACGACACCGCCGGTCTGCTCGCCGGGATCCGCGCCACCGTCGCCGCCGCGTGGGACGACCCGGCCGGGGAGGCGGTGACGGCCCGGCTCGACCTCGTCGGCCGTGAGGTGGGCCGGCTGGCCGACGAGGCCGCGCGCGACGCGACCCGGGCGGAGGACGCCGTCCCCGGCATGCGGCTGCCCGGTCTCACCGGGACGCGCGTCACCGACCGCCGCGGTCCCGTGGCCCCCTCGCTCGCCGGCCCGTACGAGCGCTGAGCAGGCGGAACGGCCTCAGAGGTCCGAGGCCACCAGGTCCGCCTCGATCCCGGCGGCGGCCTCCAGCAGGCGCGGGAGGTGCCGCCCGGTCAGCTCCTCCCGCGAGGCCACGCCGACGTGGGTGGACACGTTGACCGCGGCGATCACCCGGCCCGACCGGCTCCGCACCGGCGCGGCGATCCCCCGCAGGCCGTCCTCGATCTCCCGTTCCACCAGCGCCCAGCCCTGCCCCCGCGCGGCGACGACCGCCTCGCGCAGGGCCGCCACGTCGCGCACCGTGTGGTCGGTGCGCCGCTGCACCGTCACCGACGCCAGGTGCGCGTCGAGCTCGTCGTCGGGCAGGCCGGCCAGCAACACCCGGCCCATCGACGTCGCCCACGCCTCGTACCGGGTGCCGACGGTGATGCGCAGCCCGCTCAGCCGGGAGCTCTGCGCCAGGGCCAGGTACACGACGTCCGGCCCGTCGAGCTCGGTGAGCGACGCGGTCTCCCGCAGCTCGTAGGACATCGCCTGCAGGTGTGGCAGCGCGACGTCGACCAGCGACAGTCCGGACAGGTAGGCGTAGCCGAGCTCCAGCACCCGCGGCGTCAGCTCGAAGCGGTCCCGCCCCGAGCGGCGCGCGTAGCCGAGGTCGACGAGCGTCAGCAGCAGCCGCCGGGCCGTCGCCCGGTCCAGGTCGGTGCGGGACGCGACCTCGCTCAGCGTCATCGACGGCGTGTCCGGCCCGAACGCGCGGACCACCCGGAACGCCCGCTCCACCGCCCGCACGAAGTGGCGTTCCTGGCCGGCCGGCTCCGCCGTCATCGGACCCCTCTCCCGTCGGACGCCCGACCCTACCGGCGGGCCGGAGGCGCCCCGGTCTTGCGGCGAGCGCTCGGCGCGCCGTACGGTTGTGCGCACAGCACACGAATGTGCGCATAGCGCACAACGCAGGGACGCGTACAGGAGAAGGTCATGACACAGGTGTCATCAGCCCAGCCGCCGGGCGCACCGGCCGGAGCACGGCGTGCCGCTGCCGGCTCGTTCGTCGGCGCCGTCGTCGAGTGGTACGACTTCCTCCTCTACGGGGTCGTCGCCGCACTCGTCTTCGGCCCGCTGTTCTTCCCGAGCGAGAGCCCCACCGCCGGCGCGCTGGCCGCGTTCGCGACCTTCGGCATCGGGTTCCTGTTCCGCCCGCTCGGCGGGATCGTGTTCGGCCACCTCGGCGACCGGATCGGCCGCAAGCGCACCCTGGTCTGGACGATCGCGATCATGGGCATGACGACGGCGGCGATCGGCCTGCTGCCGACCTTCGACCAGGTGGGCTACCTGGCCCCGGTCCTGCTCGTCGCGCTGCGCTGCGTGCAGGGCCTCGCCGTCGGCGGGGAGTGGGCCAGCGCCGCGCTGCTCGCCGTCGAGCACGCCCCGAAGCGGTGGAAGGCGCTGTACTCCAGCGGTGTGCAGGTCGGCTACTCGGTCGCGCTGCTGATGGTGAACGGCTTCGTCGCGATCCTGGTCGCGGTCATGAGCGAGACCGCGTTCGAGACCTGGGGGTGGCGCATCCCGTTCTTCTTCGGCCTGCTGCTGACGCTGGTCGGGCTGTGGATCCGGTCCGGCGTCGACGAGTCCGAGACGTTCAAGAAGGCTGCCGCCGCGCAGGCCGCGGAGCCCGTCGAGAAGCAGAAGCTGCCGGTGCTGGAGGCCCTGCGCCGCCACCCCGGCGCCTTCGTCAAGACGTCGCGCTGCGTCTGGCCGAGCTGCTGACCATGTACATCGTCGTGACGTTCGCGCTGGCCTACGCCACCGAGCAGTACGGCTTCACCCGTGGCTTCATGCTCGGCGTCGGGCTGCTCGTCGGCGGGCTCGGGATCATCACCATCCCGCTGTTCGGCTGGCTGTCCGACCGCTACGGCCGCCGCCCCGTCTACCTGGTCGGCGCCGTCGTCGCGGTACTCGCGTCGGTGCCGTTCTTCGTCGCGATGGAGCAGGGCTCGGCGGTGCTGCTGGTGCTGTGTGCCGTGCTGCTGGTCAACATCGGCCACGACGCGATCGTCAGCGTGCAGCAGCCGCTGTTCACCGAGATGTTCGGCGCCCGGCACCGCAACAGCGGCGCGGGCCTGGGCTACCAGCTCGCCAGCGTGGTCGGCGGCGGGTTCACCCCGTTCATCGCGACGGCGCTGGTCGCGGTCGGCGGCGGCAGCTGGTACCTGGTCGCGGCCTACCTCTGCGGCGGCTGCCTGATCTCGCTGCTCGTCGCGTCCTTCATGAGCTACGCACCGCACGCCGAGAGCGAGGAGGCACCGGCCACCCCGGTGGCCTCGCGTTCCTGACCGCACCCGACGACCCGGGAGACCCCTCATGTCGACCACCTCCGCCGCCCCCGCCACCACCGTGGCCGTGCGGCTCACCGGCCTCGCCCGCGCCGACACCGGCCGCGCCGACACCGGCTCCGTGGGCGCCGGTCGCGTGGGCACCGGCCGCACCGACACCGGCTCCGGTGGCCTCGACACCGCTCCCGGCCGTCTCGACGTCGTTCCGGTCGCGGCGCCGGAGCCCGGGCCGGGCGAGGTCCTCGTGCGGGTCACGGCGGTCGGGCTGTGCGGCACCGACCTGGCCGTCCGCAGCGGCGCCCGGCCGGTCCCGGAGCTGCCGTGGACGGTCGGGCACGAGGGCGGCGGACGGGTGGTCGCCGTCGGCGCGGGCGTCGACCCGGGCCGGGTCGGCGAGGTCGTCGTGGTCGAGCCGAACCTCGCCTGCGGACGCTGCCGGTTCTGCGTCGCGGGCCGCACGTCGGCCTGCCCGGACCGGCGCAGCCTCGGGGTGAACGCGCCGGGCCTGCTCGCCGGACTCGTTGCCGTCCCGGCCGGGTACGCCCACGCCCTGCCGGCCGGGCTCGACCCGGCGACGGCCGAACGGGTCGTCGCCTGCGTGGAGCCGTGGGTGGTGACCCGGGCCGCGCTCCGCCGGGCCGCCCCGGAACCGGGATCGCGCTGCCTGGTCGTCGGGGCGGGCAGCCAGGGCACCCTGCTGTGCCTGACCCTGCTCGCGGCCGGGCACGTCCCGGTCGTCGCCGAGCCCCACGACGGGCGCCGGCGGCGTGCGGTGGATCTCGGCGCCGAGGAGCTCGTCCCCGGCGAGGTGTTCGGGACGGTGTTCGAGACCTCCGGTGCCCCCGCCGCCTGGCCGACGGCCGTCGCCGCGGTCGACCGGGCCGGGACGTTGCTGCTCATCGGGCAGCACGACGGCGAGTCACCGGTGAACACCCACGACCTGGTGCAGCGGCAGGTGACCGTCACCGGGTCGCTGATCTACGACCACCCCGGCGACTTCGCCGGTGCGCTCGCGGACCTGCCCGCCGTCGCCGACGCCCTGGTGGGGCTCATGGAGCCCGAGCCGTTCGCGCAGGACCGGGCCGCCGCCGCGTTCGACGCCGTCGCCACCGCCGACCGGAAGGTCTGGCTGGCGCCCTGAGCCGCCGCCGGGACGTGTCCGCGCGCTGATCCGCACCCCGCGCGCGACCGGACGCGCGCGGGCGACGGATCACCGCGCGAGGTGCGGATCACCGCGCGGGCGGCGGATCCCTGTGTCGGCGGATCTGTGCGGGCGCGGGGCCGGAGGGGTCAGCGGCCGATGCCGAGGAGCCCGGACGGCTGCTGGTCCTGCTCGTCGTCGGGCTGCGGGGTGAGGTCCACCAGCGGGGCCCCGGGCACGTTCCCCGAGGTCAGGGAGGACGCGCGCTTCTCGTTCTGCAGCTCCTGCATGAGGAACGCGGTCACCAGTGCCCGGGTGATCTTCCGGGTCCGGTGCTGCGGGCGGTTCTGCAGCAGGAAGCTCGTCCAGTGCCTGCCCTCGCAGAACCCGAGGTGCCCGGCCTTCTCGATCTCGCGCAGCGTCACGTCGGTGCCGGCCTCGTGCTGGGCGGTGGCGATCCGCTGCGCGTGTCCCTCCATCGGGGCCAGCGAGTCGACCGCGGCGGCGAGGTGCAGCGTCGGGACGGTCACCGTGGCGGCCGCCTCGATCGCGGACGGCTTCACCTCCGACGCGGCGAGGGTCACCAGCGCGCCGAGGCGCTCGCGCCGGGCCGCGGCGAGGACGGCCGCGCCGCCCCCGGTGCCGTGCCCGACCAGGGCGGTCTTGCGGGCGTCGACGCTGACGTGGCCGTCGCCGAGCCGGACACCGACGCACACGTCCAGGACGGTGTTCAGGTCCGAGGCGAACTGGGCGATGCTCGGGACCGGTCCCCGCTGGGTGTTCGGCGCGGCGGCGACGAAGCCCCAGGTCGCGAGGTGTCGCAGCAGCTCGTGGTAGCGGTGCGCGGGCTGCAGCCACGCGTGCCCGACGACCACGGCGGGCAGCTGGTAGCCCTCCGCGGGGGTGTAGACGATGCCCGGCAGGCCGATCAGCCCCAGGTCGCCGTACTTCACCGGGTTCGGCCCCGGACGTGACAGCACACCGAGGGCGTCCTTGGCCCCCTTCGTCGACGGGGGGCGGGTCACGCTGGTCCGGGCCACGGACGGCACCGTACCGGTGCAGGTCACCGCGTGCCCGCCTCGCACGGGCGCCCGGCGTGGCGCCGGTCGCACCCGTCGCCCGAAGATCGGCAACCGGGCGTCGATACGCTCAGCCTTATGTGTGGCATCGTCGGTTACGTCGGTCATCGGTCCGCACTCGGCGTCGTCCTCGGCGGCCTGCGACGACTGGAGTACCGCGGTTACGACTCCGCCGGCGTCGCGCTGCCGGACGGCGGTGAGCTGCTGGTCGAGCGCAAGGCGGGCGCCCTGGCCAACCTGGAGGCACGCCTCGACGAGATCGGGCGGGACCGGTTCACCGGGACCTCGGGCATCGGGCACACGCGGTGGGCGACGCACGGCCCGCCCACCGACCGCAACGCCCACCCGCACCGCAGCGGCGACGGCCGGCTCGCGGTCGTCCACAACGGCATCATCGAGAACTTCCTGGAGCTGCGGGCCGAGCTGGAGGCGCAGGACATCTGGGCGGAGTCCGACACCGACACCGAGACCGCCGCGCACCTGGTCGCGCTCGCCTACGCCCACGGTGACACCGCCGGGGACCTCCCGGCCTCGGTGCGCGCCGTCGCGCGGCGGCTGGAGGGTGCGTTCACCCTCGTCGTGACCCACGCCGACGAGCCGGACCGGATCGTCGCCGCCCGCCGCAACTCCCCGCTGGTGCTCGGCATCGGCGACGGCGAGACGTTCCTGGCCTCCGACGTCGCGGCGTTCATCGAGTTCACCCGCTCCGCGGTCGAGCTCGGCCAGGACCAGGTCGTCACGATCACCCGGGACGGCTACGAGGTCACCGACTTCGTCGGGGAGCCCGTGGCGGTCAACCCGTTCGAGGTGACCTGGGACCTCGCGGCCGCCGAGAAGGGCGGCCACGACTACTTCATGCTCAAGGAGATCGAGGAGCAGCCGACCGCGATCGCCGACACCCTGCGCGGCCACCTGGTCGACGGGCGCATCGTGCTCGACGAGCAGCGGCTCACCGACCAGGAGCTGCGCGACGTCGACAAGGTCTTCGTCGTCGCCTGCGGCACCGCCTACCACTCCGGTCTGCTCGCGAAGTACGCGATCGAGCACTGGACCCGGATCCCGGTCGAGATCGAGCTGGCCAGTGAGTTCCGCTACCGCGACCCGGTGCTGGACCGCTCGACGCTGGTCGTCGCGATCTCCCAGTCCGGCGAGACCGCGGACACCCTGGAGGCGCTGCGCCACGCCAAGGAGCAGAAGGCCAGGGTGCTGGCCATCTGCAACACCAACGGGGCACAGATCCCGCGCGAGTCCGACGCGGTGATCTACACCCACGCGGGCCCGGAGATCGGTGTCGCCGCGACGAAGACGTTCACCGCCCAGGTCGCGGCGAACTACCTGGTCGGCCTGGCCCTGGCGCAGGCGCGCGGCACCAAGTACCCGGACGAGGTGGTCCGCGAGTTCGAGGAGCTGGAGGCCATCCCGGCGGCCGTCGCCCAGGTGCTGGAGTCCCTCGGCGAGGCCCGCGCGCTCGGACAGGAGCTGGCGCCGTCGAAGGCGGTGCTGTTCCTGGGTCGGCACGTCGGCTACCCGGTGGCGCTGGAGGGCGCGCTCAAGCTCAAGGAGCTCGCCTACATGCACGCCGAGGCGTTCGCCGCCGGCGAGCTCAAGCACGGTCCGATCGCGCTGATCGAGGACGGGCTGCCGGTCGTCGTGGTGATGCCGTCGCCGAAGGGGCGCGCGGTGCTGCACTCCAAGCTGCTGTCCAACATCCAGGAGATCAAGGCGCGTGGGGCGCGCACCGTCGTCCTCGCCGAGACCGGCGACGAGACGGTGCGCCCGTTCGCCGACCACCTCTTCGAGCTCCCCGCGGTGCCGACGCTGCTGCAGCCGCTGGTCGCGACGATCCCGCTGCAGGTCATCGCGGCCGAGATCGCGCGCGCCCGCGGCTACGACGTCGACAAGCCCCGCAACCTGGCGAAGTCGGTCACCGTCGAGTGAGCGGGCCTCCCGCTCCACGACCGCCGGACCTGGCCGCCCGGGGTTAGCCTCGCGGCCATGCACGGGCTCCACACCGCGGACCAGGTACGGGCGGCCGAGGCGGCCATGATGCGCACCGTCGGCGACGGGGTGCTGATGCGCCGGGCCGCGGCGGGGCTCGCGCACCACGTGCGCGCGTTCCTCGGCGCGACCTACGGCCGCCGGGTGGTGCTGCTGGTCGGGGCGGGCGACAACGGCGGCGACGCGCTGTGGGCCGGCGTCGAGCTGCGCCGCCGGGGCGCGCACGTCACCGCAGTGCTGCTGGCGCCGGACCGCGCGCACCCGGCCGGGCTCGCCGCGCTGCGTGCCGCGCGCGGGCGGGTGCTGGCCCTGCACGCACCGCCGGTCTCCGGCCCCGGCCCCGCCGCGGCCGGTGCCCTCGACACGGCCCGGGCGCTGATCGCGGGGGCGGACGTCGTCGTCGACGGGATCGTCGGGATCTCCGGGCGCGGTGCGCTGCGCGACCCGGCCCCGGAGCTGGTCGCCGCCGCCGACGGGGCCGGCGTGCCGATCGCGGCCTGCGACCTGCCCTCGGGGGTCGACTGCGACACCGGGGCGACCGACGGGCCGCACGTCCGTGCCGCGCTGACGGTGACCTTCGGCTGCCGCAAGCCGGTGCACGCCCTCGCCGCCCCGCTGTGCGGGCCGGTGCGGCTGGTGGACTTCGGGCTCGGGCCGTTCCTGGAGGGGACCGAGCCGCACGCGTGGGTGCTGTCCGACGGCGACGTCGGCGCCCGCTGGCCGGTGCCCGGCCCCGACGACGACAAGTACAGCCAGGGCGTCGTCGGGATCGCCGCCGGCTCGGCCACCTACCCCGGCGCCGCCGTCCTCGCCGCGGGCGCCGCGGCCCTGGCCACCTCCGGGATGGTGCGCTTCGCCGGGTCCGCCGCCGACGAGGTCCGCAGGCACTGGCCGGAGATCGTCGCCACCGGGGACATCACCGACGCCGGACGCACCCAGGCCTGGGCGGTCGGACCGGGGCTGGGCACCGGCGGGCAGGGTCTGGCCGTGCTGGAGGAGGCACTCGGCCGGGAGGTGCCGCTCTGCCTCGACGCCGACGCGATCACCCTGCTCACACAGCACGCGCACCTGCGGGACCGGATCCACGGCGAGCCCGTCGTGCTCACCCCGCACGCGGGGGAGTTCGCCCGGATCGCGGGCGAGGTCGGGCCGGACCGGATCGGCGCCGCCCGCCGCGCCGCCGCCGACCTCGGGGTGACGGTGCTGCTGAAGGGGAACGCGACCGTCGTCGCCGCACCGGACGGACGGGTGCTGGTCGACCCCGCCGCGGACTCCTGGGCCGCGACCGCGGGCTCCGGCGACGTGCTCACCGGCATGATCGGCGCGCTGCTCGCCGCCGGGCTCGACCCGTGGTGGGCGGCGGGCTGCGCGACGCTGGTGCACGCCCGCGCCGCGACGGCGGCCGCCCGCGAGCACGGCCTGCCGCCGGTCCCGGCTCCGGCGTCGGCGATGCAGGCGGCGATCCCGGTCGCGCTGCGGGCGGTGCGGGCAGCCGCAGCCCCGTACTGAAGCGGCACACCGGCGGACCTGCGCCGGGAGCGGGTTGTTAGCGTTCCGCGCGTGCCGAAGATCCTGACCAGCCTCCCCGTCGGCGATCGCGTCGGCATCGCCTTCTCCGGTGGCCTCGACACCTCCGTCGCGGTCGCCTGGATGCGCGAGAACGGCGCGGTCCCCTACGCCTACACCGCCGACCTCGGACAGCCCGACGAGCCCGACCTCGTCGCCGTCCGTGAGCGCGCGCTGGAGTACGGCGCCGAGGCCGCCCGCGTCGTCGACTGCCGCCGCGCGCTGGTCGACGAGGGCATCGCCGCGATCGCCTGCGGTGCCTTCCACATCCGCGCCGGCGGGATGCCCTACTTCAACACCACCCCGATCGGCCGCGCCGTCACCGGCACGCTGCTGGTCCGCGCCATGGCCGACGACGGCGTCTCCATCTGGGGCGACGGCTCGACCTTCAAGGGCAACGACATCGAGCGGTTCTACCGCTACGGCCTGCTCGCCAACCCGGCCCTGCGGATCTACAAGCCGTGGCTGGACGAGGCGTTCGTCGACCAGCTCGGTGGCCGCGCGGAGATGAGCGCCTGGCTGGGCGAGCGCGAGCTGCCCTACCGGGACTCCGCGGAGAAGGCGTACTCGACCGACGCCAACATCTGGGGCGCCACCCACGAGGCCAAGAAGCTCGAGCACCTCGACACCTCGATCGAGATCGTCGAGCCGATCATGGGCGTGCGGTTCTGGGACCGGGCCGTCACGGTCGAGACCGAGGACGTCACCGTCGAGTGGGAGTCCGGTCGCCCCGTCGCGATCAACGGTGTCCGCTACGACGACCCGGTCGCGCTGGTCACCGAGGCCAACCGGATCGGTGGCCGGCACGGCCTGGGCATGACCGACCAGATCGAGAACCGGATCATCGAGGCCAAGAGCCGGGGCATCTACGAGGCCCCGGCGATGGCGCTGCTGTTCGTCACCTACGAGCGCCTGGTCTCCGCGATCCACAACCACGACTCGCTGTCGGCCTACGAGGAGCAGGGCCGTCGCCTGGGCCGGCTGCTCTACGAGGGCCGCTGGCTGGAGCCGCAGTCGCTGATGCTGCGCGAGTCCCTGACCCGATGGGTCGGCAACGCGGTCACCGGCTCGGTCACCCTGCGGCTGCGCCGCGGCAACGACTGGTCGGTGCTCGACACCCGCGGCCCCGCCCTGGCCTACGCCGAGGACCGGCTGTCGATGGAGCGCGTCGAGGACGCCCCGTTCACTCCGGGCGACCGCATCGGCCAGCTCACCCTGCGCAACCTGGACCTGGCCGACTCCCGCGCCAAGCTGGAGCAGTACTCGGCCACCGGGATGCTCGGCGGCGAGTTCGGCACCTTCGTCGGCGAGGTCGAGGCCGGGCGTGCGGCGGAGATAACCGCGACGCCGTCGGACCCCGACGCCGAGCAGGCAGAGGAGTCCCTCGACCGGGCCGCGATGGAGGCCGGGAACGACTGAGCCGGGCGCAGGACCGGGCCCCGGCGGGCCGGGATGCGATGATCGGGGCCGTGTCACCCACGACCGACCACGCTCCCGGCCCGGGACCCGGACGCACGTACGGGCCCGGCCACGGTCGCGTCCCCGGCGCACCGGCGGCCGAGGCGGTGGTCGACCTCGACGCCGTCCGGCACAACACCCGGTACCTGTCCGGTCTCGCCTCGGGCGCCGAGACGATGGTCGTGGTCAAGGCCGACGGCTACGGTCACGGCGCCGCCGCCGTCGCCCGGGCGGCGCTCTCGGCAGGGGCGACCCGGCTCGGCGTCGCCACCCTGGACGAGGCGCTCGCGCTGCGTGCCGAGGGCGTCGACGCGCCGCTGCTGTCCTGGCTGCACCTGCCCGACGAGAACTTCGCCGCCGCCGTCGCCGCCGGGGTGGAGCTGTCGGTGTCCGGCCGCGAGCACCTCGCCGCGGTGCTGGCCGGTGCCCGCGCCGCCGGCCGCAGGGTCCGGCTGCACCTCAAGGCCGACACCGGGCTGTCGCGGGGCGGCTGCCCGCCCGGCGAGTGGCCCGCCCTGCTCGACGCCGTCGCGGACGGGGTCGCCGACGGCACCTGCGAGGTCGCGGCCGTCTGGTCGCACCTCGCCGCCGCCGACGAGCCGGGCCAGCCCGCCGTCGACAGCCAGGCCGCGCGGCTGCACGCCGCCGCCGCGCTCGCCCGGGACCGCGGGTTCGCACCGCAGATGCACCTGTGCAACTCCGCAGGCCTGATGACCCGCCCCGACCTGCACCTCGACGTCGTCCGGCCGGGGGTAGCCGTCTACGGCCTCGACCCGATCGCCGACCCCGCCGACAGCCCGCTGCGCCCGGCGATGACGCTGCGCGGCCGGGTCGCGCTCACCAAGACCGTCGAGCCGGGCGAGGGCGTGTCCTACGGCCACGAGTGGGTCGCCCGCGAGCCCCGCACGCTGGCGCTGGTGCCGCTGGGCTACGCCGACGGCGTCCCGCGCCGCCTCAACGATGACGGCCGGATGCGCGTGCGCATCGGCGGCACCGTCCGGCCGGTCGCCGGGCGGGTCTGCATGGACCAGTTCGTCGTCGACTGCGGCCGGCCGGGGACGCTGCCGGTCGCGATCGGCGACCCGGTGGAGCTGTTCGGCACCGGCACCGAGGGCGGCCCGACCGCCCGCGAGTGGGCCGACGAGCTGGGCACCATCCACTACGAGATCGTCACGGGCGTCCGGGGGCGGGTCCGCCGCACGGTGACCGACGGGCGCGGGGGAGTCGCATGAGCCGCAGGGGATGGACCGTCGCCGGGATCGCCGGCGGTGTGGTCGGCGCGGCGGGGGCCGCGGCCGGGGTCGGCGTCGCCGCGCAGCGACGCAAGATCGCCGCCACCCGCCGCAGCCTGGCCACCGAGATGTCCGCGCACGCCGAGACGCCGCCGGGCACCGTCGGCGAGGAGATGTCGGTGATGGCCGACGACGGCATCCGCATCGCCTGCGAGGTGGTCGCGCCGGCCGACGGCTCGGAGCCCGCGCTGACCGTCGTGCTCGTGCACGGGTTCGCCCTCGACCGGCGCACCTGGCAGGAGCAGCGGCCGCACCTGGCCGGGCTGACCGGCCCGTCGGTGCGGATGGTGCTCTACGACCAGCGCAGCCACGGCCGCTCCGAGCGGGCGCCCGCGGACTCCTGCACGATCGACCAGCTCGGCCGCGACGTCGACGCGGTGATCCGCTCGCTGGCCCCCGAGGGGCCGCTGGTGCTGGTGTCGCACTCGATGGGCGGCATGACCGTGATGGCGCTGGCCGAGCAGCACCCGGAGCTGTTCCACGAGCGCGTCGCCGGGGTGGCGCTGGTGTCGACCTCGGCGGGTGAGATGGCGTCCTCGGGGCTGCCGGGGACGTTCCTGTCCCGGCGCAACCCGATCATCCGGACCCTCGGTGGGCTCGCCGCATGGCAGCCCGGCCTGGTCGAGACGGGCCGGCGCGCGCTGGGCGACATCATCTGGATGTTCACCAAGCGCTTCGCCTACGGCGACCGCCAGGTCGACCCGCGGATGGTCGACCTCGTCGACACGATGATCGACTCGAACGCCGTCGGCGCGCTCACCGACTTCGTCGACACCCTCGGCACCCACGACCGGCTCGCGGCGCTGCCCGGCCTGTCCGGCTGCGAGGTGCTCGTCCTGGCGGGCGACGGCGACCGGATCATCCCGTGGCGGCACAGTGAGGTCATCGCCGAGGCGCTCCCGACCGCACGGCTGGTGCGACTGCCCGGGGTCGGGCACATGCCGATGCTGGAGCAGCCCGAGGTCGTCGACGCCGAGCTGGACGGGCTGATCGCCCGCACCACCGAGCGCACCGCGGGCGGCGAACTGCGGGCCAAGCGGCCGCCGCAGGTCACCGGCGCGACCGAGGACGACCAGGCCGCGGCGGGCGGCGGCGCCCTGCAGGGGCTGCTGCGCAGCGCGGGCCGGGTCCGCCGGGGCAGCCACGTCCCGGCCAGGGCCGGGCGGTCCCGGAAGAAGGAGCGGCCGTGATCCCCGCTCCCGGCGGGGACGCCGTCGTCGCGGAGCTGCCGACCGTCGCCGACACCGAGTCCTTCGGCGAGACGGTCGGCCGCGAGCTGGTCGCCGGTGACGTGGTGCTCCTGGCCGGTCCGCTCGGTGCGGGCAAGACCGCCCTGGTCCGCGGCCTGGCCCGCGGGCTCGGGGTGACCGGCACGGTGGCCTCGCCGACGTTCGTGATCGCCCGTGAGCACCCCTCCGCGGGCGACGGCCCGGCGCTGGTGCACGTCGACGCCTACCGGCTGGGCGGTCCCGACGGGGATGTGGACGTGGCGGCCGAGCTGGACGACCTCGACCTCGACACCGAGCTGGACCGGGCGGTCGTGGCCGTCGAGTGGGGGGTCGGGGTGGCGGAGCGGCTCGCCGGGTCCGCGGTGACGATCGCCCTGGAGCGCCGCGACGACGACACCCGGGTCGCGACGCTGTGCCGCACCGCGCGTCCGTAGGCTCGCGGGCGTGCTGGTACTGGCCCTCGACACCGCGACGACCGTCGTCACCGCCGGTCTCGTCGACCTCCGCCCCGACGGCGCGCCCGTGACCGTCGCCGCCCGCGCGCACGACGGCCGCCGGCACGGCGAGCTGCTGATGCCCGCGGTCCGCGCGCTGTGCGCCGAGGCGGGCCACGCGCTCGCCGAGGTCGGGGCCGTGGTCGTCGGCGCCGGCCCGGGCCCGTTCACCGGGCTGCGGGTCGGGATCGCCTCGGCCGCCGCGCTCGGCCACGCCCTCGACGTGCCGGTGCACGGTGTCGTCACCCACGACGCGCTCGCGTGGGGGGTGCACACCGGCGGGAACCTCCTGGTCGTCACCGACGCCCGGCGCAGGGAGGTCTACTGGGCGGCCTACGACGCCGCCGACCCCGCCGACGCCCACTCGGTCCGCAGGCTGACCGGACCGGGCGTCGAGGCCCCGGAGGCGCTGGCCGCGCGCCTGGACGAGCTGGCGATCGGCACCGTGGTCGGCGATCCGGCGTTCGCCGACCGGCTCGGCCGCGACATCGGCGGCCCCGGCGCCCCGACCGTCGAGGGGCTGGTCGGCGTCGCCGCGGCGGACCTGCTCGCCGGCCGGGCCCCCGCCCCGGTCGAGCCCCTCTACCTGCGCCGCCCGGACGCCGTCGAACCGACCGGGCGCAAGCGCGTCACCGCATGAACGCCACCGTCGCGCTGGGCCCGCTGTACCGGTCCGATGCCCGGCGCTGCGCGGAGCTGGAGCAGATCCTGTTCCCCGGGGACGACCCGTGGAGCGCGCAGGCCTTCCGCGACGCCGTGACCTCCGGGCAGCTCTACCTCGCGGCCCGGGCCGGGGACGAGCTGGTCGGCTACGCCGGGCTCGCCGTCGTCGCCGGGCCGCCGATGGCCGAGGCGGAGGTGCACACCATCGGTGTCGAGCCGGCCTGGCAGGGCCACGGGATCGGCCGCGCCCTGCTGAACGGGCTGCTCGTCGTCGCCGACGAGCTGGCGGCCACGGTGTTCCTGGAGGTCCGCACCGACAACGAGCCGGCCCGGGCCCTCTACGAGAGCGCCGGGTTCACCGTCGTCGGGGTGCGCAAGCGCTACTACCGGCCGTCGATGGCCGACGCCTACACGATGCGCCGCGACCGCGTGCGCACGCCCGCTCAGGACGTCGCGGACAGGTAGGACAGCAGGCGCAGCTCGTCCTCGGTCAGCTCCAGGGTGAGCATCGGCAGCAGCTGCTCCAGCTGCTCGGGATTCCGCGCGCTCGCGATCGGCGCGGTCACCGCGGGCTGTGCGGCCAGCCAGGTCAGCGCGATCGCCGGGACCGGCACGCCGTAGCCGGCGGAGATCTCGTCGAGCCCGGCCAGCACGGCGCGGCCGCGGGAGTCCAGGTACGCCGCCGCGCCCTCGGCCCGCGGGCCCTCCGGCGCGGGGGAGTCCGGCCGGTACTTGCCGGTGAGAAAGCCCTTGGCCAGCCCGAAGTAGGGGTGGACGGCCAGCTTCTCCGACTCGGCGAGCGGGGCCAGGCCCGCCTCGAAGTCGTTGCGCTCCATGAGGTTGTAGTGCGGCTGGATGGCGCTGAACGCGGTCAGCCCGTCGCGCGCGGCGATCTCCAGCGCCGACCGCAGCCGCTCCGGGCTGAAGTTCGACGCACCGATCTCGCGGACCAGCCCCTCGCGGACCAGCGCGTCGAACGCGTCGAAGGTCTCCTCCTGCGCGGTCGCCTCGTCGTCGCGGTGGGCGTAGTACAGGTCGATCCGGTCGGTGCCCAGGCGGCGCAGCGATTCCCGCGCCGCCACCGCGATGTTCTCCGCCGACAGACCCTCGCGGCCGGGCAGCGCGCCGACCTTCGTCGCGAGGTGCAGCGCGTCGCGGTTGCCGCGGGCCGCCATCCACTCGCCGAGGATCGTCTCGGACTCGCCGCCGGAGTTCCCCGGTGCGCGCCACGTGTAGGAGTCCGCGGTGTCGATCATCCGTCCGCCGGCGGCGACGAAGGCGTCGAGGACGGCGAAGGAGGTCTCCCTGTCCGCCGTCCAGCCGAACACGTTCGCGCCGAGAACCAGGTCAGCCACGTCGCCGAACCTACTCCTCAGGCGGGCCGCAGGCCGGGCCGCCGGTCCTCGGTCACGAACCGTCCGCGCGTCTGCACCGGGGCGCCCGGCTGCTTCACGAACGGCACCACCTTGAACTCGGCCTCCATCCGGTCCGCGGTGAACCGGGTGCTGACGTAGCCGCGGCGGTTGTTGTGGAACCGGATGTGCGGGTTCTCGGCGAGGACGGTGTCGGAACCGTTCTGCTTCTCCGAGCCGTCACCGCCCGAGGTGATCGAGCTGGACACCAGCTCGGTGCCGACCACCGGCGAGGCGGGGTCGTCGAAGCGACGCTTGACGTCGGCGCCCCAGTGCGCGTGCACGTCACCGGTGAGCACCACGAGGTTGCGGGCCCGGCCGCGCTGTGTGGCCGCGACCCAGGAGTCGACGACGCGGTCGCGCGAGCCGGGGTAGCCGTCCCACGCGTCCGGGTTGAAGCCGCGCCCGGCGCCCGGGGTGTAGTCGACCTGGGAGAAGAACACCTGCTGGCCGAGCACGTCCCAGCGGGCGCGGGAGCGGGTGAAGCCGTCGGCGATCCAGTGCTCCTGCGCCGAGCCGGGCAGCGAGCGGGCCGGCTCGGTCCGCTCCGCGCAGTCACTGCGGAAGGTGTCGCCGCAGGGCTGGTCGCCGCGGTACTGACGGGTGTCGAGCATGTGGAAGGTGACCAGCCCGCCGTAGCCGACGCGCCGGTACAGCCGCATGGCCGCGCCGCGGGGGCGCTGGGCGGCGCGCAGCGGCATGTTCTCCCAGTACGCGCGGAACGCGGCGGCCTTGCGGGCGGTGAAGTCGCCGGGCGGGTCGATCGGCAGCTCCCGGACGTCGCCGGCCCAGTTGTTCTCGACCTCGTGGTCGTCGAACACGACCAGCCAGGGCGCGGCCGCGTGGGCGGCCTGCAGGTCGGCGTCGGCGTGGTACTGGGCCAGGCGCTGCCGGTAGCCGGCCAGCGTCGTCGTCTCCGGGCCGGCGTGGTCGCGCACGTTCCCGCCGGGCGCGACGTAGTCCTTCGCCGGGTACTCGTAGATGTAGTCGCCCAGGTGCAGCAGGACGTCCGGGCGCTCCTCGGCCATCCGCCGGTACGCGGTGAACCAGCCGTGCTCGAACTGGGAGCAGGAGGTGAAGGCCATGTGCACCGGCGTCATCGACGCCGGCGGGGGTGCGGTGCGGGTGCGGCCCGCGTCGGAGACGGTGCGGCCCACGCGGAAGCGGTAGTGGTAGTCGCGGCCCGGGCGCAGGCCCGGCACCTCGACGTGCAGGCTGTGGCCCGCCTCCGGCCCGGTGCGGACCCGGCCGCGACGCACGACGCGGGTGAAGCGCTCGTCGTCGGCGATCTCCCACTCGACGTCGGTGGCGCGGTTCCCGACACCGCCCAGGCCGTCGTCGGCGAGGGGGTCGGTGGCGAGCCGGGTCCACAGCACGACCGAGGTCGCGTCGGGTTCCCCGGAGGCGACGCCGAGACCGAACGGGTCGCCGGGCGGCCGGGCCGGGGCGGGCCCGGGCGCCGCGGCTGCGGGACCGGGCAGCAGGGGTGCGGCGGCGGTGACGGCGGCGGCGGTGAGTCCGGCGCGCAGCAGCGAACGGCGGGAGGTGACCACGATGTGCAGTGCAACGTTCCCGATCGAGTGACACCCGGCGGCCCGGCGACGAGGACGTGAACAACGGGCGACGACCGGGAGCTCCGGACACTCCCGAACGGTGCGGTTGAGCCCCCGCTCGGCTTCTGGCACTCTCATGGATAGAGTGCCAATGCGCGCGGCGGACGACCTCCGCCCCGACACCCGCGACGGCGGGGCGGGAGTCGTCACGTGCGCGCTGCTGACACCGCTAGAGAGCCCGTGACACCGGATTCACCCCAGGAAGGGGAGGTCATCGTCGTGGCGAACATCAAGCCGCTCGAGGACAAGCTCGTCGTCCAGGCCAGCGAGGCGGAGACCACCACCGCCTCCGGCATCGTCATCCCGGACACCGCCAAGGAGAAGCCCCAGGAGGGCAAGGTCCTGGCCGTCGGCCCGGGCCGCGTGGACGACAACGGCAACCGCGTCCCGCTCGACGTGGCCGTCGGCGACGTCGTCATCTACTCGAAGTACGGCGGCACCGAGGTCAAGTACAACGGCGAGGAGTACCTGATCCTCTCCGCGCGCGACGTGCTGGCCGTCGTCAACTGACGCGAGCCATCGCCTGACGTACCGCCCCGGGTGGTCCACCCCACGGTGGTCCGCACCGGGGCGGTCGCGTTTCTCCCCCGAGAACCAGAGCGAAACTCCGAGAGGTAGCGAGAACAAGACATGGCGAAGCAGATCAGCTTCGACGAGGACACCCGTCGCGCGCTCGAGCGTGGCGTGAACCAGCTCGCCGATGCCGTCAAGGTGACGCTCGGCCCGCGTGGCCGCCACGTCGTCATCGACAAGAAGTTCGGCGGTCCGACCGTCACCAACGACGGTGTGACCATCGCCCGTGAGGTCGACCTCGAGGACCCGTTCGAGAACCTCGGCGCCCAGCTGGCGAAGACCGTCGCGACCAAGACCAACGACGTCGCCGGTGACGGCACCACCACCGCCACCGTGCTGGCCCAGGCCCTGGTGAAGGAGGGCCTGCGCAACGTGGCCGCCGGTGCCGCGCCGTTCGCCCTCGGCCAGGGCATCGCCGCCGCGTCGGCGAAGGTCTCCGAGGTGCTGCTGTCCAAGGCCACCCCGGTCGACGCCAAGAGCCACATCGCGCAGGTCGGCGCCATCGCCTCGCGCGAGCAGGAGATCGGCGACCTGATCGCCCAGGCGATCAACACCGTCGGCAAGGACGGCGTGATCACCGTCGAGGAGGGCTCCACGCTCTCCACCGAGCTGGAGATCACCGAGGGCCTGCAGTTCGACAAGGGCTACCTGTCGCCGTACTTCGTCACCGACTCCGAGTCCATGGAGGCGGCGCTCGACGACCCGTACATCCTGCTGCACCGCGACAAGATCAGCTCCATCCAGGACCTGCTCCCGCTGCTGGAGAAGGTGCTCGGCGAGGGCAAGCCGCTGCTGATCATCGCCGAGGACGTCGAGGGCGAGGCCCTGTCCACGCTGGTCGTCAACTCGATCCGCAAGACCGTCAAGGTCGCCGCGGTCAAGTCGCCGTTCTTCGGTGACCGCCGCAAGGCGTTCATGGACGACCTCGCGGTCGCCACCGGCGGTCAGGTCATCAACCCCGAGGTCGGCCTGAAGCTGAACGAGGCCGGGCTCGAGCTGCTGGGTCGCGCCCGCCGCGTCGTCGTCACCAAGGACGCCACCACGATCGTCGAGGGCGCCGGCGCCAAGGCCGACGTCGAGGGCCGTGTCGCGCAGCTCAAGCGCGAGATCGAGGAGTCCGACTCCGACTGGGACAAGGAGAAGCTCCAGGAGCGCCTGGCCAAGCTCTCCGGCGGCGTCGCGGTCATCAAGGCCGGTGCCGCCACCGAGACCGCGCTCAAGGAGCGCAAGCACCGCATCGAGGACGCCGTCGCGGCGACCCGTGCGGCGGTCGAGGAGGGCATCGTGCCCGGCGGCGGTTCGGCGCTGGTGCACGCCGCGGCCGAGCTCGACGGCGGCCTGGGCCTGACCGGGGACGCCGCGACCGGTGTCGCGATCGTCCGCAAGGCCCTGTCGGCCCCGCTGTTCTGGATCGCCGAGAACGGTGGCGACGAGGGCGCGATCGTGGTCTCGAAGGTGGCCGAGGGCGGCTGGGGGACCGGGTACAACTCGGCGTCCCGCACCTTCGGGGACCTGCTCGCCGACGGCGTCATCGACCCGGTCAAGGTGGCCCGGTCGGCCGTGGAGAACGCCGCGTCCATCGCGCGCATGGTGCTGACCACCGAGAGCGCCGTGGTGGACAAGCCGGAGGAGGCCGACCCGGCCCCGGCCGGTGGCCACGGGCACGGTCACGGGCACTGAGCCCTGGCTCAGTGCCACCCCGAGCACGACGACGGCGGGCGACCCGAGGGTCGCCCGCCGTTGTGCGTTGCGGGGCAGGAAGTGGATGTGCCGTCCGTCGGGAGATGGGAGCCCCCGTCGGTCGGGGCTCTCAGGCGGTGTGGACGGGAACGTCCACCGACTGGACGGCCGCCTCGGCGGCGACCTTGAGCGTGCGGCGCGGACCGCGGATGATCGCGTCCCGCTCGGACTCCGACAGGCCGCCCCAGATGCCGTAGGGCTCGTGCACCTTGAGTGCGTGCTCGCGGCACTGCTGCACCACGGGGCATTCGGAGCAGACCTGCTTCGCTCGGGTCTCGCGACGGGCCCTGGCGGGACCGCGCTCACCCTCGGGATGGAAGAAGAACGCGCTGTCCATCCCCCGGCAGGCTCCCTCCATCTGCCAGTCGTAGATGTCGGCGACCGGGCCGGGAAGCCTCCGGATGTCCGCCATGTTCGTCACCTGCCTTCGCTATCGAACCTGACGACGCTCAGATTCCCTGGCCACGGCGGCCGCAAACCTGATTCGAGGTGAACGATGGTGCACGTCCGACAGGGTGGTGCAGGCCGAGCGCCGTCGGCCGGGATCCGGGCCCTGCTCACCGGGGCGGCGACGGGCCGGGAGGTGGCCGGGGCGGCGCTCCCGGACGGGGCACCGGAGCTGCGGTGGGCGGCCGCGGTCGCCCGGGGCGGCTCCGGGCACTACGCGGCCGCGGCCGCGCTGCTCGACGGGGTGCGCCGTGACCCGGTGGCCGGGGTGGTGCCGCGGGCACACGCGACCGTCACCCGGGCCTCCCACCTGCGGCAGCTCGGCGGGCACCGAGCCGCGGCCGCGCTCGACGGCGCCGCGCTGCGACTGGTGCTGCCGGACGCGGGGGCTCCGCGCGACCCCGGGCCGTGGGGCCTCGACCGCGCCGCTGCCGTCGCCGACGCGCTGACCGGTCTCGCCGCCGACGCGCTCGGTCGTCTCGACGTCGCGACCGCCGCCGCGCTGCTGCGCCGGGCCGGACCGTGGTGCGGCCCGCAGGGGCACCGCACCCGGGCCCGGTACGGATGGGTGCGGGCGGAGACCGCGCTGGTCGCGGGGGACCCGACCGCGGCGCTCGCCGCCGCCGACGAGGCACTGGCCGGGGCGCTGGCGCTCGGGTCCGCACGGCACGTGCTCAAGAGCCGTCTGGTCCGGGCGGTCGCCGCCGGGGTGGCGGGGCGGGACAGGGCGGGCGTCGTCGCGGCGCTGGACGCGGTGGCCGCGGACGCGCTCGCACACGGGTTGCTCCCGCTGCACCGCCCCGCGCTGCTCGCCCGGGCCGACCTCGCGGGGCCAGGGCCGGACGGGGCATCGGAGCCGGCCGGGGTTGGCCCGGATGCCGTACCCGTCGGGCCGCACCGCGGGCGGGCGGGGGCCGATTGGGCGACGCCGGACGCCGGTTCCGGACCGGTCGCCGCAGCGCGACACGCCGGAGCGTCACCAGTCGATACGCGCAGTCGCCGAGCGGATGCGGAGGGTCGCCGACATGCGGTGTTGCACACGGTGAGCGTCCTCTATACGCGAAGTGACCGTAGCGGGCGGGACCTGCTGCGGGAGTAGTGCCCGAACTCCGGCCCGGACGATGTACCGTATGGACTACTCCATTCGGCGACGCTTCACCCACATGACGCTGAGGCACGTGGATCAGCGCGCCGAACGGAGGGCACAGAATCGCCCCGACCGTGTCAAGGTGAGAGTGTCACCCGCCGATTCGGAGGGTGAAGAATCACCCGGCTGCAGGAAGCTGCAGGAAGGAATCGTCGTGACGACGGTACTCATCTGCGACGATCGTCGCAGCGTCCGCGAGGGACTGACTCGCGTCATGTCCGCGGTCCCGGGGGTCCAACGCATCGACTGCGTCGCCCACGGGGACGAACTCCTCGCCCGCTACGCCCGCCAGTCCGTCGACGTCGTCCTGGTCGGGACGCAGCGTGCTGTGCCCACCGGGGTGGAGGCCACCCGCCGACTGGTGGCCGCCCACCCGCAGGCCAACGTCATCGTCTTCGGAGCCCCGGACGACGCCGGCAGCATCGCCGCCGCCATCGCCGGTGGGGCGCGCGGTTACCTGCGCTGGGACGCCTCGCGTCCCGAGCTGGTCGCCGCGCTGGCACACACCCTGGCCAGCACCTCGGTGCCGACCCCGCGCGTCCCCACCGACCCGGGGGTCCAGCTCACCGAGCGCGAGCTCCAGGTGCTGCGCGGGATGAGCCAGGGCAAGAGCAACGGCCAGATCGGCCGCGAGCTCTACCTGTCCGAGGACACCGTGAAGACCCACGCACGCCGGCTGTTCCGCAAGCTCGGCGTCCGTGACCGCGCGCAGGCCGTGGCCCACGGCTTCCGACGCGGCCTGGTGTCCTGACCGGGTCCCCACCCGGAACGGCACGACCCCGCACCGCCGAGCGACCGACCCCGAACCGGCCGCTCCACCCCACCCGCGCGCGGGTGGGCATCGTGAGCCGGACCGACCCCCGCGGTCCGGCTCCACGCCCCGGACCACCCGTGTCCGGACCCCACGCACACGAGCCGCTGCCGACCTCGCGGCCCGCACCCGGACATCGCGCCCGGTTCGTCCGCACCGACCGGCCTCGGCCGGTCCGCCGCCCCGCCGACGGGACGCCGGTCGTGCTCCCCGCGACCGGACCCCGCCGGGGCGCACGACCGGGACGCCCGCCGGGCACCTGACCGACCCACGCCGGCGCGTGCCGGTCCCCGCCGGGCACGCGGTCGGCCCCGGCCGAGGTCGACGATGGATCCGCCGGACGTCGTAGCGGCGTCCTCCGATCGGCCCTCGCTCGGCGAGCAGTCGACGGGACGCCGGGAACTGTCACCCGGTGTCCCCCACGTCCCTGGGATAACACGCGTCACCGCAGGCCCGCGACCTCGACGACGACCGTCCGGATCCCGCGCCGAACCGGACGCGACCAGCGCCGGGCGGTCCACCGCCGGTGATCGGGCGCGGACGATCTTCACTTCTTCCGGTGACCGCATCCTGCGGTGGGTGACGAACCGCTTGCCGACCGTGGTCGCCCCGTGGACGTGTTGCGGAGGGGTCCCGCGCAACCCGGAACTGTGCACGATCGTCTGATCTGGCATGGAGCGACTCCCGTCGGCGAGTCCCGCTCGGATACGGTGGATCCGAGCCGATCTCAGCTGCGCGAACGCGGGTTGCTTCCACGATCGGATGACACTGCTGGATGCTCGTAACGCCTGGGCGGTTCCCCACGATGAGTGAATCAAGAGACGTTCCCGACGAGTGGATCGAAGCCGCCATGGCCGGCGACCGGTCCGCGGTCGAGCGCGTTCTCGCCATGATTCGGCCCCTCGTCGTGCGCTACTGCCGCGCCCGCCTCGGGACCGACCGAGGGTCCGTCTCGGCGGACGACGTCGCCCAGGAGGTCTGCGTGGCCGTGCTCACGGCGTTGCCGGGGTACCGGGTGCAAGGGCGCCCGTTCCTCGCCTTCGTCTACGGCATCGCGTCCCACAAGGTCATCGACGCGCACCGGGCTGCGTCCCGGAACCGCTCCGAACCGATGGCCGACGTGCCGGACCGCATGGAGTCCTCCGACGGCCCCGAGTCCCGGGCCCTGCAGGTGGAACTGTCGCAGGAGATGTCCAAGCTCCTGGAGATCCTTCCGGAGAAGCATCGGGAGATCATCGTGTTGCGCGTGGTCGTGGGACTGTCCGCGGAGGAGACCGCGGCGGCTGTCGGCTCCACTCCGGGCGCCGTCCGCGTCGCCCAGCACCGGGCGCTGGCCCGGCTGAGGAAGATGATGAGTGAGCAGGTGGTCCGGGATGCGTGACCAGGGTCCGCACGGTCCGGGCTCCCCCCCGCCCGGTGAGGGCTGGGAGCGTCCGCCCGCGCCGGTGACGCGTGGCCGCTTCGGCGAGCCGCGCCCGCCCCGTACCAACGGCCACTCCCACCCGCTCGGTCACCGGGGTCACCCGCTGCGGTTCGACGCGCACACCGTCCCGCAGCCGGTCGTGCGGCGGCACGCCGCCGGCGGCGACGACTGGGACGCCTTCGACGACATCGAGGACGAGGGCCCGGTCGACCTCGTCGAGCTCCAGGCCGACGACGAGCTGATCAACGCCCTGTCCTCCGGGCTCGGCGTGTCCGGGCCCGGCCGGCGCGGCTACGACGTCGACGACCACCTGGCCGCGATGCTCTCGTCGTGGAAGGACGGGGTCGACCGGGACCCGATCCCGCAGCTCGTCGACACCGACGAGGCCGTGCAGATCCTGCAGCCGGCGAAGCCGTCGCGGAAGGTCTCCTTCCTGCGCCCGCTCGCCGCCGCCGCGGCGGTCGCGGCGTGTGCGCTGGCCGTCGTGTCGATCAGCGCGCACGAGGCCCAGCCGGGCGACGCCCTGTGGGGGGTCTCCCGGGTGCTCTACAGCGAGCGCGCCGAGCAGGTGCAGGCGGCGGCCACGCTGCGCGAGGGCATCGAGCGGGTCAACGCCAAGCTCGCCGCCGGGGACACCGTCGGTGCGCAGCAGGAGCTCGCCGCGCTCGGCCCGCTGGTCGACCGCACCGCACCGGACGTGCGTGACGACTTCGAGCAGCAGAACCGCTTCCTGAGGCAGAAGGTCGCCGAGACCCCGCCGGGCACACCGACCGACCCACGGTCGCCGCTGCGCGACGGGACCCCTGCCCCGCCGCCTCCGGTCACCGAGGGCGACGAGGACACCCCGACGCCGTCCCCGCCGCCGTCGGAGGGGACGACCACCCCGGGTGGTCCGACCTCGCCGGAGGGCACCACCGACCCGTCGGTGCTGAGCGGGCCGGGGGAGACGGCACCCACCCCGGCGCCGTCGCCGTCGGAGACCTCGCCGACGACGGAGGGCCAGGCGGACCCGACGACCCCGACGACCTCGCCCACGACCCGGCCCACCGCGGCCGGGGAGGGACAGAGCGACCCGGCGGACGACACCACCCCGCCGTCGTCGACGACGACCGGCGCGGTGAGCAGCAGGCCGAACTGACGCCGAACCGACGCGGTACGGCACGGAGCACGGCGAAGGGCCCCGGAGGATCTCCTCCGGGGCCCTTCGTGTCTGGTGGGGGTCGCGCCGGGCTCAGTCGGCGAGGGTCGCGTCGGCGTACCCGCGGCAGTACTCCCACGTGACGTAGTGCGCCGGGTCCGGGTCGTAGGCCGGCTCGTGCGGCCGCATCCGGCCCTCGTCGAGGAGCTGCTGCAGGCTCGCGCGCAGCAGGTTCCACTCGTGGAAGTGCTGCTCGCCGCAGTCGGCGCAGTCGACGACGATCCCGCGGACGCCGCGGCCCGCCAGCAGTGCCTGGTAGACGGCCAGGTCCGCCAGGTCGGCGAGGATCTCGCCGCGGTCGGTCTCGTTCAACGGGGGTACCTCCGGGTCGCCGGAACCCGGCCACGCGCCGTCACCACGGTCGTCGTAGGCCTGCATCGACAGCGCAGGATCATCCGGGTCTCCGGCGAACGGGTCCGGTGGCAGCGCCTCTGGTGACACGGTGTACACGGTACCGGTGCGGGGGGTCGGGGCCCGGCCCACCCCGGGGTGGTGGACGTACGATGGCGGCCTGCGGCGGGAGCCCGCCGTCAGCGTCGACCGCACCGCCTCGACAACACTGCTTCGACCGCAAGAGGAGCCCCGGAGAGATGACGAGCGAGATGGGCGGCCTGCCGGACAAGTTCGCGATGCTCGGGCTGACCTTCGACGACGTACTGCTGCTGCCCGCCGAGTCGGACGTGATCCCCAGCTCGGCCGACACCTCCAGCCAGGTGACCCGCCGGGTGCGGGTCCAGGTGCCGCTGGTGTCGTCCCCGATGGACACGGTCACCGAGTCCCGGATGGCGATCGCGATGGCCCGCGCCGGTGGTCTCGGGGTGTTGCACCGCAACCTCTCCCCGGACGCGCAGGCGGCGCAGGTCGAGGTGGTGAAGCGGTCCGAGGCCGGCATGGTCACCGATCCGGTGACCTGCAGCCCGGACGCGACCCTGGCCGACGTCGACGCGCTGTGCGCCAAGTTCCGGATCTCCGGCGTTCCGGTGACCGACGAGACCGGCCACCTGGTCGGCATCATCACCAACCGCGACATGCGCTACGAGGTCGACACCGATCGGCCCGTGTCGGAGGTCATGACCCGCGCGCCCCTGGTGACGGCCAAGGTCGGCGTGACCGCGGAGGCGGCACTGGGCCTGCTGCGCCGGCACAAGCTGGAGAAGCTGCCGATCGTCGACGGCGACGACATGCTGCGCGGCCTCATCACGATCAAGGACTTCAACAAGACCGAGCAGTACCCGCTGGCGACCAAGGACCCGGACGGGCGGCTCGTCGTCGCCGCCGCGGTCGGGGTCGGCGACGACGCCTACGCCCGCTCGATGCAGCTCGTCGGGGCCGGTGTGGACGTCCTGATGGTCGACACCGCGCACGGTCACTCCCGTCGGGTGCTGGAGACCGTCGCGAAGCTGCGCGCCGAGGTCGGCGACCACGTCGACGTCGTCGGCGGCAACGTCGCCACCTTCGACGGCGCCAAGGCGCTCGTCGAGGCGGGCGCGGACGCGGTGAAGGTCGGCGTCGGGCCGGGCTCGATCTGCACCACCCGGGTCGTCGCCGGGGTCGGGGCCCCGCAGATCACCGCGATCTACGAGGCCACCCGGGCGTGCGCCCCGGCCGGCGTCCCGGTGATCGGCGACGGCGGCATCCAGTACTCCGGCGACGTCGCCAAGGCGATCGCGGCGGGCGCGTCGACGGTCATGCTGGGCTCGCTGCTGGCCGGCACCGCGGAGTCGCCCGGCGAGGTCGTGCTCGTCGGCGGCAAGCAGTTCAAGACCTACCGCGGCATGGGCTCGCTGGGAGCCATGCAGGGCCGCGCCGGCGCGGCGGGCCGGTCGTACTCCAAGGACCGCTACGCCCAGGACGACGTGCTCAGCGAGGACAAGCTCGTTCCCGAGGGCATCGAGGGCCGGATCCCGTTCCGCGGGCCGCTGTCCTCGGTCGTGCACCAGCTCGGCGGCGGGCTGCGCTCGGGCATGGGCTACGTCGGAGCGCAGACCATCCCGGACCTGCAGCAGGCGCGCCTGGTGCGGATCACCGCGGCCGGTCTCAAGGAGAGCCACCCGCACGACATCACGATGACCGTCGAGGCCCCGAACTACGCCGCCCGGTAGTCACGGGGGCCCCAGCACCGCTCTGAGCAGCGCCGCTTAGGGTGGTGCCCGTGCGTGACCTCGTGGAGATCGGGATGGGCCGGGAGGCCCGTCGTGCCTACGACCTCGACCAGATCGAGATCGTCCCGTCGCGGCGGACCCGCAGCTCGAAGGCCGTCTCGACGGCCTGGCAGCTCGACGCCTACCGCTTCGACATCCCGCTGCTGACCCACCCCACCGACGCGGTGGTGTCGCCGGACTCGGCGGTGCGGATCAGTGAGCTCGGCGGTCTGGGGGTGCTGAACGCGGAGGGTCTGTGGGCCCGGCACGCCGACCCGAAGGGCGCCCTGGAGCGCATCGTCGCGGCGGCCACCGGCGACGAGCCGGACTCCGCGGTCGCCCTGCTGCAGGAGCTGCACCAGGCCCCCATCCAGCAGGACCTCATCACTGAGGCGCTGCGCCCGCTGCGCGAGGGATCGCACACGGTGGCCGCGCGGGTCAGCCCGCAGCGGGCCCGCGAGCTCACCCCGGCACTGCTCGCCGCCGGCGTCGAGGTCCTGATCGTGCAGGGCACGATCGTCTCCGCCGAGCACGTCTCCGACGGTGAGCCGCTCAACCTGAAGGACTTCATCGCCGACCTGGACGTCCCGGTCGTCGCCGGCGGGGTGGGGGACTACCGCACAGCACTGCACCTGATGCGCACCGGCGCGGCCGGCGTGATCGTCGGCTACGGGCAGTCCACCTCCACCACCACCGACGAGGTGCTGGGCGTGGGCGTCCCGATGGCGACCGCGATCGTCGACGCGGCGGCCGCGCGCCGCGACTACCTCGACGAGACCGGCGGCCGGTACGTCCACGTGATCGCCGACGGCGGCATCGGCACCTCCGGTGACATCGCCCGCGCGGTGGCCTGCGGTGCCGACGCGGTCATGCTCGGCGAGCAGCTCGCCGAGGCCGCCGAGGCCCCGGCCGACGGGCTGTACTGGACCTCGTCGGCGGCGCACCCGTCGCTGCCGCGTTCGGAGGTCACCGGGCTCGCCCGCTCCGGGCGGACGCTGGAGCAGGTGCTGTTCGGCCCGACCGACAGCCCGTACGGGACCACGAACCTGTTCGGCGCGCTGCGGCGGGCGATGGCGAAGACCGGCTACTCCGACCTCAAGGAGTTCCAGCGGGTCGGGCTGAACCTGCGGACCTGAGCGGTCCAGGCCGTGACCCTGGCCCACGAGCTGGGTTGTCGCCTGACCGGATCTCATCCCGCGGCGGTGACGGCGGCGACGAACTCCGCGGCCCGTTCCCGCAGCCCGGCCCGCCGCTCGTCGACGGTCGTGCCGGGGGCGGGCTTGAGTACGGCCGTCGCCGTCTCGACGCGGACGTGCTCGGCGCAGGCCAGGTCGGTGCAGATGTAGGTGCCGACGGTGTCGCCCTGGCGGCCCTTCGCGCCGGTGCGCGGCGCGGCGAACAGCGCGACCCCGCCGACGGAGTGCGTGGTCCGGCACAGCGCGCACATCGCGGCGGACCGGGCGCCGCCGGTCGCGGCGCGCAGGACGACACCGGCCGGGCCGTCGTCGGTCGGGACGAGCAGTACCCCGCGGTCGGGGGCCTTCGGATCACGCCAGCCGCGGACGTCGTCGAGCCGGTCCGGGTCCAGGTCGCGGACCCACGCGGGCAGGACCAGCCGCGTCGCCTCCCCCTTGGAACAGTTGGTGAGGGCGCGGCGGATCCGGGTCTCGGTCGGGCTGGTCACGGCGGACGAGGCTAGGCGCCTCTGGTGACGGCGGTCGAACGGGTTTCGCCGCGGTAGGTTCGGCGGTGACGCCGTCGTCATCCCGGGAGGGGCCCGCCGATGAGCCGCCCCACCGCCGGAGCCGCCATGGGCGGCGGACGTGCCTTCGTCGACGCGACCGGGACCCCGGGACCCCGGTGCCGCTGCGCGGGCCGGTTGTGCGGGTGGTCGCGACCGATCCCCGGGTGGGGGAGCTGCTGCTGGAGCTGGGCGCGCAGCTGGTCGGCTGCGCGGGGACGCTCGACGGCGTCGACCCGGTCGGCGAGGACCGCAGCCCGGATCCGGAGGCGGTGCGGGCGCTGCGCCCGGACGCGATCGTCACCGGGACCGCCGGGGGCCGGTACGACCGACCCGACCCGACCCGGCCCTGCTCGGCCGGCTGCGCGACATCGCGCCGACGGTCGCGGTCGACCTCGCGCGACGCGCGGCCAGCGCGGCGGACCTGCGGGCGCTGCTCGGGTCGGTGCCGCCGCCGCTGCGGTCGCGCGGGCGGCACGAGGAGTGAGGGTCAGCCCGCCAGGACGGAGCGGACCCGGTCGGTGACGGCGGTCAGGTCGTCGCGCACCAGGTTCGCCTGCGTGGTGAACACCGACAGCTGGGACGGGTCCAGCGCGAGCGCCCCGGAGGTCCCCGCGGTGGCGGCGGCGGCGCCGTGGTCGAGCAGCGCGGCCCAGGACGTCTGGGCGGCGGCGTCGGGCACGGCGTCGTAGGCCCGCGCGGCGTCGACGGCGGTCCGCAGCCGTCCGCAGGCGACGGCGAGCGCCATCGCGTCCTGACGGCCCGCGGCGTCGGCGACCCGGGTGAAGCCGTCGCCGATCGCGGTGAGGTGGGTGAGGCCGCCGTTGTCGCGCCACGCCGTCATCGCGACGACCGGGTCCCCGGCCCACAGGCCGGTCCCGGCTGCGGACCCGACCAGCGACGCGGCGACGGTCTGCGGCAGCGGTGGGCCCTGCGGCACCGTCGCGCCGGACGCGGTCACGGTCTGCGGGGTGGGCAGCGGCGAGGTCGCCGACGGGGTCATGATCAGCCCTGCGGCGGCGATCGCCGCGGTGCCGGTGGCGGCGGCGCAGAGGAATACCGGCAGGACCCGGGCCCGGAACGCGCGGGCCCGGGGGACGACCGGTACCGCGGTCTCCCGGGCCGGCTCCGCGGCCACGGGTTCGTCGACGGGGGCCAGCGTGGGGGCCGTGATGGAGGCCGCGGTGGGCGCTGCGGCCGGACGGGCCTCCTGCTCCGGCGCGGAGCGCTGGGCGGGGACGAGCGGCACGACGGTGGTGGTGCCGTCGACGGCCGGGTCGGCGGGGGTATCGCCGGTGCCGGTGGTGTGGCCGGTCGGGGTGGTGGCCATCGGGGCGTGCCTCCAGGTCGTACGGTGCCGTCATCCCCCCATCGGAGCAACCGGGCCTCGTCGTTACGCCGCACGCCTGCGGCCGGGCGGGGATCATCAGGATCGACGAGACGGTGCCGGGGCGGTACGGACGGCGGGTGACCTGCGTCGCCCGTTTACCCTGGTCGTGTGCAGACCCCGACCGTCCTCGTCGTGGACTACGGCGCCCAGTACGCGCAGCTCATCGCCCGTCGTGTCCGCGAGGCGGACGTCTACTCCGAGATCGTGCCCGCCTCCCTGCCCGTCGCCGAGATCGTGGCCCGCGAGCCCGCCGCGGTGATCCTCTCCGGGGGACCCGCGAGCGTGTACGCCGAGGGCGCCCCCGCGGTCGACCCGGCGCTGTTCGAGGCGGGCATCCCGGTGTTCGGCATGTGCTACGGCTTCCAGGCGATGGCCCGCGCGCTGGGCGGCGAGGTCGCTCACGACGGCACCCGCGAGTACGGCCGCACCGAGGTCGCGCTCACCGGCACCCCCGGCACGCTGCACGACGGCCTGCCGCGCACGCACCCGGTGTGGATGAGCCACGGGGACTCGGTGACCGCGGCGCCGGCGGGCTTCACCGTCACCGCCTCCACCGACCGGGTCGCGGTCGCCGCGTTCGAGGACGCCGAGCGGCGCCTCGCCGGCGTGCAGTACCACCCGGAGGTCGGCCACTCCCCGCACGGCCAGGAGGTGCTCCGCCGGTTCCTGCACGACGTCGCGGGCATCCGCTCGTCCTGGACGACGGCGTCGATCATCGACGACACCGTGGAGGCGATCCGCGCCCAGGTCGGCGACGGTCGCGCGATCTGCGGGCTGTCCGGCGGGGTCGACTCCGCGGTCGCCGCCGCTCTCGTCCAGCGCGCCATCGGTGACCGGCTGACCTGCGTGTTCGTCGACCACGGACTGATGCGGTCGGGCGAGCGCGAGCAGGTCGAGAAGGACTTCGTCGCCGCCACCGGCGCGACCCTGCACGTCGCCGACGCCGCCGACCGGTTCCTCGACGCGCTCGCCGGGGTCACCGAGCCCGAGCAGAAGCGCAAGATCATCGGCCGGGAGTTCATCCGGGTCTTCGAGGCGGCCACGGCGGAGGTCGTCGCCGACCACCACGTCGGGTTCCTCGTGCAGGGGACGCTGTACCCGGACGTCGTGGAGTCCGGCGGCGGTGACGGCACCGCGGTCATCAAGAGCCACCACAACGTCGGCGGGCTGCCCGATGACATCGAGTTCGAGCTCGTCGAGCCGCTCCGCGCGCTGTTCAAGGACGAGGTCCGGATGGTCGGCGCCGAGCTGGGGCTGCCCGAGGTCATCGTCGGACGCCAGCCGTTCCCCGGCCCCGGCCTGGGCATCCGCATCATCGGCGAGGTCACCCGCGACCGGCTGGAGACCCTGCGCGCCGCGGACGCGATCGCCCGCGAGGAGCTGACCGCCGCCGGGCTGGACCGCGAGATCTGGCAGTGCCCGGTGGTGCTGCTGGCCGACGTCCGCAGCGTCGGCGTGCAGGGCGACGGCCGCACGTACGGCCACCCGATCGTCCTGCGCCCGGTGTCCAGCGAGGACGCGATGACCGCGGACTGGACCCGGCTGCCCTACGACGTCGTCGAGCGGATCTCGACCCGGATCACGAACGAGGTGTCCGAGGTCAACCGGGTGGTCGTCGACGTGACGAGCAAGCCCCCGGGCACCATCGAGTGGGAGTGAGCCGGGGCCCGACGTAACAGGGGCGGGGCCGATGTCTCGGCCCCGCCCCGGCCAGCCCGGGCCTGTGCGGTGTCCGACCCCGTCGGACGCCGCTGCCACGCGGGCGGCAACGGGTCCGGCGGCGCTCCCCAGCCCGCCGGCTCCCGTGATGACCCTTTAGTCGTCCGATGTGGCCCGGGAGTTACGCACGCTCGCCATCAGGAATGCGATCCCCACCACAACCGCGGTCCCGGCGAGCATCCAGCGCAGGTCGACGACCTCCCAGGGGGCGATCCCGAGGACCCCGCACACGGCGACCAGCAGCGACAGGATCCCGGCGACGAGGGCGAACGGGTCGGTGGGACGGACGAGCGGGCTATCCACGGGTGACCTCCACGGTTCCCAGCTCGGCCCGCAGGTCGAGCTCCAGCACCCGGCCACCGGGTCCGTCCGGGCCGGGGTCGTTCACGGTCAGGTCCACGTTCTGCCCGGTGCGCGTCTGTCCGTCGACGGTCAGGTCGCCGGTGCCGACCGAGCTGCGGACGAGCAGGTCGGCGTCACGCGGGACCCGGACCTGCACCGCACCCGCGCCGACCTCCGCCCGGGTGCGGACGGGCCCGGTCGCGCCGGGCGTCGCGGTGAGGTCGAGGCGGGTCAGGTCGAGCTCGACGGCGCCGGTGCCCCGCCGGTACTCCGGGGCGAGCGCGGCCGCGGTCGTCGGGGCCTCGACGGTCTCCCCGATGCCACCGCGCACGGCCCATCCGTCGGGGCCGACGGCGTCGTTGAGCGGGATGGTGGCCGCGGTGACGAGCGCGAGCAGCACCGAGAAGGGCACCAGCCAGCGTCCGGCGCGTCGCAGCGCACCGACGACCAGCCCGATCCCGACGACGGCGAGCGCGGCCCCCGGGACGGCCGAGGCCGGCACCGCCCCCGGTGCGGCCAGGGCGAGCCCGCCGACCATCCCGGCGACGACCAGCGACACGGCCAGCGTGATCGGCGTCAGCGACGACCGGGGGGCCGGCGGCGGACCCGGCTCCGGGCCCGGTTCGGGCAGGTCCCAGGCGAACGGGGCAACGCCGAGCGGATCCCAGGCCGGTGGTGCAGCCTGCGCGACGGTGGGGGCGTGCGGGTCCGCGACCCACGGCACCACGGGTGTGGGCGCCGCGGCGGCCTCCCGGGCCCCGGGCCGGTTCCCCCGGGTCACGTGCAGCGTGACGAGCAGTGCGATGGTGACGGCGGCGGGGATCACCCGGTCGCTGGACAGCACCAGCGGGACGGCCAGCAGCGCGGCCATGACCAGCAGCGCCACCGACAGCGCGGAGGACGGTCCGTTGCGCGGCGGGACGGGGCTGCCGGGCGGCCCGGCGTCCGGCAGGACCGCGCAGCCCGCCAGGTAGAGCGGGATCCCGGGGCCGACGATCGCCGCGACGACGAACCCCACCCGGACCAGCGTCGGGTCGATCTCGTAGCGGCGCGCGATCGCGGCGGAGACCCCGGCGAGCTTGCGGTCGTCGCGCGGACGCAGGGGCCGGGAGTCCCACATGTCGCGCAGGGTGTTCCGGGCCGTCGTTGCGGCCGAGGGTGGTCGGTCGCTCCCGGGCAGCTGCGTCTCGTTCATGGCGTCGAGCCTGCCGTCCGGGCGGGCCCCGGCGTCTCGGGGACAACCCCGAGACGACCCCGGTCTGAGATCCGGAGGTGATCCGGCGGGGGCCGTGTGACGATGGTGCCGTGAACAGCTCGGATCCCTCGACCGGCGCCGCAGCGTCGTCGGCGGACGTACGGCCCTCTGTGGAGCCCTCTGTGGATGCACGGTCGTCGGCGGATGCGCCGACGGTGCTGGTCTCCGAGGGCGCGGCGCCCGCGTCCCCGCGGCCGGGCGGCCCGGTGCCGCCGAGCCCCGGAGCGCGCGTCCCGCTGGCCCGGCGCCGCTCCGGGCGGATGGTCGGCGGCGTCGCGGGCGGGGTGGCCGACCACCTCGGCGTCGACGTCCGGTGGATCCGGGCGGCCTTCGTCGCACTGAGCCTGCTGGGCTGGGCGGGCGTGCTGGCCTACGGCCTGCTGTGGGTGTTCCTACGGCAGGAGGCCGACGTCGTCGAGCGGACCCTGACCCGGTCCGAACGGCTGCAGGCCGCCGGGTTGCTGACGCTGGGTCTGGGGTTGTCGCTGGTCGCGGTGACCTCGGGCTCGGCGGTGCTCGGCTGGATCGCCGGCCCGTTGGGACTGGCGACGGTCGGCGCGGCCGTCGTGTGGCGGGAGGCCGACGAGGCGCAGCGACGGCAGTGGGCGCGCGACGCCCGCAGCCGTGTCGGGGCCGGCCGTGCGGCGCTGGCCCGCACCCTGCTCGGCGCCGCGCTGGTCCTGACCGGGCTGGCGGTGTTCCTGCTCGGGAACCTGGACCTGGGCCAGGTGCGGTTCGGGATCCTCGCGGCGCTGGCGACACTGCTCGGCGTCGCGGTCCTCACCGTCCCCTGGTGGGTGCGGCTGGTGCGCGACCTCGGTGAGGAGCGGCGGGCTCGCGCGGTCGCCGCCGAGCGCGCCGAGATCGCCGCGCACCTGCACGACTCGGTGCTGCAGACCCTGGCGCTGATCCAGCGGCAGTCCGGCGACCCGCGCGATGTGCAGCGGCTGGCCCGTGGCCAGGAACGGGAGCTGCGTGCCTGGCTCTACGGGCCCGGTGGGCGCGCCCGCGGCGGCAGCGGCAGCCCGGACGCGGCGGAGACGCTGCTGTCGGTGGCGATCACGCGCGTCGCGGGGGAGGTCGAGGACACCTACGCGGTGACCGTCGGCCCGGTGCTGGTCGGCGACTCCGAGCTCGACGACGACCTGCGTGCCCTGGTGCTGGCGGCGCGTGAGGCGATGGTGAACGCGGCGAAGCACTCGGGGACGTCCGAGGTCGACGTCTACGTGGAGGTCGAGCCCGCCTCGGCCGAGGGCCCGGGCGCCGCGGAGGTGTTCGTGCGCGACCGCGGCACCGGTTTCGATCCGGACGAGGTCTCCGACGACCGGCACGGCCTCGCGGACTCGGTGCACGCCCGGATGCGCCGCCACGGCGGTACGGTCCGGATCCGCACCGGGGCCGGCGAGGGCACGGAGGTGCGGCTGTCGATGCCGCTGAGGGAGAAGGAGACGGCATGACCACCGCCGACGACCTGCAGGACACCCCGGCCGGTCCGGACGACTCCGGTATCCGGGTCTACCTGGTCGACGACCACGCGTTGTTCCGCTCCGGCGTGCGCGCCGAGCTGGACCGCGGCGACGGGCGCAGTCCGGTGCTGGAGGTGGTCGGCGAGGCGGGCTCCGTCGACGAGGCGGTGGCCGGCGTCGGGCACCTCGCGCCGGACGTGGTGCTGCTCGACGTGCACATGCCGGGCGGCGGGGGTGCGGAGATCCTGCGTCGGGCGCGCGCGGCGGGCACTGAGTCGGTGTTCCTGGCGCTGTCGGTGTCCGACGCCGCCGAGGACGTGATCTCGGTGATCCGGTCCGGAGCCCGTGGCTACGTGACCAAGACGATCTCGGGCCGGGACCTCGCCGACGCCGTGCGGCGCGTGCGGGCCGGCGACGCGGTGTTCTCGCCACGTCTGGCCGGGTTCGTGCTGGACGCGTTCTCCGACCGCCCGGGCGCGGCACCGCCGGTGGACCCGGAGGTCGACCAGCTGACCAAGCGGGAGCGGGACGTGCTGCGGCTGCTGGCCCGCGGCTACGCCTACAAGGAGATCGCGAAGGAGCTGTTCATCTCCGTGAAGACGGTGGAGACCCACGTGTCGAGCGTGCTGCGCAAGACCCAGACGTCGAACCGGCACGAGCTGTCCCGCTGGGCTTCCGACAGGAGGCTCGTATAGGTCGCGCAGCGACCGGAGCGAGCCGGAAGGAGCATCGGCACCGGAACGGCGTACGGCCCCGGCCCCGGCCCCCGCGTGTGCGGGGGCCGGGGCCGGGGCCGTCGTGGTGGGAGGGCGTCAGCCGCCCAGCAGCCCGCCGGCGCCCTTCGTGACACCGCCGAGCACCCCGCCGACCGGCTCGGTCACGCCGGACAGGGCGCTCCCGACCGGCTCGGTCACAGTGCTGACCGCCTGCCCCACGGGCTTCGTGACGGCCTGCAGCGGCTGGGTGGCCCCCTCGGACGAGGAACCGGTGTCGGGCTTCTTGGCCGAGGTGTCGAGGAGCCCGGTGACCGGCTCGGCGGCCTTCAGGATCGGCCCGGTGAGCGGCTTGGTGCTGTCGAGCACGGGCTCGGTGACCGGCGACAGCGCGCCGAGCACCGGCGTCGTCACCGGTTCGAGGGTGTCGGTGAGGGGCCGGGTGACCGGCTTGACCGCGTCCGTCACCGGGCGGACGGCCTCGGTGACCGGGGACACGGCACCGCCGACGGCCCTGCCGACCGGTGCCGCGGCCTGCGCGACCGGGGCGACGACGCCGCCGACGGTGTTGCCGACCGGGCGGACGTTCTCGGTGACGTCCTGGAGCGGGCCGGTGCTGGTCCCGCCGCGCGACGGCGGGGTGCCCGTCACGGGCCCGAGCAGGTTGCCGGCGGGGGCCCGGTCGGGGTTGTTGATCGGCGCGACGATCGGCGCGAGCGGCGAGCTCGTGCCGCCGGCACCGCGCGGCCCCGGCACCGTCGGCGACGCCGGGGACCCGGTGCCCGGGTTGCCGGTCGAGGGTGTGCGGGGCGCGGGGACCGCGGCGGCGGGACCGGCTGCGGTGCCCGGGGTACGGCCGGCCGCGGCCGCCTGCACCGGCTGCTGCCGGCCGAAGGCGACGGCCATCCAGTCGGTGGCACCGGGGGCGGGGGCGTCCGGCAGCGGCGAGCTCAGCGCCACGTTCGCCGGGAGGTACTGGGCGGGCAGCGTGTCCGGGGTGCCCGCGGTGGGCAGGCCGAAGCCGGGGAACAGGCCGTCGGCGGCGGCGCGCGCGTCGGAGTTCTCGGTGCCGACGCCGTTGTAAAGGGCGGCGCCGAGCACGGAGCCCGCGGCGAGCAGCGCTCCGGCGACCACACCGGCGCGCCGGCGCCCGGACACCTGACGGCCGGTCCAGCCGTCGGCGACGGCCGCGGCGCGGGGCTGCGGGAGGTCGATGTCCGGCCAGCCGCCCGGGGTGCCCGCGGCGGCGATGTCACCAGCCGAGGCGGCGTCGGCGGAGGCACCCTCGGCCACCGGGGGACGCCCTTCGCGGCGCAGCAGGTCGCCGACGGACAGGACGGGCCCGGTGAGCGGGCCCGCTCCGTCGGAAGAGGCGTGGGAAGCGCGCGAGTGGCGCGCCAGTAGCTCGGCGACGCTCACCACGTCGCGGGGCCCGGTGGCGCCGGTGGCGCCGGGGAGCGGGGCTCCGGCAGGTGTGTCGGTCACGGCCGCACGTCCTCCTTCGGGTCATTTCGACCTGGGAAGATGTACCGGAAGGAGCCCTTGATTCCCAAGTGATCACCCTCCGCTCGTCGCAAGTAACCCTTTCGAGTGGTTCCCGTTCATCGGCCGTATCCGACCGCTCGGCCTGCTCGTTGCCTCGCAAGGCAACCCCTGCGCAAGGGTCACCTGACCTGAACCCCAGGTGGGGCGCTCGCCGGCGTGTCGCGCTGTGCACTGTGCGTGAATCGCCGAGCGGTCGTCACCTCTACCCGGTCGCCGGACGCGACCGGGTGTCGCACCAGGAGGTCAGCGGCCGCCGAGGCGTCCACGGCCCAGCCACAGCAGCATCATCGCCAGCTCGCGCCCCTCGGGTCCGAGGTCGGCGAACCGGTCGAGCACCGCCATCTCCCGGCTGTAGACGATCCGCGGTCCGCCCGCGGCCATGCGGGCGGCGCCGATGCGCTTCGAGACCTCGGTGCGGCGCAGGATCGCGTCGAGGATCTCGGCGTCGAGCCGGTCGATCTCCCGGCGCAGCTGCTCGATCTCGGGGTCGGCTCCGGTGCGCACCTCGGTGCTCGTGCCGGAGCGGGGCTGCGGGGCTGCGGGATCGGTCACGGTCGTGGTCTCCTCGTCTCGGTCACGGGTCGTCGGGACCGAGGACGTACGGACGCCCCGGGTCCGTCGGACTCCGGGGCGTGCGGGTGGCGTCTGGGCTCAGACGGGCGGCGCAGCGGGAACCGGGGTCCGGTACCCGTAGCGAAATCGCCCGTCGTGTGCCACGCGGCGAGTGTAGACCACCCGGCGCACCGGGGCGCCGTGCTTCCTGGGGACCGGCGACGCCGGAGCGGGGTGTGTCGGACCCCCGGCGTACCGTGTTCGACACGATGAGTGCGCTGTTCGAACTCCCCGGGACGGGCCCTTCCGCCGCTGCCGAGCCGACGACGGCCCAGGGCCGTCGCCTGCTGGAAGGCCTCAACGACCGCCAGCGGGAGGCCGTGACCCATGCGGGTTCGCCGCTGCTGATCGTCGCCGGCGCGGGGTCGGGCAAGACCCGGGTGCTCACCCACCGGATCGGCTGGCTGCTCGCCGAGCGCGGCGTGCATCCCGGCGAGATCATGGCGATCACCTTCACCAACAAGGCCGCGGCCGAGATGAAGGAGCGCGTCGATGCCCTCGTCGGGCGCCGGTCCGGGCCGATGTGGGTGTCCACCTTCCACTCCATGTGCGTGCGGATCCTGCGCCGCGAGGCCAAGCACCTCGGCGTGCGCAGCGCCTTCTCCGTCTACGACGCCGACGACACCCGTCGCCTCGTCGGCATCGTCGGGCGTGACCTGGAGCTGGACCCGAAGAAGTTCGCCCCGCGGGCCCTGGCTGCCCAGATCTCCAACCTGAAGAACGAGCTGGTCTCGCCGGACGAGGCCGCCGAGCGCGCCGCCACCGACCACGAGCGGCGCATCGCCGAGGTCTACGGCGTCTACCAGTCGCGGCTGCGCCAGGCGAACGCCTTCGACTTCGACGACCTGATCATGGAGACGGTCTCGCTGCTGGACCGCCTGCCGGCCGTCGCCGAGTACTACCGGCGCCGCTTCCGGCACGTGATGGTCGACGAGTACCAGGACACCAACCACGCGCAGTACGAGCTGGTCCGCCAGCTCGTCGCCCCGGCGACGGCGAACGGGCGGCCCGGCGAGCTGTGCGTCGTCGGGGACTCCGACCAGTCGATCTACGCCTTCCGCGGCGCGAACATCCGCAACATCATCGAGTTCGAGCAGGACTTCCCGGACGCGCGGACCATCCTGCTGGAGCAGAACTACCGCTCCACCCAGACCATCCTGTCCGCGGCGAACGCGGTGATCGCCCGCAACCCGGAGCGCCGGGACAAGCGGCTGTGGTCGGACTCGGGCGACGGTGAGCGCGTCGTCGGCTACGTCGCGGACAACGAGCACGACGAGGCGTCGTTCGTCGCCCGGGAGATCGACCGGCTCGTCGACACCGGCGAGTACCGCAACTCCGACATCGCGGTGTTCTATAGGACCAACAACCAGTCCCGTGTCTTCGAGGACGTGTTCCTGCGGGTCGGGCTGCCCTACAAGGTCGTCGGCGGGGTGCGGTTCTACGAGCGCCGCGAGATCCGCGACGCGCTGGCCTACCTGCGGGTGCTGTCCAACCCAGAGGACACGGTCAGCCTGCGCCGGATCCTCAACGTGCCCAAGCGCGGCATCGGGGACCGGGCCGAGGCGGTCGTCGCCGAGTACGCCGAGCGCGAGCGCACCTCGTTCGCCCGCGCGCTGCGCACCGCCGCCGAGGAGCCGCAGCGGCTCCCCGCGCTGGCGACCCGCTCGCAGAAGAACATCGCCGGGTTCGTGCGCATGCTCGACGAGCTGCGCGAGCTCGTCGACCGCGGCGACGACACCGCCGAGGTGCTCGAGGCCGTCTACGCGCGGACCGGTTACCTGGAGGAGCTGCAGGCTTCGGAGGACCCCCAGGACGGCACCCGGATGGACAACCTGGCCGAGCTCGTCACGGTGGCGCGGGAGTTCGCGGGGGACGCCGCGGTCGCCGACCTCGCGTCGGACAGAGGGGGCGCGATCGGGTCCGGCGCGGCACCCGACGGCGCGGCACCCGACGGCGCGGCACCCGAGGGCGAGGCCGGCACCTACGACGACACCCCCGACGGTGTCCCGGAGCCCGGCTCGCTGGCCGCGTTCCTGGAGCGGGTCGCACTCGTCGCGGACGCGGACTCCATCCCCGACGACGACTCCGGCGTGGTCACGATGATGACCCTGCACACGGCGAAGGGACTGGAGTTCCCGGTGGTCTTCCTGACCGGCTGGGAGGACGGGATCTTCCCGCACCTGCGCACCCTCGGTGATCCCAAGGAACTCGCCGAGGAGCGCCGGCTGGCCTACGTCGGGATCACCCGCGCGGAGAAGCGGCTCTACCTGTCCCGGGCGATCGTGCGGTCCGCGTTCGGGCAGCCCAGCACCAACCCGGCATCGCGCTTCCTCGACGAGGTGCCCCCGTCGCTGCTCGACTGGCGGCGCAGCGAGGAGCAGCTCGCCGCGCAGCGCCCGTCGGCGCCGGTCGGGCGGTTCGGGTTCGGGAAGCGTCCGCAGGCGACCGACCGCGGGAGCTGGAGGGTCCCGGAGCGGTCACTGAACAACCAGACGCTGAACCTCGACGTCGGGGATCGGGTCAACCACGACAAGTACGGCCTGGGCACGGTCGTCGCGGCCGACGGCATCGGCCCGCGCGCGACGGTGACGATCGACTTCGGCTCGGGCGGGACGGTCCGGCTGATGCTGATCGGTGGCGTCCCGATGCAGAAGCTGTAGACCTCAGTCGTCGTCGCGGTCCTGCACCGCGGCCTCGGCCGGGGTCAGCACCTTCACCGACCCGAACGCCCCGACGACGTGCACGTCCACCGTCCGGTCGCCGGGCGCGGCGCACGCCGTCGGGCACTCGGTCGAGCCGAACACGGTGAACCCGGAGACGTCCGCCCGCGTCCCCTCGGGCACGAGGACCGTCGTCGAGCCGAACAGCGTCACCCCGCCCACCCGGTCGCCGGCCTCGGCCCCGACGGTGCGGGACCCGAACACGGTCAGTCCCTCGGTGATCGGCGCGACCTGCGCCAGCCCCCAGACCGCGGCGACGGCCACCGCGACCGCGGCGAGGATCCCGCCGGCGCGTCGCCCGGCGGCCGCGGCGAACTCCCCGGCCGGTGCCCGGAGGGCCCCGGTCGGCGCCCGTTCGACGGCGGCGGTGGGCGTCCCGGCGGTGTCGGCCGGGAGGTCGCGGGTCAACGGCTCCAGGTCGGCGCGGGTGCGGGCCGCCCAGGCCGTGGCCGAGCGCTCCTCGTACTCGGGCAGGGACAGCCGTCCCTCGCTGTGCGCGCGCTGCAGCCGGGCGTCCACCGCCCGCCGCTCGTCGTCCCCCACCCGGTACCCCGCCTCGTCCCCCACCCGGCCATTCTGACCCGTCCGGGCGGGTCGGGGGGAGGGGGCCCGGCGATCAGGCGTCGCGCGAGCCCGTCGCGGCGGTGACGTCGAGGCCGCGCGCGGCCAGCCACGGCAGTGGGTCGATCTTGGTGCCGTCCGGCTCCCACACCTCGAGGTGCAGGTGCGGGCCGGTGGACTGGCCGCGGTTGCCGACCTCGGCGATCTCGTCGCCGGCCTTGACCTGCTGGCCCTCCTGCACGAACGACCGGTTGATGTGGCCGTAGACGGTGCCGGTGCCGTCGGGGTGCTTGAGCACCACCCACATCCCGAAGCCGCTGGCGGGGCCGGACTTCTCCACGACGCCGTCGGTGAGGGCGAAGATCGGGGTGCCGATCGGGGCGGCGAGGTCGATGCCCTTGTGCTGCACGCCCCAGCGGGCGCCGAAGCCGGAGGTGAACCGGCCCGCCGTCGGCAGGACGAAGGCCTCGCCGTCGTACAACACGGCTTTCGGGGCGCCGTGCGACATCGCGGTCGTCACGGCCCGCTCCAGCTTGGCGGCCTCGCGGCCCATCCGGGCGGCCTTCGTCAGGTTGGCGACGTCGACCTTCGAGGTGGCGTCCAGGTCGGGCAGCGACGCGGCCTGCGCGCTGAGCTGCTCCCCGCCGATCGCGGAGGTGTCCAGCGGGGCGGTCGTGTCGGCCGGGCGGGTGTCGCCGGACACCGGCAGCATCGCCGACGCGGCGAGCCGGGCGTAGGACTCCTCGACCGAGGCCTCACCGCCCCAGCCGGGCACCCCGAGGGCCCCGGCGACCGTCTGACCGGCCGCGACCAGCGCACCACCGGCCGCCGCGGCGACGGTCGCCCGGGTGCGCGAGACCACCGGCGGGGGAGCCGAGAGCGCCGGGAGCCGGTGACCGGCCGGCGGCACGGGGGGGAGCGTGCCGGGCCGGGCCTCCGGTCGCGTGGCGCCGCTGGGGGAGCGGTGGCGCGACAAGACTGCCCTTCTGGTGGTCAAGGGCGCCGCGGGCCGTTCGGCGGTGATCGTCGGAGTGGGGGCTCCGTCGGGGGGATGGTGTCGTTCGGGGCGACACCGATCACCGTGACCGGTCCGTGACGTGGACAACGCGACGGTAACCCGGGCCTCGCCGAGCGGCAACGGCGGGCCATCGCGCGGTTGCGGACGGTCGTGGATCATCGGCGACCGGTCGGGCGGTCATCGACGCGACGGCGAACGGAGGAGCCCCGTTCCCCCGCGCGGACCGGTCCCTCAGGCGCCTTGCGCCGCGTGCCGTCCGACCAGCCGCAGCGACCCGCGCAGCCTCCGGTCGCGCACCCGGTCGTGCTCGCGGCGCTCCGCCTCGCCGCGGGCCAGCGTGCTCGCCACGAAGTGCACGGTGCGCCGGTCCACCGGCAGGGCGAGGTGGCCGACGTCGTCGAGCTCCAGCTCGGTGACGTCGAGGTCGGGGTGGCGCAGCCGGGAGTTCCGCTGCGGGACGATGATCTCGTCCATCCGTGACCAGACCACCAGGAACCGGGTCCGGCAGCCGGGGGCCGGTTCGTCCAGCTCACGCAGGATCGGCGAGCCGGGGCGGAGCTGGCGGCACAGCGGGAGCGGCGCGAGCCGGGCCAGGTTGCTGCCCGCGTGCGGGCTGCCGAGCGTCGCCAGGGTGTCGACGACGGCGTCGCCCCCCCATCCGCTGCACGTAGTAGCGGGCGATCACGCCGCCGAGGGAGTGCCCGACGACGTGCACCCGGTCCGACCCGGTGGCCTCGCGCAGTCGTTCGACGTGGCCGCGCAGCTCGTGCGCCGCGGTGCGGACATCGTCGGTGAGCAGGCTGTAGTTGATGGCGTGCACGACGCCGAAGCCGCGCCGGCGCAGCTCGTGGGCGATCACGGTGAACACCGAGCGGTTGTCCATGATCCCGTGCACCAGCAGGATCGGCGTCCCGGCCGCGGCGGGGTCGGCGACGACCAGGCTCCGCTTGACCGGCGGCAGGCTGTCGGTTCGCCAGTGGCCCTGCGGGCGGACGGTCTCCTCGGCCAGCCCGATCGGGTACAACGCGAGGTGGGCGGCCAGCCAGGCGCCCTCCAGCGCCAGCCCGTACGCGAGGTGAAGGTCCGCGCGGCGTAGCCCGCCGCCTGCGCGAGATCGGACGTCGCGGCCGTCACTGTCGACAGCGCCCCGTCGGCGATCGCGTGCAGGCGAGCGCCTCCGGGTAGCGACGTCGCCATACTCGAAAGGTAAGGCAGGTCACAGGATTCCGCTGTCTCGCGGAACGATCCGTGGTCCCGATCACTCGGACGGTCCATCTGAATCGAGCACTGCGCCGACAGGGTGACAGCGGTCACCGGCCCAGGTCAGGACCGGTGCGCGCGGCGTGGCTAGGCTCCCCGACGCAGCATCACCGACGTCCGCGACCGCTGCCGCCCGCCACCTGTGCGGGGCGCGCCCGGAGAACGAGCCGGGGACGCGCCGGTCGCGGCGAGAGCGAAGTGGAGCGGGAGAGCCGAGTGGACCTCTACGAGTACCAGGCGAAGGACCTCTTCGCCGCGCACGGAGTCCCGGTGCTGCCGGGCCGGACCGTGGACAACGTCGCCGACGCGGCGGCCGCGGCGGCCGAGCTGGGCACCGCCGTCGTGGTCAAGGCGCAGGTCAAGACCGGTGGTCGGGGCAAGGCCGGCGGTGTGAAGCTGGCGCAGAACGCCGACGAGGCCAAGGAGAAGGCCGAGGCCATCCTGGGCCTCGACATCAAGGGCCACACCGTGCACCAGGTCCTGGTCACCGAGGCCAGTGACATCGCCGAGGAGTACTACTTCTCCTTCCTGCTGGACCGGTCCAACCGCACCTTCCTGGCCATGTGCTCGGCCGAGGGCGGCATGGAGATCGAGCAGCTGGCCGTCGAGCGGCCGGACGCGCTGGCCCGGATCGCGATCGACCCGATCGCCGGCGTCGACAAGGCCAAGGCCGACGAGATCGTCGCCGCGGGCAAGATCCCGGCCGCCGTCGCCGACGAGGCCGCGAACGTCATCGTGAAGCTCTGGGAGACCTTCGTCTCCGAGGACGCGACGCTGGTCGAGGTCAACCCGCTGGTCCGCGACCCGCAGGACAAGGTGATCGCCCTCGACGGCAAGGTCACCCTCGACGCCAACGCCGACTTCCGGCACCCGGCGCACGCCGAGCTGGTCGACGAGCGCACCGAGAACCCGCTCGAGGCGAAGGCCAAGGCCAAGGGCCTCAACTACGTCAAGCTCGACGGCGGCCAGGTCGGCATCATCGGCAACGGCGCGGGGCTCGTCATGAGCACCCTCGACGTCGTCGCCTACGCCGGCGAGGCGCACGGCGGGGTCAAGCCCGCCAACTTCCTCGACATCGGCGGCGGCGCCTCGGCGCAGGTCATGGCCGACGGGCTGGACGTCATCCTGGGCGACGACGAGGTCAAGAGCGTCTTCGTCAACGTCTTCGGCGGCATCACCGCGTGCGACGCGGTGGCCAACGGCATCGTCGAGGCCCTCAAGATCCTGGGCGACGAGGCCACCAAGCCGCTGGTCGTCCGCCTGGACGGCAACAACGTCGAGGAGGGTCGTCAGATCCTCGCCGACGCGAACCACCCGCTCGTCACCGTGGTGGGCACGATGGACGACGCGGCCGCCAAGGCCGCCGAGCTCGCGAACGCTGGAGCCTGAGACATGTCGATCTTCCTCAACGAGAACAGCAAGGTCATCGTCCAGGGCATCACCGGTGGCGAGGGCACCAAGCACGCCACCAAGATGCTGGCCGCCGGGACGAACATCGTCGGCGGCGTGAACGCGCGCAAGGCCGGCACCACGCACACGGTCGGCGGCAAGGACGTCACCGTGTACGGCACGGTCGAGGAGGCGATCAAGGAGACCGGCGCCGACGTGTCGGTCATCTTCGTCCCGCCGAAGTTCGCCAAGGACGCGGTCATCGAGGCCATCGACGCCGAGATCCCGCTCGCGGTCGTCATCACCGAGGGCATCCCGGTGCACGACTCGGCGTACTTCTGGGCGCACGCGGTCGCCACGGGCAACAAGACCCGGATCATCGGCCCGAACTGCCCCGGCATCATCTCGCCCGGCAAGTCCAACGCGGGCATCATCCCGGCGAACATCGCCGGCCCCGGCAAGATCGGCCTGGTGTCGAAGTCCGGCACGCTGACCTACCAGATGATGTACGAGCTGCGTGAGTTCGGCTTCTCCACCGCCATCGGCATCGGCGGCGACCCGGTCATCGGCACCACCCACATCGACGCCCTCGAGGCGTTCGAGGCGGACCCCGAGACCGAGGCCATCGTGATGATCGGTGAGATCGGTGGCGACGCCGAGGAGCGCGCCGCGGACTTCATCAAGGCCAACGTCACCAAGCCGGTCGTCGGCTACGTCGCGGGCTTCACCGCCCCCGAGGGCAAGACGATGGGCCACGCCGGCGCGATCGTGTCCGGCTCGGCCGGCACCGCGCAGGCGAAGAAGGAGGCCCTCGAGGCCGCCGGCGTGAAGGTCGGCAAGACGCCGTCCGAGACCGCCGCCCTGATGAAGGAGATCCTCTCCGCCTGATCGGAGCGCTCTCCGTGCACGTCCGACGCGCGGGCCCCGGGAACTCCTCCCGGTGCCCGCGCGTCGTGCTGTGTGCACCCGTGCGCCTCACCCGATCGTGTCGGGGGCATCGGCTAGCGTGCGGTGCAGCGAGTCCGTCCGTCACACGGGAGTGGTCGTCATGTCGAGCAACGAGCCAGGGGCCGCCCCGGCTCCCGAGCAGGCCCCGCCTGCTCCGACGGTGCGGATCGCCGTGCTGGCGGGGGCCGTGCTGGCCCTGCTGGCGCTGGTCCTGACCTTCTTCGACGTCACCACCGGGCTGTTCCCGGTCGCGATGGTCGTCGCCGGTGGTGTCGCGGGTGCGCTCACCCTGCTGCCCGGCACTGGCCGCACCCTGGTCGCGGGCGTGGTCCTGTCGACGACGGGTGCGCTGACGATGCTGCTGGTCCTGGCCGGTACCGGCACCGCGGCGATCGGCGGCACGCTGGGCTGGGTCGTGTTCGTGGTCGCCCTGCTCGCCGCCGCCGCACTGCTCTACGCTCAGCTGCTCCTGTCCGGCGTGGTCGCCGCTCCCGCCCCCCGGGTACAGCGCCCGTCGCACGTCGGGCAGCCCGGCTGGGGCCCCGGCCAGGTCCCGCCGGGCCAGCAGGCGCCCTGGATGCCGCAGCAGTCCTACGGCGTGGGCCAGCCGGGAGCCGCGGCGCCGTACGGCGCGGCCTCCGGTGCTGCGCGCTACGCGGCGGCCCCCTACGCCCCGGGCCAGTACGGCGCGAGTCCCTACGGGGCCCCGTCCGGTGCCGCTCCGTACGCCTCGGGGCAGCCCGGTGGGGTGCAGTACGGCGCAGGGCAGCCCGGTGGGGTGCAGTACGGCGCAGGGCAGCCCGGTGGGGGCCAGCACGGCACAGGGCAGCACGGCACAGGGCAGCACGGTGGGGGCCAGCACGGCACAGAACAGCACGGCGCCGCGCAGCAGGGGGCCGGCCAGTACGGCGCCGGTCAGTACGGATCGGGTCAGTACGGCGCCGCCCCCTACGGCGCCTCCGGCGCGGTGCCCGCGGTGTCGCAGCCCGCCGTCGGGCAATACCCGGGCCAGCCCGGTGCCCACGGAGCGCCCGAGGCGCCCGGGGTGCAGGACCGGACCGGCGACGACGCGGACCGGCACGCGGTCGGCGGCGGACGCAGCCCGCAGGCCGACGCGGCACCGTACACGCCGTCCGGCGGGGGCGGCGCCTTCTCCGGTGTGTCCTACGGCGATCGCGCCGCCGCGGTGACCGGCACACCGGGATCCGAGCAGGCCCCGCCCGCGACCACCCCCCACACGGCGGGCGCGGACCAGGTGGGCGAGGACACGGGCGTCACCCGCCCTTCCGCGATCCCCGGCTCCACCCCGGCCGCCGGCGAGCAGACCGAGAATCCCTGGGCCCCGGCCACCGGTGACGCCGAGGCCACCCGCACCTTCCGGCCCGGCGGTGACGGCTCCGCCTGACCTGCCGGGACCGTGGGCCCCGGCACGTCACGGCGTGCCTGCCCCTCCCGAACCGGGTTCGCTGCGACGCTGACCCGGTGAGCACCACCCCGCCCCGTCCCGCCCGCGGTCGCCCGGCCTCCCGGGCCCGGTCCACCGGGCCCGCACCCGAGCGGTCCCGCGGTGGGCGCGCGACCGCCGTCGCGGAGCGGGAGCGGGGGCACCGCCGCCCCGTCCGGACCCCGACGCGCGGCACCGGGACCGGCACCGGGCTGGACCGGCTGCGGATCCTCCTCGTGGCCACGATGGGTGCCGTCCTCGCCGGGTACACGATGCTCGTACCGGTGGCGGCGCTGCTGACCGGCACCGGCGGCGTCGAGGTCACCGCGGACGGGGCACTCGCCACCGCCGTCCCGCTGTGGCTGGCCGCGCACCTCATCCCGGTCGCCGTGGACGGGCGCCCGTTCGGGGTGTTGCCGCTGCTGCCGACGCTGGTGGTCGTCGCGCTGGTCGCCTTCTGCTCGCGGTGGGCGGTGCTCCGGCTGGGCGGGCGGGTCCGGCACGACGCCGGCGCCGTCGTCGCCTCCCAGGTCGGGGCCGCCGCCGCGGTCGCCGTGCTGGCCGGGGCGTTGCTGCCGCGGGACATGGCCGTGACCGCGCCCTGGGCCTCGATGATGGGGGCCGGGCTGGTGGCCGGGACGGCCGCCGGGATCGGCGTCGTCCACGCGTGCGGGGCCCCGGCCGCGTGGCAGCGGGTGCTGTCGGGATGGCCCGGCGCGGCGCTCGCCGGGGCCCGGGTCGCGGCCGCCGGGCTGCTGCTGGTCGCCGCCCTCGTCCTGACCGTGGCGCTGCTCGCGAGCGCCTCGGACGTCGCCGACACCGCCGAGCGCATCGCCCCCGGGGCCTGGGCGGGCTTCGGGGTGCTGGTGCTGAGCGTGGGGTACCTGCCGAACGCCCTGGTCGGGGCGCTGTCCTGGGCGCTGGGCGCGGGGGTGTCGGTCGGCATCGCCCGGTCGGGTCCGTTCGACGCCGAGCCGGGGCCGCTGCCGCCGTTCCCGCCCGTGGCGGTCCTGCCCGTCACCACCGTCCCGACGGCCGCGGTGCTGGTCGTGCTGCTGCCCGTCGTCGCGGGGGTGCTCGGCGGGATCGCCTGCCGCCGGGCGCTGGGGGAGGACGCGCCGGTCGTGGAGCGGGTCGCGGCCCCGGCGACGGCGGCGGTGGTCGTCGCGGTCGGGGCGGCGGTCCCGGCGGCGCTCGCCGGGGGAGCGCTCGCGGGCGGGCCCTACGACCCGGTGTCGTTCCACCCGTGGGCGGTCCTCGGCTGCGCGTTGCTGCTGGTCGGGATCCCGGCCGTGCTGACCTGCGCGGGGACCGAGCTCGCCCGGCACGTCCCGATGGGCGGCACCGACCGGCCGCGTACCGCGGTCGACCGGGCCCGGGCCGCCCGGGACCGCCGTCGCACCCCGACGGTGGCGGAGCTGGTCGAGCGCCGTCGCACCGCCGGGGCACCCGTCCGCCGGGCCGACGCCACGTGGGACGACGACGGAGAGCACGGCGACGTCCACCCCCACCGCCACGCCGTCTCCGACGAGGAGCCCGACGGAGCCGGGCGCACGGCCTCCCGCCGCGGCGCCGCGGACGAGGGCGCCAGCGAACGGGACCGCGACCGCGGCGACCACGTGGCCGACAGGGACCACAGGGCCGACAGGGCCGACTGACCCGACTCGACCCACGACCGGGGCCGGGTGACCCGGGCCACCGCACCGGGCACCGTCGCCGTCGGAGGGCGCGTCTACCCTGGCCAGGGGCCGTGGAGCGGCCTGGACCGGCGAGGAAGGGACACGGTGGGCGCGCAGGAGCGGCACGAGGCGCTGCGGGTCGTCGTCCTCGTCTCCGGGAGCGGGACCCTGCTGCAGGCACTGCTCGACACCGCGGACGCCGGGTTCGCCGTCGTCGCCGTCGGGGCCGACCGCCCGGGTGCCGCCGGGCTCGACCGGGCCCGTGCCGCCGGCGTCCCCACCTTCGTCGAACGGGTCGCCGACCACGCCGGCCGCGACGCCTGGAACACCGCGCTCGCCGCGGCCGTCCGCGCGCACTGGCCGGGCCTCGTCGTCGGGGCGGGGTTCATGAAGCTCGTCTCCCCGGCCTTCCTGGACGCGCTCGGATGCCCGATGCTGAACACGCACCCGGCTCTGCTGCCGGCGTTCCCGGGCGCGCACGCCGTCCGGGACGCGCTGGCCGCCGGGGTGCCCGTCACCGGCGCGACCGTGCACGAGGTCGACGCCGGGCTCGACACCGGACCGGTGCTCGCACAGGCGGAGGTCCCCGTGCTCCCGGGCGACGACGAGACCTCCCTGCACGAGCGCATCAAGACCGAGGAACGACGGCTGCTGGTCGCGACCGTGCGACGGTTCGCCACCGCCGCCCAACCCCACGAGGTGAACAGTGAGTGAGCGCAGGCCGGTACGCCGGGCCCTGATCAGCGTCTACGACAAGGCCGGTCTCCTCGACCTGGCCACCGGGCTGCACGCCGCCGGGGTGGAGATCGTCTCGACCGGCTCCACCGCCCAGCGGATCGCCGACGCCGGCGTCCCGGTCACCCCCGTCGAGGAGATCACCGGGTTCCCCGAGTGCCTCGACGGCCGGGTCAAGACCCTGCACCCGCGGGTGCACGCCGGGCTGCTCGCCGACACCCGCAAGCCCGAGCACCTCGCCCAGCTCGAGCAGCTGAACATCGCGCCGTTCGACCTGCTGGTGTCGAACCTCTACCCGTTCCGCGAGACCGTCGCGTCCGGCGCGAGCCGCGACGAGGCCGTCGAGCAGATCGACATCGGCGGCCCGGCGATGGTGCGGGCCTCGGCGAAGAACCACGAGAGCGTCGCGGTCGTCGTCGACCCGTCGCGCTACGCCTGGGTGCTCGAGCAGGTCGGCGCGGGCGGTTTCGTCGTGGAGGACCGCCGCAGGCTCGCCGCCGACGCCTACCGGCACACCGCCGCCTACGACGTCTCGGTCGCGACCTGGATGGGCGAGCAGTTCCCCACCGGCGACGACGAGGCCTCAGCCGAGTGGGTCGGCGCCACCTGGACCCGCGAGCGCCCGCTGCGTTACGGCGAGAACCCGCACCAGTCGGCCGCGCTCTACACCGACGGCACCGGCTCCGGCCTCGCCGGCGCCGAGCAGCTGCACGGCAAGGAGATGTCCTACAACAACTACGTCGACGCCGACGCCGCCTGGCGCGCCGCGCACGACCACGGCGACCGTCCGACGGTCGCGGTGATCAAGCACGCCAACCCGTGCGGGATCGCGGTCGGCGCCGACGTCGCCGAGGCCCACCGCAAGGCGCACGCCACCGACCCGGTGTCGGCGTTCGGTGGGGTCATCGCGGTCAACGGCGAGGTCTCGGTCGCGATGGCCGAACAGGTCGCCGAGATCTTCACCGAGGTCGTCGTGGCCCCCGGCTACGCCGACGGCGCGCTGGAGGTGCTGGCGCGCAAGAAGAACGTCCGCGTGCTCCGCATCCCCGACGGCGCCGCCCGCACCGGCACCGAGCTGCGCCCGATCTCCGGCGGGCTGCTGGTGCAGCAGCGCGACCTCGTCGACGCCGACGGCGACGACCCGGCCGCCTGGAAGCTCGTCACCGGCGACGCCGTGGCCCCCGAGGTGCTCGACGACCTCGCGTTCGCCTGGCGCGCCTGCCGCGCGGTGAAGTCCAACGCCATCCTGCTCGCCCACGACGGCGCCGCGGTCGGCGTCGGCATGGGCCAGGTCAACCGGGTCGACGCGGCGAAGCTCGCCGTGACCCGGGCCGGGGACCGGGCCCGCGGCGCGGTTGCCGCCTCCGACGCGTTCTTCCCCTTCCCCGACGGGCTGGAGGTGCTGCTCGACGCCGGTGTCGCCGCCGTCGTGCAGCCCGGCGGCTCGGTCCGGGACGAGGAGGTCGTCGCGGCCTGCGCCAAGGCGGGCGTGCCGATGTACCTGACCGGGACACGGCACTTCGCCCACTGACCCACTGCTGACCCACTGCCCCACCCGACGGCCCGGGACCGCCTCGCGCGGTCCCGGGCCGTCGGCGTTCGGAGCAGCTCGGAGGGTCTTCCGGCCGAGAATGTCAGGGGTGCGTGCGACGGTCCTCCCGTCGTCGTCACCACCCCCACCCGGGGGATGCGGAGCGGCGGCACGGGCCCTATGCTTCGAACGTCAGTTCGAGCACGCTTCGCCTTCCCCGCGGCGCGCCGGGCGAGGTCGCGGCCGTTCGGCCGTGGCGCGGTGTGTGGCGGGGAGGTACTGCGGTGCGCGTCGGTGCGGGCGAGGGGCCGGTCGTCGTCGGGGGAGCGGCGGCGGTCGGCCGGGTGATCGGCGGTGCCGGTGGGGGAGCCGGCGCCGACGTCGGGGCCGACACCGGTCCGGAGGGGTCCGGGCCGGTGGTCGGAACCGGGTCCCGTGCTCCCGGGGGCGGGCGGGAGCCGCTGCCCGGGGCGCGGGGCCCGGCCGGGGGGCCGGGGTCCTCGGCAGGTTCCGCCGCCGAGCGGCTCGCCCGGGCCCGGCACGTCCTGCACCGGACGGAGACCCGGGCGGGCCTGGAGCGGTCCCGGCCGGTGCCCGCGGGGCCCTGCCCGGAGCCGGAGGCCCCGGCCCGCAGGGTCGGGACGGTCGAGCCGCGTCCGGTGAGCGAGGCGGACCTGCTGCCGGTGCCGGGGCCGCTGGCCGGTCTGCTGCCCGGTGGGGGCCTGCGGCGGGGATCCACCGTGGCGGTGGGCGGGGGATCCGGTGCGGGGTCGCTGCTGTTCGCGCTGCTGGCCGCCGCGTCCGCGGAGGGCGCGTGGGCGGGTGTGGTCGGCCGCCCCGGACTCGGCGCGACGGCCGCGGCGGAGGCGGGCGTGCGGCTGGACCGGCTGGCGCTGGTCCCCGACCCCGGCGCGGACCTGGTCGGGGTGACCGCGGCGCTGCTGGACGGGCTGGACCTCGTGGTCGTGGCCGGGCCGGAGCGGGCCGGGCTGCGGGCCGGGGACCGGCAGCGGCTCGCCGCGCGGACCCGGCAGCGGGGCGCGGTGCCGCTGGCGCTCGGCGGGTGGCCGGGGGCCGACCTGCGGCTGCACTGCACCCGTCCGCGCTGGGAGGGCGTCGGCCGCGGGACGGGGCGGCTGCGGTCCCGGCGGGTCGAGGTCCGGGCGGAGGGGCGCGGGATCGGCCCGGCCGGCCGGGGGGTGGAGGTGCTCCTCCCCGGTCCCGGCGGGACGGTCGCCCCGGCCCCGGTGACGCCCCCGGTCCCCGTGGCGCCGTCGGTACCCGCGATCGCCTCGGTGCCGTCGGTCCCCGCGGTCCACGCGCCGGCGGTGGGCGAGGCCCCGGTTGCGCGCCCCGTGGCCCGGGCGGCGGGATGAGCACGTCCGGTACGTCGGACGCGGGCGGTGGTGCGAGCGCGCGCGGCGGAGTGGACGCGGGCGTCGGCGGGAGCGCGGGCGGCAGGGTGAGCGTGCGCGGCGGAGCGGGCACGGGCGGCGGTGGGCGGGCGGAGCCCGACCCGCGGGTGCTGGCGGTCTGGTCCCCGGACTGGCCGGTCACCGCGGCCGCCCGCGCCGCGCACGTCCCGGCGGACCGGCCGGCCGCGGTGCTGCACGCCAACCGGGTCCTGGCCTGCTCGGCGACGGCCCGCCGGCACGGCGTTCGCCGGGGCCTGCGGCGTCGGGAGGCGCAGGCCCGGTGCCCGGAGCTCGTGGTGCTCGCCCCCGACCCGGGGCGCGACGCCCGGCTGTTCGAGCCGGTCGTCGCCGCGGTGGAGGCGCTCGCCCCCGGCGTCGAGGTGGTGCGGCCGGGGCTGCTGGTGCTGCCCGCGCGCGGTCCGGTCGGCTGGTTCGGCGGGGAGCGCGCCGCGGTGGAGCGGCTGATCGACCAGGTCGCGCTGCACGCCGGGACCGAGTGCCAGATCGGCGTCGCGGACGGGATGTTCGCCGCCGAGCTCGCCGCCCGCCGGGGGCGTGGGGTGCCACCGGGGCGGTCGGCGGAGTTCCTCGCACCGCTGGAGGTCGCCGAGCTGGACCGGGACCCCGACGTCGACCGGGCTGCGCTGGTGGACCTGCTGCGTCGGTTGGGGCTGCGCTCGCTGGGGGCGTTCGCGTCGCTGTCGGAGGCCGACGTGGCCTCGCGCTTCGGCGCCGCCGCGGTGGCCGCGCACCGGCTCGCCCGCGGGCGCGACCCCCGCCCGCCCGCGCGTCGGGTCCCGCCGGAGGAGCTGGCCGCGGCGGTCGAGCTGGATCCACCGGTGGACCGGGTCGACGCGGCCGCCTTCGCCGCGCGGGCGCTCGCGACCCGGCTGCACACCGCGCTCGCCGGACACGGCCTGGCCTGCACCCGGCTGGGGGTGCACGCACGCACCGAGAGCGGGGAGGAGCTGCTGCGGGTCTGGCGGTGCGCCGAGCCGCTGACCCCGTCCGGGACGGTCGACCGGGTGCGCTGGCAGCTCGACTCGTGGCTCGGGCGCGGCGGCTCCGGGACGCTGGTCGCGCTGCGGCTCACCCCGGAGGACACCGTGGTCGCCGGGGCGCTGCAGCGCGGGTTGTGGGGCGACGTCGGCGAGGGCGACGAGCGGGCCGGGCGGGCCCTGGTCCGGGTGCAGGCGCTGCTCGGGCCGGAGGCGGTGTTCACCGTGGTCCCGACGGGTGGCCGCGACCCGGGCGAGCGGGTGCGGCTGGTGCGGTGGGGCGACGAACGGGTCGTCGAGGACACCGCGGTCCCCGCCCAGCCCGACACCGCGGTCCCCGCCCGGCCGGAGGCCACGGCCCCCGCGGCGGACGGCGCCGGGACCAGCACCGGGAGCACCGCCGGGAGCACGGGGTGCACGGACCCTGCTGCGCACGCACCGGTCCCGGGGCGGCCGGCGGAGGTGCGGGCGGGAGACGCGCTGCCCGCACCGGCGGCTCCCGGGGCCGCGCACCCCCGCCGCGCCCCCGGCCGTCGCCCTGCCGACCCCCCGGCGACCTGGCCCGGCCGGCTCCCGGCACCGTCGCCGGCGACGGTGCCCCCGGACCCGGTCCCGGTCCGGTTGCTCGCCGCGGACGGCACCGAGGTGCACCCGGCCGCGCCGGACCTGCTCGACGGCGTCCCGCACCGGGTCGCGGGCGGTGACCCGGACCGGGAGGTCACCGGCTGGGCCGGGCCCTGGCCGGTGCACACCCGCTGGTGGGACCCCGACGGCCCCGGGCCCGCGGTCCGGCTGCAGGTCGTGCTCGCCGACGGCGCGGCCCTGCTGCTCGTGCACCGCAGCGGCCGCTGGGAGGTGACCGGTGTCTACGACTGAGCCACCGGCCGACGGCGGGCACCGCAGGCAGCACTGTCGTGCCGACAGCGCTGCCCACGCGGCCGGAGCGGGGCCCGGCGCGGGCGGGTCAGCGCTGCGGGACCCCGGTGAGGTCGACCGCGAACCGGCCGATCGCCGAGGCCATCGCCGTCACGTTCCGGTCCAGCGCGGTCCGGTCGATGTTGGTCAGCCGGTCGCAGGGCGTGTGGTAGCAGGGGTCGTAGGACTGCCCCGCCGTGCCGCCCCACTTCTGCGCCTGCTCCGGGGTCTTCCGCTCCTCGGCGCCGGTGAACAGGCCACCGGCCGGGATGCCGGCATCGATGAACGGGCCGTAGTCCGAGCGCCCGTCGAACGCGGTGCCCTCGGGGCCGTTCACGCCCGCCCCGACCAGCGCCTCGGTCAGGACGCGCTCCGCGGTGTCGGAGCCGGGCGGGCCGGCCTCACCGCCGAGGCCGTCGGAGTTGTCGCCGTCGTAGACGAGGTAGCCGGGGTTCGGCGAGCCGACCATGTCGAAGTTGAGGTACAGCGCGATCCGCGCGCGGTCGGCCTCGGACAGGCCCTCGACGTACTTCGTGGCGCCGACCAGGCCGATCTCCTCGGCGCCCCACCACGCGAAGCGCACCTTCTGACCGACCGGTGGGGAACCGCCGAGCTTCTGCGCGATCTCGAGCAGGGCGGCGCTGCCGCTGCCGTTGTCGTTGATCCCGGCGCCCTCGGGGACGCTGTCGAGGTGGGCCCCGGCGACCACGACCCTGGCCGGGTCGCCGGTGGTGGTCTCGGCGATCACGTTCCGCGAGGTCTGCTGCCGGATCGTGGTGTCGAGCACGAGCGAGGCCTGCTGGCCTTCGCGCAGGGCTGCCCCGGCGGACTTCGTCACGGACGCCGTCGGGACGACCCCCGGGGTGTCGCCGAGGGTGGCGGGCAGGGCCGCGTCCTCGGTGTTGATGACGATCACCGCCGCCGCACCCGCTGCGCCCGCGAGCCGGGACTTCTGCCCGAACTCGCAGGTCCCACGCTCGACGACGGCGATGGCCCCGGCCGGCATGCCGGTGTAGTCGGCCGCCTCGCAGCCCGGTGTCGGGTCCTGCGGGGTGCGCGGGCGCAGCGACAGCGGCGCGGTCAGCCCGCCGGGCGGGGTGGCGGGGGAGAAGCCGAGCACCTCGGTCGTCACGGGGGCGCCGGCCACGGTCAGCCGCGCGTCGCCCGCGGAGAAGGTCCGCACCTCGAACGACGGTGTCGACACCGTGAACCCGCTCGCGCGCAGCGTCCCGACGACGTGGTCGACGGCCGCGTCGTACCCGGGGGTGCCCACGGCGCGGTTGCCGGCGTTCGCGTCGGCGAGCTTCTCGAACTGCTGCAGGTGGGCGTAGGCGCCGTCGCCGCCGACCGCGGCCGCGAGCCGCTGCGGGAGGCCGGGATCGCCCTGTGCGGCGGCCTGACCCCCGCCGCCGGCAGCGCCGATCGTCGCGGAGCCCGGTGCCGCGGGGACGTCCGCGCAGGCCGCGAGCGCGACGACGGCCACCCCGGCCGCCGCGACCCTGACCAGCCGGTTCCCCAGCCGCAGCCGGTACCGGCCCCCCGTCCTGCTCGCCCGTCCCATGGAGCCACCCCTGTCGTCCGGCCCGGTGCCGGGCCTCGTCCGCGCCGGGTGTCCGGCGCTGCTCGGTGCGTGCGCGGCACCGGTCGGGTGCCGCGGCGTCGGACCAGCATCCGTCATCGGGCGTGGTCGTGCGGTGAACCGACGATCACGACATGGCGTCACGAACACGACGGTACGGCCCGGCGCGACCCGGGCCGCGGTGATCCTCGGTCGATCCACACCGGGGTCTCAGTCGTTCCACAGGTTCGGCTGGTGGACTCGGAGATGTCGGCGGGGCGGTCCACGAACCACCTGCCGGCACCGGATGGGTACGTCCGGGTGGCCCGCGGGCCGGCGCTGGGGAGCGGCCGGTGTGCCGCGCCGGAGCCCGGATCCGCCGTGCGGGGCCGACCGGCGCTGGGGAGCAGCCGGCCGGCCCGCACGGCGACGCCCGTCCGCGAACCCGACACTCGACGTTCGAACTCATGTTCGAGTACCGTGCGCGGATGGGCTGGCAGAACCCGGACGTCCCCTGGGCGGAGCTGGAGAGCGCGCTGTCGGGTCGGCCCGTGCGCGACGGCGCGAGCCTGCGCGGCGGTCCGGAGGCCGACGGCGGGGACGCCCCCGCCTGGTCCGTCCACCGCGACCCCTACGAGCCGCCCGAGGACCTGCGCCCGGCAGGGCCCGGTGTCGTGCCGTACGCGGAGCTGCACTGTCATTCGCACTTCAGCTTCCTCGACGGTGCGAGCGCTCCGGAGGAGCTGGTCGAACGCGCCGCCGAGCTGGGGCTGGAGACGGTCGCACTCACCGACCACGACGGCATGTACGGGGTCGTGCGGTTCGCCGAGGCGGCCCGCGCGCTCGGGGTGCGCACGGTGTTCGGAGCCGAGCTGAGCACCGGGCTGACCGCGCCGCAGAACGGCGTCGCCGATCCCGAGGGCGAGCACCTGCTGCTGCTGGCCCGCGGCCCCGACGGGTACCGCGCGCTGTGCCGCACCATCTCCACCGCCCAGATGCGGGGCGGGGAGAAGGGCCGGCCGGTCTACGACCCGGACGAGGTCGTCGCCGACACCGCGGGGAAGGTCGTCGTGCTCACCGGCTGCCGCAAGGGCGCGGTGCGCCGGGCCCTGGACCGCTCGGGCCCGGCAGCCGCCGCGGCGGAGCTGGACCGGCTGGTCGCGTGCTTCGGCGCGGAGAACGTGCGGGTCGAGCTGACCGTGTACGGCGAGCCCGGCGACACCGAGCGCAACGACGCGCTGGCCGCGCTGGCCGAGCGGGCCGGGATCGCGACGGTGGCGACGACCGGTGCGCACTACGCCACCCCCGACCGGGCCCCGCTGGCCGCTACCGTCGCCGCGGTCCGGGCCCGGCGCAGCCTCGACGAGATCGACCCCTGGCTGCCCGCGGCGGGCACCGCGCACCTGCGGTCCGGGCAGGAGATGGCCCTGCGGTTCGACGAGCGCCACCCCGGCGCGGTGGAACGCGCGGCGGAGCTGGGCCGGGAGCTGGCGTTCGAGCTGCACCTGGTGGCGCCGGGCCTGCCGCCGTTCGACGTCCCGGCCGGGCACACCGAGACGACGTGGCTGCGGGTGCTGACCGAACGCGGCCGGATGGAGCGTTATGGCAGCTATGACGAGAACCCGTTCGCGGCGTACACCGTGCAGCGCGAGCTGGAGATCATCGAGGCGAAGAACTTCCCCGGCTACTTCCTGATCGTCCACGGCATCGTCGACTTCTGCCGCCGGTCGGACATCTTCTGCCAGGGCCGGGGCTCGGCCACGAACTCGGCGGTCTGCTACGCGCTGGGCATCAGCAACGTCGACGCCGTCCGGCACGGGCTGCTGTTCGAGCGGTTCCTGTCCCCGGAGCGCGACGGCTACCCCGACATCGACCTCGACATCGAGTCCGGTCGCCGCGAGGAGGCGATCCAGTACGTCTACCGCCGCTACGGCCGGCTGTTCGCCGCACAGGTCGCGAACGTCATCACCTACCGGCCGCGGTCGGCGATCCGGGACACCGCCCGGGCGCTCGGGTTCTCACCCGGCCAGCAGGACGCCTGGAGCAGACGTGTCGAACGCTGGCACGCCCTGGAGGCGAGCGAGCTCCCGCAGGAGATGCCGCCGCTGCTGCTGGACCTCGCCGGGCAGCTGTTGGGCGCGCCCCGGCACCTGGGCATCCACTCCGGCGGCATGGTCATCTGCGACCGGCCGGTGTCCGAGGTCGTGCCGGTGGAGTGGGCGCGGATGGCCGACCGGACCGTCGTGCAGTGGGACAAGGAGGACTGCGCCGCGGCCGGGCTGGTGAAGTTCGACCTGCTCGGGCTGGGCATGCTCACCGCGCTGCACCTGATGGTGGACCTGGTCGAGACCGTCACCGGTGAGCGGATCGAGCTGCACGAGATCGGCGAGTCCGACCCGGAGGTCTACGCGATGCTGTCGCGCGCCGACTCGGTCGGGGTGTTCCAGGTGGAGTCCCGCGCCCAGATGGCCACCCTGCCGCGGCTGCGCCCACGCAAGTTCTACGACCTGGTCGTCGAGGTCGCGCTGATCCGGCCCGGCCCCATCCAGGGCGGCTCGGTGCACCCCTACATCCGTCGGCGCAACGAGCTCGAGACCTGGGACCACGACCATCCGCTGCTCGAGCCCGCGTTGCACAAGACCCTGGGCATCCCGCTGTTCCAGGAGCAGATGATGCAGATCGCCGTCGACGTCGCGGGGTTCACCGCGGCCGAGGCCGACGAGCTGCGCCGGGCGATGGGGTCCAAGCGGCCCACCGAGCGGATGGAGCGGCTGCGCGAGCGGTTCTACGACGGGATGGCCGCGAACGGGATCACCGGCGAGCTCGCCGAACGGATCTTCGCCAAGATGCTGGCCTTCGCGAACTTCGGGTTCCCGGAGAGCCACTCGATCAGCTTCGCCGCGCTCGTCTACTACTCGGCGTGGTTCAAGCTCTACCACCCGGCGGCGTTCTGTGCGGGCCTGCTCAACGCCCAGCCGATGGGCTTCTACTCGCCGCAGTCGCTGGTGGCCGACGCCCGCAGGCACGGCGTGCGGGTGCACCGGCCGGACGTGAATGCCGGGCGGGCCGACGCCGTCCTCGAGCCCGACGACGACAGCACCGGCGGCCAGGCGGTCCGGCTGGGTCTGGCGGGCGTCCGCACCGTCGGTGCGGACCTCGCCGGGTCCATCGACGCCGAGCGCGACGCGGGCGGGCCGTTCGCGGACCTGCCCGACCTGGCCCGCCGGGTCCGGCTGACCGGCCCGCAGGCCGAGGCGCTGGCGACGGCCGGCGCGTTCGGCTGCTTCGGTGTGGGGCGGCGGGAGGCGCTGTGGGCGGCGGGCGTCGTCGCGGGGGTACGGCCCGAGCACCTGCCGGGCACCACCGTCGGGTTCGACGCGCCGGCGCTGCCGGGGATGACCGAGGCGGAGCTGACCGTCTCCGACGTCTGGGCCACCGGCGTCTCCCCGGACAGCCATCCGGTGCAGCACCTGCGCGCGGACCTCGACGCGCTCGGTGCGGTCCGGATCGACCGGCTCGACGAGGTGGGCCGCCGCGCCGGCCCGGACACCCCGGCCCGGGTGCTGGTCGGGGGACTGGTCACCCACCGCCAGCGCCCGGCGACGGCGGGCGGGGTGACGTTCGTGAACCTCGAGGACGAGTCCGGGATGCTGAACGTGACCTGCTCGGAGGGACTGTGGGCGCGCTACCGGTCGGTGGCGCTGGGGAGTGCCGCGCTGCTGGTCCGGGGCCGGCTCGAACGCAGCCCGGAGGGCGTGCTGAACCTGCTGGCCGACCGACTGCAGCGGATGCCGCTGGCGGTGAAGGTGGCGTCCCGGGACTTCCGCTGACCGTCCTGCCCGCGGCCGACACCGGGAACGCGGAGAAGACGGCGAAGATCGCGGCGGTGACGCTGTCCCCGACGCGCAGCGCGGCCATGGCCGACAGCAACAGGAACAGACCCGCCGAGAAGGTCGGGATCGGGATCATGCCGCCGGGCAGCGCGGTGGTGTCCAGGTAGCCCACGAACCACGGGCCCAGCGTGATGCCGGACGGCAGGAAGCAGATGAGACCCATCAGGGCCGGGTTGCCTGCCGGGGCGGGCGGGGCAGCAGCCTGCGCCCCCGCGGTGTCGCTCTCCACTCTCATGGAGAACCCCTCGTCGAGTTCATGACCGGCCGTGCACCCGGTGGTGTGATTCTCCTCTCATGGAGATCGTTCATCGCCCCTCCGTACGGCCAGACCCGACCTGTACCCCGGTTGCACGCGATCGGACCGTCGTCGCAGGTCGTGGGGGCGGCGTCCCCTACCCGCTCGCCACACGGGCGTCCTCCGGTCAGGTTCGACCGGCCTGGGCGCTGCCTGAGAGGATGCCCGGGTGAGCGCACGCGTGATGGACGGCAAGGCGACGTTGGCGGAGCTGCTCGACGACCTGCGGGGCCGTGTCGAGAAGCTGACCGCCGCCGGGGTGACCCCCGGTCTGGGCACGGTGCTGGTCGGTGACGACCCCGGGTCACATGCCTACGTGCGCGGCAAGCACCGCGACTGCGCCAAGGTCGGGATCACGTCGCTGCAGCGTGAGCTCCCCGCCGACGCGAGCCAGGCGCAGGTCGAGGACACGATCGACGAGCTGAACGCCGATCCGACCTGCACGGGCTTCATCGTGCAGCTCCCGCTCCCGGACGGCCTCGACGCCGGCGCCGCGCTGGAGCGGGTCGACCCGGGCAAGGACGCCGACGGCCTGCACCCGACGAACCTGGGCCGGCTGGTCCTCGGCGAGCCGGGGCCGCTGCCGTGCACCCCACGCGGCATCGTCGAGCTGTGCCGCCGGTTCGGTGTCGAGCTGGACGGGGCGCGGGTCGTCGTGGTGGGGCGCGGCGTGACCGTCGGCCGCCCGCTGGGGCTGCTGCTGACCCGCCGCTCGGAGAACGCGACCGTCACCCTGTGCCACACCGGCACCCGGGACCTGACGGTGCACCTGCGGGAGGCCGACGTCGTCGTCGCCGCCGCGGGGAGGGCCGGACTCATCACCGCCGACCAGATCAAGCCGGGCGCCGCGGTGCTCGACGTCGGGGTGACCCGGACCGACCTGGGTCTGGTCGGAGACGTGGCCCCCGAGGTCGCCGAGGTCGCCGGGCTGCTGGCGCCGATGCCGGGTGGCGTGGGGCCGATGACCCGAGGGATGTTGCTGACGAACGTCGTCGAGGCCGCCGAGCGGAGCTTGTCGGAGTGAGCGTCGGTACTGGACGCAGCTCGTCGCAGTGACGGACAGCAGGGGGCAGTGATGGTGGAGACCCGCTCCGGGCACGGTCTGCGGGCCCGGCTGCGGGCGCACTGGCCGCTGCTCGTCGTCCTCGGGGTGTCCCTGGTCGGTCTGCAGCGGGTGGTGACCGAGCACTGGCGCGAGGGGTCCGCGGCGTTGGCGGTGGCGATGCTGGTCGCCGCGTGTCTGCGGGTGGCGCTGCCGCCGGACCGGGTCGGGCTGCTCGCGATCCGCGGCCGCTACGCCGACGCGCTGGTGTACGGCGGGTTCGGCGTCGTCGTCCTGCTGCTCGCGCTGACGATCACGCAGGGCTCGCTGACGATCAGCTGACCCCGCCCCGGTCCGGGCCGGGGTCAGCTCCGGCTGCCGCCGGTCGTCTCGGGCCCGGCGGGACGCCTGGTGGGTGGCCGGCGCGGGCCGGCGGGGCGCTTGCTGCCCGGACGGCCGGGGCCGGTGCTCGTCGCCCGCGGTACTCGCACCGGAGCGCCCGATGGGGCGGGGGAGCGCGGCCCGGTCGGGGTGGTGCGGTGCAGGGCGATGATGATCATAGCTAACGTAATTGTACCGGTGAGTACGGTCGGACCGTGACCGGGGTTGCGCCGGACGGGTCAGTGACGTCGCCCACGGCGCCGCTCATGATCACTCGATGATCGCAACGATCACCCTCCGGCCACCCGGACGGCGGTGTGGTGTCGCGAACGGGTCCACGGATGGTGGTCGTCCGGACACGGCGACGGCCCGCCCTCCCGGCAGCGGGGGACGGGCCGTCGTCGGTGGGGCTACTTGCCGGCGAAGGCGTCGATCGCCGCGTTGAACGTGGCGCTCGGCCGCATGATCGCGTCGGTCTTCGCGCGGTCGACGTAGTAGTAGCCGCCCAGGTCGACCGGGTCGCCCTGGACCGCGTTCAGCTCACCGACGATCGTGTCCTCGGCGGCGGCGAGCTTCTCGGCGAGCGGGGCGAAGATCGCGGCCAGCTCGGTGTCCTCGGTCTGCGCGGCGAGGGCCTGCGCCCAGTACAGCGCGATGTAGAAGTGGCTGCCGCGGTTGTCGAGCTCCCCGACCTTGCGCGACGGCGACTTCCCGTTCTCCAGCAGCCTGCCGGTGGCCTCGTCGAGGGTCTGGCCGAGCAGCTTCGCCCGCAGCGGCTCCTCGGTCTTCGACGCCAGCATCTCCAGCGAGACGGCCAGCGCGAGGAACTCGCCGAGGGAGTCCCACCGCAGGTGGTTCTCCTTCTGCAGCTGCTGCACGTGCTTCGGCGCGGACCCGCCGGCGCCGGTCTCGAACAGGCCGCCGCCGTTCATCAGCGGGACGATCGACAGCATCTTCGCCGACGTGCCCAGCTCCATGATCGGGAACAGGTCGGTGAGGTAGTCGCGCAGCACGTTGCCGGTGACCGAGATGGTGTCCTCGCCCTTGCGGGTCCGCTCCAGGGTGTAGCGGGTGGCCTCTGCGATCGGGAGGATCTCGATGGTCAGGCCGTCGGTGTCGTGCTCGCCCAGGTACTTCTCGACCTTCGCGATCAGCTGCGCGTCGTGGGCGCGCGCGGAGTCCAGCCAGAAGACGGCGGGGGAGCCGGTGGCCCGGGCCCGCTCGACGGCCAGCCCGACCCAGTTGCGGATCGGGGCGTCCTTGGTCTGGCAGCCGCGCCAGATGTCACCCTCGCCGACCTCGTGCGAGAGCTTCTCCTCGCCCGTGGCCGCGTCGACGACGCGCACGGTGCCGGCAGAGGCGACCTCGAAGGTCTTGTCGTGGCTGCCGTACTCCTCGGCCTTCTGCGCCATCAGGCCGACGTTCGGGACGGTGCCCATCGTCGTCGGGTCGAAGGCGCCGTTGGCCTGGCAGTGCTTGACGGTCTCGTCGTAGAGCGGGGCGTAGGACGAGTCCGGGATGACGAACTTGGTGTCCTGCAGGGCGTCGTCGGCGTTCCACATCTTCCCGGACGAGCGGATGGCGGCCGGCATCGAGGCGTCGATGATGACGTCGCTGGGGACGTGCAGGTTGGTGATGCCGCGCGAGGAGTCGACCTGGGCCAGGGCCGGGCCGGTCTCGTAGGCGGTGGTGATGGCCTTCTCGATCGCCTCGCGCTCGTCGGCGGGCAGCTTCTCCAGCGCGGTCAGGATCGAGGCGAGACCGTCGTCGGGGTCGGCGCCGACGGAGGCGAGGTCGTCGCCGTAGGAGTCGAAGACGTCGGCGAAGTAGGCGCGGACGGCGTGCCCGAAGATGATCGGGTCGGAGACCTTCATCATCGTGGCCTTGAGGTGCACCGAGAACAGCACTCCCTCGGCCTTGGCGTCGGCGACCTGCTCGGCGAGGAAGGCCTGCAGTGCCTCGCGACGCATGACGGCGCCGTCGAACACCTCGCCGTCCAGCAGCGCGATCTTCTCCTTCAGCACCGTGACGGTGCCGTCGGTGGCGACGTGCTCGATGCGGACCGCGCCGTCACCGGCGGCGGTGAACGAGGTCTCGAAGTGGCGGAAGTCGCCCTCGTCCATGGTGGCGACGTGGCTGGTGGAGTCGGGGCTCCACGCGCCCATCGAGTGCGGGTGCTTGCGGGCGAAGTTCTTCACCGACAGCGGGGCGCGGCGGTCGGAGTTGCCCTCGCGCAGCACCGGGTTGACCGCGGAGCCCTTGACCGAGTCGTAGGCGGCGCGGGCGGCCTTCTCCTGCTCGGTCTGCGGGTTCTCCGGGTAGTCCGGTACGTCGTAGCCGGCACCCTGCAGCTCGGTGATGGCCGCCTTGAGCTGCGGGATCGACGCCGAGATGTTCGGCAGCTTGATGATGTTGGCGTCCGGGGTCTTCGCCAGCTCGCCCAGCTCGGCCAGCGAGTCCGGGACGCGCTGGGCCTCGGTCAGCCGGTCCGGGAACTTCGCCAGGATCCGGGCGGCGAGGGAGATGTCGCGGGTCTCCACGTCGACCCCGGCCTGTCCGGCGAAGGCCTCGATGACCGGCAGGAAGGAGTGGGTCGCCAGCGCCGGCGCCTCGTCGGTGTACGTGTAGGTGAGCTTCATCGCGTCCTCAGGCCTGCCTCGGCTCGTCGTGTGTGCTGCCGTGTCCAGCGAGCGGGCCGCGCCGGCGCCGGCGGACGGGCCCGGGACGACCGGGCGGGTCCCCGGCGCGGCGACCCGCTGACTGGGCCACACGCTATCTGTTCACCGGCTCCGCACGCCCGTAGGAGTAACCGGTCCGACACCCCTGTGATGGTCGAGCCCGTGGCCGCGGACCGGCTACCGTGGTCAGCGGCAGCGTCCGACGGGAGGGGAACCACGGTGGCGAAGGTCTTCGGGCTCACCCGGAAGTCCCTCCTGAGGGGCTGGCCGCTGGTGGGGCTCATCGGTGTCGGCCTGACGGCCGTCGCACTCGCCTACGGCGGTGTCACGGGCGATCTGGAGACGACCGGCTGCCGTGTCGTCGTGCAGGGCGAGCAGGTCACGGTGCGCGCGGCCCCCGGCAACTCGGCGGCGCCGGTCCGCACGCTGCCGGTCGGCACCGAGGTCGCGGCCGAGACGATCGTCGACGGCGGCTTCCGCAAGCTCACCGAGCAGAACCAGTGGGTCCCGGTGGACTCCGTCGCCGCGACCTCGGGCAGCCGGTGCTGAACCCGTCGCGCAGCGTGATCATGGGTGCGGCACAGTAGACGGCGTGAACGCCCTCGCCACGGTCAACGTCAACGGGGTCCGTGCCGCCACCATCAAGGGGCTGCTGGAGTGGCTGGCCGCGACCGACGCGCGGGCGGTCTGCCTGCAGGAGGTCCGGGCCCTGCCCGACGAGCTGCCGGCCGCCTTCCTGGTCGCGCTCGACGCGGGTGGCTGGCACCTGCGGCTGGCGCCGTCGCTGACGGCGAAGGGGCGCAACGGCGTCGCCGTGCTGAGTCGCGAGGAGCCGGAGGCCGTACGGATCGGCTTCCCGAGCGGAGCCCGCGGAGCGAGCAACAGCACCGCTCCCACCACCGACCTCGACGGCCGCTATCTCGAGGTGGACCTGCCGGGCGGGCTCACCGTGGCCTCTCTGTACCTGCCCAAGGGTGAGTCGGGCACGCCGAAGCAGGACGCCAAGGACGCGTTCTGTGCCGCGTTCGGCGACCACCTGCGCACCGCGTTCGACCGGTGCGTCGCGACCGGCCGGGAGATGGTCGTCGGCGGGGACTGGAACATCGCGCCCACCGAGCTGGACCTGCGCAACTGGCGCGGGAACCGGCGCAACTCCGGTTTCCTGCCGCACGAGCGGGAGTGGTTCGCGAAGCTGCTCGAACACGGCTGGCGCGACGTGGTGCGTGAACGGCACCCGGGCGTCGACGGGCCGTACTCGTGGTGGAGCTACCGCGGGCGGGCCTTCGACAACGACACCGGGTGGCGGATCGACCACCTGCTCACCACGCCCGGGCTCGCCGACGCGGCGTACGAGGCCGTCGTGGACCGGGCACCCGCGCACGACCGGCGCTTCTCCGACCACGCCCCGGTCGTCGTCCGGCTGGGGGCCGTGTGATCGCCGGACGGATGGTCGGCGGCCGCTACCTGCTGCTCGACGAGCTGGGCCGCCGCGGCTTCGGGCCGACCCACCGCGCCGAGGACCGCATCACCGGCCGCACCGTCGCCGTCACCGAGATCGCGCTGCCCCCGGTCGCGGGGGTCCGGGAGCGGCTGCTGACCGAGGTCCGGGCGGCCGGACGGCTGCGGCACCCGTCGGTCGTCGGGGTGCTGGACCTGGTCACCGACCGGTCCTCGGCCGGGGACATGCGCGAGTACCTGGTCACCGAGCACCCGGACGCACGGCCGCTGGGCGCGGTCGTCGAGGCGGAGCCGCCGTCGCCCCGGCAGGTCGCGCTGGTCGGACGGGACGTGCTGGCCGCGCTGCGGGCGGTGCACGCCGACGGCGGCACCCACGGCGGGCTCGACGCCGACGCGGTGCTGATCACCGCGGAGGGCCGCGCCCTGCTCACCGACGTCGGTCTCGCCCGCGCGGTCGGTCCGCGCCCCGGCGGGACCGGTGCGCCCGCCGCTCCCGAGGGCACCGACACCCCGGCCGCGGACCTGTGGTGTCTCGGCGTCGTCCTGCGCGAGGCGGTGGGCCCGCGCCCGCCGGCGGGCAGCGCGCTCGCGACGGTCCTGGACGGCCTCACCGCCGACGACCCGGCCGACCGCCCGACCCACGACCGGGCCGCCGAGCTGTTCGAACGCGGTGCCCGGCCCCGGTCCCAGGGCGGGGACCTCGGACGCAACCGCTGGATCCTGCTGGGCGTGGCCGGGGTGCTGGCCGTGGTCGTCGTCGTGTTGCTGGTCCTCGCCGTCCTCTGAGGAACCGCTGACGAGGAACCTCCGGGGAACCCGGCAGCGGCCGCGGCGCGGTGCGGGCAGGATGTCCCGGGTGAGCCCGAGCGTCGAACACCCCGCCGACCACCCCCGCGTCGCCGCCGTGAAGGAGGCGCTGCGCCGGGCCGGTGCCTGTCCCGCGTCGATCGCGGGCCTGGTGCTGCTGCCCGACGCGGTGACCACCGCCGCCGCGGCGGCCGCCGCACTGGAGGTCGAGGTCGGCCAGATCGCGAACTCGCTGGTCTTCGACGCCGACGGCGCCCCGCTGCTCGTCCTCACCTCCGGCGCGCACCGGGTGGACACCGACCGGGTCGCGGCCCTGGTCGGCGCGCAGCGGGTCGGACGGGCGTCGAAGGAGTTCGTGCGTGAGGCCACCGGGCAGGTCATCGGCGGGGTCGCCCCCGTCGGGCACCCGGCGCCGGTTCGCACCCTGGTCGACGTCGCGCTGGGCGAGTTCGACCGGGTCTGGGCGGCGGGCGGGGTGGCCCGCTCGGTGTTCCCGACGACGTTCGACGAGCTCGTCGCCGTAACCGGCGGCACGCCCGCCGAGGTCGCCTGAGCCGTATTCCCGTACCGGGCGTGATCCATCGCCGGGAAACGGACGGTCGCTGCGGTGTTCCGTGAAACCTAGTGTGGGTGGCATGGCCGATACTCCTGCCGCCCCTGTCCCGGCCGAGGCCGTCCCGCCGGTACCCCTCCCGACCCCCGCGCCCGCCGAGCCCGTCCCCTCGGACTCCGCGTTCCGCCGGGCCCTGCGCCGGGTCCGCGACGGGTCGACCCTCGACGTCACCGAGGCCGCGGTGCTGCTCGCCGCCCGCGGTGAGCACCTGGAGGAGCTGCTCGGCCACGCCGGCCGGGTCCGCGACGCCGGACTCGTCGAGGAGGGCCGCCCCGGCGTCGTCACCTACTCCCGCAACGTCTTCATCCCGCTGACCCGGCTCTGTCGCGACCGCTGCCACTACTGCACGTTCGCGACCGTCCCGCACAAGCTCGAGGACATGTACCTGGAGCGCGACGAGGTCGTCGAGATCGCCCGTCAGGGCGCCGCGCAGGGCTGCAAGGAGGCCCTGTTCACCCTCGGCGACCGCCCCGAGGACCGCTGGCCGCAGGCTCGTGAGTGGCTCGAGGCGCGGGGCTACGACTCGACACTGGACTACGTCCGGGCGTGTGCGATCGCCGTCCTGGAGGAGACCGGGCTGCTGCCGCACCTCAACCCGGGCGTCATAAGCTGGGAGGAGCTGACCCGGCTCAAGCCGGTCGCGGCCAGCATGGGGATGATGCTGGAGACGACCTCGCAGCGGCTGTTCGAGAAGGGCGGCCCGCACTTCGGCAGCCCAGACAAGGAGCCCGCGGTCCGGCTGCGCGCCCTCACCGACGCCGGCCGCGTCGGCGTCCCGTTCACCACCGGCATCCTGATCGGCATCGGGGAGAACCGCACCGAGCGGGCCGAGTCGCTGTTCGCGATCCGCTCGGCGGCCCGCGCGCACGGGCACGTGCAGGAGGTGATCGTCCAGAACTTCCGGGCGAAGCCGGACACCGCGATGGCGAACGACCCCGACGCCGACCTGCACGATCTCGCCGCGACGATCGCCGTCGCCCGGCTGGTGCTCGGCCCGAAGGTGCGGCTGCAGGCCCCGCCGAACCTCGTCGGCGACGAGCAGGCGCTGATGCTGCGCGCCGGGATCGACGACTGGGGCGGTGTCTCCCCGGTGACGGTGGACCACGTGTCCCCGGAGATGCCGTGGCCGGCCGTCGACGAGCTGGCCGCGATCACCGCGGCCGAGGGCTTCACGCTGCGGGAGCGGCTCACCGCCTACCCGAAGTACGTGCGGGCCGGGTCGCCGTGGATCGACGCGCGGCTGCACGGCCACGTCGCTGCGCTGTCCGGACCGGACGGGCTCGCCCGGCCCGACGCCGTCGTGGAGGGGCGGGCGTGGCAGGAGCCCGACGGCGGGTTCGCCTCGACCGGGCGCACCGACCTGAACTCCACGATCGACACCACCGGGCGCACCGAGGACCGACGCAGCGACTTCGGTGACGTCTACGGCGACTGGAACGAGGTGGCCGCCGAGCTGGAGCACCAGCGCGCCGGGCACGGGGCGGCGCCGGAGCGGCTCGACTCCGACGTCCGGGCCGGGCTGGACCTGGCCGCGTCCGACCCGGCTGCGCTGCTCGACCCGGCGCACGCCGACGCGGCGATGGCCGTGCTGACCGCCGACGGGCCCGCGTTACGCACCCTGCTCGACCTCGCCGATGACGTGCGCCGGCAGGTCAACGGGGACGACGTCACCTACGTGGTCAACCGGAACATCAACTTCTCGAACGTCTGCTACGTCGGCTGCCGGTTCTGCGCCTTCGCCCAGCGCGAGCGCGACGCCGACGCCTTCCGGCTCTCGCTCGACGAGGTCGCCCAGCGCGCTGCCGAGGCCGCCCGCGACGGCGCCACCGAGGTCTGTGTGCAGGGCGGCATCGACCCGCAGCTGCCGGTGTCGTTCTACGCCGATCTGGTCCGCGCGGTCACCGCGGCCGTGCCCGGGATGCACGTGCACGCGTTCTCCCCGATGGAGATCGTCTCCGCCGCCGCGAAGGCCGGCGTGTCGATCCGGGAGTGGCTGACCGAGCTGAAGGCCGCCGGGCTCGGCTCGATCCCGGGCACCGCCGCCGAGATCCTCGACGACGAGGTCCGCTGGGTCCTGACCAAGGGCAAGCTGCCGGCGTCGCAGTGGATCGAGGTCGTCTCGACCGCACACGAGCTGGGGATCCCGAGCAGCTCGACGATGATGTACGGCCACGTCGACGAGCCCCGGCACTGGCTCGGGCACCTGCGCACCCTTGCGTCGATCCAGGACCGCACCGGAGGGTTCACGGAGTTCGTGCCGCTGCCGTTCGTGCACCACAACGCCCCGATCTACCTGGCCGGGATCGCCCGACCGGGTCCGACGGAGCGCGACAACCGGGCGGTGCACGCGTTCGCCCGGCTCGCGCTGCACGGACGGATCGACCACGTCCAGTGCTCCTGGGTGAAGCTCGGCGACGACCTCGCCGCGGACATCCTGGCCGGGGGCGCCGACGACATGGGCGGCACGCTGATGGAGGAGACGATCTCCCGGATGGCCGGCTCGGAGAACGGCTCCGAGCGCTCGGTCGCCGAGCTCACCGCGATCGCCGCGGCGGCCGGTCGCCCGGTCCGGCAGCGGACGACGACCTACCGCGGCGAGCCCCGCGTGCTCACCCCGGCGTCGGGCGCCGGGCCGCGGATGCTGCCGCTGACCCCGGCCTGACCCCGGCCTGGGCCTGGTGTGAGCCCGGCCTGACTCCGGCCCGGGCCTGGTTCGAGCCCGGCCGGTCCCGCGCCGCCCTCGGTCGCGCGGGACCGGCCCCGCCGCCGATCGCCGTACGGTGGCGGTATGGGTGTGCTCGGAGAGATGTTCCCGCGGAAGCGGATGCACGAGGACTCGGACGCCGCGCAGGGCGGGCAGCAGTGGCGGCTGGGCCCGATCGACCTCGACAAGGGCGTCGTGACGGTCGAGGAGGTGACGGTCGAGGCGGTGAGGGACGAGGCCGCCCCGCAGCACGAGGAGCCGGAGCGGGAGAACGGCCGGGAGAGCCGGCAGAACGGGTGACGTGCTGACCGGGACGACGCCCCGCAGCTGCCGCAGCCCCATCACCGCGCTGCCGCAGGACGTCCGCCCCGGCCGGTGGGCCGCCCCCCCGGATCCGGCCCACCCCGCCGACGGTCACACACCCGGGTGCGACTTCGATCGGCAGAGTGAGACAACGGTACGATCTTGCGCAGTCCGGGTCAAGGGAGGCGAGCGGGTGCGGCCGCAGCAGCTGGGCGCCGTCGGGCGCGGTCTCGGCCTGCTAGCCGACACCTGGACGCTGCTGATCCTCCAGCGTGCGTTCCTCGGGGTCAGCCGGTACGCGGGGTGGCGGGAGACCCTCAACATCTCCGACGCGACGTTGTCGGCGCGGCTGCGCGGGCTCGTCGAGGCGGGCCTGCTCGAGACCTGCAGCTACGCCGACGGCGGCCGTGGGCGCCGCGGCTACGTCCTCACCGAGCGCGGCGGGGACATCTGGAAGCTGCTGATCTGCACCTGGGACTGGGAGAAGACCTGGGTCCCGCGCGAGGTCCCGCTGCCCGAGATCGTGCACCGCGACTGCGGGCGCCCCACCCGCGTGCGGGTGTGCTGCGCGACCTGCGGCGGCGAGGTCGGCCCGCGGGACACCGAGGTCGAGCGCGAGCCGTGGGCGCCGGGGCTGGAGGTGCTGGCCCGCCGGCACCCGCGGCGCACCCGCGGCACGCTGCCCGCCGACCCGCTCTCGTTCCTCCCCGGCGCCATGGAGATCATCGGCGACCGGTGGGGCGCCGCGGTCATCGGCGCCGCACTCACCGGCGTCCGGGCGTTCAGCTGCTTCGCCCACGAGCTGGCGATCTCCCCGGAGGTGCTGTCGGACCGGTTGCGCCGCTTCGTCGGGCTCGGGGTACTCAGCCGCAGCGGCGACGGCGAGTACCGCCTCACCGACAAGGGACGCGCCTGCTTCCCGATCCACGCCTGCCTGGTCGAGTGGTCGCACCGCTGGTGCGGCGCGGACGGCGCCCCGATCGACTTCACGATCCGCCACCGGGCCTGCGGGCAGCCGCTCCGTGTGCGGCTGGACTGCGGGCAGTGCGGGCGGGCGTTCGCCAGGGACTCGGTGTCCCCGGTGCGCCCGAGATGACCGACGGTAGGGAACGATGGCGGGCATGAACGACGCCCACCGCCCCCGGGTGCTGTCCGGGATCCAGCCCACGGCCGACTCGTTCCACCTCGGCAACTACCTGGGTGCGCTGCGGCAGTGGATGGCCCTGCAGGACGACGACGAGGCGTTCTACTGCGTCGTGGACCTGCACGCGATCACGGTGGAGCACGACCCGGCCGAGCTGGCCCGGCGGACCCGGGTCGCGGCCGCGCAGCTCCTCGGGCTGGGGCTCGACCCGGACCGCTGCACGCTGTTCGTGCAGTCGCACGTCCCGGAGCACACGCGGCTGTCCTGGATCCTGGAGTGCATCACCGGCTTCGGCGAGGCCGGCCGGATGACCCAGTTCAAGGACAAGTCCGCCAAGCAGGGCACCGACCGGGCGACGGTCGGGCTGTTCACCTACCCGATCCTGCAGGCCGCGGACATCCTGCTCTACCAGGCCGACCGCGTCCCGGTCGGCGAGGACCAGCGCCAGCACCTGGAGCTGACCCGCAACCTCGCGCAGCGGTTCAACCACCGGTTCGGCGAGACGTTCCGGGTCCCCGAGCCCCACATCCCGCAGGCCACGGCGAAGATCTACGACCTTCAGGACCCGACGGCGAAGATGAGCAAGTCGGCGTCGTCGCCCAGCGGGATCGTCGAGCTCCTCGACCCGCCGCGTACCTCGGCGAAGAAGATCCGCTCCGCGGTCACCGACAACGAGCGCGAGATCCGCTTCGACCCGGAGAACAAGCCCGGCATCGCGAACCTGCTCACCATCAACGCGGCGATGACCGACCGGAAGGTCGTCGAGGTCGAGGCCGAGTACGTCGGCCGCGGCTACGGCGACCTGAAGAAGGACCTGGGCGAGATCGTCGCCGCGTTCGCGGAGCCGTTCGCGGAGAAGGTGAACGGCTACCTGGCCGACCCGGCCGAACTCGACCGGGTGCTCGCCCGCGGTGCCACCCGTGCGCGTGAGGTGTCCGGCGCGACACTGGCCGCGGTTCACGAGAGGATCGGGTTCCTCCCGCCCGTCTGAGCCGCGCGCCCGGGGCGGGGAGTACCACCGAACCGGGGGAATGATGGCCGAGAACCGCGCCGCCACGATCGCGCACCGGCTGGAGACCGACGAGGAGGAGACCGACACCTTCCTCGACCGTCAGCGGGAGAAGCATCCGTGGCTGGACCACCTGGTGCGGGCGGGGGAGCGCTACACCGAGAACCACGGCGACCACTACGCCGCGGCGATCACCTACTTCTCGATCCTGGCGCTGGTGCCGCTGCTGATGGTGGGCTTCGCGATCGCCGGTTTCGTGCTGCGGGGGAACCCGGATCTGGTGGCGCAGCTGCGGGACGGCATCACCAGCGCCGCTCCCGGCGACCTCGGCCAGACGCTCGGGCAGGTCGTCGACACCGCGATCAACCGCGCTGGCGCGATCGGTGCGGTCGGGCTGATCGGTGCGCTGTACTCCGGCATCGGCTGGATGAGCAACCTGCGCGAGGCGCTGACCGAGCAGTGGGGTCAGCGCGACGAAGCTCCACCGATGATCAAGCGGCTCGCGTTCGACCTGCTCGCGCTGGTCGGTCTGGGGCTCGCCCTGGTGGCGTCCTTCGCGATCGCCTCGGTGACCGGGGCACTCGGCTCGTCGCTGCTCGGCCTGGTCGGGCTCGGTGACGTGGGCTGGGCCCGGTTCCTGCTCAGCGTCCTGTCGTTCCTGGTCGGCATCGGCGGGAACTGGCTGGTCTTCCTGTGGGTGATCGCGCGGCTCCCGCGCGAGCCCGTCACCCTGCGCAGCGCGGTGAAGGCGGCGCTGCTCGGCGCGATCGGGTTCGCCATCCTGCAGCGCGTCATGGTCGTCTACCTCGCGACCATCGGCGCCTCACCGGCCGGGGCCGCGTTCGGGTCGATCCTCGGTCTGCTCATCTTCATCTTCTTCACCTCGCGGTTCCTGCTGTTCGTGACCGCCTGGGCCGCCAGCGCCGAGGAGAACGACCAGGGTCCCCGCGACTTGCCCGCCCCGGCGATCATCCGGCCGCAGTACGTCGTCCGCGACGGCCCGGGCGCGCTGGCCTCGGCGGGCCTGCTGACCGCGGGCCTGATCGGTGGGGCGCTCGGCCTGCGGGCCCTGGGGCGCCGACGGCGCTGACCGGGCATGGCGCTGACCGGGTAGGGCGCTGCCCGGTTGCTGCGCTCAGCGGGTGCGGCCCTGGCCCGGGCACGGCGCCGCCTGCGGCACGGTGGCCGTCGTTCGGGGAGCGGCCGTCCGCGGGGCTTGTGGGGACGGGGCCCGGCGTACTCGCTTACCTGGTAAGCGAGTACGCATCAGGCGCCCCCGCGTCCCACGCCCGGCCCTGGGGGGGGGCGAGGCCGGCCAGAGTGGATTCTGGGCGGGTCCCGACGAACGTCCACCCGGTGAACGGTGCGTGGAGGAGAGTCCCCAGGTCGCCGGTGTGGTCCGTGCGTCCGCACGATCGGCGTCCGCGCCCGGGTCAACGACGCCGGCGCAGCCGCGCGGCCGCCAGTGCCCCGACGCCGGCGAGCGCGGCGACCCCGCCGACCAGCACCGCGGCCGGAACCGGCGGGGCGCCCGCGGGATCCGGGGCGTCGGTCGTCGTCGCCTCGTCGGTGCGCCCCGTCGCCCCGTCCGCGCCTCCGGACGCCGATGTCGTGCCGTCGGCGGCGCCTGCGGGGGCCGCGGCGCCGGGGGCGTTCCCGAGCCGTCGGCGGAACCGGTGGTGCCGGGCTCGACCAGCGTCCCGATCCCGGTGGCCGGGGCGCCGAAGCCCCAGTCCAGCAGGGCCCGGGCCTGGTCGACCATCCGCACCGGCCGTTGCTCGCCGCGCACCACGGCGACGACCAGGCGTCGCCCGTCGCGCTCCATCGCGCCGACGAAGGTGTGCCGGGCGGCGTCGGTGAAGCCGTTCTTCCCGCCGAGGAAGCCGGGGGTGCCGAGCAACCGGTCGTCGTTGCCGAGCAGGAAGCCGGGCTTGTCGGCGAACCCGGGGAAGGGGATGTTCCGGGTGGTCAGCGCGGCCGCGATCCGCGGCCGTTCCAACGCGGCGCGCAGCAGCAGGTTCAGGTCGTAGGCCGAGGAGGACATCCCCGGGCCGTCGAGACCGGCCGGCGTCGCGGGGCGGGTGTCGAGTGCACCCAGGTCGGCGGCCTCCTCGCGCATCGCGGCCAGCGTCGCCGGGACGCCGCCCAGCTCGCGGGCCAGGGCGTTCGCGGCGTCGTTGCCCGAGGACAGCAGCAGCCCGTGCAGCAGCTGGTCGACGGTGTAGCGCCCGCCGGGGCCGATCCCGGCCCGGCTGCCGTCGACGTTCGCATCCTCGGTGGTGCCCACGACCACCCGGTCCATCGGCAGCCGCTCGTCGACGACCAACGCGAGCAGCAGCTTGATCGTCGACGCCGGATGTTCCCGCGTGTGCGGGGCGCGGGCGGCGAGCACAGCACCGGAGTCGAGATCGGCGACCACGTAGGACGCCACCCCCACGGGCGGGGGCGGCACCGGCCCGGCGTGGGCGTCACCGCAGCCGTCGAGCCCGCCGACCGCCGGCGACGGCACGGGCAGCGGGGCGACCGGCACCGCCTCCTCCCGTGCGGGCGGGCCGGGCGGGGCGTCCTGGCCCGGACATCCCGCCGGCGCGGCGACCGGCGCGGCGCCGGGGACGCCGGCGGCCGCGGTCCCGGGGTGTCCGAGCAGCGTCAGCACCACGAGCAGCGGCACCACCACGAGGAGCGCGAGCGGCGCGGCACGACATGCACGTCCTGGGGAGGCGGTCACCGGTGCAGCATGGCCCACCGCCGCACGTCGTCGCACCGGGCCGCCGGGGACCGGCACCCCGCGCCGCGGCCTCGGACCATGATCGCCAGGAGTCGAGCGCCCTGGCGAGTGCACTGCGTCCCGCGCTCCATTCCTGGCGATCATGCCCGGCCGCCGGTCGTGGCCAGTGCCCAGCCCTGTGCCCAGTGGCCAGGGTCACTGCTCGACGATCTCCTTGACCCGGTCCAGGCTGCGCTCCAGCCCGTCGCGCATCAGGGTCTCGCGGTCGCGGCCCAGGATCCCGCTGCGCTGCAGCAGCCGTACCGGCAGCGTCGCCTCCCCGACCTTCTCCCGCCAGGCGACGACGGTCGTCGCCCCGTCGCCCGCAGGCTCCAGGATCCAGCCCCAGGCCGTCCGCGACTCGGTCACGACGAAGGTGAACCGGTGCGGCGGCTCGCACTCGGTGACCCGGCAGTGCGTCGACCAGCGGATCCGGCCGTGCCGGTTGCCGCCGGTGAACCGCGCGCCCACCGCGGGCCCGGTCGCGTCGCCCCGCCACCGCCCCCCCGGTGGCCTCCGGGCTCCACTCACCTGCTCGGGTGATGTCGGAGACCAGCTCCCACACCCGCTCCGGTGGCGCCTGCACCGTACGTTCCGCGCGATCCATCGATCCTCCTCGACGACAGCGGTCACCTCCCGGTACAAGATCGTCCGGGTGCGCGGACGGTACCGTCCGTCAACCGCTCGACGATTCCGCGTCACGGCCGTGTTTCGAGTTCTGCCGAAACCGTTGTCCAGCAGTTACGGTCCCGTCCGGACACGCGCCGCCGACCGGTGGCGCCGGAGGGGGAGGACACCTCGTGCGGATCAACCAGCGCATCGGAGGCAGGGGCCGGTACGCGACCGCGATCGCGCTCGTGGCCGCGGCGGCACTCACGCTCGCGGGCTGCGCGCGCGACACCGGCGGGGGCGGCGGGGCCCAGGCCGGGGAGTGCGAGCGCGTCGCGCCGCCGTCGGTCCCGGCCGCGTCGGCCCAGCCGGCGCCGGAGGCCCCGAAGGCGGACGCGAGCCGGCTGAAGGTCGGACTCGCCTACGACATCGGCGGCCGCGGCGACGCCTCGTTCAACGACGCTGCTGCCGCCGGGCTCGACCGCGCCGTCGCCGAGCTGGGGCTGCAGAAGGCCAACACGCGCGAGGCGACCGCCCAGGCGGGCGAGAGCGAGGACGCCGGCACCAACCGCCTGCGCCAGCTCGCCCAGAGCGGGTTCAACCCGATCATCGCGGTCGGTTTCAACTACGCCACCGGCGTGAAGACCGTCGCGACCGAGTTCCCGAACGTCCAGTTCGCCATCGTCGACGACGACACGGTGGAGCTGCCGAACGTCAAGCCGCTGGTCTTCGCCGAGGAGCAGGGCTCGTTCCTGGTCGGTGCCGCGGCGGCGCTGAAGACCTCGACCTGCAAGGTCGGGTTCATCGGCGGCGTCGACAACCCGCTGATCCAGAAGTTCGACGTGGGCTACGCGCAGGGCGCCGAGGCCGTCGCGCCGAGCATCGACGTCGAGTCGGCCTACATCTCCCCGGCGGGTGACTTCACCGGCTTCAACGACGCCACCCGCGCCACCGAGATCGCCTCCGGCCAGTACGACGGCGGTGCCGACATCTCCTTCGCCGCGGCGGGCCAGTCGAACCAGGGTGTCTTCGCCGCCGCGCAGACCGCGCAGCGCAAGGCGATCGGCGTCGACTCCGACCAGTACAACTCCCCGCAGCTGACCCAGGTCCGCGACACGATCATGACGTCGATGATCAAGCGGGTCGACGTGGCGGTCTACGGCTACGTCAACGCGGTCGCGGGCAACACCGTCGCCCAGCTCCCGGCGCGGTTCGACCTCGCCAACAACGGTGTCGGCTACTCCACCTCCGGAGGCCAGGTCGACGACATCGTCCCGCAGCTCGAGGCGTACAAGGCCGCGATCATCGCCGGACAGATCGACGTCAAGTCCACGAAGTGACCGACGAGCGCCACGCGGTCGAACTGCGCGGGATCACCAAGCGGTTCCCCGGCGTCGTCGCGAACGACGGCGTGGACCTCACCGTCGCCCACGGTGAGGTCCACGCCCTCTGCGGCGAGAACGGGGCCGGCAAGTCGACCCTGATGAAGATCGTCTACGGGATGCAGACGCCCGACGATGGCACGATCGTCGTCGACGGGACGGACACGCACTTCCGCAGCCCCGCCGACGCCATCGCCGCGGGGATCGGGATGGTCCACCAGCACTTCATGCTGGCCGACAACCTGACGGTCGCCGAGAACGTGCTGCTCGGTGCCGAGCGCCTGCACGGCATCGGGAAGGCGGCCCGCGCGCGGATCGCCGAGCTGTCCGCGACGGTCGGGCTCGCCGCCCGGCAGGACGCGCTCGTCGAGCACCTCGGCGTCGCCGACCGGCAGCGCATCGAGATCCTCAAGGTGCTCTACCGCGGTGCCCGCACGGTGATCCTCGACGAGCCGACCGCGGTGCTGGTCCCGCAGGAGGTCGACGAGCTGTTCGCGACCGTGCGCGCGATGCAGGGCGACGGCTACACGTTCCTGTTCATCTCGCACAAGCTCGACGAGGTCCGCGCGGTCGCCGACCGGATCACCGTGATCCGGCGCGGCCGCACGGTGGGGACCGCGGACCCGCGGACCGTCACCAACCGCGAGCTGGCGGAGATGATGGTCGGCTCGGAGCTGCCCTCGCCGGAGACCCGCGACTCGACCGTGACCGATCGAGAGGTGCTGCGCGTCGAGGGGCTGGGACTGCCGAGCACGGACGGCGGCCGCGACCTGCTCGACGGCGTCGACCTCGTCGTGCACGCCGGTGAGGTGCTGGGCATCGCCGGCGTCGAGGGCAACGGCCAGACCGAGCTCGTCGAGACGGTCATGGGCATGCGCAGGCACGCCCGTGGCCGGGTGCTGCTCAACGGCACCGACATCTCGGCGGCGTCGACGATGTCCCGCCGCGAGGCCGGCATCGGCTACGTCCCCGAGGACCGGTCGCGCCACGCCCTGCTCGGCGAGCAGCCGCTGTGGGCGAACCGGATCCTCGGGTTCCAGTCCCGGCCGCCGATCGCCCGGCGCGGGCTGCTGGACACCGCCGCCGCGCGCACCGACACCGAGCGGATCGTGCGCGACTTCGACGTCCGCACCCCCGGCATCGACGTCATGGCCGCCGCGCTGTCCGGCGGCAACCAGCAGAAGCTCGTCGTCGGACGGGAGCTGTCCGGCGACCCGGTGCTGCTCATCGCGGCCCACCCGACCCGTGGCGTCGACGTGGGTGCGCAGGCCGGGATCTGGGCCGAGCTGCGTCGGGCCAGAGCCGCCGGGCTCGCGGTGCTGCTGGTGTCGGCCGACCTGGACGAGCTGATCGGCCTGTCCGACACCCTCGCCGTCATCTCCGGCGGGCGGCTGGTCGGCACCGCCGATCCCGCGACCGTGACCCCCGAGGAGCTGGGTACCAAGATGACCGGAGCAGCCACGTGAGCCGGCTGCGGGGCGCCGTCGTCGCGCCCGTACTGGCGATCGCGGTCGCCGCCCTGCTGTGCGGGGTCGCGTTGGTGATCAGCGGGGCGTCGCCGTGGACGGCGGTCACGACCATCCTCGGGCAGGTCGGGTCGGGCACGGTCGTCGTGGACACCGTGAACTCCGCCGCCGTCTACTACCTCGCCGCGCTGGCCGTCGCGATCGGCTTCCAGATGCGGCTGTTCAACATCGGTGTGGAGGGCCAGTTCCGGGTCGCCGCCTGCGTCGCCGCGATCGTCGGCGGGACGGTGGCGCTCCCGCCGGTCCTGCACACCGTGCTGATCATGGTGGTGGCGCTGCTGACCGGTGCGGCCTGGGTCGCGATCCCGGCGCTGCTCAAGGCCTACCGCGGGGTCTCCGAGGTCATCTCGACGATCATGCTGAACGCGATCGCCACCGGGCTGATCGCCTACCTGATCCGCGCCGAGACCTTCGGCGAGCTGCGGGGCAACAACATCACCACCCCGCCGATCCCGGAGTCGGGCTGGTTCCCCGGCATCGGGGTCGGCAACGGCGAGATCTTCGGGATGGTGTTCGTCGCCGCCGCGCTGGGCGTGGGCTACTGGTTCCTGCTCGGGCGCACCCGGTTCGGCTTCGAGCTGCGCGCCTCGGGCGAGTCGGCGACGGCCGCCGCGACCGGCGGGGTGAACGCGCGCCGCACGATCGTCGTCGCGCTGCTGCTCTCCGGCGCCGTCGCCGGGCTGGTCGGGCTGCCCGAGCTGCTCGGGCGCGACCACGCCTACACGCTGTCCTCGCCGCAGGGCTACGGCTTCACCGGCATTGCGATCGCGCTGCTGGGACGCAACCACCCCGTCGGCATCGCGCTGGGCGCGCTGCTGTGGGCGTTCCTGGACAAGTCCGCGGTGGCGCTCGACGTCGTCGGCATCCCGCGGGAGATCGTGCTGATCATGCAGGGCCTGATCGTGCTGTCGGTGGTCGTCGCCTACGAGATCGTCCGCCGGGTCGAGCGGCGGGCCGAGCAACGGCGGGTCGCCGCCGCGGCTCCCGCACCGCAACCCGCGGAGGTGTCGTCGTGACCGCGGTCCTGGAACGTGCGCGGACCCTGCCCGGCTGGGCCCGGTCGGCGCTGATCGCGGCGGCGCTCGTCGCGGTCCTGGCGATCACGGTGACGCTGACCGGCCAGACCCAGTTGACCTCCGGCGGCACCGCGTCCGCCGCGGTCCGGCTCGGGCTGCCGATCCTGCTCGCCGGCCTGGGCGGCCTCTGGGCCGAACGCGCCGGGATCATCAACATCGGCCTCGAGGGCATGATGGTGCTCGGCACCTGGGGCGCGGCCTGGGCCGGCTACCAGTGGGGCCCGTGGGCGGCGATGCTCGGCGGGCTGGTGTTCGGCGCGCTCGGCGGGCTGCTGCACGCCGTCGCGACGGTGACGTTCAACGTCAACCACATCGTCTCCGGCGTCGCGATCACCCTGCTCGGGACGGGCCTGACGAAGTACCTGGCCACGCTGGTGTTCACGCCGGTCTCGCAGAACCCGCGCCAGTCCCCGCGGCTGCAGGGGTTCACCGAGTTCTCGATCCCCGGGGTCTCCGACGGCCTCGCGGCGCTGCAGGCCCAGCAACGGGTGTTCGTCTCCGACCTCGCCGGGCTGCTGTCCGGGCTGGTCACCGGCCTGACGCCGATCCTGATCATCGGGGTCGCGCTGGTCCCGGTGAGCTACCTCGTGCTGTGGCGGACGGCGTTCGGGCTGCGGCTGCGCAGTGCGGGCGAGTCGCCGGTGGCCGCGGAGTCGCTCGGGGTGAACGTCGTGCTGCACAAGTACATCGCCGTCACGATCTCCGGCGCGCTCGCCGGGCTCGGTGGCGCGGCGCTGGTGCTCAACCCCGGCCAGCTCGGCTACCTGGAGAACCAGGTCGGCGGCCGCGGGTACATCGGTCTCGCCGCAATGATCTTCGGCAACTGGCGGCCGGCCGGGCTGCTCGTCGGCTCGGCGCTGTTCGGCTACGTCGACGGCCTGCAGCTGCGTGCCGGGGGCGAGGCGGTGCACGCGCTGCTCTACGGCGCGACGCTGGTCGCGGTCGTCGTCGCGGTGCTGTGGGCGATCCGCCGGATGTGGACCGCCGCCGCCGTCGCGCTCGTCGCGGGGCTGCTGGTGTACGCGATCTACTGGTCGGTCGACACCGTGCCGAGCGAGTTCGCCTCCTACGCCCCGCAGCTGGTGACGCTGATCGTGCTCGCGGCGGCCTCGCAACGACTACGGCCACCGGCCCGGCTCGGCGAGCCGTACCGGCGCGGGGAAGGACGCTAGATGGCAGGTGGGGGACCGTCCGGAGCGGGCGCGGACATGATGCGGCCCGACGCGCCCGTCCCGGACTGGGACGCCCTGCGGGCCGCCGCGGTGCAGGCCGCGGCCTGGGCCTACGCGCCCTACTCGCGGCTGCACGTCGGCGCGGCCGCGCTCGTCGACGACGGGCGGGTCGTCACCGGCTGCAACGTCGAGAACGCCTCCTACGGCCTCGGCGTCTGCGCCGAGGTGACCCTCGCCGGGCAGCTGCGCCTGTCCGGCGGCGGGCGGCTGCTCGCGGTCGCCTGCCGCTCCGGCGACGGCGATCTGCTCATGCCGTGCGGCCGCTGCCGCCAGGTGCTCCACGAGTTCGGCGGCGCCACCCTGCTCTGCGACACCCCGCGCGGCGTGCTGCCGTTCACCGAGGTGCTGCCCGACGCGTTCGGCCCGGAGGACCTGCCATGAGCTTCTCCGCGGTCGAGGTCATCGCCGCCAAGCGCGACTGCCGCACGCTGTCGAAGTCCCAGATCGACTGGGTGGTCGACGCCTACACCCGTGGCGAGGTCGCCGACGAGCAGATGGCGGCGCTGGCCATGGCGATCCTGCTCAACGGCATGGAGCCCGGCGAGATCGCGCACTGGACCCAGGCGATGATCGACTCCGGTGAGGTCCTCGACTTCGGCGACGTCGGACGCCCGCTGGTCGACAAGCACTCCACCGGTGGCGTCGGCGACAAGATCACGCTGCCGCTGGCGCCGCTCGTCGCGGCCTGCGGTGCCGCGGTGCCGCAGCTGTCCGGGCGCGGGCTCGGCCACACCGGCGGCACCCTGGACAAGCTGGAGGCCATCCCCAGCTGGCGCGCGTCGCTGACCACCGAGGAGATCACCGAGCAGCTCCGCGAGGTCGGCGCGGTCGTCTGCGCGACGACGCCGACGCTCGCCCCCGCCGACCGGCGGCTCTACGCGCTGCGCGACGTGACCGGCACCGTCGAGTCCATCCCGCTGATCGCCAGCTCGATCATGAGCAAGAAGCTCGCCGAGGGCACCGGCGGCCTGGTGCTGGACGTGAAGGTCGGGTCCGGGGCGTTCATGAAGACCCGGCCGCGCGCCGGGGAGCTCGCCGACGCGATGACCGCGATCGGCGCCGCCCACGGTCTGCCGACCACCGCGCTGCTCACCGACATGTCCCGTCCGCTGGGCCGCTGCGTCGGCAACGCCCTGGAGGTCGCCGAGTCGGTCGAGGTGCTGCGCGGCGGGGGACCGGCCGACGTCGTGGCGCTCACCGTGGCGCTCGCGACCGAGATGCTCTCGCTGGCCGGCCTGCCCGACGCCGACCCGGCAGCGGTGCTGGCCTCCGGCGCCGCGTACCCGGTGTGGGAGCGGATGATCGCCGCGCAGGGCGGTGACCCGTCCGCGCCGTTGCCGGTCGCCGCGCACGTCGAGACCGTTCTCGCCGAGCGGTCCGGGGTGTTCGCGGAGGCCGACGCCCTCGCCGTCGGCACCGCTGCCTGGAAGCTCGGCGCCGGTCGCGCCCGCAAGGAGGACCCGGTGCAGGCGGGGGCCGGGGTACGGCTGCTGGTCGGCCCGGGTGACGAGGTCCGCGCCGGGACGCCGCTGGCCGAGCTGCACACCGACGACGCCGACCGGCTGCCCGCCGCCCGCGGGCTGCTCGCCGGGGCCGCGCTGCTGATCACCGCCGACCCGCCGCCGGAGCGGGACCTGGTGCTGGACGTCCGCCGGGGCGGCTGACCCGGCCCGTCCCCGTCCGGCACGGCGGCACCGGGCTGGTCCGGCGGGCCGAGGTCGCGCCGGGTCCCGCGCGGTCGTCACCGGCCCCGGTGGGTCGCCCGTCCGGGCCCGTCGGCGAGGAAGGAGGCCACCGCACCGCGCAGGTCCTCGCTCGCGAACAGCGGCCCGGAGACCTGGGGCAGCACCGCGTCGGCGGCGCGGACGCCGTCGCGCACCGCGGTCGACACGAGCTGCTTGGTGGCGGCGTGCGCGACCGTCGGGCCCGCGGCGAGACGACGCGCGTACTCCCGGGCGGCCTCGGCGAACCCCTCGTCGGGCAGTACCCTGTTGACCACGCCCCACTGCTCCAGCCGGGCGGCCGGATACCGCTCACCGCCGAACACCAGCTCCTTGGCCCGGGTGGGGCCGGCGCGCTCGGCGAGCCGCTGCGGGCCGCCCATCGAGGGCGTGAGCCCGACGACGATCTCGACCAGCCCGAACGACGCCTGCTCGGCGGCGACGATCAGGTCGCAGGCCAGGGCCAGCTCGAAGGCGGCGGTCAGGGTCAGGCCGTGCGCGGCGAACACCGTCGGTACGGGCAGGTCCTCCAGGGTCTGGGCGAGCCGGATCAGCCGGGCCCACAGCGCGGTGCCCTCCCCGACCGGGTCGGGACCCTCGGCGATGTCGCGGAACGCCTCCACCTGCACCCCGGCCGACACCACGCGGCCGCGGGCCTCCAGGAGCACGGCGCGGGCGCGGTCGGGGCGGCCGGCCGCGGTCAGCGCGACCAGCTCGGCCACGGCCCGCTCGAACCGGGCGAAGACGGACTCGTCGAACAGGTTGAGCGGCGGACGGTCGAGGACGACGACGGCGACGTCGCCGTCGCGCTCGACACGGACGGGGGCGGCGGGTGCGGGAGTGGTCACCGGGCCATCCTGCGTCGCGGCGACGCACGGTGCGGCCCCGGCCCGCCTCGCGTGGGCCGCGACACGCCCGCGGCTGCGCCGTGCCGCCGGGCGGGTGCGCCCACCGGTGGGTGACGGCGCAGGACAGGACGGCACAGGACGGCGCAGGACGGCACGGGACCGGGCGGGCGTCGGCACGACGATTCCGATCCGGCACGATGGACCACGATGCGTGAGGACCGACGAGCGGCGGAGCGGGCGCCCCACCCCGCGGTGGTACGGCACGAGCCGCTGCCCCGACCGGTGATGGGCGCGGACCCCCGACGGACCCCGCGGACGCCTCCCGAGGGCGCCGCCGAGGTGACCCGTCCGCTCGGATCCGGCCGGGTCCCCGACCCGGGGGAGCCGACGACCCCACTGGGACCGGTCGCCGACCCGAGCTCTCCTGCCGGACCGACGGGTGGCCGGCCCCAGGCGCCCCCGAACGGCGCCGCCGTGGGCCCGGGAACGCCGTCGAACGGCACCGCGTCGGCCAGGGACACTCCCGGGGACGGGGCACCGGTCCCGTCGACACCCGCGAACGGCTCCGCCGCCTCGACGCCGTCCGGCGGCACGGAGAGCACCGGGTCGCTCGTCCGCTCCTCCGGCATGATCGCGATCGCGAGCCTGGTCAGCAGGATCACCGGCTTCGTCCGCAACCTCGCGCTGGTCGCGGTGCTGGGCTTCGCGATCGTCAACGACTCCTACACGATCTCGAACACGCTGCCGAACATCGTCTACGAGCTGCTGCTCGGCGGGGTCCTGACCAGCGTGATGATCCCGGTGCTGGTCCGCGCCCAGTCCGAGGACGCCGACGGCGGCGAACGGTTCACCCGACGGCTGCTGACCGTCGTCGGGGCCGCGTTGCTGGTCGCGACCCTGATCGCGATGGCCGCCGCCCCGCTGCTGACCAGGCTCTACCTCGGTTCGGGGGACAACGGGCAGGCCAACCCGGCGCTGGCCACGGCGTTCGCCTGGTTGCTGCTGCCGCAGATCTTCTTCTACGGCATCGGTGCGTTGCTCGGCGCGGTCCTCAACTCGAAACAGGTGTTCGGGCCGTTCGCCTGGGCGCCGGTGCTCAACAACGTCGTCATGCTGGGCGTGCTCGTGGTCTACGTCCTCGTGCCGGGGGAGATCTCGGTCGACCCGGTCCGGATGGGCGACCCGAAGCTGCTGGTGCTGGGCATCGGGACGACGCTCGGCATCGTCGTGCAGGCGCTGGTGCTGATCCCCTTCATGCGCAGCATCGGGTTCCGCTATCGCCCGGTGTGGGGATGGGACCCACGGTTGTCGCTGGCCGGCGGGATGGCCCTGTGGATCGTCGCCTACGTGCTGGTCGGGCAGGCCGGCTACATCGTGACCACCCGGGTCGCCGCCTCGGCGTCCGAGGGGTCGGTCGCGACCTACATGAACGCGTGGCTGCTGCTCCAGGTCCCCTACGGCGTGCTCGGTGTGTCGCTGCTGACTGCGCTCATGCCGCGGATGAGCCGGGCCGCGGCGAAGGGCGACGTCGACCAGGTCGTCACCGATCTCTCGCTCGGCGCCCGCCTGTCCACCGTCGGGCTCGTGCCGATCGCGGCCGTCATGACGGCGTTCGGCCCGGCCCTGGGCACCGCGCTGTTCTCCGTCGGTGCGGGCAGCGGGGCCGGGGCCGAGCGCCTCGGCCAGGCCGTCGCATGGTCGGCGTTCGGGCTCCTGCCCTACGCGGTCACCATGCTGCAGATGCGCGTGTTCTACGCGATGACCGACTCCCGCACCCCGACCCTGATCCAGGTCGGCATGGTCGGGGTCAAGATCCCGCTGCTGCTGGCGTGCCCGCTACTGCTCCCGCCGGAGCAGGTCGTGCTCGGCCTCGCCGCGGCGAACGGGCTCTCGTTCGTCGGCGGCGCCGTGCTCGGGCAGTGGCTGCTGCGTCGTCGCCTCGGCCGGGCCCGCTCCGGCGAGGTGCTGGCCTGCCTGGCGAGGGTGGCCCTCGCCTCGGCCGCCGCTGCCGTCGTCGCCTGGGGGATCACCCGGCTCGTGGAACCGGCGCTCGCGGACTGGCCGGACGTCGCCCGGGCCTGGACGCTGCTGCTCGGGGGCACGCTGATCGCCCTGCCGCTGGCCGTGGTCGCGATGCGGGTGCTGAGGGTCCGGGAGCTCGACGCGGTCTTCCGGCGCTTCGCCCGCCGCTGACCCGGGGGCGGTACCCCCTTCCCCGGCGCGCCGTCGTCCCCGGCGCGCGTCTACCGGGCATGTCCCCGGCGCGTTCTCTCCAGTACGTCCCCCGCCGCGTCCCTCCGGTGCGCCTACGGCCGTGGCGCGGGGCCGGGTGCCGGGCGGGGCCGAGATCGGGGCCGGGGGATCGATAGCCCGGCGGGATGCGGGACGGGCGGCCGGCCGGGATGCCGGGGCCGGACGCAGCGACGCCGCGCCCCGGAGCGGGACGCGGCGTCGCCGTGGTCGTCGTGCGCGCGGACGGCGCGCGGGCTCAGTCGTCCGGGTCGTCGCCGACCAGGTCGGCGGCGGAGGCACCGTTCTGGCTCTTCACCGCGACCTTCGCCCGCCCACGGCGCTGGGCCGGGCGGGGCGGGGGCGGCGGGGCCTGCTGGGCGTACTGCCCACCCCGGCCCATGATCAGCTCGGCGAAGGTCGCCATGGCCTCGTCGAGCTGGCTGGCGTTGCGGCGCTCGGACTCGGCGTTGGCCTTGGTGACCAGGTCGGTGACCGCGCCGGTGTCCGGCCGGTCGTGCAGCACCGTGTCGATGCCGGCCAGCCGGTCGTCGACGCCGGCGGAGAGCGTGGAGACGTCGCCCGTCAGCTTCTCCAGGCGGGTGTCGACCTCCCCGGTCAGCTTGTCGAGGCGGGTGTCGACGTCGCCGGTGAGCTTGTCGAGCTTGCCGTCGACGTTGCGGCCCAGCGCGTCGAACCGGCCGTCCACGGTCTCCGACAGCGCCGACAGTCGCTCGGCGACCGAGCCGTCGAGCTCACCCAGGCGGTCCTTCAGGGACCCGCCGAGCTTGCCGACCCGCTCCTTGACCGACCCGTCCAGGTCGGTCAGCTTGCCGTCCAGCCCGGACTCGACCGAGTCGAGCCGCGTGCCGACCTCCTCCAGACGGGCAGAGAGCGCCTCCAGCCGCTCGGCGAGGGCGTCGAAGGCCGGGGTCGGGTCGACGGCCGGGCGCTGGGCCAGGTCCTCCAGGCGGCGGTGCAGCCCCACCGAGGTGTCGCCCAGCAGGTTGCGCAGGCCCTCCCCGGTCTCCTCGAAGGAGTGCACGGCCGCGTCGAGCTGCTCGCGCACCTGACGCTCGACGCCGTCGACACGCTCCTTGATCGGAGAGGCGACGGCGTTGGGCATCGCGTCGAGCCGCATCTCGTGCCGGTCGAGCCGGTTGTCGAGGTCGTCGAGGCGCTTGTGCAGGCCGCCCAGGCGGTCGTCGAGGCCGTCCATCCGGCCCGAGACACCCTCCAGGCGTCCACCCATGCCGTCGAGGCGGCCGTCGAGCTGGGCGATCGGCTTGGCCAGCTTGTCCGGCAGGGACTCGATGGCCCGGGTGATCGCGCCGAGCACGATCTCGGTGTTGTCCAGCTTGGACACGGTCTCGTCGAGGCGCTCGGCGAGGACGTTCAGCTCGGTCCGGTCGGGGAGTTCGGTGAGCTTCTTGCGCACGGTGCCGATGGCGTCCAGGGCCGCCAGCCGGGCGTGGATCTCGTCGAGGGAGTCGAAGATCTGCTGCTGTTCGCTGTCACGGATCTCGGCCGCCCGCATGAGCATGCCGCGCATCCGGTCGAACGAGAGGTTCGAAGTGTCGCTCATGGCACCTGCTGCGCTTCCTCTGAGCCAAGTGGGGAGTGCCCAGAGGGTAGCGACCGCCGGACGAGGGTCGACGGACGGTGTTGTGTTGAGCCGTCCGGGGCATGTCTCCGCACCCGGATCGGGTCGATCATGGCAGGTCGGGGCGCCGGGAGTCGCGCGCCACGCCGCTCGGTACCGTGCCCGCGTGGCAGATCCCACCGCTCCCGTCCCGGTCACCCCCGACACCGTCCGCCGCGCACCCAAGGTGCTGCTGCACGACCACCTCGACGGCGGCCTACGCGTCGGGACCGTCGTCGAGCTGGCCCGCGAGCACGGCTACGACAGGCTCCCCACCACCGACCCCGGCGAGCTCGCCGCCTGGTTCCTCGGTGCGGCGCACTCCGGCTCGCTGGTCCGCTACCTCGAGACCTTCGGCCACACCGTCGCCGTGCTGCAGACCCGCGAGGCGCTGACCCGGGTCGCCGCCGAGGCCGCCGAGGACCTGGCCGCCGACGGCGTCGTCTACGCCGAGGTCCGCTTCGCCCCCGAGCTGCACGTCGAGGGCGGGCTCGACCTCGACGCCGTCATCGCCGCCGTCCTCGACGGGTTCCGGATCGGCACCGCCCGCGCGGCCGCGGCCGGCAGCACGATCCGGATCGGCACCCTGCTCACCGCGATGCGGCACGCCGCGCGGTCCCGGGAGATCGCCGAGCTGGCGGTGCGCCATCGCGACGCCGGGGTGGTCGGGTTCGACATCGCCGGTGCGGAGAAGGGGTTCCCTCCCACCCGCCACCTCGACGCCTTCGAGTACGTCCGCCAGCAGAACGCGCACGTCACCATCCACGCCGGCGAGGCTTTCGGGCTGCCGTCGATCTGGGAGGCCGTGCAGTGGTGCGGGGCCGACCGGCTCGGGCACGGTGTCCGCATCGTCGACGACATCACCGTCACCGACGGCGGCCCGCGCCTGGGCCGCCTCGCCGCCTGGGTCCGGGACAGCCGCATCCCGCTCGAGATGTGCCCGACGTCGAACGTGCACACCGGGGCCGCGACGTCGCTGGCCGAGCACCCGATCGGGCTGCTCACCGCTCTGCGGTTCCGGGTCACGGTCAACACCGACAACCGGCTGATGTCGGGCTGCACGATGACCAGCGAGATGTACGACCTGGCCGAGACCTTCGGCTACGGCTGGGACACCCTGCGCTGGTTCACCGTCAACGCGATGAAGTCGGCCTTCATCGGCTTCGACGAGCGCCTGGCGCTCATCGAGGACGTCATCAAGCCGGGGTACGAGGCGCTGTCGCGCTCGTGAGCGGTTCCGGGGGGCCGGGCCCGCACGACCACTCACGAGCGGCGGAGCCGCCTAGTACTCCAGCCGCACTTCGTGATGTGGGTCTGCGCTAGGCTTTGATCTTGTGCAGGTGGAGGAGGACCTAGAGGCGTGGGCCGGCGGCCTGGACGGGTTGTTCGGGCTGGTGGCGGGGCGGTTCTTCCGGACGGAGCCGCGGCGTCGGGCGCGGGCGTATGTGCGTGGATTGTTGGCGCCGTTGGCCGGGAAGAACGGGTGGACGCTGGCCGAGGTCGCCGGTGACACGACGCCGGACGGGATGCAGCGGCTGCTCAACTCGGCGGCTTGGGACGCCGACGGGATGCGCGATGACCTGCGGGACTACGTCACAGAACACCTCGGCGAGCCCGGCGGGGTGCTGATCGTCGACGAGACCGGGTTCCTGAAGAAGGGGGCCAAGTCGGCCGGGGTGCAGCGCCAGTACTCCGGCACTGCGGGCCGGGTGGAGAACTGCCAGCTCGGGGTGTTCTGCGCCTATGCCAGCGGCAGGGGCCGCACGTTGATCGATCGTGAGCTTTACCTGCCCAGGTCGTGGACCGGTGATCGGGAACGTTGCCGGGCTGCGGCGGTGCCCGACGAGGTCGAGTTCGCCACCAAGACCGTGCTGGCCAAGCAGATGCTCGGCCGGGCCCTCGACGCTGGTGTCCCGGCGTCGTGGGTGGCTGCGGACGAGGCCTACGGTCAGGACTACAAGTTCCGCTCCTGGTGCGAGAAGCGCCGGATCGGCTACGTCGTCGCCGTGCCCCGCAGTCAGTCGATCCCGCTCTCGCTCGAGGCTGACATCGCCGGGCTGGCCGGGTCACGACGCGCCGACGACCTGGTCGCTCGCGCGCCGGAGCAGGCGTGGAAGCGCCGCTCGGCGGGGGACGGGGCGAAGGGTGAGCGGCTCTACGACTGGGCCGTGGCCAGCCTGTCTCCGCCACCGGAGGCGCCCGCCGGGTGGGGGCGCTGGCTGCTGGTGCGCCGTCAATCCTCACCGACACCCAGATCGCCGCCGGTGACGAGCCGGAGTTGGCCTACTACCTGTGCGCAGGCCCGCCCGGCACCAGTGACGACGACCTCATCCGGGTCGCCGGCGCCCGGTGGGCGATCGAGGAGTGCTTCCAGACCGCGAAGAACGAGGTCGGGCTCGACCAGTACCAGGTGCGGCGTTACGACGCCTGGTACCGCCACATCACCCTGGCCATGCTCGCCCACGCCTACCTCTCGGTCACCGCGGCGATCGCCCCAAAAGACCTGGCAGCGGGCTCATCCCGCTCACCCTCGCCGAGATCCGACGTCTCCTGGCATCTCTGATCCACATCCCCGCCCGCACCGTGGGCTGGGCCTGGTCGACTTGGCGTCGCCGTCACCAACACCGAGCCCGCGAAAGCCACTACCGACGACGAAGACAGCCCAGCTAACGAAGTGCGGCTGGAGTACTAGTGCTCGCGCAGCCGGGCCTCGAGCCCGGCGGCGAGTTCGCTCCAGGCCTGCGCCTCCTGGGTGAACGGCGGGCTGGGTGCCATCCGGGTCGGGTCCGGCCGCACGACGAACGACACGAGCCAGCCGAGGCTGCTGGACTCGGCGAGGGCCTCGGCGGGCTTGGGGTCCCCGGCCCACTCGCCGACGTCGGTCAGCAGTTCCGAGGCCAGGTCGAGCTGGACCGGGTCCAGGTCGAGCACGCCCTCGGCGAGGTCCGGGCCGATCCCGGTCAGGACGTAGGTGTTCATGTCCTCGACGCCGCCGTCGAGCTCGCCGACGGCGGCCGCGTCGAGCACCTCGGCGAAGGTGACGGCCGCGGTCAGGTCGGTCCCGGCGACGGCGGGGTGCTCCCGGTCGGCCAGCTCCCGGAACAGCGCGCGCTCGGAGTCGAACACGTCGATCCGGCCGTCGGAGCCGAGGAAGACCGGCTTGTCGTCGAGGTAGCAGCGCAGGCTGACCACGGAGCGGTCGCCGATCTCGATGCGGATCGGGTCGATGCCGACCTCGGCCCAGAAGCCGGTCGGCTCCTCCTCTGCTGCGTCGGCGTCGTCGGTGCCCGCGGCGAGCGCGGCGGCCTCGAGGGCCTCGTCGTCGTCGAGGGGCTGCTCGGCGAGGCGGTCGCGGAGCTCCTGCTCCTCGGCCCGCGCCTTGTCCAGCGCGCCGGCGTCGATCTCCGGAGTGGCGACGAGGTCGTCGACGGCGTCCACGATCCCGTCCCAGTGCGTCGCGATCGCCTCGGACAGCGCGGTCCAGCGCCGGGCCCCGTCACGGCCGGCGAAGGCGGGCTCGCCCTCGCGCAGCAGCGCGAACGTGGGCTCGCCGTCGAGCGCGGCGATCACGTCGGTGAGGTCGCAGACGTCGGCCAGCGACCGGACGATCGAGACGGTCTCGTGCAGCTCCTGCACGGTCGCCGCGTCGGGGTCGGCGGCGGCCAGCTCCGGCAGACCCACCAGGTCGTACCGGTGCACGGCGTCGGGGGTCAGCTCGGCGACCGCGAGACCGGGGACCGCGGACCACGCGGGGTGGTCGACCAGGTCGTGCTCGGGCGCGGTCCGGACGAACGCGGCGAGACCGGCCACCTCGTCGAAGACGAACACGTGCTCGTCGTCGCCGAGGAAGGCTTCCCACTCCTCGCCGTCCTCGCGCCACGGGGGAGCCCACAGGGCGACCACGTCGCCCCGGGTGAGAGCGAGCCGGATCGGGACGATGTCGCTTGCCACGGGGCGAGCCTATCGTCGCGTCCTTCCGCCGGCCGGTCCCACCACCTCGGGTGTCGCCGGTCCGGCGGATCACGGTCCTGCGGGGTCAGGCCTGGGAGTGCAGTCGGACCACTCCGATGGACACGTCGTCGAGTCCACCCCGGTCGAAGTCGCGGCGCAGCTGATCGGCCTTGATGGTCGCCGTCATCCCGTCGAACGGGCCGTGTGCGTCCACCTCCCCGGTCTGCGGGTCCACCGCCAGAACGACGTATCCGTCGCACTGCGTGAGCTTCTCGGCAGCAGCGATCAACGTCTGCTCCTCGGAAGTCGTGTTCTCCGGCATCGGATCACCTCCTTGTCGTCTAGTACAGCGTCGGCGGTGCCCTCGATGTGACACCGTTTCGGCCATACCACCCGTTCGGGTCAGGTGAATCGCGAGATCGGCGACCGCGTGTGCTGATCGTGGCACTCCTCGCGGCCGGTCACGCGATCCGGGGAACGGGACATGCTCGACCGGACACCGTTGGTGATCACGGGTCCGTGCGGAGATCGGCTGTCACGCAAGGTCTGCGAGGGTGCCCCCGGCCTCACCCGGCAGGACGAGGGGGTGCATCCGGCCGGTTCTGGCGTCACTCGTCGGTGAGCGGCTGCTTCTCACGCTTCGTGAACCGTGACACGAACCGGTGTCAACGTTCGTGGATGACGTCCCGGTGTCCTTCCGGTCACGGGACGGCATCGTCGCAGGATGCGCGGCGCGTCCCGGCCGGCGGGGTCCGCCCGCCGCGGGTGACGGCACCGGATCGGTGGGCCGGGCGCCTCCGCACGGGGGATCTCCCGGGGGCCGGACCGCCGTAGGCTGTGCGCCCGTGGACACGATCGTCGTCGACCACCCGCTCGTGCGGGCCCGGCTCAGCACCATGCGGGACGCCCGCACCGACAACGCCACCTTCCGGGCGGCGTTGCGCGAGCTCACCCTGATGCTGGTCTACGAGGCCACCCGCGCGGCGCCGCTCACCGAGGACCGGATCCACACCCCGGTCTCGCGGACGGTCGGCCACCGGCTCGCCGTCCCGCCGGTGCTGGTCCCCGTGCTGCGGGCCGGGCTGGGGATGGCCGAGGCCGCGCTGAACCTGATCCCGGACTCCCAGATGGGCTTCGTCGGCATGGCCCGCGACGAGACGACCCACCAGCCGGTGCCCTACATGGAGTCGCTGCCCGACAGCCTCGTCGGCCGGCCGGTGTTCGTGCTCGACCCGATGCTGGCCACCGGCGGTTCGATGGTGCACACCGTCGAGCTCCTGACCCGCCGCGGCGCCGACGACGTGACGATCCTCTGCGCGCTGTCCGCGCCGGAGGGGGTGGAGCGGCTGCGTGCGTCCGGGCTGCCGGTCCGGATGGTGACCGCCAGCATCGACGAACGGCTCAACGACTCCGCGTTCATCGTCCCCGGCCTCGGCGACGCCGGGGACCGCCAGTTCGGCGCGGTCTGAGCCGGCCGTGAGGCCCTCCCGGCGCATCCTCACCGGGGTCGTGGCGGCGGTGGTGGCGGTCGCGCTGTCCGCGCTGCCCGCGGCCGACCGGCCGGAGGACGTCGAGGTGCCCGCCGCCGTCGACGATCCCGGGGTGGTGCGGGTGATGCCGCTGGGCGCGTCGTCGACGGTCGGGGTGGGGAGCCCGGCGACGGCCGGCTACCGCCTCCCGCTGTGGCAGCGCCTCGCTGCCGACGGCGTCCGCGTCGACTACGTCGGCTCCCGCAGCTCCGGCCCGGACGCGCTGCCCGACACCGACCACGAGGGCCGCTCCGGCTGGACGGCGGCCCGGATGGTGCCGATGACGGGTGGCTGGGTGCTGGCCGCGCAGCCGGACGTCGTGCTGCTGCACGCCGGCACCAACGACCTGCTGCAGGGCGCCGGCGCGCGGGCGACGGCGGCGAGCCTGGACCGGCTGCTGGACCGCGTGTTCGCGGCCGCACCGCACACCCACGTGATCATGGCCGGGGTGTGGGCACCGCTGCCGAAGCAGCGGGCCGAGCGGGCGCGGCTGGCCGAGTACCTGCCCCACGTCGCCGCGGCGCACCGGGCGGCGGGCCACTCGGTGGAGTTCGTGGACACCGCCGCCCTGTTCCCCGCCGGGCGGACCGCGGACGGCCTGCACGCCGGACCGGACGCCTACCGCACGATCGCGTCGATGTGGGCCGACCGGATCGAGGCGCACCTCGGGGTCCGGCCCGCCACCGGGCGCCGGTGACCGGGGTCAGTCCTCCGGCATGACGGTCGCGGCCACGACGGCGCCCAGCTCGCGGCACGCGGCCCGTGCGGCGGCGTGCGGGGGACCGGCGACCTCGACCGGCGCGGCCGCCGCGGTCCAGCCCATCGCCTCGGCGATCGTCGTCACCGAGCGGGTCGCACCGGAGGTGTCCGAGCCGCCGTGCACCCACAGCCCGTAGGGCAGGCCGCGGGTGTCGTCGGCGCAGACGTAGAAGACCTGGTCGAGGAAGTGCTTGAGCGCGCCGGACATGTAGCCGATGTTCGCCGGCGTCCCGAGGACGACGGCGTCGGCGGCGAGCAGGTCGCTCGCCGTCGCGGCCAGGGCAGCGCGCGCGACGACCTCGACCCCGGTGATGTCCGGGTCGGCCGCCCCCGCGCGGACCTCGGCGAGCAGCTCCGCGGTCGCGGGGGACGGGGTGTGGTGGACCAGGAGCAGGCGGGCGCTCATCCGGCGAGCATCCCGTCGACCTCGGCGCGCACCGCGTCCAGGCGCTCCGCGGCGACGGCCCGCGAGGCCGGCACCGCGGCCACGTCGCCGGTGGGGTCCAGGGCGACCTCCAGGTAGGCCTTGAGCTTCGGCTCGGTCCCCGACGGGCGGATCACCACCCGGGTCCCGGGGCGGCGCAGCCGCAGCACGTCGGGGGCCGGGCGGTCGGCCTCCCAGTCGGTCGGGGGCGCGGCGCGCAGCCGGGCGACGGCGGCGTCGCGCTCGGCGGGGGCCATCCGGATCGAGACGCCCCGGGTGGCGTGCACGCCGAACTCCGCGGCCAGCTCGTCGAGCCGCCGTGGCACCGACGACCCGGCGGCGGCGAGCCCGCGCACCAGGTCCGCGGCGACGACGGCGGCGGAGATGCCGTCCTTGTCCCGGACGCCGTCGGGGTCGACGCAGAGCCCGATCGCCTCCTCGTAGCCGAAGACCAGCCCGGCACCGGCCCGCACGATCCACTTGAAGCCGGTGAGGGTCTCGGCGAACCGCGCCCCGCGGGCCCGGGCGATGCGGGCGAGCATCGACGACGACACCACGGTCGTCGCGACCAGCGGGTCCGGCGTGGTCCCGGTCCGCAGCAGGTGGTCGCCGAGCAGCACGCCGGTCTCGTCGCCGGACAGCATCCGCCAGCCGTCGGGGAAGGCGACGCCGAGCGCGCACCGGTCCGCGTCCGGGTCCAGCGCGACGGCGAGGTCCGCGCCGCTCTCGGCGGCCAGCGCGAGCAGCGCGTCGGTGGCGCCGGGCTCCTCCGGGTTCGGGAAGGCGACCGTCGGGAAGTCGGGGTCGGGCACGGCCTGGCTCGCGACGACGGCGACGTCGTGCACCCCGGCCCTGGCGAGCGCGGCGACCGCGGTCGCGCCGCCGACCCCGTGCATCGGGGTGAGCGCGATCCGCGGCGCGGGAGTCCCGGTGTTCGCCGGCAGCGTCGCGATCCGGTCGAGGTAGGCGCCGGTGACCTCCGCCGGGTCCGGCAGCGGGCCGAGCGGGACCGACACCGCGGGCGGTGCGGCGGTGATCGCCTCCTCGATGGCGGTGTCGTCGGGGCCCACGAGCTGCGCGCCGTCGGCGAGGTAGACCTTGTAGCCGTTGTCCGCGGGCGGGTTGTGCGAGGCGGTCACGGCGATCCCGGCGACCGCGCCGAGGTGCCGCACCGCGAACGCCACCAGCGGGGTGGGGACGGGGCCGTCCAGCAGGGTCACGGTGAACCCGGCGCCGGTCAGCACGCGGGCGGTGGCCTCGGCGAACGCGGCGGACCCGTGCCGGGCGTCCCGGCCGACGACGACCCGGCCGGTGCCCGCGGTCCGGGCCAGGTGGGCAGCGAGCCCTGCGGTCGCCCGGGTCACGACGGCGACGTTCATCCCCGACGGCCCGGCCCGCACCGGCCCGCGCAGCCCGGCGGTGCCGAAGCGCAGCGCCCCGGACAGCCGGTCGGCCAGGTCCTCGGCCGCCTCCCCGGCGCCGTCGCCCCCGGCCATCGCGGTGGCCAGGACGCGCTGCAGCTCCGTGCGGGTGGCCGGGTCGGGGTCGTCGGCGATCCAGCGCAGCGCCGCGTCGCGCAGCGGTCCCGGGAGCACCATCAGACGCGGCCGACGAGGTCGCGCAGCAGCGAGCCCATCCGGGTCGCCGCGGCGGCGCCGGCGTCGAGGACCTCCTGGTGGTTCAGCGGCTGGCCGGACAGGCCTGCGGCCAGGTTGGTGACCAGCGAGATCCCGGAGACCTCCAGTCCGGCGGCGCGGGCGGCGATCGTCTCGGCGACGGTGGACATCCCGACCAGGTCCGCGCCCAGCGTGCGCAGCATCCGGATCTCGGCCGGGGTCTCGAAGTGCGGGCCGGGCAGCCCGGCGTAGACGCCCTCGACCAGCGACGGGTCCAGCTCGCGGGCGGCGGCGCGCAGCCGGGGGGAGTAGGCGTCGGTGAGATCGACGAAGTGCGCGCCCTGCAGCGGCGAGCGGGCCAGGAGGTTGAGGTGGTCGGCGATCAGCACCGGCTGCCCGACCGACAGGCCCTCGGTGATGCCGCCCGCCGCGTTGGTCAGCACGACCGTGCGGACACCGGCCGCCGCGGCGGTGCGGACGCCGTGCACGACCGGGTCCATCCCGTGGCCCTCGTAGAGGTGGGTGCGCCCGAGCAGGACCAGCACCCGGGTGTCACCGATGCGCAGCGAGCGGGCGGTGCCGCCGTGGCCGACCGCCGAAGGCGCGACGAACCCGGGCAGCTCGGCCATCGGGACCTCGGCGTCGGGGGTGCCGAGCACGTCGGCGGCCGGACGCCAGCCGGAGCCCAGGACCACCGCCACGTCGTGGGTGTCGGTGCCGGTGCGGCGGGCGAGCTCGGCGGCGGCGTCGTGGGCGCGAGCGGTGGGGTCGGCGGTGTCGGCCATGGGCGCCAGCCTAGGGGGCGCCGGCGCCGTGGCCGGCTCAGCCCGGGGTGGCGCGGAAGCCCGAGGCGACGGCGTCGAACAGGCCCGCCACGGCGTCCTCGGCGCGCCCGGCGGGGGAGGTCAGCTGCAGGACCCAGACCCCGCCCTGCCGGTCGCGGCCGGGGACGATGCGCATCAGCGTGCTGCGCTGCGCGCTGCCGCTGCCGGTGGTGAGCGCGACCTGGCTGAAGCCGTCGGGCAGCTGCTCGACCGGCCCGGCCTCGACCGGGTCGACGCCCAGCGCCTCGGGGGTGAGCGCGTCGGTGACGGCCTGCACGGAGGTGGCCGCGCGGACCGACAGCTCCTGACGGCCGTCCGGGCTGACGAAGCGGACGACGACCGACCCGTCCGGGGCGGGTGAGCGGAACTGCGTCCAGCCGTCGGGCACCGGCACGGTGAAGCCGAGCGGGTCCGGGTAGGTGGTGCGCAGCGACCGGTCGGTGGCGACGGTGACCGTCGACAGCGGTTCCTGGCCGGCCAGCGCGCGGACCCCGGTGAACCCGGCGAGTGCGCCGAGCAGCACGAGCAGCGCGCCGCCGAGCACCAGCGGGACGGCACCGAGCACGGTGGTCGGGCCGGTCGCCGCGACGCGGGCGGGCGCGGCCCCCCGCGACGACGGCCGGACCGGACGCGGGCGCTCCGCCGGCGGCGGTGCCGGTGCGGGCACGGGGTCGGCGACCGGGGCGCGGCCGTAGGTGCCGGTGCCGGTGCTGGTGGGCCCGAGCGGGCCGGGCGGTGCCGGTGCGGGCACCCGCGGCGGGGCCGCGGTCCCACCGGGCGGTGCCGGGACCCGCGCCATGACGGTCGGCACGTCCGGCGATCCGGGGAAGATCGGGTCGTCGGGGTCGGCGAGCAGCGGGCGCAGCCGGGCCCGTACCTCGTCGAGCGGCATGCGGGCGGCGGGCTCCTTGACCATCAGCCCGGCGATGACCTCGGCGACCGGGCCGGTGACCGTCGGCACGGGGACGGGGCCGTCGACGACCTCGGTGATGGTGCGGACCGGGTCACCGTCGACGTCGTAGGGCGGGCGGCCCTCGACGGCGGCCCAGAGCGTCGCGCCGAGGCCCCACAGGTCCGCGGCCGGGGTGACCGGCTGGCCCGCGGCGACCTCGGGGGCGATGTAGGCGGGCGAGCCGAGCACGAGGCCCGCGGAGGTCATCGGCGCGTCGGACTCGTTGCGGGCGATGCCGAAGTCGGTGAGCTTGATCCGGCCGTCGTCGGAGATCAGGACGTTGCCCGGCTTGACGTCGCGGTGGGTGATCCCGGCCCGGTGCGCGGCCCGCAGCGCCGCCGCGGTGCCGTGCCCGACGACGCCGGCCTGCGCGGCGTCGAGCCTGCCCAGCTCGGTGATCGCCGCGGCCAGGTTCTTCGACGGCACCAGCTCCATGACCACCAGCGGCTCGTCGCCGCCGGAGTCGAGCACGTCGAAGACGGTCACGACGTTGGGGTGCGACAGCCCGGCCAGCGCCCGGGCCTCCCGCATGATGCGTTCCCGCAGCTCCAGCTTCTCCCCGGCCGGGATGCCGTCGGGGATCTTCAGCTCCTTGAGCGCGACGCGGCGGTGCAGGACCTCGTCGAAACCCGACCAGACGGTGCCCATCGCGCCGCTCCCGAGCGGACCGTCGACGCGGTACCGCCCGGCGAACTGTCGGCGCTGGACCTCGCCCTCGGGAACGGACACGGCGCCGATTGTTCCATCGTGCCCGCGCGGCCCGTCCCCGCACACCGCCTCCGGCCGTGATCGTCACCGCCGGTGTGCAGGAGTGACGGTAGGTGACGACACCGGCTGGTCCGGACGGCGGACGGCGGCCACGGCGGGCCGGGCGTGCCGACGGTCACGGTCCGGTGGCGTTCCGGCCGCGGTCCGGTGTCGTCGTCGGCCACGCGTCCCGTGACGGGCGCCCGAACCGCCGGTGGACGGCGAGGACGCCCGTTCGCCGACGGGAGGAACGGTCGCCCGCGCCCGTTCACCTGGGGAGGTGAACCCGCTGGCAGCACCCCGTCGACCCCTTGCCGCGCGGAGGCGTGAACGGACGATTTCGACTGGAACACCGCCGGACGGGTGAGCACCATCATGAGTGGTGGGACACGACCGATCGCCGCCCGCGTCGACCGCGGGCAGGCGGGCCGTTCCGGCCGGAGGCCAGTACGAGGAGGACAAGGTGACTGCGCTGCAGACCCGCACCGAGCTCCCGGAGATCACCGATCTCGCGGTCGACGATCTCGGCGTCGGCACGGGTCCGGCCTGGCTGGAGTCGTGGATGCGGGCGCACAAGGGCGAGATCGTGGGCTGGCGCCGCGCGATCCACGCCCAGCCCGAGCTGGCCCGTCGCGAGCACCTCACGACCGCGCGGGTCGCGGAGACCCTGGTGCGGGCGGGCCTGGAGCCGCGCACCCTCGCCGACGGCACCGGCGTCGTCTGCGAGGTGGGGTACGGCGAGCCGCTGGTCGCCCTGCGCGCGGACATGGACGCGCTGCCGCTGCAGGAGCAGACCGGTCTCCCGTTCGCCTCCGAGGTGCCCGGTGTCATGCACGCCTGCGGGCACGACGCGCACACCGCGATGCTGCTGGGGGCGGCCCTGGCTCTGCAGTCCGCGCCGTCGCTGCCCGGCCGGGTCCGGCTGGTGTTCCAGCCGGCCGAGGAGGTGCAGCCGGGCGGCGCGCTCGACGCGGTCGGCGAGGGCGTGATGGAGGGCGTGCAGCGGATCTTCGCGCTGCACTGCGACCCGCGGCTGGAGGTCGGGCGGCTCGGCACCCGGGTCGGGCCGATCACCTCGGCCTGTGACCTCATCGAGGTCCGGCTGACCTCACCGGGCGGGCACACCTCGCGCCCGCACCTGACCGCCGACCTCGTGCAGGCGCTCGGGCTGCTGGCCACCCAGGTGCCGCTGCTGCTGACCCGCCACGTCGACCCGCGCTCGGGCACCGTCCTGACCTGGGGTGCGGTGCACGCCGGGGACGCGGCGAACGCGATCCCGCAGTCCGGGCTGCTGCGCGGCACCCTGCGCACCGCCGACCACGCGACCTGGACCGAGCTCGAGGAGAAGCTGCGGGCGCTCGTGGCGGCCGTGCTCGCCCCCACCGGTGTCGGCTACGTGCTCGACCACGTCCGCGGTGTCCCGCCGGTCGTCAACGACGAGGTGTCCACCGGGATGCTGCGCGACGCCGCGGTGACCGTCGGCGGCGAGGCCGCCGACGCCTCCACCGAGCAGTCCTCCGGCGGCGAGGACTTCGCCTGGTACCTGGAGCACTCCGCGGGCGCCATGGCGCGGCTCGGGGTGTGGTCGGGCACCGGCAAGCAGCGCGACATCCACCAGCCGACCTTCGACCTCGACGAGCGGGCCCTGCCGTTCGGCTCGCGGGTGCTGGTCCAGGCCGCGCTGTCCGCGCTGGCACAGGCGGCCTCCTGAGCCGCTGACGCACTCACCGGCCCACCGCCTCCCGCTGTGAACGACGACGGCCCGGGCCTCCGCACGTGCGGAGGCCCGGGCCGTTCTCGTCGGACGGTGGGCCCCGGTCAGGAGTGGTTGCCGGGCGAGGACTTGCGGCTGGGCCTGCTGCGCAGCTCGTTCACGTAGTCGTCCGGGGCGCCCGCGATCTCCGCGGCGTCGGCGATCACGCCCAGGTAGCGGGCCGAGGGCTCCCCGCCCTCGTAGGCGTTGAGCACGTAGATGAACGCGAGGACGCTGCCGTCGAGGGTGGCGACGCGCAGCCGGAGCTTCTTGTGCATGCCCAGCTCACCGCCCTCCCAGCGGTCGAGCTGGCGTTCGTCGTGCTCGGGGACGTCGTAGAGCACGACGAACACCTGCGAGCCCGGCTCCTCCACCACGGTGGCGAGTGCGCCCTCCCAGGTGTAGTCCTCGCCGCCGAACGTCAGCCGCCAGCCCTGGAGCCACCCGGTCCCGGCCATCGGCGAGTGCGGGGCGCGCTCCTTCATCTGCTCGGGGTCCATGTTCGACCCGTACGCGGCATACAGCGGCACGCATGCAGGGTAGTGGGGAGCCCGACGGGGCCTCGACCCGCCCGGTCGTAACGATGGGACACGCGTACTGTGAGCCCCGTCGACGCTGGCGGGCGGGACCGCCTGCCGGTCCACCACCACCGACTTCTCCAGGGGGATCTCCCGTGACCCGCATCGTCATCATGGGCGGCGGACCGGCCGGTTACGAGGCCGCACTCGTCGCGGCACAGCACGGCAGCGAGGTGACCGTCGTCGAGCGGGACGGGATGGGCGGCGCCTGCGTCGTCTACGACTGCGTCCCCTCGAAGACCTTCATCTCCTCCGCGGCCGTCCGGGTCGACCTGCACCGTGCCGAGGACCTCGGCGTCCTGGTGGACCGCGGCAACTCCGCGGTCGACCTGCCCGCGGTCAACGAGCGGGTCAAGTCCCTCGCCCTCGCCCAGTCCGCCGACGTGCGGGCCCGGCTGGAGAACGAGGGCGTCCGGATCATCGCCGGCACCGCGCGGTTCGCCGGGCCCGCCGAGGCCCGCGCCGCGCACGAGGTGACCGCCACGCACGCCGACGGGACCGTCGAGGACCTCGTCGCCGACGTCGTCCTCATCGCGACCGGGGCCACCCCGCGGGTGCTGGACTCGGCTCGTCCGGACGGCGACCGGATCCTCGACTGGCGTCAGCTCTACGACCTCGACGAGCTGCCCGAGCACCTGGTCGTCGTCGGCTCGGGCGTGACCGGCGCCGAGTTCTGCTCCGCCTACGTCGAGCTCGGCTGCCGGGTCAGCCTGGTCTCCAGCCGCGACCGGGTCCTCCCGCACGAGGACGCCGACGCCGCCGCCGTGCTGGAGGAGGTGTTCACCGACCGGGGGGTGGAGATCCTCGCCCACGCGCGCGCCGACTCCGTCGAGAACACCGGCGACGGCGTCCGGGTCACCCTGTCCGACGGTCGCGTCGTGGAGGGCTCGCACGCCCTGATGACCGTCGGGTCGATCCCCAACACCGCCGAGCTCGGCCTGGAGAAGATCGGCGTCGAGACCGACCGCGGCGGGTTCGTCCCGGTCGACAAGGTCTCGCGCACCTCCGAGCCGGGTGTGTACGCGGCGGGCGACTGCACCGGCGTGCTCATGCTCGCCTCGGTCGCGGCCATGCAGGGCCGGATCGCGATGTGGCACGCGCTCGGCGAGGGCGTGTCCCCGATCCGGCTGCGGACCGTCGCGGCGAACGTGTTCACCCGCCCCGAGATCGCGACCGTCGGGATCAGCCAGAACGCGATCGACTCCGGCGAGGTCCCGGCCCGCACCGTGATGCTGCCGTTGTCGACCAACCCGCGCGCCAAGATGCGCGGGCTGCGCCGCGGCTTCGTGAAGCTGTTCTGCCGCCCGGCGTCCGGTGTGGTCATCGGCGGTGTCGTGGTCGCGCCGGTCGCGAGCGAGCTGATCCTGCCGATCGCGATGGCGGTCCAGAACGGGCTCGGTGTGGACGACCTGGCCCACACCTTCTCGGTGTACCCGTCGCTGTCCGGGTCGATCACCGAGGCGGGCCGTCAGCTCATGCAGCACTCCGACCTGGACTGAACAGCTCGGCGAACCGGTCGCGCAGCTCGCCGTCGCCCGCGGGGGCGAGGGTGGACCACTCGGGTCCACCGTGCGCGCCGGTCCCGCGGGTCAGGCGGTAGCGGCCCCGCTGCGTGTCGACGACGGCGACGTGCCCCGGCAGCCGCGCCGGGCTGCCCCAGTGGTCGTGTCGGACGGCACAGATCTGCGCACGGTGCGCGGGCCCGGCGAGCAGGGAGACGAGCCGGGCCCGCTGCTCGTCGTCCCCGGCCGTGCCGGGGTCGGTGCGTGCGTCCCCGTCGAGGACGCGGGCCAGCTCGGCGGTGGGCAGGGTCACGGCGGGCCCGGGTCCCGGCGCGCGCCGGGGCAGGGCCGACACCGCGGCGAACGCCGGTGATCCCGCCGCGGTCACGGTGACGGCCGTTCCGGTGTGGACGGCGAGGACGCCGTCGCCGTCGCGTTCGGCGGCGACCGCGCGCAGCGGGCCGTCGTCGAACCGGCCGCGCACCTCCAGGTGACGGTCGGGGCGGGCGAGCAGGGTCAGCAGCCGTACCAGCGCGGGGTCGGGTCCGGCCGGACCGGCGAGGCCGCGGGCGCGCAGCCCGGCGACGCCGGCCGCCACGACCCGGCGCCGCTCCTCGCGGGTGCGCCCGGGGGAGGGGAGCCGCAGCGCCACCGGGGTGGCGCCGAGTCCCAGGTGCTCCCAGACGACGTCGAACTCGGTGCCGGTGAGCACGAACGGCACCGACGGGATCCAGGGCGCGGGCTCAGCCACGGCCCCGCCACCGGGCCTCGGGACGCAGGACGCCGGGGTCGGGTCGGGCATCGGGCTGCTCCAGGGGGTCGTCGGGGACGGCGTACTGGTCGGCGACGAGGCGCCAGGCCGTGACCCGGGGGTCGGCGGGCGCGCCGACGGCCGCCGCGACCGGCGGCGGGGCGGCCGGAACCGCGCCCACCGGCACGCCGGCCGGGGTGACGGCCGGGTCGCCGTGCGGCGGCACCGGCGGCGGGGTGGAGCGGCCGTGGGTGGCGGCACCGTGGGGCGCCGGGGCGTCGGGGTGGGGGACGGCGAGGTCACCGGTGGTGACGGCGTGGTGGGCCGGGCCCGGGGGCCCCGCGGGAGCGGGGCAGTGCGGGGCGACGGCGTGGTCGGCGATGCGGGGCTCGGTGACGTGGGGGTGGGTGGTGTCGGGGCCGGTGGGATGGGCGCCCGCCGCGCTCCCGGGGGTCGGGCCGCCGCTCGTGGGTCGGTCCGGCGCGCCACCGCCGGCCGTGGGGTCGTCGGGCCCGGTGGGCGTCGCGCCGTGCGGGGCGGGATCGCCGGTGGCGCCGTACGGGACGGGGCCGTCGTGCGTCGACGGCGGTACCCCGTCCGCGGCCCCCGTGGCCGGCACGCCGCTGGGGGCGCGGGTGCCGCTGGTCGTCGCGTCGCCGGACGGCGGGCGGTGCTCGGCTCCGCTGGTCGTCGTGTCGCCCGGTCGGTCCGGGGTGTCGTCGGGGGGGGCGGTGTGTCGCCCGCGGACGGAGTATCGCCACCCGGCGGAGTGCCGCCACTGGACGGAGTGCCGCCACCGGATGGTGGGGTGCCGTCATCGGGAGGTGTGGCGCTGCCGGACGGTGCCCCGTGGTCGGCGGCGCTGCCGGGTGGCGTCTCGCGGCCGGTGGTGTCGCCGTCGCCGGAGGGGCTCCGCCCGTCCCGGGCCTGCCGTTCCCGACGGATCGTGGCGCCGATCAGGATCCCGGCGCCACCGAGCGCCCCGCCCGCGAGCACCGCGGCGGTCACGGCCGTGCCGCCGTCGTCGGGGCCACCGCGGTCGCCCGGGGTGCCGGCGTCGCCCGCCGGGGACGCCGGAGCGGTCCCGGGGTCACCGGTCCCGGGTGCGGTGTCCGTGGCGGGGGCGTCGCCGGTGCGGGGGTCGTCGGTCGCGGTGGCGTCCGCGGGGTCCCGCCCGGCGGAGGGCCCGCCGACGTCGATCGGTCGCGCACCGGGCACCCCGGCCCGTCCGTTCCCGGTCAGCACCGCCGCCGTGAGCCCGCCGAAGCCGATCCCCGCGAACACCGACGTCCCCGACCCCGCGCCGTCCACCGGGACCGGACCCGTGTCGTCGCCGGCGCCGCCGGTGCCGTGTGGGGGCCCGCCGGGGGCGGGGCCGGGACGGCGGGGGAGGCGGCTGCGGTGCCGTCGTGGGTCACGACCGGGGCCGCGCCCCAGCCGGTCCACGGTGCGCCGGTGGCGTGGGTGTCGTCGTCGTAGCGGATCATGAGCTCCGCGGCCCGACCGGCCGAGTTGCCCGCGGCGAGGTCGGCGGCCGCCCAGTCGTCGAGCAGGGCCGGGCCCACGGGTGCGGTCTCCGGCGGTGCCGGGGCCGCGGCGGCCGGCATCCGGGCCCGCAGGTCCGCGGCGAGCCCGGCCTGGGTGGCGAGTGCGTCGGCGGTGCGCTCGGCGTCGGCGGTGGCGGAGACGACCCAGCCGTCGAGTGTCCCGAGCGCCACGGTGACGCCGTCCGCGGCCGTGCCGGACCATCCCCCCGACAGGCCGCGGACCTGGCCGGACAGCTCGCGGTGGACGTCGGTGAGTGCGGCCGCGGCGTCGCGCCACGCCCGTTCCGCCCCGGCCGACGCCGCGGGCCCCGGACCGGCCGCCACCATCGCGGCGATCTCGGCGTGGCCGAGCCCCGCCCAGCGCGGCGCGGTCACCGGGCGCCGCCGTTCAGCGCGTCCGTCGTCGACTCCTCGGTGCGGGTGTAGGCGCGACCGGTGGCGGCGGCCGCGTCGCGTGCCCGCAGCAGGTCCGCGTGCACCGTGCGCAGCCGGCCGATCGCCGCGTCCGGGCCGTCCGCGGCGTGGACGGCGTAGCGGGCGGCGGCTTCGGCGCTGGCCGGGTCACCGAGCCAGGGCTCGACCCGGCGGGCGTCGGCTTCGAGGGTGCGCAGCGCGGCGGCCAGCCGGGACGCGGCCCGGTCGAGCGCCTCCGCCGCCCCGGCCGGGGCCGCCGGGTCGACGCGCAGGTCCGGGGAGATGTCGGGCACGTCGGCCTCCGGTGCGGACGGGCGGATCACGGACGGGCACACGCTAGGCCGGCACCGGTCGTCGCCGCGGGGGTTCGGCGGGGACCGGTCGCGATCGCGAAGCCCGCACACGACGACACCCCCGTCCGCGACCGGTGGGTACCGGTGCGGACGGGGGTGTGCGTCGCGGTCAGGCCGCCGTCACCTCGGCCGGGGCCGGGACCTCGACCGGAGCGCACCCGCGGAGCGGGCACGGCGGTGGGGCCCAGGGCCGTGGTGTCCCGTCGTGGGCGGGAACGGTCCCCGCGAACGGCCACCGGCCTGCGAAACGCTGCAGGTACCAGTAGACGAACAGGTGGTCCGGGTCCTCCGGGGCGGTGACGAACAACGCGCGTCCGCCCAGGTCGGTGACCCAGGCGGCGTACTCGTTCGAGACCTGGCCCGGTGGGCGCGAGGCCCGCCGGGTGAGGAGCCAGTCCTCCGCCCGGGTGCGCCAGGTAGCCAGCGCGGTCGGGTGCAGGGTGGCCCCCGGGAGCTCCCGGAGGTTGGCGGTGAAGGTGCCGATCAGGACCCCGCCCGCGCCGTACGCGGAGGAGGTCAGGGTGAGCAGGGAGTGCGGGCCCGGGATCGGGCCGTCGGTGTGGACGTGCGTCGTGACGTGGAACGTCGGCGACGCGGGGTCGAACTCTGGGGGCATGACGGATCCTGTGACGTCTCGGTCGAACTGGGACGGCTCACGGCGCGGCAGGGCCTGCGTGGTGAGCGGATCCGCGGCGCGGTACTCCGCGTGGCGGTAGTTCCGGGCCCCGTGGATCGGGCACACGGGTCGGCTGTGGAGTTGTCGTGGGTACTGCTCGGTGCATGCCGCGGGCGCCGGACGGCGTGCACGACACACCGAGGACGCTAGAACGGCCGGGCGTGCCGGTCAACGGGCCGTGACCCGCTCGGCACGGCCCGTTGCCACGGACCGCGGAGGATGAGCGTGCCGGACCGGGTCAGCCCTCGTCCGCCAGCCGCCCCAGCACGACGACGTCGACCCGCTCGCCGTCGACGGTCCACGCCTCCCGCAGCCGGCCCTCCGGCACGAACCCCAGCGCCGCGGCGACGGCGGCGGAGGCCCGGTTCGGCTCGGCGTGGCACCAGGTGACGCGGTGCAGCCCGAGCCCGCCGAAGGCGAAGCGCACGACCGCCCCGGCCGCGGTGCGGGCCAGGCCGCGGCCGGGGCGGCGGCAAGCGTCCAGCAGCGCAGCTCCGCGGTGCCGTGGGCCAGGTCGAGGTGCTCCAGGGTGATCTCCCCGAGCATCTCCCCGGTCGTCGGCTCGGCCACGGCCCAGGCGCAGCGGGTGCCGCGGGCCCAGCCGTCGATCCGGTCGGCGACGTGCGCGGTCACCTGTGCGTCGAAGTCCGGGGCCGCGGGGTCGGGCCGGTTGCGCCAGCGCCGGATCTCCGGGTCCCGGCAGGACGCGGCGACGGCCGGGCGGTCGTCCACCCGGCCGTCGTGCCGCAGCCCGCGCAGGTACCACGCCCCGGCGTTGATCTCGACCGGGTCGAGCACCGGGTCGAGCACCGGGACGGGCACCGCGTCAGTCCTTGATCTCGCAGATCACGGTGCCCTGGGTGACCGAGGAGCCCTGCTCCGCGTCCAGGCCGGTCACGGTGCCGGACTTCGTCGCGGTGACCGGGTTCTCCATCTTCATCGCCTCGAGGACGACGATCAGGTCCCCCACCTCGACGGTGTCGCCCTCGGAGACCGCGACCTTGATGATCGTGCCCTGCATCGGCGCGGTGACGGCGTCGCCCGAGGCCTTCGCCCCGCCGCCGCCCTTGCCGCCGCGCTTGCGCGGGGCCGCCTTGGCCGGGCCGCCGCCGTTGCCGCCTCCGCCGAGGGCGAGGTCGCCGGGCAGCGAGACCTCCAGGCGTCGCCCGCCGACCTCGACGACGACGGTCTGCCGCTCGCCGGAGGTGTCTTCGGCGCCCGCACCGCCCTCGAACGGCGGAACGGTGTTGTTCCACTCGGTCTCGATCCAGCGGGTGTGCACGGTGAAGTCCTCGAGGGTCTCGGCGGCGTAGGCCGGGTCCTCGACGACGAGACGGTGGAACTCGAGCACGGTCGCCATGCCCTCGACCGTGAACTCGGCGAGCGCGCGCCGGGCCCGCTGCAGCGCCTGCTGCCGGTCGCTGCCCCACACGATCAGCTTCGCCAGCAGCGAGTCGAACTGGCCGCCGATGACCGAGCCGTCGTCGACACCCGCGTCCATCCGCACGCCCGGACCGGCCGGGTACCAGATCCGCTCGACGGTGCCCGGCGCCGGCAGGAAGTTCCGCCCGGCGTCCTCGCCGTTGATGCGGAACTCGATGGCGTGCCCGCGCGGCTCCGGGTCGCCGTCGAAGTCCAGCTCCTGGCCCTCGGCGATCCGGAACATCTGGCGGACCAGGTCGATCCCGGTGGTCTCCTCCGAGACCGGGTGCTCGACCTGCAGCCGGGTGTTCACCTCCAGGAAGGTGATCATGCCGTCCTGGCCGACGAGGAACTCGACGGTGCCGGCGCCGTAGTAGCCGGCCTCCTTGCAGATCGCCTTCGAGGCCTCGTACAGGGTCGTGCGCTGCTCGTCGGTGAGGAACGGCGCGGGCGCCTCCTCGACCAGCTTCTGGAAGCGGCGCTGCAGCGAGCAGTCACGCGTCCCGACGACGACCACGTTGCCGTGCTGGTCGGCCAGCACCTGGGTCTCGACGTGGCGCGGCTTGTCCAGGTAGCGCTCGACGAAGCACTCGCCGCGGCCGAACGCGGCGGTGGCCTCGCGGACCGCGGACTCGTACAGCTCGGCGATCTCGGAGCGCTCGCGGGCGACCTTCATGCCGCGCCCGCCACCGCCGAAGGCGGCCTTGATCGCGACCGGCAGGCCGTGCTCGTCGGCGAAGGCGATGACCTCGTCCGCGTCCTCGACCGGGTTCTTGGTGCCGGGCACCAGTGGGGCGCCGGCCTTCAGGGCGATGTGCCGTGCGGTCACCTTGTCGCCGAGGTCGCGGATCGACTGCGGCGACGGCCCGATCCAGGTGAGGCCGGCGTCGATCACGGCCTGGGCGAAGTCGGCGTTCTCCGACAGGAAGCCGTAGCCGGGGTGGATCGCGTCGGCGCCGGACTGCTTCGCGGCACCGATGACCTTCTCGATGTCGAGGTAGGACTCGGCGGCGGTGGAGCCGCCCAGCGCGAAGGCCTCGTCGGCGAGACGCACGAACATCGCGTCCCGGTCCGGGTCGGCGTAGACGGCGACGCTCTCCAGTCCCGCGTCCTTCGCTGCTCGGATCACGCGTACGGCGATCTCTCCCCGGTTGGCGACGAGCACTTTGCGCAGTGCGGGCACGGTCGAACTCCTCCGGTCACGGCGCCGGCCCGATGCTCCGGCGCAGGGTTACCGGGGAGTGTAGGAGCCGCGGGCCGGGAAACTACCGGTGGGGAACGTGGTGATGGCAACGCTCTCACCCGTCCGTGCCCCGCGACCCCGGTCGTGATCGGTCCAGGCGTGACCGGTGCCACCACCGTGCGACCCGGCCACGGGGCCGTGGGGCGGTCCGGCCGTCGTAGTGCAGCGCCGCCTCGCGCGCGGCCAGCTCACGTCGGGCGCCCGCACCGAGCCGCCCGGCGACCGCCAGCTCGCGGGCCAGGTCCCAGCCCTCCCGCTGGGCGCCGTAGGGGGCGACGCCGTCGAAGCGGGCGGCGAACCGGGCCTGCCAGCCCGTCCCGGCGTCGACGGCGAGCAGCGGCCACGCCGCGGCGACGAGCCCGGCCCGCTTGCGCAGCAGGGCGGCCCGGGCCGCGGCCAGCCGCGCCTCGTCGAACCCGGCCGGGTTCGCCCCGCCCGCGACGAGCGCCGCCACCAGCTCGGTCTGCCGTTGCGCGAGGTCCCCGCTCACGTCGTGCCCGTCCGGTCCGCGGCGGGCGCGGTCACCGGCCCGGCCCCGTGGCGGGAGTCCACACCCGTCCGGCACGGCGACGCGTGCCCGGCCGTGGCCGCCACGGCGTCCAGCTCCGCGCGCAGCTCCGCGGCGGGCGGGTAGCGGCCGTCGCGCTCCAGCATCACCGGCGTCGGCACCGGCAGCAGCGCCACGGTGTGGGTCAGCAGCGCCAGCACCGCGTCCGGGACGGGGTCGGTGTGGGTGTCGTGCAGCAGCCCCGTCGCGTCGGCGGCGTGCCCGGCGACGTGGCAGTAGGCCACCGCCCCGGTGGCAGGCCGGCGAGCAGCGCGTCGACGTCGGCCCGCGGGTCGCGGCCCCGGTTGCGGGCGTTGACGTAGGTGTTCGCGACGTCGAGCAGCAGCGGAGACCCGGTCCTGTCGTGCGGCCGGTGCAGGAACTCCGCCTCGTCGAACTCGTCGTCGGGCCAGTCGAACAGCGCCGCGATCGGCTCCGGCGCCAGTGGGACGTCCAGCTCCGGCCGGGTCGCCGCCACGTTCGCGGCGAGCACGTCGAGCGCGTCCCGGGTGCGGGGAGCGGCAGCAGGTGCCCGGCCTCGACCCCGCCCGCCCGGGTGAACGCGATGTGCTCGCTGACCAGTGCCGCACCCGTCGCGGCGACGCAGGCCGCGAGGTGGGCGACCCGCCCCGGGGCGACGCCCTCGGGGGAGCCGGGCGACAGCCGCACCCCGTGCACGACGACCGGCCTGCGCAGCAGCGACGCCGGGACCGCGTCGGGGTGCAGCGACTCGGCGACGACCGCGTGGAAGGCGAGGCCGTCGACATCGTCGAGGACCGCCGCGATCCCGCTGCGCCAGCCGACCCCGGTCCCGCCCGGGACACCCGTCATCTGGTCACCTCCGCCGTACGAGCCGTTCCCGCAGCTTCACACCCCCCACGGTGCAGCTGCGGGGACGGCAGATCCGGTTCCCCCGTCGCGGGCTCAGCCGCCGCAGCCGCCCCCGCCGCCGCTGTCGCTGCCGGACCAGCCGACGGCGCCCCCGCCGTCGGAGGAGCCGCCCCCGGTCGCGGCGGGCGCCCCGCCGAGCGTGCCGAGCTTCTGCGCGGCGAGCTCCTCGGCGAAGGCAGGCTCGGCGGCCAGCATCGCGCCCACTCCGAACGCCCCGACCGACAGCGCGGCCGCGGCGGGCCCGACGGCCGTCCAGTCCGGGCGCATCGACGGCGACAGTGCGTCGTGGCGGGACCGCACGGCGGCGAGCGCGGCGTCCCCGGCCCGGGTCCGGGCGGGCACCTGCGTCGCGAGGACCGCCGCGAACACCGCGGTGGCGGCGACGAGCACCAGCAGGAACCCGACCGGGCGCCCGCCGCCCAGCCCGGCGGCGATCCGGACCGCACCGACGAGGGCGAGCGCCCCGACCGGCCAGGCGGTCGCCCGGTGGCGGGCCCGGTCGGCAGGGGACAGCAGCAGCCCCGCGGTCTCCAGCCGCTGGGCGGCCCGGGTCAGCTCGGTGCGGACCGGCTCGTGGGTGCCCAGCATCCGGCCCGGGGTCAGGCGCTGCGCAGAGCGGTGGATCGCGCGCTGCAGCGCCGACGCGCCGTGCCCGGGGACCCGGCCCGCCCGTACCTGGCCCGTGGTGCGGCCGGAGGTGACCAGGCTGCCGTCGACGTGCATGGCCGACAGGGCCGCGTACACGGCCAGCTCGGGCCCGCCGTTGAGGTACGCGACGTCCTCGGGTCTGCTGTCGAGGGTGTCGGCGCCGCGCGGATCCCCCTGCGCGATCGCCCGCCGCCGGCGCAGCACGATCCCGGACACCAGGACCAGCGCGACGACGTAGAGGACCAGGAAGGTCTGGCCCGGGATGCCCCAGGTGTCCCCGGTGAGGTTCGTGCCCATCTCCACCACCCCCTGCGGTGAGCGACACTTCGTCGTTCGAAGCAGTGTGCGCCCGCTCACCCCTGGAGAGTGACCGATTTGAGGTGGACTTGAGGAAGGGCCGCGCACGGGGACAGCCGGGGTCACCGACGGTGACCCCGGCTGTCGCGGGAGTGAGCTCGTGGGGCCTCAGCCGGTGGCGGCCCGCACCTGGTTCTTGATGCGCGCCAACATCGCGGCGATGCCACGCAGCCGCAGCGGGCTGACGGCCTCGGCGAGGCCGAGGTCGGTGTAGAAGTCGTCCGGGACGGCCAGGACCGTCGCGGCGGGCTGCCCGTCGAGCCCGGTCATCATGATCGAGGCGAACCCGCGGGTGGTCGGCGCCTCCTTCGGCGCGGAGAAGAACAGGTGGACCGGCCGCTCGGCAGGCGGGTCGCCCGGGGTGCCCGCCACCTCGACCGCGAGGAACAGCGGCGACTGGCACTCGTGGACCTGCTCCATGGTGTCCGCGGTGTCGGCGTAGCGTTCGGGCAGGTCCGGCAGCTCCTGGGACAGCTCCAGCAGCAGCTGGAGACGGTCCTTCGGGCCGACCGCGGCGAAGTCCTCGACCAGCTCGGCCAGGTCGGGGGGAGTGTGCCGGGATCGCCGCTCACGCGGACCCGCGCTCCTGTCCCTGCACGATCGGCACGCGCACGGCGTTGCCCCACTCGGTCCAGCTGCCGTCGTAGTTGCGGACCCGGTCGAAGCCCAGCAGGTGGGTCAGCACGAACCAGGTGTGGCTGGAACGCTCGCCGATCCGGCAGTAGGCGACGACGTCGTCGGTGGCCGACAGCCCCTGCTCCTGCTCGTAGATGGCCGACAGCTCGGCACGGCTGCGGAACGAGCCGTCCTCGGCGGCGGCGCGGGCCCACGGGACGCTCGCGGCGCCCGGGATGTGCCCGCCGCGGACCGCGCCCTCCTGCGGGTAGTCCGGCATGTGCAGCTTCTCGCCGGTGTACTCCTGCGGGGACCGCACGTCGACCAGCGCCCCGCCTCCGGTCGACACGAGCCCCAGGTGGGCGAGCACGTCGTCCTTGAACGCGCGGATGCCGGAGTCGTCCCGCTCGACGACCGGGTAGTCGGCCTTCGCCGGGGTGGGCTTCTCGGTGACCATCTCGCGGCCCTCGGCGACCCACGTGGACCGGCCGCCGTCGAGCAGCCGCACGTCGGCGTGGCCGAACAGGGAGAACACCCACAGCGCGTAGGCGGCCCACCAGTTGTTCCGGTCGCCGTAGACGACGATCGTGGTGTCCCGGCCGATGCCGCGCTCGGACATGATCTTGGCGAAGCGGGTGCCGTCGACGTAGTCCCGGGTGACCGGGTCGTTGAGCTCGGTGTGCCAGTCGACCTTCACCGCGCCGGGGATGTGCCCGGTGTCGTAGAGCAGGACGTCCTCGTCCGACTCCACGACCACCAGCCCGGGGTCGTCCAGATGCTCCGCCAGCCAGGCGGTCGTGACCAGGCGCTCGGGGTGGGCGTACTCGGCGAGCTTCGGGTCGGGGTCGTGTCCGACAGTCATGGCCGCAGGGTAACCAGGTGCCCCGACACCCACACACGGGTCAGCTGCGCGGCGCCCAGAGGTCGACGACCGACACCCCGACCGCGCCCAGCAGGCGGCGCAGCAGCGGCAGGCTGATCCCGATCACGTTGGACGGGTCGCCGTCGATGCCCTCGACGAACCAGCCGCCCAGCCCGTCGAGGGTGAACGCACCCGCGACCGCCAGCGGCTCGCCGGTGGCGAGGTAGGCCTCCAGCTCGGCGTCGGTCGGCTCGGCGAAGCGCACCCCGGTGCCGGCGTGACCCTCGGCCTCCTGGGCGACCGCGCCGTCGGCCAGGCGCAGCACCGCGTGCCCGGTCAGCAGCTCCCCGGTGCGCCCGGCCATGGCCTTCCAGCGCCGCCGCGCCGTCTCCGGGTCGTGCGGCTTGCCGACCAGCTCGCCGCCGACGAGCAGCATCGAGTCGCAGCCCACGACCACGCAGTCACCGGTCAGCCGCTCGGCGACGGCGGCGGCCTTGGCCGCGGCCAATAGCGTCACCACGGCCGCGGGGTCGGCGTCGGGGTGCGTGGCGAGCAGGGCGTCCTCGTCGACGTCGGAGACCTCCACGGCGGGGTCGGCCCCGGCGGCGCGCAGGACCGACAGGCGGGCGGGGGAGGCGGAGGCCAGAACCAGACGCACGCCGGCAGACGCTACCGGCCCGCCGTCGCGGCGCCGTGGTCCGTCGCCGGGTCGGCGCTGCGGTCCGGCCCGGCGACCCGGTGCAGGCGCAGCGCCAGGTGCAGGTGGAACCGCCCCTCCGGGGTGCGCCAGTCCGGGCCCAGCAGGTCGTCGAAGCGTTCGAGGCGCTGGCGGACGGTGTTCGGGTGCACCGACAGCGCGTCGGCGGCCGGGGCGAGCAGCTCGCCTGCGGCGAACCAGTGCCACAGGGTGTCGGCCAGCCGGGTCCGCCGGCGCCGGTCGTAGTCGAGGACGGGGCCGAGGTGACGCCCGACGATCTCCCGCGAGGTGGTGCCGGTCCGGTCCCGGATCACCGCGCCGACCGCGCCGAGCGAGGCGAAGTCCGCGTGCCCGGTGGTGCGGCCCAGGGCGCGGGCCGCGGCGGCGACGTCGGCGGCCTCGGTGTGCGCCCGGCGCAGGTCCGACGGCCCGCCCGAGGGGCTGTGCGCGGCGCCGACGAGCACCGGAGTCCCGGCCGCGGCGAGCCCGTCGGCGACGAGTGCGGCCGCCCCGGTCCCCGTGCAGCCGGGACCGGTCGTCCCGGCGGAGGCGATCACGCACACGTGCCCGTCGTGCACCGACACCAGCCAGCGGCCCGCCCCGTCCAGGCCCCGGACCGCCCGCGCCGCGGTCACGGCACCGGCCGGGTCGACGTCGACGACCAGCACCGTCGCCGGGACGTCGGGGGAGATGCCGTACTGCGCGAGCCGGCTCCCCAGCGTCGGCCGCGGCGGCACCCGGCTGTCGACGAGCTCCTCGACCAGTGTGGTCTGGGCGGCCTCGTCGGCCTGGGCCAGCGCCCGCTCGACCAGCAGCGCGACCGTCATGAACGCCGAGGCGTGCGCCAGCCGGGCGACGGCGTCGTCGTCGGCGCCCTCCATGACCAGCGTCGCCAGGTGCTCGCCCGCGGTGGTGATCGCGAGCAGCGCGTAGGTCCCACCGCCGGGCAGGTGCGCGATCGCGACGCCGCCGGCCTGCTGGGAGGTGCGGACCGCCGCCCGCAGCCGCCACCCGGCCAGCTCCTCGGGGGTGAGCAGCCGCCGCCCCGTGCGCAACGCCCCGGACGGGTCGTGCAGGGAGAGCGGGTGCCCGACCGACTCGGCGAGCACCGCGAACACCCCGGCCGCCTCGGCGGTGGAGCCGGCCATCGCCCCCATCAGGCGTTCGTCGAGGTGCAGGAGGTGCTCCAGGCGCAGCCGGGCGCCGGGGGCCGAGCCGTCGTCGCGGGTGGTGCGCAGGCGGCGGATCTCCTCGCCGCGCCGGGTCTGCTCGAGTGCGACGGCGGCCTGCACGGCCATGTGCTCCAGCGCCGCCTCCGCGGCCGGGCCGAGGACGCGGGGCGCGCGGTGGGCCACCAGCAGTGCCCCGACCACCCGGCCGCCCAGGCGCATGGGGGCGCCCGCGATGGCCCGCACACCCTCGCCGCGCACGATCGTGTCGATCCCGGACAGGTGGTTGAGCGCCCGGTCGGCCAGGTAGTCCGCGGTCGCGACGGTGCCCGCGCCGGCCGCCGCGCGACCGAGCACCCCGGTGCCGAACGGCATCCGGATCGCGCGGTACTCCGGGGTGCGGACGCCGTCGGTCAGCTCGATGCAGGTCGTACCGGAGTGCAGGTCGTTGAGGCTGAAGTAGGCCATGTCCGCGCCGAGCAGCGCCCGGGTGCGGCGCAGGACGGCGCCGAGCATGACGTCCCGGTCGCCGACGTTCGCGAGGTCCACGGCCGTCTGCCCGACGGCCTGCAGGATCGCGTCATGGCTGGGCTCGGGGAACGGCGGAGCCGGCTTCATGCGCCCGACCCTATGTCTGTCCGCGCCATGTCCTGCGATCAAGACAGGCGCATACGACCATGGACGCCCGACCCCGGCTTCCCGAGACTGGCCCGGCGACGAACTGCCAGAACCCTCCATCGACGAAGGGACTCCTCATGGCCACGGCGAACAAGCTCAGTGTCATCCCCTGCGGGGCGATGCACGCCAATCTCCCGTTCCTGCTCCTCAAGCCCGGTGTCAGCATCAAGCCACGGTCCGAGAAGGACTCCCCGATCGACTGGGTGGAGGTGCCGACGCACTGTGTCCTCGTCGAGACCGACGAGGGCAAGCTGCTGTGGGACACCAGCTGTCCGTCGGACTGGGAGACCCGCTGGGCGCCGACCGGTCTGCAGGAGTTCTTCCCCTACGACCAGGTCGCCGACGACGAGTACCTGGACAAGCAGCTGCACAAGATGGGCGTCGGTCTCGACGAGATCGACTACGTGGTGCTCTCGCACCTGCACTTCGACCACGCGGGCAACGCCCAGATGTTCAAGAACACCAACGCGAAGATGATCTGCTCGGACAAGGAGAAGGAGTTCGCGCTCGGCTTCGAGGGCCCGTTCAACGGCGCCCACCTCAAGGCCGACTACGAGGGCATCGACTGGGAGATCGTCTCCGGCGACGTCGAGCTGCTCCCCGGTGTCAGCATGATCCAGACCCCCGGGCACACCCCGGGGTGCATGTCGATGCGCGTCGACCTCCCCGAGACCGGCACGATGATCTTCACCTCGGACGCGGTCTACATGGGCGAGAGCTACGGCCCGCCCGCCGCCCCCGCGGCGATCGTGAACAACCTGGAGGACTGGTTCTCCTCGGTGGAGAAGCTGCGCGGCATCCAGGAACGGACGAACGCGCAGATGGTGTTCGGCCACGACGCCGAGCAGATCCACCAGCTGCGCAAGGCGCCCGAGGGGTCCTACACCTGATGACGTTCGAGGTTCCGGAGTTCACCGAGGAGACGATCTTCACCTGGGGCGCGCCGCCGCTGAAGTTCGGCGCGGGCGCGATCGACGAGGTCGGCTTCGAGCTGTCGGCCTACGACGTGTCGCGGGTCCTGATCGTGACCGACCCGGGCGTGAACGCGCTCGGCGCCCCGCAGCGGCTGGCCGACAACCTGGCCCGCTACGGCATCGAGTCCGAGATCTTCGACGGTGTGCACGTCGAGCCGACCGACGACTCGATGAACAAGGCGACCGAGTACGCCCGTGCGCAGGGCCCGTGGGACGGCTTCGTCGCCGTCGGGGGCGGATCGGCGATCGACACCGCCAAGGCCATCAACCTGCTGACCAGCCACCCCGGCGAGCTGATGGACTACATCAACAAGCCGATCGGCAACGCCAAGGTCCCGCCCGGGCAGCTCAAGCCGCTGATCGCCGTCCCGACGACGGCGGGCACCGGCTCGGAGTCCACCGCGATGTGCGTGCTGGACATCCTGTCGATGAAGGTCAAGACCGGGATCAGCCACTGGCGGCTGCGCCCGACCCTGGCCGTCATCGACCCGCTGCTGACGATGACGCTGCCACCGCAGGTCACCGCGGCGGCCGGGATGGACATCACCTGCCACGCGCTGGAGAGCTACACGGCGCGGTACTACACGACCTTCGACCGGAAGAAGCCCGAGGAGCGGGTCACCTACTGCGGCTCCAATCCGGTCTCGGACCTGTGGTGCGAGAAGGCGATGTCGTTGCTGGCGAAGTCGTTCCGGGCGGCGGTGCAGCGCGGCGCCGAGGACGTCGAGGCCCGTTCGGACATGATGATGGCCGCGACGTTCGCGGGCATGGGCTTCGGCAACTCCGGGGTGCACATCCCGCACGCCAACGCCTACCCCATCGCGGGCATGGTCAAGGACTACCGGCCGCAGGGCTACCCGCAGGACGAGGCGATGGTGCCGCACGGGGAGTCGGTGTCGCTGACGGCGCCGGAGGCGTTCCGGTTCTCCTTCGACTCCGCGCCCGAACGGCATCTGCGGGCCGCGGAGCTGATGGACCCGCGGGCGGACAAGGCGAACGACCCGCGGGAGCAGCTGCCCGGGGTCCTGACCCGGCTGATGCGCGACATCGGCATCCCGAACGGCATCGGCGGCGTCGGGTACACCGAGGCCGACGTCCCGGACCTGGTCCCCGGCACGATGAAGCAGCAGCGGCTGCTCGCGACCTGCCCGCGGACCCCGACCGAGGACGACATCGCCGACATCCTCACGAAGTCCGTGCAGAACTGGTGACCCCGTCCGCCGGCGGCCCGACCCGGGCCGCCGGCGGACGCCGAGGAGAGAGCAGCAGATGCCGATCTACGTCTTCCGGTGCGGGTGCGGAGCCCGCTTCGAGCACCTCGCGTCCATGTCGGACCCGACGACCCCGCCGTGCCCGGTCTGCGGCGACGGCGCGACGAGCAAGGTCCCGGCCGGGTTCGCGCTCGGCGGCCAGGCCAGCCCCGGCCTGTCCAAGGACGAGATGCCCCAGACCTGGCGCGGGGTCTACAACGGCAACTCCGAGTACATCGACTCGATGCGCCGGACCTGGGACCAGCGGCGACGGCTGGAGGAGAAGTACCCGGAGATCGCCGGGGACCAGCGGCCGATCCTGGCGCACGAGGGCAAGTACCACGACGTCCCGCTGCGGGCCGGCGACATCCAGCTGGGTGGCACCGCTCCGATGCCCGGCGCCGGCGTGGCCGCGAAACAGGGCCACGGTCACGGACATGGCCACGGCCACACCCCCGCACCCCCCACCACGGGCACCTCCGACTGACCCCGGACCCCGTCGGCAGGGGGTGTGGACACGGGGGTGTCCGGGTCAGCGGCCGGTCAGGCCGTGGCGGTAGGCGTAGCCGACGGCCTGGGCGCGGTCGCGCAGCCCGGTCTTGGCGAACAGGTGGTTGACGTGGGTCTTCACCGTCGCCTCGCCGACCACGAGCCGCCTCGCGATCTCGGTGTTGGACAGCCCGTCGGCGATCAGCCCGAGCACCTCGACCTCGCGCGGGGTGAGCCCGTCGGGCGGGTCGACCGGCGCCGGCGGGGCGGTCGTCGCGCGGGCGGCGACCAGCCGGGACAGCACGCCGGCGTCGACGGTGGACACGCCGCCGGCGGCCGAGCGCAGGGCCCGGCCGATGGCCTCGGCGTCGGCGTCCTTGGACAGCCAGCCCGAGGCGCCCGCGGCGATCGCGTCGACCACGGCGTCGTCGTCGACGTAGGTGGTGAGCACGACGACGGCGGTGCCCGGGTGCTCGTCGCGAACCCGGCGGGTCGCGGAGACGCCGTCGCCCGCGGGCATCCGCAGGTCGGTGAGCAGCACGTCCGGGGCCAGCTCGGCGACCCGGGCGAGGGCCTCGTCGCCGCCCGAGGCTGTGCCGACGACCTCGATGCCGTCGAGCAGGCCCAGGACGGTGGCGAGGCCGTCGCGCACGATCCGCTGGTCGTCTGCCAGTACCACCCGCAGGTCGCTCACGTCGTGATCCTCTCGCGGTCCGGGGAACGGGCGGGCAGCCGGAGCCGGACCCGCCAGCCGTCCGGGGTGGGGCCGGTCTGCAGCTCGGCGCCGACGAGCGCCGCCCGCTCGGCCATCCCGGTCAGCCCGGAGCCCTCGCCGTCACCGGGCGCCGGCGGCGCCCCGGCGACGTCGACGACCTCCAGCTCGGCGCCGTCGCCGTCGCGGCGCAGGCGCACCGTCACGGGGCCGCCGGGGGCGTGCTTGCGGGCGTTGGACAGCGCCTCCTGCGCGGTGCGTAGCACGGTCTCGCCCTCCCGCGCGCCGAGCCGCAGCCCCTCGGCGACCTCGACGGTCGCGTCCGGGTGCGCCCGGCCGAGCTCGCGCAGCTCCTCGGCGACGTCGACCGGCGTCGGTCCCTCCCGTAGCGCCCGCACGGCGCGGCGGGCCTCGGTGATCCCGTCGGAGGCGAGCCGCTGGGCCCGTTCGATCTGGGCGACCGTGTCCGGCGCCGCGCCGTCGCGCAGCGCCATCAGCCGAGCACCCTGGAGCTGGACGGCCAGCGCGGACAGCGAGTGCGCCAGCACGTCGTGGACGTCGCGGGCGACCCGGGCGCGGTCGGCGATGGCCTCGGCGCGGGCGTGCTCCTCGCGGGCCCTCGCGTCGGCGACGAGCGCCTGCTCGTGCTCCTCGAGGCGCCGGGTCGAGTCGCGGCGGCCGAGCCCGAACAGCACCATCGCGGTCAGCGCGGTGACCACCAGCAGCGCCTCCCAGAGGGAGTCGTAGGGACCGACGGCGATCGTGGTGGCCGCGATGAGCGGCACGTCGACGAACAGCGCGGTCCGGTAGGGCAGCCGCAGCGCGGCCACGAACACCGCCAGCATCGGGAAGGCCGCCGAGGTGGTCCAGCCGTCGGACCCGGCCAGCAGGGCGATCCCGCCTCCGCCGAGCGCGAGGCTGGTCAGCACCGTCGCGACCGGCGGCATGTTCCGGTAGAGGCCGAAGGCCACCCACCCGGCGACGGCCGGGACGAGCCCGGCGTAGAGCCAGGGCGGCGAGACCTGCTGGCCCGGTGACCATTACAGCAGGAACAGCACGATCGGCAGCCACACCAGTGACAACAGCCGTCGGGGGACCCCGAACAGCGGCGACCGGTCGGCCTCGACGCGACGGGCCGCGTGGGCGGTGGGCGTGCTCACCGTTTCACTCTGACACAGCAGCCGGGCCGGGCGGGACGGTCAGGCCACCGTGCGGGCACGGCACGGCGCGGCTCGGCCGGCCGGACCGGCAGCCCGGCCGCGTCCACCCGGTGGCGCAGGACCAGGCTCTGGACCAGCAGGCTCCCGCCGAAGACCAGCGCCGACGACGTCGACAGCAACAGCCCGGCGCCGACGGCCCCGCCGAGCACCCCGGCGCCGACCCGCACCCCGATGGTCAGCACCCAGGCGACCAGCAGCGTGGCCGAGCCGCTGCGGTACGCCCAGCCGTCGCGGGTGCCGAGGCGGAAGGCGTACCCGCGCAGCACCCCGAGCCCGGCCGTCAGCACCAGCTCGGCGGCGAGCAGGCCCACCCCGGCCGCGGTGACCTCGGGGTGGGCCTGGGCGAGGGTGAGCACCCCGATACCGACCAGGATGAGCGGGAGCTTCACGTCCCGTGATCCGCCGACGAACTGCCCGCGGAACTGCCTGTAGAGGACCAGGCCGACGATCGCGACCGTGATGACGAGGGAGGTGGCGTCCATGGGGAGAACGATCTCTCCGCGGGGCCGGTCGTCGCGTCGGCGCCGGGGTCGATCCCGGGTGGACGCGCGCCCTCCACCTCCGGGAGGACCGCGCCCGGCCCCGGGCACCGTGGTGTGCCGGGGACCGGGCGTCGGCCGGTGGCGCGTACGCGGGTCAGCGTGGGAGGCCGGAGGCGCGCCACGCGCCGGGGCCCGCGTGCAGCGGGGCGCGGAGCCGGGCCGCGGGGTGCGACCACAGGTCCGGCGTCCGCGGCGGGGCGGGCGGCCCACCGGCGCTCGCCGCGGCGGCGACCACGGCGGTCAGCGCGGCGAGCTCGCGGGCGTCCGGGGTGCCCCGTACGACCCGGAACAGCGCGCGGCGCTCCTCCGGGGTGGCCTCGGCCGATTCCTGCGTCTCCTGCGGCTCGCCCATCAGAGCGGGATGTTCCCGTGCTTGCGGGTCGGGCCCTGCTCCCGCTTGGTGGACAGCATCCGCAGCGCCCGGCCGACGTAGCCGCGGGTGTGCGACGGCGGCACGATCGCGTCGATGTAGCCCCGGTCGGCGGCGATGTAGGGGTTGCAGAGGGTGTCCTCGTAGTCCTGCTGCAGCTCCGCGCGCTTGGCGGCGAGCTCGTCGCCCTCCAGGCCCTTGAGCTCCTTGCGGTAGAGGATCGACACCGCGCCCTGCGCGCCGGTGACCGCGATCTGCGCGGTCGGCCAGGCGATGTTGACGTCGGCGCCGAGGTGCTTGGAGCCCATGACGTCGTAGGCGCCGCCGTAGGCCTTGCGGGTGATCACGGTGACCTTGGGGACGGTCGCCTCGGCGTAGGCGTAGATCAGCTTCGCGCCGCGGCGGATGATGCCGTTCCACTCCTGCTCCGTGCCCGGCAGGAAGCCCGGCACGTCGACGAAGGTCAGGACCGGGATGTTGAACGCGTCGCAGGTCCGCACGAACCGCGCGGCCTTCTCCGAGGCGTCGATGTCGAGGCAGCCGGCGAACTGGGTCGGCTGGTTCGCGACGATGCCGACGCTGCGGCCCTCGACGCGGGCGTACCCGATCACGATGTTCGGCGCCCAGAGCTCCTGGACCTCGAGGAAGTCCTCGTCGTCGACGACCCGGTTGATGACCTCACGGATGTCGTACGGGGTGTTCGCCGAGTCCGGGATGAGGGTGTCGAGCTCGCGGTCGGAGTCGATGATCCCGTCCTCGATCGACCCCTCGACGGGCTCGCTCGCCGGGAACGACGGCGGCTCGGACAGGTTGTTCGACGGCAGGAAGCTCAGCAGCTGCTTGACGTAGTCGAGCGCGTCGGCCTCGTCGCCGGCCAGGTAGTGGGCCACACCGGACTTGGTGTTGTGGGCCCGGCCGCCGCCGAGCTCCTCCATGTCGACGTCCTCGCCGGTGACGGTCTTGATGACGTCCGGGCCGGTGATGAACATGTGGCTGGTCTCGTCGACCATGACCGTGAAGTCGGTGATCGCGGGGGAGTACACCGCGCCGCCCGCGCACGGGCCCATGATCAGCGAGATCTGCGGGATCACGCCGGAACTCGACACGTTGCGGGTGAAGATCTCGCCGTAGAGGCCGAGGGCGACCACGCCCTCCTGGATGCGGGCACCGCCGCCGTCGTTGATGCCGACGACCGGGCAGCCGATCTTCGCGGCCACGTCCATGACCTTGACGATCTTCTCGCCGTAGACCTCGCCCAGCGCCCCGCCGAAGACGGTCGCGTCCTGGGAGAACACCGCGACCGGGCGGCCGTCGATGGTGCCGGTGCCGGTCACGACGCCGTCGCCGAACGGGCGCTTGGCCTCCATCCCGAAGTTCGTGGACCGGTGCCGGGTCAGGGCGTCCAGCTCGACGAACGAGCCGGGGTCGAGCAGCTGGTCGATCCGCTCACGGGCGGTCTGGCGCCCCTTCGCGTGCTGCTTCTCGACCGCGGACGCCGAACCGGCGTGGACCGCGTCATCGAAACGCTGGTAGAGGTCGGCGAGTTTGCCGGCCGTGGTGTGGACGTCCGGCTCGGCGCTTCCGTCTCCCGGGGTCGCCATCGGCTCCGTTGCGGCGCTCATGAGATCGGAGCCTAACCCGCAAGTAGCGTCGGTCCGGGCGTGACGTCCGACGCAGCCGACCGGGTGGCCGTCCCCGGACACCGTTACCGATCCGTGCACCCTCCGCGGGCCCCGGCGGGTCGCGGTGCCGTTACGGTGCGCGGTGATGACGACCGGGACGAATCACGGTGACGGGGATCCGCTGGACCCGTACGCCCTGCGGACTGCCGTGCTCCGTCCCGCCGGGGGCTGGACGGCGCTCGACGTCGTCGCCTCGACCGGATCCACCAACGCCGACCTGCTGGCCGAGGCCGTGCGCGGTGCCCCGGACCGCTCGGTGCTGATCGCCGAGGACCAGGTGCGCGGCCGCGGCCGCCTGGACCGTACCTGGCTCTCGCGGCCCGGGGCGGCGCTGACGCTGTCGGTGCTGTGGCGCCCGGAAGGCGTGCCCGCCGACCGGCTGGGCTGGCTGCCGATGCTCGCGGGCGTCGCGCTCGCCGACGCGATCACCGAGCTCGCCCCGGACGTGCCGGTGGCCCTGAAGTGGCCCAACGACCTGCTCGTCGGGACGACGCGGGGCAAGGCCGCGGGGATCCTCGCCGAGATGACCGCGGTCTCCGGCGGCGGCCCGGGGATCGTGCTGGGCATCGGGCTCAACGTCTCCACCCCGGCCACCGACCTGCCGTGGGGCGCGACCTCGCTGGCCGCGCACGGGTTCACCGCGACCCGCGCCGAGACCGCGACCGTGTTGCTGGGGCACCTGTACCGGCGCGAGGCACAGTGGCGGGACGCCCACGGCGACGCCGACGCCTGCGGCCTGCGCCGCGACTACCGGTCGGCCTGCGCCAGCCTCGGCTCGCGGGTCCGGGTGGAGCGCCCGGCCGGGGACCACCTCATCGGGACGGCCGAGGACGTCGACCCGCAGGGCCGGCTGCTGGTCCACCCGGACGGCGGAGCCCGCGTCGCGGTGGCGGCCGGGGACATCGTCCATCTGCGCGCGGCCGACCAGCCCTGAGTCACCCACTGCGCTGACCTGCGACGCAGCCCCCGCGCGTCGCGGTGGCGGCGGGCGCCCTTCGCCCTACCGTGGGGACATGGCGTCCCCCGACAGCGCTCTGGACCGGGCACTGGACCGGGTTCTCGACGAGGGCGAGCGCGTCGTGCTGCTCGGGCACCCGCACTGGCGGCTGGGTCTGCGCCCGGCCGTGGTGCTGGTCGGGGTGAGCGCCGCCGCCGGGTTCGGCGCCGCCGTCGTCCGGCTGCAGCCGTGGGCACCGTGGGCCTGGCTCGTGCTCGGGGTGCTCGCCGCGCTCGTCGCGGTGCGCTGGACGCTGCTGCCGATCGCGCGCTGGCGCGCCACCCTGCTGGTCGTCACCGACCGGCGGTTCCTCGTCCGGGAGGGTCTGCTCGTCCGCGACGGTCTCGACGTGCCCATCGACCGCATCGACTCGGTCCGCGTCCGGACCGGCGCCGCGGGACGGCTCTTCGGCCACGGCACCCTGCTGCTCGACGTCGCCGGGGAGCGGCTGCGGTTCACCGACGTCGCGGGCGTGGAACGGGTCCAGGCGCGGCTGCACCGCGAGATCGGCCTGCTCGCCGAGCGGCGCCGCGGCCACGAGAAGGCGAGCGAGCACACGGCCCGCCGCGCTCACGCCGACGCGGTCGTGCGGGGCAGGATGGAGGCTCCCGCACCGCAGCGAGAGAGGGCGTCCCTGTGAGCAACGGTCTACCCACGACGGTGCGCGACCCCGTGCTCCCGGAACGCGTCGAGATCTACGAGGTCGGCCCCCGCGACGGGCTGCAGAACGAGAAGACCGTCCTCCCGGTCGCGGTGAAGGCCGAGTTCCTCGACCGGCTCGCCGACGCGGGCCTGCGCACGCTGGAGGCGACCAGCTTCGTGCACCCGAGGTGGGTGCCCCAGCTCGCCGACGCCGCCGACCTGCTGGCCGTGCTCGACCGACGCGCCGGCCTCGACTACCCGGTGCTCACCCCGAACGAGCACGGCCTGGACCGCGCGATCGAGGCGGGCTGCGACCACGTCGCGGTGTTCGCCTCGGCCACCGAGACGTTCGCGAAGCGCAACCTCAACCGCACGCTCGACGAGCAGTTCGCGATGTTCGAGCCCACCGTCACCCGCGCGGTGCGCGAGGGCCTGCGGGTGCGGGCCTACGTGTCGATGGTGTTCGGCGACCCGTGGGAGGGCGGTGTCGACCCGGACCAGGCCGCCGCCGTCGGGGCCCGGCTGATGGAGATGGGGTGCGACCAGCTCTCCCTCGGCGACACGATCGGCGTCGCCACCCCGGCGCACGTCGGCGCGGTGCTCGACGCCTGTGCCGCCCGCGGGGTCGGCGTCGAACGGCTCGCGGTGCACTTCCACGACACCTACGGCCAGGCGCTGGCCAACACCCTCGCCGCGCTGCGGCACGGCGTGACCACCGTCGACGCCAGCGCGGGCGGCCTGGGCGGCTGCCCCTACGCCGGGTCCGCGACCGGCAACCTCGCCACCGAGGACCTGGTGTGGATGCTCGACGGGCTCGGCATCGACCACGGTGCCGACCTGGCGAAGCTGGTCGACACCAGCGTGTGGATGGCCGGGCACCTGGGCCGGCCGTCGCCGTCGCGGGTGGTCACGGCGCTGTCGGCCTGACCGCGGGCACCCGCTCGGGCTCAGCCGCGCAGCACTCCCAGCACCGCGTCGTGCAGCAGCCCGTTGCTGGTCAGGCCGTGTCCGCCGGACCAGGTCGGGTTCCCGGCCAGGTCGGTCAGCCGCCCGCCCGCCTCGGCGACGACGGCCGCCGGCGCCGCCAGGTCCCACGGGTTCGCCGCGGGCTCCACCGCGACGTCGACGACCCCCTCGGCGACGAGCACGTGCTGCCAGAAGTCCCCGAACGCGCGGGACTCCCAGCAGGCCTCGGTCAGCGCGATCCAGCCCTCCCGCGACGCCGGGGACGGGTCGGTGCGGAAGGTCTCGGTGTTGGTGGTCGACACGTAGGCGTCGGCGACGTCGGCCACCCCCGACACCGCGATCCGCTTCGGCGTCCCCGACGGCAGGTCGCGTGCCCAGGCCCCGGCCCCCGCCGAGCCCCACCAGCGGCGGTGCAGCGCCGGCGCGCTCACCACACCCACCGTCGGCACGCCGTCGACGACGAGCGCGATCAGGGTCGCCCACGCGGGCACCCCGCGGGAGAAGTTCTTCGTCCCGTCGATCGGGTCGATCACCCAGCCGCGGCCGTGCGCGGTGTCGGTGGACCCGCCGCGCTCCTCGCCCAGGATCGCGTCGCCCGGGCGCTCGTGACCCAGCGCGGCCCGGATCGCGTCCTCGGCGGCGGTGTCGGCGTCGGTCACCGGGGTGCGGTCCGGCTTGCGCTCCACCCGCAGGTCGGCGGCCCGGAACCGGGGCAGTGTGATCGCGTCGGCGAGGTCCGCCAGGCGCAGGGCGAGATCCAGGTCACCGGGCTCGGCGGGCACACATCGCTCGGGGTTCACGTTGGGCGAGCATGCCAGCTCGCACCGCCACCGTGCCCGGGGCCCGGAGCCCTATGCTCGGTGAAATGACCACAGTGGTTCTGGCCGAGGACGACGCGGCGATCGCCGAGCCGCTGTCGCGGGCCCTGCAGCGCGAGGGGTACGACGTCGACGTCGTCGCCGACGGCGTGGGCGCCGTCGACCGCGTCACGCGTGCCCAGGTCGACCTGCTCGTGCTCGACCTCGGGCTGCCCGGGATGGACGGCCTGGAGGTCTGCCGGCGGGTCCGCGCGACCCTGCCGGACCTGCCGGTCCTCATGCTCACCGCCCGCACCGACGAGGTCGACTTCGTCGTGGGGCTCGACGCCGGCGCCGACGACTACGTGTCCAAGCCGTTCCGGCTGGCCGAGCTGCTGGCCCGGGTGCGGGCGCTGCTGCGCCGCCGCACCCAGGACGTCGTCGAGGTGGACGGGCTGCGGATGGAGCTGTCCGGCCGCCGCGTCCTGCTCGACGGCGAGGAGGTCTCGCTGGCGAACAAGGAGTTCGAGCTGCTGCGGGTGCTGATGATCCACGCCGGTCAGGTCGTGACGCGTGAGGAGATCCTGCACGCGGTCTGGGGCGACGCGGACATGAAGTCGTCGAAGACGCTGGACATGCACATGTCGTGGCTGCGCCGCAAGATCGGCGGCGAGAAGCGGATCGCCACCGTCCGGGGCGTCGGCTTCCGGTACAACTCGGACTGAGGTCGCCGTGCGCCGCCGGATCCTGATCTCCACCCTGCTGACGGTGGCGCTGACCGCGCTGTTCCTGGGCGGTCCGCTCGCGCTCGCGACCTGGCAGCTCGTCGAGGACTTCACCCGTGCCGAGCTGACCCAGCGCCTGGAGCAGGTCACCGAGACCGTCGAGGAGTACGGCACCGGGCCGCAGTCGCAACAACTGGTGGAGGCGGCGATCCCGCCGAACTCGCGGCTGGTCGTCGTGCCGCCGGACTCCGCCCCGATCGTCTACGGCGTGGACCGGGTCGACGAGCCGGTGACCGAGTCGCTGCCGTTCGGGCCCGGCGGGATCATGGAGCTGTCCCAGCCGACCTCGGTGATGCGCTCCCAGCAGACCCAGGTGGTGGCGGTCGTCGTGCTGCTGGTCGGGTTCTCCGTCACCGTCGGCACCGGGGTCGCGGTGTACACCGCCCGCCGGCTGTCCGACCCGCTGCGTGACCTCGCGGCCCGTGCCGCCCGCCTCGGGGCGGGCGACTTCCGCCGGTCCCCGGCCCGCTACGACATCGCCGAGCTCGACCGGGTCTCGGAGGTCCTGGACTCCTCGGCGACCGCGCTGTCCCAGCTGCTGCACCGCGAACGGTCGCTGGTCGGGGACGTGTCCCACCAGCTGCGCAGCCGGATCACCGCGCTGCAGCTGCGCCTCGACGAGCTGGCCTGCCACCCCGACCCGGACGCCCGCCGCGAGGCCAACGCGGCCCTGGAGCAGACCGAGCGGCTCACCGCCGTCCTCGACGACCTGCTGGAGTCCGCCCGCGCCGCACGGGCGGTCGGGGCCGAGCCGGTCGACCTGGCCGAGGCCGTCGCCGACGCCGAGCGGGAGTGGCGCGGTCCGCTCACCGCGGCCGGCCGGTCGCTCAGGGTGCGGGTGCCCGAGGGGCTGCTCGCGCGGGTCACCGCGGCCCGGCTGCGCGAGGCGATCGGGGTGCTGGTCGACAACGCCCTGCAGCACGGCGAGGGCACCGTCACGATCGCGGCCCGGGAGGGCGAGAACGCGCTGCTGGTCGAGGTGTCCGACACCGGCCCGGGGGTCCCGGAGGACCTGGTCCCGCACGTGTTCGACCGCGGCATCTCCGCGCAGTCCTCGACCGGTCTGGGGCTCGCGCTGGCCCGGACGCTGGTCGAGGCCGACGGCGGGCGGCTGGAGTTGTCGCGGGCCCGGCCGCCGGTGTTCCGGCTCTACCTGCCCGCGGCGCGCACCGACGACGTCGCCGCCGCCGCGCCGGTCCCGGACCGGACCGGACCCCGTTAGGGGCGCGGTTCCTGCTCCACCGGGGCGGGCGGGGGCTGACGCCGCACGAACTGGTCCGGCCACACGAACCGGCGGAAGGCCCACCAGCGGAAGGCCATCCCGACCAGGGTGCCGACGATCTGCCCGGCCACGAAGTCCGCGGACTCCTGGGCGACCAGCGAGACGAACGGCACCTGCAGCTCGAAGACGTAGCGCGAGACCCACAGCGGTGCCGAGTACACCGCGACCCCGATCCCGCTGATCACGAAGAACAGGAGGGCCTCGTGGTGCCGCTCCCGCCCGCCGCGGGTCCGGAAGGACCATTCGCGGTTCAGCACGTAGGACACCATCGTCGCCACCAGCACCGCGATCACCTTGGCGGTCACCGGCTTGTCGGCCAGCACCGTGGCCTTCAGCACCAGGAACACCACCGTGTCGATGACCCAGGTGCTGCCGCCGACCATCAGGAACTTGATCAGCTCACGGTGTTTGATCGCCTTGTCACGGTACGGCTGGGGGATCCTGGCGAGCGTCGCCTCCACCACCGTCACGGGATCGATCGTGCCAGATTAGGCTCCCGGTCTCGTGGAGAGGGTTGACGCGCAGAAGACCGCCCTGCCCGTTGTCGGCATGGTCGGCGGTGGCCAGCTGGCCCGGATGACCGCCCAGGCCGCCGTCGCGCTGGGGCAGACGCTGCGGGTGCTGGCCGCGTCGCCGACCGACCCGGCGGCCCGGGTGACGCCGGACGTGGTCCTCGGCGACCCCGACGACGCCGCCGCGCTGCGGGAGCTCGCGACGGGCTGTTCGGCCGTCACGTTCGACCACGAGGGCGTCCCGCAGGAGGTGCTGGTCCCGCTCGCCGAGGCCGGGGTGCCGCTACGGCCGCCGCCCTCGGCGCTGGTGCACGCGCAGGACAAGCTGGTGATGCGCCGGCGGCTGTCGGAGATGGGCCTGCCGGTGCCGGCGTTCGCCGAGGTGACCGCGCCCGGCGACGTCGCCGCCTTCGGGGCCGAGCACGGCTGGCCGGTCGTGCTCAAGGCCACCCGCGGCGGCTACGACGGCCGCGGGGTCTGGTTCCTGCGCGCCGGTGGCGACGACACCGAGCGGCTGGTCACCGACCTGCTCGACGCCGGCACCCCGCTGCTCGTCGAGTCAGCGGTCCCGATGACCCGGGAGCTGGCCGCGAGCGTCGCCCGCTCGCCCTTCGGCCAGGCCGCCGCGTGGCCGGTCGTCGAGACCCTGCAGGTCGACGGCCAGTGCGCCCGGGTCACCTCGCCCGCCCCCGGGCTCGCCCCGGACCACGCCGCGCAGATCCAGGAGCTGGCACTGCGGATCGCGGCCGAGCTCGGCGTCGTCGGGCTGATGACGGTCGAGCTGTTCGAGACCGCGCCCGGCGAGGTCGTCGTGAACGAGCTGGCGATGCGCCCGCACAACTCGGGTCACTGGACGATCGAGGGCTCGGTCACCTCGCAGTTCGAGCAGCACCTGCGCGCGGTGCTGGACTACCCGCTCGGCTCGACCGCCCCGGTCGCCCCGGTCGCGGTGATGGCGAACGTGCTCGGCGCGGCGCAGGAGCCCGCGATGGGCATGGACGAGCGGCTGCACCACTGCTTCGCGCGCTTCCCCGAGGCGAAGGTGCACCTCTACGCGAAGGACGGCCGCCCGGCGCGCAAGATCGGCCACGTGACGATCCTCGGTCGCGACGAGAGCGACGTGCGCGCCCGCGCGGAGCTCGCCGCGGGGTGGCTCGCCACCGCGACGTGGGCGGACGGCTGGTCCGCCCACACCGGTGATCCCCGCTCCCCGCACTCCCCGGAAGGACCTCGATGACGCAGACCGGCTCCCCGCGCGTGGGCGTGATCATGGGCAGCGACTCCGACTGGCCGGTGATGGGCGCCGCGGGCGCCGCGCTCGACGAGTTCGGCGTGCCGTGGGAGGTGGGCGTCTACTCCGCGCACCGCACCCCGCAGCGGATGCTCGACTACGCCGCCTCGGCCGCCGACCGCGGCCTGCAGGCGATCGTCGCCGGGGCGGGCGGTGCCGCGCACCTGCCCGGCATGGTCGCCGCCGCGACGCCGCTGCCGGTCATCGGTGTGCCCGTGCCGCTGAAGTACCTCGACGGTCTGGACTCGCTGCTGTCGATCGTGCAGATGCCCGCCGGTGTGCCGGTGGCGACCGTCGCGGTCGGCAACGCGCGCAACGCCGGGCTGCTCGCGGTGCGCATCCTCGGTGCCGGTGACGAGCGGCTCCGGCAGGCGATGGTGGAGTTCCAGGCCGACCTCGAACGCAGCGTCCTGGACAAGGACGCGGCGCTGCGCGTGACCGCCCGCGAGAGCCGCTGAATTTACGGTGGCGGGCCGCCGGACCCCGTGCGTACGGTGTGGGCACACGGGAGAGGAGGTGGTCCAGCAGATGAGCTACAGCAGGACACGTGAGGTGGCCGTCAGCTAGCACCACGTTCTGCTCCGGCGGGGAGAACCCGTCGGAGAGGCGGTCGTGGAAGCCGGTGTGGTGCCGGCGAGTTCCCGACGGTCACCCGTGATCCCCGGGTCCGAACGCTGTCCGGTTCGGTCGACGCACTCCCGGTGCGGCCCGGGGATCACGCATGTCCGGGGTTCGTCCGGATCGACACTCCGGGGTCCCGGATCGGCTACCCCGGCCCGGGTTCGGGGTGGTCCCCGACGAGACCGGCTACGGGCTCCGACACGCTCGGTGACACGGCACACACCGTGCCGGCCGAGGGGGATCCGTGCGCCACACCACCGAGCCGCAACCGCCGTCCTGGCGCCGGCCACTGCTCGTCATGTCCGTTCTGATGGCCGCCGTCGCCGCGGTCGCCGCGGTCGGCCTCGTCGTCGACGACCGCACCCTGCTCGCCGAGTCCGTCTGGGCCAAGCCGCTGAAGTTCGGCGTCTCGTTCGCCGTCTACGGTCTGACGCTCGGCGCACTCGTCCCGATGCTGCCGCGGGCCCGCCGCACGATGTGGTGGCTCGGTACGGCGTTCGCCGCCACCGGCGTCGTCGACGTCGGGTTCATCGTCCTCGCCGCGGCGCGGGGCACCTACAGCCACTTCAACCAGAACACCGACCCGGTCAACGCGATCGGTCAGCAGGTCTTCTCCAGCGGTGTCGTCGGACTGTTCGGGGTCAGCCTGGTCATCGCGGTGATGCTGTTGTTCCAGCGGGTCGGCGACGTCGCGCTGACCCGGGCACTGCGGGCCGGGCTGCTGCTCGCGACGGGCGGGATGGCGGTCGCGTTCGGGATCGCCGGTGCCGGTCCGAGCCGGACGGTGCCCGACGCGTACGGCCGCCCGGTCACCCTCGCGGGTGCGCACGGGGTGGGGACGCCCGACGGAGGCGGCATGCCCCTGACGAACTGGAGCGTCACCGGGGGTGACCTGCGGGTGCCGCACTTCGTCGGCCTGCATGCGATCCAGCTGCTGGTGCTGTCCGCGTCGGCCCTGGGGTTCGCGGCGGCCCGGGTGGTCTGGCTGCGGGACCCGGGAGTGCGGGCCCGACTCACGGGAGTGGCCGTACTCGGGGTGACCGGTGTCTTCGCGATCACGACGTGGCAGGCGTTGCGGGGGCAGCCGCTGGTGCACCCGGACGGGCTCACCTGGGGTGCCGTCGGACTGCTGGCCGTGCCGACCGGCGGGCTCACCCTGGCCGTTGTCGCGGACGCCCGGCGGCGGGTCGGACCACCGAGTCCGGACCTGGTCCGGGCGTGACTGGTCCCCACGGCGATACCCCGGGGCGTGCGCCGCCGGTGTGATGCTCGACGTGGCGGTACTGCGGGGCGGGTGCTGGTGACCGCGCACTCCCGGCCGGCGCGCGATCGCGGGCCCCGGCGGCCGCTCAGCCCGTCTGCCGGGTCGACTCCCGCTCCAGGGTCCGTGCCGCGCGCTCCAGGCGCCGGGTCACGTCCTCCAGGTCGGGCGCCGCGGCCGGCTCGTCCGCGTCCTCCAGTGGCAGCATCGACGCGACCCGCCGGAAGTGGTCGACGGCGCCGGGCAGGTCGGCGTCGCGTGCGCCGTCGACCAGCCAGCGGCGCAACGCCTGGTTGTGCGCCGCGACCAGCGCCGCGGCCGTCACCGCGGCGCGCAGCTCGCCGTCGGGGCGGTCGCCGAGGCGCGCGGTGAGATCGCGGGTGAACAGCCGCCGGTAGTGGTGCACCGACGCGGCCTCGCGGTCGCGCAGCGCCGGCACCGAGCCGACCAGCGCGAACCGCAGCCGGGCGACCTCGGGGTCCTCGGTGTAGAGCTCGAACACCGTCTCCGCGGCACGAAGCGCCAGTGACGGCAGCGGCTCGTCGGGGTGCGCGCCGTCGAACACCTCGCTGATCCGGGCCAGCCCGCGCTCGTGGTCGGGGGACAGCGCGTCCTCCTTGCCACGGAAGTAGCGGAAGAAGGTCCGGCGGCCGACGCCCGCGGCGGCGGCGATGTCGTCCACCGTGGTGTCGTCGTAGCCGCGTTCGGTGAACAGCCGCGCGGCCGCCGCGACCAGGTCCCTCCGCACCTCGGCGCGCCCCTCGGGGGAACGCCCGCGCCGCGTGCTGGTCGCCATGGCACGGAGGGTAGCAAGGTCCCCTGGCCTGTGGCACGGAGTGCCGTTAGCATGGGCGGCATGAACAGCGAGTTCGACAGCTACCGGCTCAGTGACGAGCACATGGCCCTCCGTGAGGCGGTCCGGGACCTGGCGGAGAAGGAGATCGCCCCGCACGCCGCCGAGGTCGACGAGCAGGGCCGGTACCCCGTCGAGGCGCGCGAAGCGCTGGTCAAGGCCGGTTTCCAGGCCGTGATCATCCCCGAGGAGTACGGCGGCCAGGGCGCCGACGAGCTCGCTGGCTGCATCGTGATCGAGGAGGTCGCGCGGGTCTGCGCGTCGTCGTCGCTGATCCCGGGGGTCAACGGGCTCGGGCTGACCCCGATCCTGCTGTCGGCCTCGGACGAGCTGAAGAAGCAGGTTCTCCCGTCGGTCGCCTCCGGCGAGGCCATGGTGAGCTACGCGCTGTCCGAGCGCGAGGCCGGCTCCGACGCCGCGTCGATGAAGACCCGCGCCCGCCGCGATGGCGACGAGTGGGTGCTCAACGGCACCAAGTGCTGGATCTCCAACGCCGGCGAGTCGACCTGGTACACGGTCATGGCGGTCACCGACCCGGAGAAGAAGGCCAACGGGATCTCGGCGTTCGTGGTGCACAAGGACGACCCGGGCTTCGTCGTCGGGACCAAGGAGCGCAAGCTCGGCATCCACGGCTCGCCCACCCGTGAGATCCACTTCGAGGACGCCCGCATCCCGGCGGACCGGATCATCGGTGCCGAGGGCACCGGCTTCAAGACCGCGCTGCGCACCCTGGATCACACGCGTCCGACCATCGGCTCGCAGGCCGTCGGCATCGCCCAGGGCGCGCTCGACGTCGCGACGCAGTACATGAAGGAGCGCAAGCAGTTCGGCAAGCACCTGGCCGAGTTCCAGGGCCTGCAGTTCATGCTCGCCGACATGGCGATGAAGGTCGAGGCCGCCCGCCAGCTCTGCTACGTCGCCGCCTCGCGCGCCGAGCGCGACGAGCCCGGACTCGGCTTCATCTCCTCGGCCGCCAAGTGCTTCGCCTCCGACACCGCGATGCAGGTGACCACCGACGCCGTCCAGCTGCTCGGCGGAGCGGGCTACACCCGTGACTTCCCGGCCGAGCGCATGATGCGCGACGCGAAGATCACCCAGATCTACGAGGGCACCAACCAGATCCAGCGCATGGTGATGGCGCGTTCGCTGCTCAAGTGAGGTGTACGGGGCGTTGAGCCCCGCTGCGGACCCCGGGGCGACCATGATCAGGCCGTCTCGGGGCCGTCCGAGGTTGACGAGCGTCGACCATGGACCCGCTCCTCCGACACCAGCCTTCGTGCTGAGGCTGCGAGACTCGGGTGATGGCAGCAGCTTCGCCGGTCGATCGAGGACACCCACCGATCGACTTCCCCTTCTTCGGGCTGGCGTCGTGGGAGGGGCCGACTTGGGTCGAGTTCTATCAGGGCGCGATCGGCCACCCGATGACGACCTTGTGGCTGGGCCACCGAGTCCGGGGCGGTCGAGCGCACCTGTCGGTGGGAACGCACAACCAGCGTCTCGACAGCATGGACCTCCGCGAGGATCTTGCGTTTTGTTGCCTTTTCGCGCTGTCTGAGCGGATGCGCCCCGACCGTAGCTCGGTGCAGTTCCCTGATGGGTTCAACAAGTGTCAACGGCGGGTTGGGAGTGACCCCGTAGCGACGGATTGGAACTGACCCCCGGCGTGGTGTGGTGATGGTCAGTCGTTGCTGGCGCGGTTGTGTTTGGCCAGGAGCTCGCGTCGGGCGCGGGTGCGGTAGGAGTCCCCGGACAGGGTCAGGACTTCGGCGTGGTGGACGAGGCGGTCGATCATGGCTGCGGCGACGACGTCGTCGGAGAAGGTCTCGCCCCAGCGGCCGAAGGGCAGATTGCTGGTGACCATGACGCTGCCTTGTTCATAGCGGGAAGCGATGAGCTGGAAGAACAGGTTCGCTGCGTCCTGGTCGAACGGGATGTAGCCGACCTCGTCGATGATGATCAGTTTGTAGCGGCGGATCTTCTTCAGCTCGGCCTCGAGCCGGCCGCTCTGGTGCGCGGCGGCGAGTCTGGTGATCCAGTTGCTGGCGGTGTCGAACAGGACCGAGTAGCCGGCGTGGGCGGCTTTGACGCCGAGCCCGATCGCGAGGTGGGTCTTCCCGATCCCGGGCGGGCCGAGCAGGATCACGTTCTCGCACTTGGCGACGAACGTGCTCGTGGCCAGGTGGGCCAGGATGTCGCGGCGCAGCGAGGGCAGATGGTCGAGGTTGAAGTCCTCCAAGGTCTTGACCTGGGGGAAGTGCGCGGTGCGGATCCGCATGACCGTGCCCTTGGACTCGCGGTCGGCGACCTGGCGCTGCAGCAGCGCGCCCAGATACTCCTCGTGCGACCAGTTCTCCTCACGGGCCTGGGCGGCAAGCTGTTCCCAGCTGGCCGCGATGGTCGGGGTCTTCAGGACCCGGGTCAGGTAGGCGATCATCGCCGGCAGTCCGTCGGGGACCGCGGCCAGCACCGGACCGGCCGGCCCCGAGCTCCCAGCGGGGTCGGTGGTGATCTTCGGTGGTGTGGTTGTCATGAGCTGCTCGCTTCCTCGGCAGTGGAGACGAAGTCGACACCGAACAGGGCGTCGTAGTCGGGCAGTGCGCGCAGGGTCACCGGGTGGCCGTCGAGGTGACGGCGTGCTGCGGCCTGTCGGGTGTTGCGGTCGTGGGCCAGGGCGCGGCGCATCGCCGCGGCGGTGTGCTGGTGCGCCGGGTCGGTGATCACCGCGTGGCGGGCCCAGCTGCGGTCGTGACGGGCGACGACCTGGCCGGCGCAGTAGACGACGACCTCGCGCGGTGAGGCGGCGACATCGACGAACCGGCCGATCATCTGCGGATCCACGGAGTAGTCGTTGGCATCGACGCGGACGTAGTAGTCCCGTGCCAGCCGGATCCGCTGGGCCAGCCCGATCGGCGGGTCCAGCGGCGGCAGCGGAGTCATCGCCGCGTAGTCGTGGGCGAGCACGTCCACCGGGCGGCCGCCGATCGCTCGGACGGTGCGGGTGTTGGCCCGGGCCAGCCAGTCGTCGATCTGGTGGTTGAAGTCGGCTGGGGAGGCGAAGCGACGTCCGGGCAGGAACGAGGTCTCGAAGTAGCCGTTGTTGCGTTCGACCAGCCCCTTGAACTCCGGATCCCGCGGTGGGGCAAGCCGGATCCGGGTGGCCAGAGTGCCGGCGAACGCAGCGGCCGGTGCCGAGACCCGCCCGGTCCCGCCGATCGCAGACTCCCGGTCCCAGACCAGCGTGCGGGTCACCCGCCCGACGTCGCTGATCAGCTGCCACATCCCGGACAGGATGTCCCCGGCCTGGCGCGAGGGGATCATCGTCGCGGACAAGAACCGCGAGTAGCCCAGCGTCATCACCAGCACCGGTAGGACCCGTTCCTGGCCTGGGCCGACGGGGATCGTGGTCTCGGGGAACCACAGGTCGCACTGGGTGATCTCGCCCGGTGCGTAGGCGACCCGGTCGACCGGGTCGATCCCGACATACTCGGGGCGGATCTGGCGGATCCGGTCCTTGAGCACGGTCAGCGAGTGCTCCCACCCGATCCGCTCTGCGATCACCGTGGCCGGCATGCGTGGGAACTGCGCCAGCAATGCCCGCACCTGCGGCTCGACCGCATCCGCCAGCGATCCCCGCGGGCCCCGTTCCCGCTTCGGCGGGCCCGGCGCCCGCAACGCGGAGCGCACCGTGTTGCGGGCCACCCCCAGCCGGCGGGCGATCTCCTTGATCGGGACACCCTCGGCCCGATGCAGACGACGGATCTCGGCCCAGTCCTCCACCGACAACACCCCCTCAGCGTCGTGCAGAGGGGGTCAATCCCAAGCCGACGCTAGGGGGTCAGTCTGAGCCCGTCGTCGACAACAAGGTCCAGGTGGACCACGTGTACGAGCTGTCCCAGCGTTGGCAGGACTGGCCGACCGCGACATGTGTTGTCGACGGCCGCGAGGAAGCGATGTCGTACCAGCGCTACGCATGGGGATGGGCCGGCTTCGTCCATGCTGTGGGCGTTGCGGGGGTGCAGCTGGTCGGTGTCGGCATCGAGCCGGAGACGGTTCGGCTGGAGACCGTTCGCGACCCTCAGAAGTACGGTCTCGATCCGTCGCGTCGGCTCTCGGTCTCCGACCTGTACGACGAGCGGGAAAATCTGCCCGTCGAGGCTCGCCTCCCGCTGCCGTGGGCCAACACTATGCATGACGACCATCGAGCGCTGATCGAGAAGCACGGCCTGGGCTGACTACCCGACCGCGAGGACGCCGTCGATGGCTGAACGGGCGCGCTCATAGCTGGACGGCACCAGGTGGGTGTAGGTCCGCAGCGTGAAGCCCGGGTCGCTATGGCCGAGGTAGGCCGCAAGTTCTTTGACGGACACACCCTGCGAGAGCAGGGTCGAGGCGAAGAAGTGACGTAGGGCGTGCATCCCGTCGGCACGCTTGCGGTAGACGAGGCTGGCGGATCGAAATGTGCCTTGCCAGATGACCTTGTTGAAGAGATCCCCGCTGTAGAGACGGCCCTCGTCTCCGGTCATCAGCAGGTCGACGCTGACGGGGCCCCCGTCGGGGTTGTCCCACGGCAACGTGATCGATGACGGCGGGAAGTCGTCCAGGTGCGCGGTGATGTGGTCGAGGACTGCGCCGGACAGTGGAACGACGCGCGTCTTCCCACCCTTGGGAAGCGCGAACACGATTCGCCGTTCGACCATTCTGATCTGACGGCGGACATGGACGACCATGGAGTCGCGGTCGATGTCCTCGGTGCCGAGTCCCAGGATCTCGCCCTGGCGCAGACCGCAACCTGCTCCGATGATCACGGCGAGGCGGAACCGTTCGCTAATGTGCTGCTCGATCGCGGCGAGGCGTGTGCGGGGCCAGATGACGATGTTGCTCGCCGATGAGGTCAAGTCCGCTGGCGTGGTGTGTGACGACGACCGCGTGATCTTCTTGTTCGGTCAGGCGCTGAGCGCCGGGATGGTGGTGGTCGAGGTCGCCTCCTCAGCGCTGGTGGCGGTGTCGGGGATCGTGGTGACGCGGGAGCGGGCGAGGACGTCGAGGCCGAGGTAGCGGCGTCCTTCGGCCCATTCGTCGTGTTGCTCGGCCAGGACCGCGCCGACGAGGCGGATCAGGGAGTCGCGGTCGGGGAAGATCCCGACGACGTCGGTGCGGCGCCGGATCTCACGGTTCAGGCGCTCGGAGGGGTTGTTCGACCAGATCTGGCGCCACAGTTCTTTCGGGAAGCCGGTGAAGGCCAGGACGTCGGCTCGGGCGGCGTCGAGGTGCTCGGCGACCTTCGGGAGCTTGTCGGCCAAGGCGTCGAGGACCCGGTCGAACTGGGCGTGCACCGATGCGGCGTCGGGCTGGTCATAGACCGAGTGCAGCAACGCCCGCACCCACGGCCAGGACTGCTTCGGGGTCGCAGCCATCAGGTTCGCCGCGTAGTGCGTCCTGCACCTCTGCCAGGCGGCGCCGGGCAGGGTCGCCCCGATCGCGGACACCAAGCCGGCGTGGGCGTCGCTGGTGACCAGCGCGACGCCGGTCAGACCGCGGGCGGTGAGGTCGCGGAAGAACCCCAGCCAGCCGGCGCCGTCCTCGGCGGAGCTGACCTGCAGGCCGAGGATCTCCCGGTGTCCGTCGCCGTTGACCCCGGTGGCGAGCAGGGCGTGGACTGCCACGACCCGGCCGCCCTCGCGGACTTTGAGCACGAGCGCGTCGGCGGCGACGAAGGTGTAGGGGCCCTGGTCGAGCGGACGCGTCCGGAACTGCTCGACTTGGCCGTCGAGGTCCCGGGCCATCTCTGAGACCTGCGACTTCGACAACCTCGTGATGCCCAGGGAGTCGACGAGTTTCTCCATCCGCCGCGTCGAGACCCCGAGCAGGTAGCAGGTCGCGACCACCGTGGTCAGGGCCCGCTCCGCCCGGCGACGACGCTCCAGCAACCAGTCGGGGAAGTAGGAGCCGTTGCGCAGCTTGGGGATCGCCACGTCGATCGTGCCGGCGCGGGTGTCGAAGTCGCGGTGGCGGTAGCCGTTGCGGGTGTTCGTGCGAGCCTCGGAACGCTCGCCCCAGGCCGCGCCGCACACCGAGTCGGCGTCGGCGGACATCAGGGTGTTGATGAACGTGGTCAACATGTGGCGCAGCAGATCCGGGCTCGCCTGGGACAGCTGCTCGTGCAGGAACTCGGTGGGGTCGATACTGGAGGGTGCGGTCATCGCGTGATCCATCTTCTGTGGGCTGTGAGAGGCGTTCAGAAGATCACGCGGTGGCCGCCCTACAGCTCGACCAGCTCGTCACCGGGCCGGTCGCACACCACCTTGGTGGACGCCACTTGACCGGCTGCTCGACACCGATCCGGCGCTGCGCTGGCAGGTCGAGCGCGACCTGGCGGGTGCGCCTCCCGAGGTCTGGGAGGCCACCCGTGCGCGGGTCGCGACCGAGGGGATGGGCGCGCGGCTGCTCGCCCGTCAGGACCACGACGGCACCTGGGCGGGCGGCGCGTACTTCCCGGCCGAGCCGTCGACGGTGGAGGGTCAGCCGTGGACGGCGACGACCTGGTCGCTGAACGCCCTGCGGGAGTGGGGCCTGGATCCCGCGGCGCTGGCGGGCACCGCGGAGAAGCTCGGGTCGTGCGGCTGGGAGTACGACGACCTGCCCTACTGGGACGGCGAGGTCGACGCCTGCATCAACGCCTGGACCGTCGCCAACGGGCTCTGGCTCGGCCGCGACATGGATGCGCTCGCCGCCTGGTTCGCCGAGTACCAGCTCCCCGACGGCGGTTGGAACTGCGACTGGGTGGACGGTGCCACCCGGTCGTCGGTCCACTCGACGCTCAACTCCCTGCACGGGCTGCTGGCCCACGAGCGGTTGACCGGAGGGACGTCGGGGACCCGGGCCGCCCGCCGCTCCGGTGAGGAGTACCTGCTGTCCCGACGTCTGCTGTACCGGCTGTCCACCGGGGACCGCCTGCCGCTCGAACGGGACCCCGCCGAGCTCGCGTACCCGCTGCGCTGGCGGCTCGACGTGCTGCGTGGCACCGAGTACTTCCGCCGCGCCGCGGAGCTCGACGGTGCGGCGCCCGACCCGCGCCTGGCGGAGGCCGTCGCGGTGCTGCGCGCGGCGCGGCGTCCGGACGGGTGGTGGGTGCAGGGCCGTCGCGATCCCGGCGAGATGTGGTTCGAGGTCGACGTGCCGCAGGGGGAGCCGTCACCGTGGCTGACCTTGTACGGCACCCGGATCCTCGCCTGGTGGGACGCAGCGGCCTGACGATCGGTGCCGGAGCGCGGTGAGTACTGACGATCGCTGATCACGGAGTCGGTGGGGTCCGGATGACGAGCACGGCAGCGGCCGGCTCCCCGGCGAGGGCGGCGTAGGTGTGCTCGCCGTCCGCGGGCCAGTGTGTGGCCCCGCCGGTGCCGAGCTCGGCCTCGTGCCCGCTGCGTCCGGCCCGGACGGCACCGCGGGTGACGAGCAGGTGCTCCACCACCCCGGGACCGTGCCTGGGGGACACGTGCACCGCCCCCGGGACGAGTGCCAGCGCGTACACCTCGACGGTGCCGTGGTCGTCGGTGGTGGTCTCCAGCAGGCGCACGGTGATGCCGGGGCCGGCGAGCTCGGCCCCGGGATGCTCGGCGAGCAGCCGGGACAGCGGCACGGCGAGGGTGTCCGCGAGGGCGTACAGCGTGGACAGGGTCGGGTTGCGGCTGCCGTTCTCGATCTCGGACAGCGACCCCTTGCCGATCCCGGCCCGCTCCGCGAGGACCCCGAGGGAGAGACCGCGTGCGGTCCGGGCCGCCCGCACCCGTGCGCCGAGGGCCGTGCGCAGCGCCCCGTCGTCCACCGGGCGACTGTAGCCGGGGCCGGTCGGCACGAGGCCCCTGCGCCCGGGCTACCGGGCCGGGGTGTCCGGACCACGTGGCGGGCCGGGTGTTCCGGGGTCGCGCACCGCGGTGGCCGTGGAGAAGCGTGCCGGGTGCGCCGTGACCTGGTCCCGCAGATCCTCCACGTCCCCGAGATCTCGGCCGTCCGGTTCGCGGAAGGCCGGCGTCACCAGACCGGCCCTGGCCCAGCGGTGCAGTGCCCGCGGGCTCAGGGCCAGCCTGGTCGCGGCCTCACCGGTGGTCACCAGTCGCACCGGGTGCCGCCGCCGGTCGGGCCGCGGCGGGTGCCGTGGCGCGGGCGGTCAGGCGGCCGACGATCAGGCTGCAGCCGTAGCCGAGCGCGACCGAGCCGACCACGAACGACAGCGGCATCACCGTGAACGGGCCGGTGGGCAGCCAGAAGTCCGTGCCGGAGGCGCCGCTGAGCAGGCCGAACGCCGCCGTGGTGGCGGACCCGACGACCGAGCCGGGCGCGAACCCCGAGCGCCGGGACGAGCGCATCGAGGATGAACACCGCGGTCATCCCACCGATGATCAGGCCCAGCAGGGCGGGGTTCGTGGTGAGTCCCGCCAGGATCCGCATGACGGTGCCGGTGACGATGCCCCAGATGTTCGTGGCGAGGGTGGTGACCAGCGCGGGCCGGTCACCACCGGCCGAGAAGAAGGTCGCGGCACCCAGGAACGTGGCGGGCACGAACAGGCCGAGACCGGAGAGCGGGCCGAGGTAGAGGTACGCGATCACCGCCCCGGCGACGCCGATCGCCAGGGCCAGAGCGACGGGCAGCTTCATGGGAGGGACCTCCCGGTAGGGCCGCAGCCGGCAGGCGCGGCGACCCACGCAGGATGGGCCGCCGCCGGTGCCCGTTCCAAGATCGCCGGGCCGGACGTCACCGCCTGTTTTCCGGACGACTCGGTTCGGTCATCTCTGGTCCCGCCGAGGGCGTCCCGTGTATCGGCTGCAGAGCATCCTGCTTACCGCCCGAAGAGAGTTCTGTTTACGGAACGACGCGGTTAGAGTGGGCCCGTGGATCGTTCCTGGGCGCAACCGGTGTCGGTCGGTGTGGTCTCCGCGGTGATCGGGGTGACCAGTTCCTTCGCCGTCGTCCTCGCGGGGCTGTCGGCGGCCGGTGCCGACCCGGCGCAGGCCGCGTCCGGGCTGGTGGTGCTCACCGCCCTGATGGGGCTGGCGACGATCTGGCTGTCCCGCCGGTTCCGCCGCCCGCTGACGATCGCCTGGTCCACGCCCGGTGCCGCGTTGCTGGCGTCCACCGGCGCCGTCGCGGGCGGGTGGCCCGCGGCGGTCGGCGCGTTCGTCGTCGTCGGCCTGCTGGTCGTCGCGACGGGGCTCGTGCGCCCGCTCGGGCGGCTCGTCGGGGCGATCCCGGCGCCGATCGCGCAGGCGATGCTGGCCGGGGTGCTGCTGCCGCTCTGCCTTGCGCCGGTCCGGGCGCTGGTGGAGCGGCCGCTGCTCGTCGCGCCGATCGTGGTGCTGTGGGTCGTCCTGTCGCGCGTCGCGCCGCGCTGGGCCTCGCCGGCCGCGTTCGGGCTGGCACTGGTGATCGTCATGGCCCTCGCCGACGGCTGGGGGTGGCTGCAGGCCCCGCAGATCGCGCTGACGGTGCCGTCGTTCTCCCTCGCCGCGGTGGTCGGGGTGGCGCTGCCGCTGTGGGTGGTGACGATGGCCTCGCAGAACGTGCCGGGCGTCGCGGTGCTCGGCGCGGCGGGCTACCGCGTGCCGTGGCGGTACGCGATGGTCCTCACCGGCGCCGGCACGGCGCTCGGCGCCCCCGCCGGGGCGCACGCGATCAACCTGGCCGCGATCACCGCGGCCCTGCCCGCCTCGCCCGAGGCCCATCCCGACCCGGCCCGGCGCTGGATCGCCTGCCAGGCCAACGGCGCCACCTGCCTGCTGCTGGCCCCGCTCGCGACGACGCTGGCCGCCCTCGTCGCGGCCGCGCCGCCCGGGGTCGTGGAGTCCGTCGCGGGGCTCGCCCTGCTCGGCACGTTCGGTGCCGCGCTCGCCGGGGCCCTCGCCGTCGCCGCCGGGACGCCGGACCCGGCCGTCGCGCGGGTGCCCGCGGCGGCCACGTTCCTGGTCTCGGCGGCCGGGGTCACGATCGCCGGGATCGGCGGGGCGTTCTGGGGGCTGCTCGCCGGGGTGGTGCTGCACCTGGCGCTGCGTCGACGCGCGGCGGCCGCGTGAGGCGGGGGATCAGCGGCGGAAGCCCTGCACCCGCACCTCGTCGGTCGGGGCGAACCGCCCCGCGGCGGCGTCGATGAGCGCGATCGTGCGGGCCGACTGCGCGCAGCCGAAGCCGTACTTCGCGCGGACCCGCGAGTCGGCGATCTCCATGCAGGTGCGGCTGCGCGTGACGAACTCCGCCACCGGGTAGGTCGTGCCGGTGTCCAGGTGCTCGGTCACCACCAGCGACGGCGAGTAGTAGCTGACCTCGGTGCCGTCCGGCCAGCGGACGTCGAACATCATCTCGGGCACGGTCGTGCACGGTAGGCGGCCCGGATTGCCGCCGTGTTGCGCGCGACGTCTACAGGATGAAGCCGAACAGCGGGCTGTCCGGCGGGATGGGCTCGATGTGCGGGGGAGCCTCCTGCATCCGCTTGAGCAGTGCGGGCAGGTCGTCCGGGGAGCCCAGCTCGATGCCGACCAGCGCCGGGCCGGTCTCCCGGTTGGAGCGCTTGGTGTACTCGAACAGGGTGACGTCGTCGTCCGGGCCGAGGACGTCGTCGAGGAAGCGGCGCAGCGCGCCCGGCTCCTGCGGGAACTCGACGAGGAAGTAGTGCTTGCGTCCCTCGAAGACCAGGGCGCGCTCGACGATGTCGGCGTAGCGCGAGACGTCGTTGTTGCCGCCCGAGAGCAGGCAGACCGTCGTCGCGTCGCGGGGGATGCCGAGCCGGTCCAGCGCCGCGGGGGACAGCGCCCCGGCGGGCTCGGCGATGATGCCGTCGGACTGGTAGAGCGCGAGCATCTCGACGCAGATCCGGCCCTCGGGCACCGCGAGCAGCTCCACGCCCGCATCGCGCACCACGTCGAAGGTGGCCGCGCCGACCTTGCGCACGGCGGCGCCGTCGACGAAGGGGTCCAGCGTGCCCAGGTCCACCGGCTCGCCCGCGGCCACCGCAGCCGCCATGCTCGCCGCCCCGGCGGGTTCGACGCCCACGATCCGGGTCGACGGCGCGTGCTCGCGCAGGTAGGTGATGGCCCCGGCGAGCAGTCCGCCGCCGCCGACCGGGACGACCAGCACGTCCGGCGGGTCGGCCAGCTGGGACAGGATCTCGCGGGCGATGGTGCCCTGGCCCGCGACGGTGCGCGGGTCGTCGAATGCGGGGACCTGGGTGGCGCCGGTGGACTCGGCGTCGGCGCGGGCGGCCGCGGCGGCCTCGTCGTAGGTGTTGCCGACCACCCGGATCTCGACGGCGTCGCGGCCCAGCCGCGCGACGCGGTCCCGCTTCTGACGCGGGGTGGTGCCGGGCAGGTAGACCCGCCCGGTCACGCCGAGGCGCTGGCAGGCGAACGCGACGCCCTGGGCGTGGTTGCCGGCGCTGGCGCAGACGACGCCGGCGAGACGGTCGGCCTCGGGCAGCTGCGCGATCAGGTTGTAGGCGCCGCGGATCTTGTACGAGCGGACCGGCTGGAGGTCCTCGCGCTTGACCCAGACCTCGCCGCCGCGCGCGTCGGACAGGCGGGGGTTGAGCTGCAGCGGGGTCGGGCCGATGACGGCGCGGAGCCGGGCCGCCGCGTCGTCGACGTCCCGGGCGCTCACAGAGGTGGTCACGGTCGACCAGGGTGTCATGACCCCCGGTCGGGGCCGCTGCTCACCCCAGGCGCAGGGTGACCCGCTCGGTCTCGGCGCGCCGGTCCAGCGCGGCGGGGTCGGCGGCCGGGTTCACCGTCTGGACCAGCGACGCCCCCGCCGCGAGGACGGCGAGCAGCCCGTCGCGCAGGCCGTCGGCGCTGTCCCAGCCGACGACCGACAGCACCCGGGCGCCCGCGGTGATGCCCAGCGCGTCCGCCCGCTCCCGGGCCGTGGCCAGCACCTGCTCCCCGCTCGCGCCGTCCCAGGCCGGGGCCGCGCCCTCGACCGGGTCCCAGGGGACGAACTCGTCGCCGTGCGCCCGTACCTCGGTCGCGAAGTCGACGGCCCCGCCGGGCAGGTCGCCCAGGCCGCGGCCGAAGAAGTCCAGCGAGAACGCGACGACCGTGCCCGCGCCGGCGGCGAGCGCCACGTCGAGCCGCGCCGCGTCGGCGAGGACGACGTCGGCGCCCGCCGGGTCGCCGACGAGCTCCGCGTCGCAGGACCAGACGGCGAGCAGTGCCGCGACGGTCTGCCAGTGCGCGGGCAGCAGCGCCGCCACCCGGGTGCCCGGCTCGACGTCGACCTCGTCGCGCAGCAGGTTCGCCGCCTTCGCGGTCCAGTTCGCGGTCGTCGTGCCGGACAGCTCGGTCCGCTCGCCGGTCGCGTCGTCGTAGTGGGTGACCAGCGGGCGCGGAGCGGCGGCGCCGAGCGCCGGGCCGAGCAGTGCGTCGGTGAGGAACAGGCCGGAGCCGAAGACGGTGTCCATCGCCCCGGAACGCTACGTCAGTCGATGCACGGGACCCCGCCCGCGGTGATCGGCGGGGTCGACGGCGCCGGTGCGGCGGCGGGCGCGGCCGCCGCGGCGCTGGTCCGGCCGCCGTTCGCGCGGTCGGTGCCGAGCAGGACCTGCACCCGGCCCTGGGCGACGGCGTCGGACTGCTCGACGCCGATCCCGCCCAGCGCGTCGGCGACCCGGCGGGCGGCGGCGTCGCCGTCGGCCTGGCTGTAACGGACCACCGAGGTGGTGCGGTCCGGGGCGTTGCCGACCTCGCCGGGGGTGAACCCGTTGCGGCCCAGGGTGTCGGCGACCTGCGCCGCGAGCCCGGTCACCCCGGACCCGTTCGCCACGTCGGCCACGACCGGCGGCGCCGCCTCCGTGGAGGCCGCGGCGGCCTCCTCGGGCTCGGGCTCGGTGTGGCGGGCGACGAAGTCGCGGACCTCGGCGGGGTCGACGAGCAGCACGTCCTTGCCGCCGGTGGTCTCCGGGCCACCGGTGGGGATGGTCAGGAAGTCCATCTTCCCGGCGGCGATCGACGACGCCTCTCGGGCGAAGCCGAGCAGGTCCCAGCCGCTGTCGATGACGACGGACTGCTGGATCACCTCGACCAGCGCGCCGAGCTTGCGGGGGTCGGTGAGCGTGCCCGAGGAGAGGACCTTGTTGGCGACGGCGGCGAGGAACACCTGCTGGCGGTTGATCCGCGACAGGTCCCCGCCGGCCAGGCCGTGCCGCTGCCGCACGAACGCGAGCGCGTCGGCACCGGAGATCGTCTGCGGGCCCGCGGGGAAGTCGGCGCCGGAGAAGGCGTCCTTGGCCGGGGCCTTCAGGCAGACGTCGACGCCGCCGACGGCGTTGGTGAGGTTGTAGAAGCCGAGCAGGTTGACCTCGGCGAAGTGGTCGATGGCCAGCCCGGTGAGGTCCTGCACGGTGTCGATCAGCGCCTGCCGGCCGGCCTGCGAGGAGTCCTGGTCGATCTGCCGGGGGTCGCGCACGCCCTCGGCGACGAGCCGGGACGCGGTCTGCGCCTTCGTCTGCGGGTACGCCGCGTTGATCTTGTTGCGGCCGATCCCGGGGATCGACACCTCGGAGTCGCGCGGGATGGAGAACGCGGTCGCGCTGCTGCCGTCGGCGGGCAGGTGCACGACGATGATCGTGTCGGAGTTGAGGACGCCGGACTCGGCGCCGCTGCGCAGCTGGGCCAGGACGTCGGCGGGCAGCGGGTTGCCCTGCGCGTCGGTACGGCTGTCCACACCGACCAGCAGGATGTTCTGCTCGCCCCCGGCGGAGCCGCCGAACAGGAGGTTCGTCGTGGTGATTCCGCCGGTGACGTCGCGGTAGAGGGTCCACGCGGCGCCGGTGAGCAGCACCGTCAGCGCGGACAGCACGGCGACGGCGAGGCGCAGCCGGGCCAGCAGTCCGCGGCCCCGGGGCGGTCGTCCGCCGGTGCGCCCGTCGCGCGCCGGGTACGGCGGGTGCTCGTCGGGGCCGGTCCCGGCACGGCTCCAGCCCGCGGAGCCCGCCGGTCGCCCGCGTGCGGCGCCGGTGTCGGGGCGGAGGCGGGGCGAGCGGGACCGGACGTCGGGAGCGGTGGGGCGGCCGGACCGCCGGGCGGCGGCGCGCTCGGCCGCCGACGGGCGGGAGCGGTCCCGGTAGCTCTCGCCCATGCTCGCTCCCCTCGGGGTCCGTCTCGTCCGCGCAGCCGTGTCTCACCCGGACGGGGGAGTCCGGTGAACCCGGGCGCGGGCCGTGCGTCTCCAGGACCGGACACCCCGGTCGGGACCAGGGTGCAGCATCGGGACCCGCGCCGCGGGCCGCGCGGGCCTGCGTGTCGGGCCGCTCGCCCGGTCGTCGTAGGGGGTCGGGACTTGAGAGTGACGCACGGCTGTGGCGTGTCGCCGCAGCTCGGGGACGGTCCAGATATTAGGGTTACAGTATCGCGATCTCCGGTATGGTGACGGAGTGTGATCTTCGCTGGCGCGAACGGGCGGTGCCGCCGGGCCCGGCCGCACCGGTGCTGACTAGGTTGCCGGACATGCGCCGGGTGGACGGAGAAGGACGGGGAGGCCAGGTGGCCGACGACGTGCGGTCCTACGGCGACGAGGTCGCCGTCGTCACGGTGACCTACTCGCCGGGCGCGCTGCTGGACACCTTCCTCGACTCGCTGCGCGGTGCCACGACCCGCACGGACGTGCCGGTCGTCCTGGCCGACAACGGATCCGTCGATGGCGCCCCGGAGCGCGCGGCCCGCGAGCGCGACCACGTGACGTTCCTGCCGATCGGGGAGAACGTCGGCTACGGCGCCGCCGCCAACCGCGGGGTGGCCTCGCTGCCCGACCGCTACGGCTGGGTCGTCGTGGCGAACCCGGACCTGGAGTGGGGCGCCGGGTCGCTCGACACCCTGCTCGACGCCGGCCGTCGACACCCCCGTGCCGGGGCGCTCGGCCCGCTGATCCGCGAGCCGTCCGGCGAGGTCTACCCCTCCGCACGCGAGGTCCCGTCGCTGCTGGCGGGCGCCGGGCACGCCGCGCTCGCGCCGGTCTGGCCCGCCAACCCGTGGACCGCGGCCTACCGGCGCAGCCGCGAGGACCTGACCGAGCGGTCGGCCGGCTGGCTGTCCGGGTCGTGCCTGCTCCTGCGGCGCGCCGCGTTCGACTCCGTCGACGGTTTCGACCCGCGCTACTTCATGTACTTCGAGGACGTCGACCTGGGGGAACGCCTGGGGCTCGCCGGATGGCGAAACGTGTACGTCCCCGGGGCCGATGTCGTACACGTGGGCGGAGCGTCCACGGGCAAGCCGGGGGTGTCGGCACGGATGCTCGCCGAGCACCACCGCAGCGCCTACCGGTACCTGGCCGGCCGCCACCGCGGTCCGGTGCACGCACCGCTGCGTGCGGCCCTGCGTGCCGGCCTGGCCGTGCGCTCGGGTCTGCTGCGGCGGACCGGCTGAGCGCGAACGAGAAGAAGGAACCTGAGGGGGAACCTGCATTGCAGGACGTCGAGGCGGTCGTGCTGGTCGGGGGCAAGGGCACCCGGCTGCGGCCACTGACCCTGTCGGCGCCCAAGCCGATGCTGCCGACGGCGGGGGTGCCGTTCCTGGCGCACCTGCTGTCGCGGATCCGCGAGGCGGGCATCCGGCGGGCGGTGCTGGGTACGAGCTACCTGGCGGAGACATTCGAGGAGCACTTCGGCGACGGCTCGTCGCTGGGGCTGGACCTCACCTACGTGACCGAGACCGAGCCGCTGGGCACGGGCGGGGGCATCCGCAACGTGGCCGGCAAGCTCTCGGCCGAGCACGTCATGATCTTCAACGGCGACGTGCTGGCGGGCACCGACCTGACCGCCGTCGCCGACACCCACCGGAGTACCGGTGCCGACGTGACGCTGCACCTGGTGCGGGTGCAGAACCCGCGGGCCTTCGGCTGCGTCCCCACCGACCCGACCGGCCGGGTGCTGGAGTTCCTCGAGAAGACCGAGGACCCGCCGACCGACCAGATCAACGCCGGGTGCTACGTCTTCCGTCGCGAGGTGATCGACACGATCCCCGCGGGCAGGCCGGTGTCGGTGGAGCGCGAGACGTTCCCCGACCTGCTCGCCTCCGGGGCGCACGTGCAGGGCCACGTCGACGTCGCGTACTGGCGCGACATGGGCACCCCTGGCGACCTGGTGCACGGCTCGGCGGACCTGGTCCGCGGGGTCGCGCCCTCGGCGGCGCTGCCCGGCCCGACGGGCGAGTCGATGGTGCTGGAGGGGGCCGAGGTGGCCGCCGACGCGTTCGTGTTCGGCGGGACGACCGTCGGCCGCGGCGCCCGGATCGGCTCCGGGGCCCGGGTCGAGGGCTCCATGCTGTTCGACGGCGCGGTGGTCCGGGCCGGAGCGGTCGTGGAGAACTCGGTGATCGGGGCCGGCGCGGTCGTCGAGGAGGGCGCCAGCATCCGCGACACCGTGGTCGGCGACCGGGCCGTGATCGGCGCGCACTGCGAGCTGCGGCACAACATGCGGGTGTGGCCGGACGTCACGCTGCCGCCCCACGGGGTCCGGTTCTCGCCCGACGTGTGACCATCGGGGGCGTGGACGCGGTCGCCGTGGTGGTGGACCGGGAATGGCGGCCGCCGTTCCCGCTCGACCTGCACGGCGTGCTGGCCCCGCTGCGCCGCGGCCGGGGCGACCCCACCTGGCGCACCGCCGTCGACGGTGCCGTGATCTGGCGGGTCTCGACGACGCCTGCCGGTCCCGCCACCGTCGCGATCCGCCGCCGGGCCGACGGGGGCCCGTACGGCACCGTGCGGGCGACCGGCTGGGGACCGGGCGCGGCCTGGGAGATCGACCGGCTGCCGTCGCTGCTGGGGGCCGACGACGACCCGGCGGCGTTCGTGGCGCACCACCCGCTCGTCGCCGACGCGCACCGGCGCCGCCCCGGCCTGCGGCTGGGCTCCACCGGCCGGGTGTGGGACGCGCTGCTGCCCGCGGTGCTGGAACAGAAGGTCACCGGCACCGAGGCGCGCCGCAGCTTCCGCGAGCTCGCCCGGCGCTTCGGCGACCCCGCGCCGGGGCCCACCGGGGTGGTGCCCGCCGGGATGCGGGTGCCGCCGACGCCCGAGCAGGTCCGGGCGATCCCGGAGTGGGAGTGGCACCGGGCCGGCGTCAACCACGCGCGCCGGACGGCGATCCTGCACGCCGCCGTCGTCGCCCACCGGCTGGAACGGGCCGCCGAGCTGGGCGGGGAGCAGGGCCGGGTGCTGCTGCGCCGGGTCCGCGGCATCGGGGTGTGGACGGCCGCGGAGACCGCCCAGCGCGCCTGGGGCGACCCGGACGCGGTCAGCTTCGGCGACTTCCACGTGCCCAACACCGTCGGCTGGTCACTGCTCGGCCACGACCTCGACGACGCCGGGATGCTGGAGGTGCTCGCCCCCTACGTCCCGCAGCGCCAGCGCGCGGTGCGCTACATCGAGGCGTCCGGGTTCCGCCGTCCCCGGTTCGGGCCGCGGTTCTCCCCGCGCGACTACCGCTCGTTCTGACCGACGTAGGGTCGTACCCGTGAAGGTCACCGTACTGGTCGGCGGCGTCGGCGGGGCCCGCTTCCTGCAAGGCGTGAAGGTCGCGCTCGGACTGTCCGCGGTCGGCGCGGGGGAGTCCGAGCACGAGATCTCCGCCGTGGTCAACGTCGGCGACGACATCTGGCTGCACGGGCTGCGGGTCTGTCCGGACCTCGACACCGTCATGTACACCCTCGGCGGCGGCATCGACGTCGAGAAGGGCTGGGGCCGGTCGGACGAGACCTGGTCGGTCAAGGCCGAGCTGGAGGCCTACGGCGCCGACGCGACCTGGTTCGGGCTGGGCGACCGCGACGTCGCCACCCACCTCGTCCGCACCCGGATGCTGCGTGCCGGCTACCCTCTCTCCCAGGTCACCGAGGCGCTCTGCCACCGCTGGCAGCCCGGGGTGCGGCTGCTGCCCGCCACCGACGACCGCGTCGAGACCCACGTCGTGATCGACAACCCCGACCCGGCCGCGGTCGAGGAGACCCCGCAGGTCGCGATCCATTTCCAGGAGTGGTGGATCCGGCACCGGGCCGCCCCGAAGGCGTACCGCTTCGCCTCGGTCGGCGCGGACCAGGCCGCGATCCTGCCCGACGCCCGGGCCGCGATCGCCGGGGCCGACGTCGTGCTCGTCGCCCCGTCCAACCCGGTCGTGTCGATCGGCACCGTCGTCTCGGTGCCCGGGGTCGCCCAGGCCCTCGCCGCGACGCCCGCGAAGGTCGTGGGGCTGTCCCCGATCGTCGGCGGCGCCCCGGTGCGCGGCATGGCCGACGCCTGCCTGACCGCGATCGGCGTCGAGACCAGCGCCGAGGGCGTGGGCCGGCACTACGGCGGCCGCGGCGAGGGCGGCCTGCTCGACGGCTACCTGGTGCACACCGGTGACGCCGCGACCGTGCCCGGCGCGACCGTGCGCGAGGTGCCGCTGCTGATGACCGACCACGACGCGACCGCCGACATGGCTCGCGCCGCGTTCGAGCTGGCGGGCGTCGGTGTCTGACGGGGCCGACAGGGCCGACGTGGCCGGCGGTTTCCCCGACCACGCGTCGCAGAAGCTGGAGATCCTCCCGGTCCCCGGGCTGCCGGAGTTCCGCCCCGGCGACGACCTCACCGCCGTCCTGGCCGAGCGGATGGCCTGGCTGCGCGACGGCGACGTCGTGGTGGTCACCAGCAAGGTGTTCTCCAAGGTCGAGGGCAGGCTGGTGCCGGCCCCCTCCGACGACGAGGAGCGCGACGCGCTGCGTCGCAGGCTGGTCGACCAGGAGACCGAGCGGGTGGTGGCCCGCAAGGGCCGGACGCTGATCGTGGCCGGGAAGCTCGGCATCGTGCAGGCCGCCGCGGGCATCGACGGCTCCAACGTCCGCCGCGACGAGCTCGCCCTGCTGCCCGTCGACCCGGACGCCAGCGCGGCCGGGCTGCGCGCGGGGCTGGCCGAGCGGCTCGGCGTCGAGGTCGGCGTCGTCGTCACCGACACCCTGGGGCGCAGCTGGCGGGTCGGCCAGACCGACATCGCGATCGGCGCGGCCGGGCTGCCGGTGCTGCACGGCTACTCCGGCGCCGTCGACGGCCAGGGCAACGACCTGGTCGTCACCGAGATCGCCGTCGCCGACGAGATCGCCGCGGCCGCGGACCTGGTGAAAGGCAAGCTCGGCGGGCTGCCGGTGGCGGTGCTGCGCGGCGCGGCCCTGCCCGACGACGGTTCGACCGCCCGCGACCTGATCCGGCCGATCTCCGAGGACCTGTTCTGGCTGGGCACCGAGGAGGCGATCGACCGCGGACGCCGCGAGGCGGTCCTGCTGCGGCGCAGCACCCGGGACTTCGCCGAGGAGCCGGTCGACGCCGACGCCGTGCGCCGCGCGGTGGCCGTCGCGCTGACCGCACCCGCGCCGCACCACAGCACCCCGTTCCGGTTCGTGTGGCTGCGCGACGCGGCGCGGCGCACCGCGTTGCTCGACGCCTTGCGCGAGCGCTGGCGTGCCGACCTGGTCGCCGACGGGCGCCCGGCCGACGAGGTGGAGCGTCGCCTCGCCCGCGGGGACCTGCTGCGCCGCGCCCCGGAGCTGGTGCTGGCGTTCCGGTCCAGCGCGGGGATGCACGGCTACCCGGACGCGGCCCGCAACGCCGCCGAGCGGGACATGTTCACCGTCGCCGGCGGGGCGGCGGTGCAGTCCCTGCTGGTCGCGCTGGCCGCGGAGGGCCTGGCGTCCTGCTGGGTCGGCTCGACGATCTTCGCCGCGGACGTCGCCCGCCGGGTCCTGGACCTGCCCGAGGACTGGGCCGCGCTCGGCGCAGTCGCCGTCGGTGTGCCGGTCGAGCCGATCGCCCCGCGCGAGCCCCGGCCGGTCGGCGACGGCCTGCTGGAGCTGTGAGCCCGTGGTAGCCCCGGCGACGGCCGCCCGCGAGCTCGCTGCCTGGACCCCGCCCGACGCCGGCCAGCGGGCTCTGCAGCACGCGCTGCTGGCCTTCCTGGACGCGCGCCCGGACGACGCCTGCGACCGCTCCTGCGTGCCCGGCCACCTCACCGCGTCGGCGCTGCTGCTCGACGAGACCGGCGAGCACACGCTGCTGACCCTGCACCCGCGGGTCGGGCGCTGGATCCAGCTGGGTGGGCACTGCGAGCCCGGCGACGGCTCGCTGCGCGCCGCGGCGCTGCGGGAGGCCACCGAGGAGTCCGGGATGGCGGGACTGGAGATCGGCGAGCACCCGCTGCACGTCGACGTCCATCCGGTCACCTGCTCGCTCGGCGTCCCGACCCGGCACCTCGACGTGCGCTACCTGGTCCGCGCCCCGGCCGGGGCGACCCCGCGGATCAGCGACGAGTCGCTCGACCTGCGCTGGTGGCCGGTCGACGCCCTCCCGGACGACGACGACACCGTCGCGACGATGGTCGCCGCCGCCCGCTGACCTGCGACCCCGCCCGCTCCACCCCGGTGGCGCGCGCGAGAGACCAGCGGCCGTTCGGGAGACCGGCGTCTGCTCGGGAGACCGGCTTGCGCGAGCGAAACCGGAGTCCGCTTGGGAACCGGCGCCCGCGCGAGCAGTCGGAGTCCGCGCGCATCACGACACGCGCGGACTCCGAACTCGCGCGCGAACCGCGGAGCGGTGAGCGGGGCTCAGAGGCTGCGCCAGAAGAACAGCTCGGAGTAGCCGAGCTGGAACAGCGGCTGGTTACCGCCGGCGGCGCCGAAGAGCAGCTGGGTGACGGCGAAGAACAGTGCGCCCACCCCGGGCACGAACAGCAGCAGGGCGAGCAGCACGAACGGTGCCCAGGGCCGGACCCGCTCGCCGAGGCGCAGTGCCGGCACGGACAGGTACGGCTCCAGCACGCCCCAGCCGTCGAGGCCGGGCACGGGCAGCATGTTCAGCACGAACGCGATGATCTGGAAGTAGGCGAGCGCGGACAGTCCCGCCGCGACCGGCAGCGGCATCTCCGGGAACGCGGCCACCGTGATGATCAACACGATGCCCAGGACGAGGTTCGCCGCGGGGCCCGCCAGCGAGACCGCGCTGCGCCGGGCCCGCGACCGCAGCGCCCACTGGTTGATCCACACCGCGCCGCCGGGCAGCGGCAGCCCGCCGATCAGCAGGATGATCAGCGGCAGCACCAGCGACAGGCCGGGATCGGTGTAGCGCCGCACGTCGAGGGTCAGGTAGCCCTTCGCCGCGACCGAGGTGTCCCCGCCGCGGTAGGCGGTGATGGCGTGCCCGTATTCGTGCAGGCACAGCGACACCACCCAGCCGCCGAGCACCATGACGAAGATCCCGAGGGTCCCCAGGGCCTGCGACTGCGCGGGAACGGCGGCGGCAGCGAGAACACCACCGAGCAGGGTGACGCCGAGGATCAGCAGGAACCAGGGGCTGATGCGGCGTGTCAGGGACGGCACGTACCCATACTCCATGTCGGAGGAAACGTCCGCGCGCGACCCTTCACTCAATCGGCAGAGCCGGCTTGCACAGAGCGAGTGTCAGCGCTGTACTTACAGCGGTGTCATTCGCCAGTGCGTTGCGGGGAGGTGGGCGAGTGGACGACGTCGAGGGGTTCATGCGGATGCTGCGGCCGGTGGAAGCCGAGCCGGTGGGGGCGGTCGAACGACCCGGCCAGGAGATGGCCGACTACGACCAGGTCGCCCAGATCCTGGACCTGAGGGGCCTGCTGGACGACGGCTCCGCCGAGGAGGTCCCGGACTGGCAGGAGCGCGCGCTGTGCGCCCAGACCGATCCGGAGGCGTTCTTCCCCGAGAAGGGCGGCTCCACCCGGGAGGCCAAGCGCATCTGCTCCGGCTGCGAGGTCCGCGCCGAGTGCCTGGAGTACGCGCTGGCCCAGGACGAGCGCTTCGGCATCTGGGGCGGGCTGAGCGAGCGGGAGCGTCGTCGCCTCCGCCGGGCCGCCGTCTGAGCGGAGCGAGGAGCGCAGACGGCACCGCCGTCCGAGCGGAGTGAAGGTCGCAGACACCGCAGTCTGGGATCCATCGCGGGGCAACGAGCTCGCGGGAAGCGAACACGAGGGCCGGTCGCCGTCACGGTGACCGGCCTGTCGTCGTACCCGGCGTCGGTGGTCGCCGGGCGGCCGTACCGCGCCGCTCAGCCGCCGTCGACGGCGTCGGGCTCGATGTTGAGGTACTCCGCGACCTGTTCGACGAGCACCTCGTGCACGAGGTCGGCGAGGTCCTCGCCGTTGCGCGCCCTGGCCTCGAGCGGACGGCGGTAGAGCACGATCCGCGCCCGGGTCGGCATCCCGGCGGAGTCGACCCCGGCCGGGACGAGGTGCGCCAGCGGGACGCCGACGTCGGCCAGCACACCGGTGCCCCACACGATCTCGTCGGGCGAGGTGCGGTCGACCGACGGCACGTCGTCGACGGCGAGGTCGAGGTCGACCAGCTCCGGGCCCCAGCGCGCCTCGATCGGCTCGAGCGCCTCCAGCACCTTCGCGTCGAAGCGTTCGGCGCGGGTGCGGAAGGCCGGCGTCGACACCGGGTACATCAGGCCGCGCAGGCCGCGTCCGCGCCGGTCCCGCCGGCGCGGGCTGCGCGGCGGCCGGCGGTCTCTCTCGGGGCGAGCGGTGGGCACCAGGGCATTCTAGGACCCCGTGCCCCGTCGAGGGGCGACCCGCGACCGCGGCGGGCGGACCGTCCGCCGAGCGGGGTGCGCGTCGCAGTACGGCGGCGGGCCTGCGACGGGCTATCGTCGACGACGTGTTGAGTGTGCGGAGATGTTCACGGACGGGCTGCACCGAGCTCGCCGTCGCCACGCTCACCTACGTCTACGCCGACTCGACCGCCGTCGTCGGCCCGCTGGCCACGCAGGCCGAGCCGCACTCCTACGACCTCTGCACCGGGCACGCGCACAACCTCACGGCACCCCGCGGGTGGGAGGTCGTCCGGTTCGAGGGCGAGTTCGCCCAGCCCCAGCACAGCGGTGAGGACCTCACCGCGCTCGCCGACGCCGTCCGCGAGGCGGGCCGGGTGGACCGGCCGTTCGAGGTCGTCGCACGGCCGGGTGGCACGGGGCGGCGCGGGCACCTGCGGGTGCTCCCGAAGCCCGAGGACGGCTGAGCCGCCCACGGGGTGAGGAGACCTGCGCGGACGGGTGACACGACTGCGCTAGGGTCGTGCGTCGTGCCCGACCTCTCGGCGATCGTGAAGGCCTACGACATCCGCGGTGTCGTAGGCGACCAACTGGATGAACCCACCGCGCGTGCACTGGGTGCGGCGACGGCGCGGCTCGTGGCGGGCGACGACCCGGCGCCGTCGGCGGTGGTCGTCGGGCGGGACATGCGGGACAGCTCGCCCGCGCTGGCGGCGGCGTTCGCCGACGGGGTGACCGGGCAGGGGCTCGACGTCGTCGACATCGGGCTCGCGAGCACTGACATGCTCTACTACGCCTCCGGCTCGCTGGACCTGCCCGGCGCGATGTTCACCGCGAGCCACAACCCGGCCGCCTACAACGGCATCAAGCTGTGCCGTGCCGGCGCTGTCCCGGTCAGTCAGGACTCCGGTCTCGCGACGATCCGCGACGATGCGGCCCGCTTCCTCGACTCCGGGGTCCCCGAGGTCCGGTCCCCGGGGGCGGTGCGCACCGAGGACATGCTCGACGGCTATGCGCGCCACCTCCGCGGCCTGGTCGACCTGACCTCGCTGGACGCGTCCCCGGAGCTGACCGTCGTCGTCGACGCCGGGAACGGGATGGGCGGGCACACCGTCCCGACCGTGTTCGACGGCCTGGACGTGCGCGTCGTCCCGCTGTACTTCGAGCTCGACGGGAACTTCCCGAACCACGAGGCGAACCCGCTGGACCCGGCGAACCTGGTGGACCTGCAGAAGCGGGTCGTCGCCGAGGGCGCGGACCTCGGCCTGGCCTTCGACGGCGACGCCGACCGCTGCTTCGCCGTCGACGAGCAGGGCGAGGCGGTGAGTCCGAGCGCGATCACCGGGCTGGTCGCGGCCCGTGAGCTCGCCAGGGCGCACGCGGCGGGGGAGTCCGACGTCGTCGTGATCCACAACCTGATCACCTCGCGGGCGGTCCCCGAGCTGGTAGCCGAGCACGGCGGCCGCGCGGTCCGCACCCGGGTGGGGCACTCGTTCATCAAGCAGACGATGGCCGAGACCGGCGCGGTGTTCGGCGGCGAGCACTCCGCGCACTACTACTTCCGCGACTTCTGGAAGGCCGACTCCGGGATGCTCGCGGCGCTGCACCTGCTGGCCGCGCTCGGCGAGCACCGGGCGGCGGCCGACGGCGCGACGGTGTCCGGGCTGATGGCCGACTACGACCGCTACGCCGCCTCCGGAGAGATCAACTCGACGGTCGAGGACCAGGCGGCGCGGGTGGCCGAGATCGAACGCGTCTTCGGTACGCGCGACGGTGTCGAGCTCGACCGGCTGGACGGTCTGACCGTCTCGCTGCCGGACGGCTCGTGGTTCAACCTGCGGGCCTCGAACACCGAGCCGCTGCTGCGGCTCAACGTCGAGGCGGCGGACGCCGCGGCCGTCCGTGCCCTGGTCGACGAGGTGCTGGCGGTCGTGCGCGCCTGATCGCACGACCCCGCACACCTGCGGTGACGGCGTCCGTACCCGGTCGGCTGCCGCGGAGTGTCGGTACCGGGTGGCAGCATCGAGAGCGCGAGATGACGACGAGGAGAACCGTGGCCCTACAGCTCGACCCCCAGCTGCTGGAGATCCTGGCCTGCCCGTGCGACGCGCACGCGGTCCTGACCCCGGGTGAGGACCGGCTGACCTGCACGGCGTGCGGTCGCGCGTTCCCGGTGACCGACGGGATCCCGGTGCTGCTCCTCGACGAGGCGCTGCCCGGTACCGGGCCGGCGGGGGACGGACGGGACGACGGGTGAACGGGGTGCTCGACGACACGCTGCTGGCCGATCCCGAGGAGCTGGCAGCGCGGGACACCACGGGCGTCCTGCGGGCCGCCGCGACCGCGGGTGCCCAGGTACGGTCCGCGCTGTACACCGCGGGCCAGGCCGGGCTGGACCGGCTGCGCGGCCACCGCCCCCGCGCGCTGGTGCTGCTGCGCCGGCCCGGCGTCTCCGGGGCGGTGGCCGACCTCGTCACGGCCCTGCTCACCGACCGCTGTCCGGTTCCGGTCGTGGCCGCCGAGCGGATGCCGGGCTGGATCGGGCCGCTGGACGTCGTCGTCGCGCACTCCACGGACCCCACCGACCCCGAGCTGGCCGAGTCGGTCTCCGTCGCGGTGCACCGCGGTGCCGAGGTCGTGCTCTCCGCGCCGGACTCCGGGCCGGTCGCCCAGGCGGGCGCCGGGCGCGCCCGGCTGGTCGAGCCGCGCATCCCGCTGCCCGAGGGCCTCGGGTTCGCCCAGGCGCTGACGGTCGCGCTGGTCGCCGTCGCCGAGCTGGACCTGCTGCCCGGGATGCGCAGCGAGGAGGTCCCGGCCCGGCTCGAGGCGCTGGCCGACGCGCTCGACGCCGAGGCCGAGCGCTGCCAGCCCGCGCACGAGCCGTTCGTGAACCCGGCGAAGGCGCTCGCGTTGCGGCTGGCCGAGCGGACCCCGCTGCTGTGGGGGGTGGACCCGGCCGCCGCCGCGGTGGCCCGGCACGGCGCGCTGGCGCTGGCCACCCACGCCGGTGTCGTCGCGCACGCCGACGGGCTCGCACAGGCCGGCACCCTGGCCGGGCTGCGCGTCGCCGTCGACCTGTCCGAGCGGGGCGGGGGCGACATCTTCCACGACCCGTTCGACGACCCGGCCCCCGGTGGCGACGCGCCACCGCCGCGCCTGGTGCTGCTCGGCACGGGCGAGGAGGACCCTCAGGCGGTGAGTCGCCGGGTGCTCGGCCGGGAGTGGCCGAACGCCGACCTGGCGCACCCGGTCGACGAGATCCCGCGGGGCACCCGCGACGCGGCGCTGCTGCGTGCCGGCGTCCTCGCCCTGCGTGCCGACATCGCCGCCGTGTACCTCGGCCTGGCGACCGGTGCCACCCTGATCACCTGACCCCCGCGCACCTGACACCGGGAGACCCGTGGAACTGCTGGAGAACCCGATCCGCACCTACGCCTGGGGTTCGCGGACGGTCATCGCCGAGCTGCTCGGCGAGCCCGTCCCGTCACCGCACCCGCAGGCGGAGCTGTGGCTGGGCGCGCACCCGGCCGCCCCGTCGACGGTCGCCGGGGGCACCCGCCCGCTGCACGAGCTCATCGCCGCGGACCCGGTCGCCGCGCTCGGCCCGGGACGCGACCGCTGGGAAGGGCGGCTGCCGTTCCTGCTGAAGGTGCTGGCGGCCGAGGAGCCGCTGAGCCTGCAGGCCCACCCGAGCCTGGAGCAGGCCCGTGAGGGCTGGGAGCGGGAGAACGCCGCGGGGATCGCGGTGGACGCGCCGGACCGCAACTACCGCGACGCCCACCACAAGCCGGAGCTGATCTGCGCGCTGACCGAGTTCGTCGCGCTGGTCGGGTTCCGTGAGCCGGCCCGCACGGTGGAGCTGCTGCGCGCCCTCGATGTCCCCGAGCTCGCCGCCTACACCGAGCTGCTCGCCGGTCAGCCGTGCCCGGACGGGCTGCGCGCTCTGTTCACCACCTGGATCACGCTGCCCCAGTCGGTGCTCGACGGGCTCGTTCCGGCCCTGCAGGACGGCGCGATCAGGCTGCTGGAGCGCGGCACGGCCCCGGAGTGGACCGGCGAGGCGAAGACCACGCTCGACCTGTCCGAGCGCTACCCCGACGACGCGGGCGTGCTCGCCGCGCTGCTGCTCAACCGGATCGCCCTGGCCCCCGGCGAGGCGCTGTACCTGCCGGCCGGGAACCTGCACGCCTACCTGTCCGGGGCGGGCATCGAGGTGATGGCCAACTCCGACAACGTGCTGCGCGGCGGCCTGACGCCCAAGCACGTCGACGTGCCGGAGCTGCTGCGGGTCCTCGACTTCACCGCCCCGCCGCCCCCGGTCCGCACCCCGGCCCCCGACCCGGGCGCCGACGGCTGGCAGCGCTACGACGTGCCGGTGGAGGAGTTCCTGCTCCGCCGTGCGGTCACCGACGGCCGGGACAAGCTCGACGTGCCCGGCACCGGCGCCCGCATCCTGCTGTGCGTCGACGGTGACGCCGCGGTCGAGGCCGGCGGTGGCGGCGTCGAGCTGCCCCGCGGCCGCGCGGTGTTCCTCTCCGCGACCGACAGCGGCGCCGTCCTGACCACCGGCGAGCACGGCGCCACCGTCTTCCTGGCGGGCGACGCCCTGTAGCACCGCCCGCACTCGTGGGCAGCGCTGTTGCACCGGCGGTTCATCCGCGGCGGGCCCGGTCCCCCTCGGCGGCCGCGGCGACGGCCGCCGCCACCTCGGCGGCCGCCGCCACCGGGTCCGCGGCGGCGGCCGCGGAGAAGAAGCGCTCCAGCCCCTGTGCCGCCGCGGCGGCGTTGGCCTCGGCCCGCGGGAACATGGTCGCCTCGTAGCGGGCGACCGCCGCGTCGAGGTCGTCCGGGGTGGCGGCGATCTCCCCGGCCAGGTCGGCGGCGTCGAGCATGGCGGAGTTGGCGCCCTGCCCGGAGAACGGCGACATCAGGTGGGCGGCGTCGCCGATCAGGGTGATGCCCGGGACCGGCTCCCACCGGTGCCCGACCGGCAGCATCTCCAGCGGCCGGTCGATGATCCGGTCGTCGCAGCGGACGATGAGCTCCCGCAGTTCGGGGGCGGCGTCGCCGAACGCGTCGAGGAGTACGGCGCGGGCGGCTGCCGGGTCGTCGAGCACCCCTCCGGTGCTGTCGAGCCCGTGTGCGGCGGCCCACCCGCGCTCCCGGCGGAACCCGGCGTACACGCGGGCGGAGCTGTCGGCGAGCCGCTGGCAGATCAGCGCCCGGCCGGTGGCGCGGGCGCTCATGGAGCCGCGGCCGACCAGGTCGTCGAGCCCGGGGAACGCCGACGGCGTGACCCGCAGCTCGACGAAGGTGACCCCGGCGTAGGACGGCGTCGCGTCCGACAGCAGCGGGCGGACCCGGGAACGTGCCCCGTCCGCACCGACGACGAGGTCCGCGGTGATCCGGTCGCTGCCAGGCTCCCCGTCGAGTACGGCGTCGAGTCGTCCGTCGTCGGGGTGTTCGACGTGGTCGAGCCGGGCGCCCCAGCGCACCGTGCCGGGGCCGAGCGACCCGAGGAGCAGGGTGCGCAGGTCGCCGCGGTCGATCTCGGGGTTGAACGTCTCGCCGGGCGCGGCGCGCTCGTCGAGCAGGACGGTCCCGTCGAGGGCGAGCATCCGCATGTCCTGACCCTCGGGCCGGGAGATGCGCAGGAACTCCTCGAGCAGGCCGGCGGCGTCGAGCGCGACCTGTCCGCCGTCGCGCTGCATGTCCAGGGTGCCGCCCTGGTCGCGGGTGGCGATGTCGGTCTCGCGCTCGAGGACGGTGACGGCGATGTCGTGGCGCTGCAGGACGCGGGCGAGGGTCAGGCCGCCGGGGCCGGCCCCGACGACGAGAACGTGCGGTGCAGTGCTGGTGGTGTCGGCCATGACGCCGAATCTAGATGAAGCGACTACGACAGTATAGTCACTTAACTTTCAGAGTGACTGCGCTAACATGTCGCCGTGACCACGCCCGGACGCCGCGAACGCAAGAAGGCCGCCACCCGCCAGGGCATCGCGGACGCCGCACTGCGGCTGTTCCTCGACCGGGGCTTCGACGAGGTGACCGTCGCCGAGATCGCCGAGGCCGCGGACGTCTCGGTCACCACGCTGTTCAAGCACTTCGGCAGTAAGGAGGCGCTGCTGTTCGACGAGGACGCGACGCAGGAGGCCGAGCTGGTCGCCGCGGTCCGCGACCGTGCGCCGGGGACCGACGTCATCGACGGGCTGCAGGCCTGGCTGCTCCGGCGCGTCGACGGGCCGCCGTCGGACCGGCGGCCGAGCGCGGAGGACCTGGAGCGCTTCCGCAGGCTCACCGACGCGGCGCCGAGCCTGCGCGACCACGCGCGACGGATGTGGGCCCGCCACGAGGCCGCGCTCGCGGCGGAGCTGGCCCGGGACGCCGGCCGGGACGAACCGTCACCGGCGGACCGGGTGCTCGCGCACGTCGTCGTCGGGATCCCGCCACTGCTGCGCGAGCAGGCCGGTCGGGCCCGCGAGCACCTCGACGCCGCGTTCGCGCTGATCCGCCACGGCTACGACGCAGCTCGGTAGGAGACGCCGCTCGGTAGGAGACGCGGCTCAGTAGGTGTCGGGCGCCCGGTGGTGCTCGAAGATCAGTGACGTGCGGGTGCCGGCGACCTCGGCCCAGGCGTTGAGCGTGCCGACCAGGTCGCGCAGTGCCACGGTGTCGGCGGTCGCGACCCGGATCATGTAGTCGTCCTCGCCGGCGAGGAAGTACACGTCGCGGACCTCGGGGCGGCGGGACACCCGGGTCACGAACTCGGCGAGCCGGTCGCGGGCGTCGGACTGCAGACGGACCGAGATCATCGCCTGTAGGGGGTGACCGGTCGCCGCCGGGTCGACGTCGGCGTGGTAGCCGCGGATCACCCCGCTCTCGCGCAGTGCCCGGACCCGGCCCAGGCACGTCGACGGGGCGATTCCCGCCCCCGCCGCGAGTGAGTTGTTCGGCGTCCGGGCATCCCGCTCCAGCTGGCGCAGCAGGGCGCGGTCGACCCCGTCGAGCCGAACAGGGTTCGACGACGGCGGCCTCTTCCGTGGCATCGACGAAGGATCGTCGTTCATGAGTCACCTCCGAGAATCTTGTTCAGTTCTGTTGGCAGCCTATCGATGTTTCTTCACCATTGATCCAGGACAGGGCCCCGAGCGGAGGAGAAGGACATGCGCGTCGCAGTGCCGAAGGAGACCAAGGACAACGAGTTCCGGGTGGCGCTCACGCCCGCCGGGGTGCACGAGCTCGTCGGACGGGGGCACGAGGTCGTCGTCGAGCACGACGCCGGCGCCGGGTCCGCGATCTCCGACGCCGACTTCAAGGAGGCCGGGGCGCACATCGTGTCCGACACCGCCGAGGTGTGGGGCTCGGCCGAGCTGCTGCTCAAGGTGAAGGAGCCCATCGAGTCCGAGTACGGCTTCCTCCGGCCCGACCTGACGCTGTTCACCTACCTGCACCTGGCCGCGTCGCGTGCCTGCACCGACGCGCTACTGTCGGCGGGGACGACCTCCATCGCCTACGAGACCGTCACCGACTCCCGCGGCCGGCTGCCGCTGCTCGCCCCGATGAGCGAGGTCGCGGGCCGGCTCGCCCCGCAGGCCGGCGGCTACCACCTCATGCGCTCGGCCGGCGGGCGGGGCATGCTCCTGGGCGGCGTCCCGGGCGCCCCGGGCGCCGAGGTCGTCGTGCTCGGGGCCGGTGTCGCGGGGGCGAACGCCATCGCCATCGCCGCCGGCATGCGCGCGAAGGTGACCGTGCTCGACGTCGACGTCGACAAGCTCCGTGCGATCGACGAGCAGTACGGCGGGGCCGTGCGCACCCAGTACTCCACCGCGCTGTCCGTGCGCGAGGCGGTGACCACCGCCGACCTCGTGATCGGCGCGGTCCTGCTGCCCGGGGCCAAGGCGCCGACCCTGGTGTCGAACGAGCTCGTCTCCCGGATGCGGCCCGGCGCCGTGCTCGTCGACATCGCGATCGACCAGGGCGGATGCTTCGAGGACTCGCGGCCGACCACCCACGCCGACCCGACCTACCAGGTGCACGACACGATCTTCTACTGCGTCGCGAACATGCCCGGCGCCGTGCCGCACACCTCGACCCGCGCGCTGACCAACGCCACGATGCCGCACGTGCTGCGCCTGGCCGACCAGGGCTGGCAGGCCGCGACCGAGGCCGACCCGCACCTGGCCGCCGGCCTGTCGACCCACGCCGGGACGCTGCTGTCCCACGAGGTCGCGCAGGCCCACGGACTGCCGCACGGCACCGTCTGACCGGGGCCGGTTCGACGGTGCAACACCATCGTGACCTTAAATCCGGCCCCGGATTCGTGACGCAGGCCGCAGAGCGGTCGTAGTTTCACCGGCCATGACGGTCACGAGCCGTGGTGGCGGCATGTTCCGCACCAAGACGGTCGAGCAATCCATCCGGGACACCGACGAACCGGACACCCGGCTGAAAAAGGACCTCGGGACGATGGACCTGATCGTCTTCGGGGTCGCGGTGGTCATCGGCGCCGGCATCTTCACCCTGGCCGCCAGCACGGCCGGCAACATCGCGGGACCCGCGGTGTCGCTGTCGTTCGTGCTGGCGGCGGTCGCCTGCGGTCTGGCCGCGCTCTGCTACGCGGAGTTCGCCTCGACGGTGCCGGTCGCCGGCAGCGCCTACACCTTCTCCTACGCCACCCTGGGCGAGTTCATCGCCTGGATCATCGGCTGGGACCTGGTGCTGGAGTTCGCGGTCGGCTCGGCCTACGTCTCGAAGGGCTGGTCGGAGTACCTGGCCCAGACCCTCGGCCTGCTCGGCATCGAGGTGTCGACCTCGTTCGAGCTGGGGAGCTTCTTCTCCTTCGACTGGGGCGCGCTGCTGCTCGTCGTCGTCCTGGCGTTCCTGCTCTACCGCGGCACGAAGCTGTCCAGCCGGGTCAGCCTGGTGATCACCACGATCAAGGTCGCGATCGTGCTGTTCGTGATCATCCTGGGTGCGTTCTTCATCAACGCGGCGAACTACACCCCGTTCGTCCCGGAGCCCACGCCCGGCAGCGTCGACACCGGCACCGGCATCCAGCAGTCGCTGCTGTCGTTCTTCGGGGGCGCCTCGTCGAGCGTCTTCGGCGTCTACGGGGTGTTCGCCGCCGCCGCGATCGTGTTCTTCGCCTTCATCGGCTTCGACGCCGTCGCCACGACCGCGGAGGAGACGAAGAACCCGTCCAAGGCGCTGCCGCGCGGCATCCTCGGCTCGCTCGCGATCGTCACCGTGCTCTACGTCGCCGTCGCGCTCGTGATCACCGGCATGGTGCCCTACACCGACCTGGCCACGAAGCCCGACGGCACCCGCGCCACGCTGGCCACCGCCTTCGCCTCGCTGGGCATCAACTGGGCGGCGACGATCATCGCCATCGGTGCGCTGCTCGGTCTCACCACGGTCGTCATGGTGCTGATGCTCGGCCAGATCCGCGTCATCTTCGCGATGTCGCGCGACGGGCTGCTGCCGACCGCGCTGGCGAAGACGAACCGCTTCGGCACCCCGGGGCGTGCCACCTGGCTGATCGGCGTCGTCATCGCCCTGGTCGCGACGTTCTTCCCGGCCCAGGACCTCGAGCAGATGGTCAACATCGGCACGCTGTTCGCGTTCGTGCTGGTCTCGATCGGCGTGGTGGTCCTGCGCCGGACCCGGCCGGACCTGCCGCGCGGCTTCCGCACCCCGCTGGTGCCGCTCGTGCCGATCCTGGCCGTGCTCGCCTGCGTCTGGCTGATGCTGAACCTGTCGGTCGAGACCTGGCTGCGGTTCATCATCTGGATGGTCATCGGTGTGGTCGTGTACTTCGCCTACTCGCGGAAGAACTCGATCCTCGGTCGTCGCGAGCGCGGCGACCTGCCCGCCCAGGAGCCGTCCTCGGACTGACCCGACCCGCTCCACGACGGCGGCGCACCCGGACCGGGGTCGCCGCCGTTCCGCATCAAACGGACTTTCCGTATCTTTTCCGCCATGACGGCCAGAAGCCCGAACAGCGGGATCTTTCGTACGAAATCGGTCGAGCAGGCGATCCGGGACACCGAGGAACCGGAGTTCCAGCTCAAGAAGGCCCTCGGCCCGGTCCAGCTGACGATCATGGGGATCGGTGTCCTGATCGGCACCGGCGTGTTCGTGCTGGCAGGGGAGGCGGCGGCGCTCTACTCGGGCCCCGCGGTGTCGCTCTCGTTCCTCATCAGCGGGATCGTGTGCGCGCTCGCGGCGCTCTGCTACGCCGAGTTCGCCTCCACCGTCCCGGTGGCGGGCAGCGCGTACACCTTCTCCTACGCCTCGATGGGCGAGTTCATCGCCTGGATGATCGGCTGGGACCTCGTCCTGGAGTTCACCCTCGGCGCGGCCACGGTGTCGAAGGGCTGGGGCGGCTACTTCGACACGGTGATGGCGAGCATCGGGCTCCCGGTGCCCGACGCCGTCTCGGCCGGGCCCGGCGGCGGCGGGATCGTCGACCTGCCCGCGGTGTTCATCGCGCTGCTGATGATGGCCGTGCTGATCGTCGGCATCAAGCTGTCGGCCTGGGTCAACGCCACGGTCACCACGCTCAAGCTCGTGATCGTCGCCGGGATCATCGGCATCGGTGTCTTCTTCGTCTCGGGCGAGAACTGGATCCCGTTCGTCCCCGAGTCCCGGCCGGCCGACTACTCCACCGCGGCGGGCACCCCGCTGATCATGGACCTGTTCGGCATCGACACGGCGTTCGGCCTGACCGGCGTCTTCACCGCCGCGGCGCTGGTCTTCTTCGCCTACCTGGGCTTCGACATCGTCGCGACGCTGTCGGAGGAGGTGCGGGAGCCGCAGCGCACGATGCCGATCGGCATCATCGCCTCGCTGACCGTCGCGACCCTGCTCTACATCATCGTGTCTCTGGTCTACACCGGGATCCTGCCCTACGAGCAGCTCGGGGTGGAGGCGCCGGCCGCGGCGGCGATGGCTGCGACCGGGCTGCCCGCGGCGGAGTTCATCATCTCCTTCGGCATCCTGATCGGCCTCACCGTCGTGATCATGACGCTGATGCTCGGCCAGACCCGCGTCGCGTTCGCGATGAGCCGCGACCGGCTGCTGCCGCCGTGGCTGGCCCGGGTACACCCGCGGTTCCGCACCCCGTACCGGCTGACGATCATCACCGGTGTCTCGGCGGCCCTGATGGGCGGCTTCCTGGAGCTCACCGAGCTGGGCCAGCTGGTCAACATCGGCACCCTGGCCGCGTTCGTGCTCGTCTCGATCGGCGTGATCGTGCTCCGCAAGCGCCGTCCGGACCTGCCCCGCACGTTCAGGGTCCCGTTCATGCCGGTGCTGCCGATCGTGTCGGCGGTGGCCTGCTTCGGCGTGGCGTTGTTCCTGCCCGCCGACACCTGGATCCGGTTCTTCGGCTGGATGGCGCTGGGTGCGGTCCTGTACTTCGTCTACGGCCGCAGGCGCTCGCGGCTGGCCACCGGCCAGTCCCTGGCCGAGATCGCCGCCGAGTCCCGTGGACGCAAGGCCCCGCAGCAGTCCGAGCAGTAGTCGATCCGAGACGCAGTCGATCAGTACCTGAGCGCTGTCCGGCCCGACCACGACAGCGCTCAGGTACTGCTGATCACGGGGTCGATCGTGGAGCCGGCGGCACCCACCTCTCGGCCAGGTGCGCGTCGCAACCGATCTTCCCCGGACCACTCCCTGTGACCGCCCGGCCGCAGTACGCTCGCCCTCCATGACCGACGCGTCGCCGGACGACCCGCACACGCCTGCGGTCTGCCTCGACGTCGGCTCCTGCTGGACCAAGGCCGTGCTGGTGCTGCCCGACGGGACCCCGGCGGGGTTCGCCGAGCACCCGACCACCCCCGACGTGCTCACCGGGGTCGACGCGGCGGTCGCCGCCGCTGCGGCCGCCGCGGGCCGGCGCAGGCGTGCCGCGCCGCGGGTGCTGGCCTGCTCCTCGGCCGGCGGGGCTCTGCGCCTGGCCGTGGTCGGGGCCGAGACGTTGACCGCGACCGAGGCCGGGCACCGGGTCTGCCGCTCCGCGGGGGCCCGGGTGGTCGGGGTGCACCCCGGTCCGCTGGAGCCCGACGCGGTGCTGGAGCTGTCGAGCCGTCGTCCCGGCGCTGTGCTGCTGCTCGGCGGGGCCGACGGGGCCGACCCGGCGGTGCTGCTGCACAACGCGGGCAGGCTGGCCCGCACCCGCGGGCACTGGCCGGTGCTGCTCTCGGTCGGCGAGGACGCCCGCACCGACGCGCTCGACCTGCTGTTGGCCGGCGGGCGCGCCGTGACGACCTGCCCGAACGTCACGCCGCAGCCGGGCAGGATCGTCGCCGGACCCGCGCGGGACGCCGTCGCCGCGCTCTACGCCCGGCACGTCCTCGGGGCGGGCACCGGCCGGTTCGGCGCGCTGGTCCGCTCCGGCACGCACGCCGCCGTCGGCGACGGGGCCGGGGTGCTGGCCCGGCTGACCGGGACCGGGGTGCTCGTCGTCGACGTCGGGTCGGCGACCACCGACGTGCACCGCCACGGCCCCGGCTCCGGTCCGGTGGCCGCGACCGTGGAGGGCGACCTCGGGGTGCGCGACGGCGCCGTCGGCGTCCTGACGGAGGCCCAGACCGAGGGCATCGTCGACCCGGTCGAGGCCGACCTGCTCGGCCCGGCCGTCGCCACGCTGCAGGAGTCGCGGGCCACCGTGCCCGCCGACCGGGGCGCGGCGGCCGAGGACCGCAGGCTGGCGGCGATCGCCGCGGTGGTCGCGCTGCGCAGACACCTGCGCCACACCGGCGTCCTCGCCGACCCCGCGCAGCCCGAGCCCGGCCCGGACACCCCCGTCGACGCAGGTGAGATCGGTCTCGTCGTCCTCACCGGTGGCGTGTTCCGCCAGCGCGACGCGGCCGGGCTGGCCGCGGCGGCCCGCACGGTGCGCCACGACGCCGTCCTGGCCCCGTTGCTGGCCCGGGCGGAGGTGCGGGTCGACAGCGAGTCCGTGCTGGCCCCGGCCGGGCTGCTGGCCGCCCACGGCCGCGAGGTCGCGGCGAGCGGGCTGCTCGCCGAGCATCTGACGGGCTGATCACGCATGAGTTGACACCCCCGCACCGGCTCGCGACCATGGAGGTCGTGACATCGCCGGGCGCCGAGAGGCGCTGCAGCGGCCGTGACCGTCACCGGTCCGTCCGCCACGCTCGGGCCCGGCCGGCACGGACGAGAAAGGGCGCCTGTCTCCGACGAGGAGGGAGGACGCCGTGCCCCGTGCACGTCGCTCCTCCTCGCCGTCGGACCGCACCCGTCGTGCCGACGAGTACGACTCGATCGCCTGAGGAGGCGCACCCACCCCATGACCGATCACCCGAAGCTGCAGCACGCCGGCGGCCTGGACTTCGCGATCGCCGACATCTCCGAGGCGGAGTACGGCCGCAAGGACATCCGGCTCGCCGAGAACGAGATGCCGGGCCTGATGGACCTGCGCCGGGAGTACGGCGAGTCGAAGCCGCTGTCGGGCGCCCGGATCGCCGGGTCCCTGCACATGACCACCCAGACCGCGGTCCTCATCGAGACCCTCGTCGCGCTCGGCGCCGACGTCCGCTGGGTGTCCTGCAACATCTTCTCCACCCAGGACTACGCGGCCGCCGCGACCGTCGTCGGCCCGCACGGCACCCCCGAGGAGCCCAAGGGCGTCCCGGTGTTCGCCTGGAAGGGCGAGTCGCTGGAGGACTACTGGTGGTGCACCGAGCAGCTGTTCAAGTTCCGTGACGCCGACGGCAACGTCGTCGGCCCGAACATGATCCTCGACGACGGCGGTGACGCCACCCTGCTGGTGCACAAGGGCGTCGAGTTCGAGAAGACCGGCGTCGTGCCGAGCTTCGCAGACGACGACCTGTCGGTCTCCGACGAGGAGCGGGTCGTGTTCGACACCCTGCGCCGCAGCCTCGCCGAGGACCCGCAGCGCTGGACGACGATCAACTCCGACATCCGCGGCGTCACCGAGGAGACCACCACCGGCGTCAACAGGCTGTACCAGCTGGCCGAGCGCGGCGAGCTGCTCTTCCCGGCGATCAACGTCAACGACTCGGTCACCAAGTCGAAGTTCGACAACAAGTACGGCATCCGCCACTCGCTGGTCGACGGCCTCAACCGGGCCACCGACGTGCTGCTCGGCGGCAAGGTCGCGGTCGTCGCGGCCTACGGCGACACCGGCAAGGGCTCGGTCGAGGCCCTCGCGGGCCAGGGCGCGCGCGTCATCGTCGCCGAGGTCGACCCGATCTGTGCGCTGCAGGCACTGCTGGAGGGCCACCAGGTCGCGACCCTGGACTCGGTCATCGAGCAGGCCGACATCATCGTCACGGCGACCGGCAACAAGGACATCCTCACGGTCGACCTGCTCAAGCGGACCAAGCACCAGGCGATCGTCGCCAACGTCGGTCACTTCGACAACGAGATCGACATGGCGGGCCTGTCCCGCGTCGAGGGCATCAACAAGATCAACATCAAGCCCCAGGTCGACGAGTGGATCTTCCCGGACGGGCACTCGGTCATCGTGCTGTCCGAGGGCCGTCTGATGAACCTGGGCAACGCGACCGGCCACCCGTCGTTCGTGATGTCCAACAGCTTCTCGAACCAGGTGATCGCCCAGATCGAGCTGTTCACCAAGCACGAGGAGTACAACAAGGACGTCTACCGGCTGCCGAAGCACCTGGACGAGAAGGTCGCGCGGATCCACGTGCAGGCCCTCGGTGGCGAGCTGACCAAGCTCAGCAAGGACCAGGCCGAGTACATCGGCGTGGACGTCGAGGGGCCGTACAAGCCCGAGCACTACCGCTACTGAGCGAGTAGCTCGCGGATCGCGCATCGGTACTGAGCGAGTAGCCCGCGGATCGCGCATCGGTACAGTTCTCTCGCTCTGACGGCGCGGTGGTCCCTTCCCGGGCCGCCGCGCCGTCGGCGTACCAGGAGGTCACCGTCGAGATGACGATCGAGGCCGGGTCGGGTGACGGCTGGGTCCACTGCGCCCTGGGGCACCGGCACTGGGGCCTGTTCGGCGCGGCCGGGCTGCTCGTGCGGCACCACGACGGCGCCGACCCGGTGGGTGTCGACCGGGTGCTGCTGCAGCACCGGGCGTCCTGGAGCCACCACGGCGGCACCTGGGGGATCCCCGGCGGTGCCCGGGACCGGGGGGAGTCCGCGGTGCAGGCGGCGCTGCGCGAGGCGGCCGAGGAGAGCACGCTCGACGTCGCCGGGCTGGCACCGGTGCAGGAGTTCGTCGACGACCACGGCGGCTGGAGCTACACCACCGTCGTCGTGCGGACACCGGATGCGCCGCCGGTCCGGGTGCGGGGCGCGGAGAGCACCGAGCTGCGCTGGGTGCGTACCGACCGGCTGGGCGAGCTGGAGCTGCACCCCGGTTTCGCGACGAGCTGGCCCACGGTCTCGACCCTGGGCGCCTGACCCCTAGGCTCGACCGCCGTGGGGAGACTGGTGGTCGTCGAGGGGCTCGACGGCGCGGGCAAGCACACGTTCACCACGGCGCTGGTCGCCGAGCTGGGCGGGCGCGGCGCCTCGGTCGCCACGCTGGCCTTCCCCCGGTACGACGACGACGTGCACGCGGAGCTGGCCCGCGACGCGCTCTACGGGCGGATGGGCGACCTGGCCTCCTCGGTGCACGCGATGGCCGTGCTGTTCGCACTCGACCGGCGGGCGGCGGCCCCCGGCCTGCGCGACGCGCTCGCCGCCCACGACGTGGTGCTCGTCGACCGCTACGTCGCCTCCAACGCGGCCTACAGCGCCGCCCGGCTCGGGCAGGACGCCGCGGGCGAGGTCGTCGCCTGGGTCCGGGCGCTGGAGATGGACCGGTTCGGCCTGCCGGTCCCGGACCACCAGCTGCTGCTCGCCCCGCCGCGCGAGGTCGCGGCCGAGCGCGCACGGTCCCGGGCGGCCGCCGACGCCGCCCGCACCCGCGACGCCTACGAGAGCGACGACGGCCTGCAGGCCCGCACCGACGCCGTCTACCGGGCCCTCGCGGCCGGGTCGTGGCTGAGCCCGTGGACGGTGCTCGACGACCCCGCCGTCACCCCATCGGCGCTGGTTCCCGCCCTGCTGCACGGGGCCTGACCGGACGACTGGGATAGTGGGGCCCATGAAGTCGCGCGTACTGGTGGTCGACGACGACCCGGCCCTGGCCGAGATGCTCACCATCGTGCTGCGGGGCGAGGGGTTCGAGACAGCGGTCGTGTCCGACGGCACGCGGGCGCTGCCCGCCGTCCGGGACACCCAGCCGGACGTGGTGCTGCTCGACCTGATGCTGCCCGGCATGAACGGCATCGACGTGTGCCGGGCGATCCGGGCGGAGTCCGGCGTCCCGATCGTCATGCTGACTGCCAAGAGCGACACCGTCGACGTCGTGCTCGGCCTGGAGTCCGGCGCCGACGACTACGTCGTGAAGCCGTTCAAGCCCAAGGAGCTCGTCGCGCGGATCCGGGCCCGGGTACGCCGCAACGACGCCGAGCCCGCCGAGCAGCTGTCCATCGGCGAGATCGACATCGACGTGCCCGCGCACCAGGTCACCCGGGAGGGCCGGCCGATCGCGCTGACCCCGCTCGAGTTCGACCTGCTCGTCGCGCTGGCCCGCAAGCCGCGCCAGGTGTTCACCCGCGAGGTCCTGCTCGAGCAGGTGTGGGGCTACCGGCACGCCGCGGACACCCGCCTGGTGAACGTGCACGTGCAGCGTCTCCGGTCGAAGGTCGAGCGCGACCCGGAGCGCCCCGAGGTGGTCCTGACCGTCCGCGGGGTGGGGTACAAGGCCGGTCCTCCGTGACCGGCGCGCCGCGGGTGGTGCACCGGCCTTGGTGACGCGGCGCCGTGGGCTCCGCACCCGGCTGGCCCGGCTGCCCGGCGCCCGCCGGGTGGCCCGTGCGCTGGGCCCGCTGCGGGTGCAGGCGCACGAGCTGGGCGCGCTCATCTCCGCGGCCTGGCGGCGGTCGCTGCAGCTGCGGGTGGTCACCTCCACGCTGGCGCTGTCGTCCGCGGTTGTGCTGGTGCTCGGTCTGGTGTTGCAGAGCGAGATCGCCGAACGGCTGCTGCAGAGCAAGCTCGACGCCGCGATCTCCCAGTCGGACGCGAACCGGCAGGTTCTGGAGGGGCAGCTCGCGAACGTCGACCCGGACCGGGAGGGCGTGCAGGAGACCCTCGACAGCGCCCTGGAGCGGCTGACCGACACCACCGGCCCCGGCCGGGCAGGGACGGCCGGGGAGTTCAGCGCCGCGCTGACCACCGGCTCGGCGAACGGGCCCGAGGTGTCCGCCGGCGACGTCGGCCAGATCACCGCGCGCCAGCAGGACATCACCGCCCGCGGGTCGCTGGACAGCCTGAACCGCCAGTACACGACCGTCGACGGCGTCCCGAACCTCGTCATCGGGCAGAAGATCGCCACCGCGGGCCGGGAGCTGCAGTTCTACCTGCTGTTCCCGCTCAACGGTGAGCAGCTGACCCTCGGGCTGGTGCAGAGCACGCTGATAGTCGGCGGGCTGGTGCTGCTGGTGCTGCTGGCCGCGATCGCCAGCCTCGTCACCCGGCAGGTGGTCCGCCCGATCCGGCACGCCGCCGACGTCGCCGAACGCTTCGCCGGGGGACACCTCGACGAGCGGATGGCCGTCCGCGGCGAGGACGAGGTCGCCCGGCTCGCCGAGTCCTACAACGAGATGGCGGGCAGCCTCGCCGCGCAGATCGCCCAGCTCGAGGAGTTCGGGGCGTTGCAGCGGCGGTTCACCTCCGACGTGAGCCACGAGCTGCGCACGCCGCTGACCACCGTGCGGATGGCCGCCGACGTGCTCTACGCCTCCCGCGACGAGCTGCTCCCGGCGTTGCGCCGCAGCTCCGAGCTGCTGGTCACCGAGCTCGACCGGTTCGAGGAGCTGCTGGCGGACCTGCTGGAGATCTCCCGCCTCGACGCCGGTGTGGCCGAGCTGGGTGCCGAGCGGGTCGACCTGTCCGCGGTGGTGCGACGGGCCACCGACGCGGTGCGCGGCATCGCCGCCGACGCCGGCACCGACCTCGTCCTGGACCTGCCGGCGGGCGAGCTGATCGAGGCCGACCCGCGCCGGGTGGAGCGCATCGTGCGCAACCTGGTGGCGAACGCGATCGACCACGGCGAGGGACGCCCGGTGGAGGTGACGGTGGCCGTCGACGACGCCGCGGTCGCCGTCGTCGTGCGCGACCACGGGGTGGGGCTGCGGCCCGGCGAGGCCGACCTGGTGTTCAACCGGTTCTGGCGGGCCGAGGAGTCGCGGGCCCGGCGCAGCGGCGGCACCGGTCTCGGGCTGTCGATCAGCATCGAGGACGCCCGGCTGCACGGCGGCTGGCTGCAGGCCTGGGGCGAGCCGGGCAACGGCTCGGCGTTCCGGCTGACCCTGCCGCGCGAGGTCGGCGGGCACATCACCGCCTCGCCGCTGCCGCTCGGCCCACCGGCCGCGGACGCCGGGGAACGGCGCAACGGCAGCTCGGTGCCGACCCCGCCGCAGGGGATCGGCCGCGAGCTGCGTGAGGAGGACCTGTGGCGGCTGCGGGCCGAGGAGCACGCGCCGATGCAGCCCGCCGAGCGCGCCATCATCGACCCGGGTGGCGACCGGTGACCGCCCGGCCCGTGTGGGCGGCCCTGGTCGTGGCGGTCGTCGCCGCCGTGGTCGCCGGGTGCGCGACGGTGCCCCAGCAGTCCGACGTGCAGGTGCTGCGCCAGGGCGAACAGGCGGCCGAGCGGGACCTGAGCGGCCCGATCGAGGACGACGAGCCGCTCGGCCTGGTCCGCGGGTTCGTCTACCGTTCCGGCTCGCCCGACGACCGGCACGCGCAGGCCCGCCGCTACCTGACGGCGTCGGCGTCGGGATGGGACGACGCGGCGTCGCTGACCGTCCTGGACGACCGGTTCGACACCGTGGTGTCCCCGGACGGCGGCACCCCGGGCCCGGACCGGATGACGGTGCGGGTGCGGGGCACCCGGTTGGGGACGGTCGGGCCCGGCGGGGCGTTCGAGTCCTCGCCGCAGCGGGTCGAGGTCGACGTCGGGGTCGTCCGGGAGGGCGAGCACTGGCGAATCGACCGTCCGCCGCCCGGGGTGATGGTCCGGCTGGCGGACTTCCGCCTGTACTACAGGGAGCTGCAGGCCTGGTTCGTCGACCCGGTCCGCCGGATGTTGCTCCCCGACGGGCACTACATCCGCAGCGGGCGTCCCGGCGAGCTCGCGATGGACGCCGTCGACGTCCTGCTGCGCGGGCCGTCCACCGGCCTGGCCGGGGCCGCGGTGACGATGATCCCGGCGACCGCGCGGATCCGGTCGGCCACCACCGACCCCGCGGCGGGCACCGCGTCGATCGAGCTGACCGGGGTGTCGGGGCTGTCCCCGCAGGACCGGGAGCTGCTCGCCGCGCAGGTCGCGCAGACCCTCGGCGGGGTGGGCGTGCCGCGGGTGGAGCTGCTGGCCGACGGCGTACCGCTGGTCCCCGGCACACCGACGGTGTCGGGCGCGGACCAGGCCGACCTCGTCGCCGGCCCCGGCCGGGCCCCCGCGTTCCCCTACGTGGTCGACGGCGGCCGGGTCCGTCAGCTCAGCGCGACCGGCGTGGCGGCACCGGTGGCCGGGCAGGCCGGGAACGGCTCGTTCGACATCACCGAGGCCGCCGCGTCCGCGCGCAGCGGGCGGATCGCCGTCGTGTCCCGGGAGTCGACGGGCACCCAGCGGCTGCTCACCGGCCCGCTGGGCGGGGAGCTCACCGCCACCCCGGTGTCCGGCGCCGACATCCGCTCGCTGAGCTGGAACGGGGCGGGCGACGAGATCTGGGCGGTCGTGAACGGCAGGCTGCGCCGGGTCCTCGTCCCGCCGTCCGGGCCGCCGGTCGAGGGCGCGGTGGACGCGGGCCGGCTGACGCCGCTCGGCCGGATCGGGGACATCGCGCTGGCGCGTGAGGGCGGCCGGATCGCCGTCGTCGCCGACGGTGCGCTGCTCGTCGGCCCGATCGTCCCGCTGGAGGCCGGCGAGGTCGCCGTCGGGCCGCTGCGCCGGCTGCGCCCCGGCGACCTCGACGACGTGGTGTCGGTCGACTGGCACTCGGCGGACCGGATCGTGGTCGCCTCCGACTCCGACCGCCCCATGTCCGAGGTGAGCGCCGACGGGCTCCGTCTGGACCAGATCCCCGGGACGAACCTGACCGCGCCGCTGCGCGCACTGGCCGCCGCCGAGGGGCGCCCGCTGTACGTGACCGACCGGACCGGCCTGTGGAGCTACACCGGCAGCGAGTTCGACGCCTGGCAGCAGGTGGGCGGGACCGGGGCGGCCACCCAGCCGTTCTACCCCGGCTGACGCCGTCCCGGTGACCGGACCGCCGGCCTGTGGACAACTCCGGAGCATGTGGACAACCCGCCTCCGGCGGGCTCCGGCGGCGCCGCGGTGACGGTGCCCGGGGCGAGTATCGGTGCCGTGAACCCCACCCGATCCCCGTCCCCGGCCGCCGCCCTGCTGGACCTCCTGCTCCCCCGGACCTGCGGCGGCTGCGGCGCCGGGCCGCCCGGTGGCGGGGGCTGGTGCCCGGCCTGCGCGCAGGACACCCCGGGCCCGGTGCCGGTCCGGGTACCCCGCGCCGGCCGGGTCGCTGCGGCCGGGCGCTACCGCGGGCCGCTGCGCCGGGCGGTGTTGGCCTACAAGGAACGCGGCCGGCGGGACCTGGCGCCGGACCTGGCCCGACTGCTGGTCGGACCGGTGTCGGCGGTGCTCGCGCCGCGGGCCGACGGGACGCCGGACCCGACCGCGGTGCGTCTGGTGCCCGTACCGTCCCGGCCGTCGGCGGCCCGGGTCCGCGGCGGCGACCACGTGGTGCGGCTGTGCCGGGCGCTGGTGCCGCTGCTCACCGCGGCCGGGCTACCGGCCCGCACCGACGCGGTACTGGCCCTGCACCGCCGCGCCAGGGACTCGGTGGGGCTCGACGGCGCGGGCCGGGCGGCGAACCTGGCCTCGGCGCTGCACCCGGCCCGCGGCCGCGAGCCGGTTCCGGCGGCCCCGGGGGAGGCGGTGCTGCTGGTCGACGACGTCGTGACCTCCGGGGCGACGCTGCGCGCCTGCGGGGCCGTGCTCGCCGGGTCCGGGCTGCCCGCGGTGGGCGCGGTGGTGCTCGCCGACGCCTCGACGAGGCGACGTCGACCGCACCGCTGATTGTGACGGCTGTCACATAGGGAGACGGTCGCGTGCTGGTCCTGTCGGGGGTCCACTGTAGTCGTCGGGCGCGCGATCGGGAGGTGGGCGCGCCAGACCGGGGCGGTGGGTCACCCGGGTGCCGCGGGGTCGTCGCACGCCGCGTCCGTCGGCGCCAGGGTGTCCACCCGACGGGTCGGCGAACGACCTGTCCCGGAGGCAGATTTCCCGATAACGTCGGCCGAACTCCGACCGCTACCACATCAGGAGGAACGACCGCGAGCCCACCCCCTGGGGCCGTCGTCGGGTCCCGGGTTCAGCACGACTGAAGCGAGGGATGTTCGAGTGGAGATCGTCGTCACCGGCCGCAACGTCGAGGTGCCGGAGCACTTCCGTGGCCTGGTCCAGGACAAGCTGAGCCGCCTGGAGCGCCACGACCACAAGATCGTCGGAATGGAGGTGGAGCTCTTCCACGAGCCGAACCGCCGTCAGCAGAAGTCCTGCCAGCGCGTCGAGATCACCGGACGTGGCGGCTGCGGAGCGGTCGCCCGCGCCGAGGCCTCTGCCGCCGACTTCTACGCCGCACTCGACCTGGCCGTCGGCAAGCTCGCCGAACGGCTGCGCCGTTCCCACGACCGTCGCAAGCCCAGCCGCCGCGACCGCGTCGCCGCCTCCCGCGCCGCCGCCGACGCCTCGGCCGTCGCGCTGATGGAAGCGGCCCCTCCCATGACCGACACCATTCCCGCACCGCGCAGCCACGACGAGTCCCTGACCGACGACGAGCTGGCCCGCCTCGAGGAGCAGTGGGAGGCCGAGTACCGGCCCGGCCGCATCGTCCGCGAGAAGTCCCACCCGGCCACGCCGATGAGCGTCGACGAGGCGCTGTCGCGGATGGAGCTCGTCGGCCACGACTTCTACATGTTCTCCTGCAGCGAGACCGGCCGTGCCTCAGTCGTCTACCGCCGCCGCGGCTACGACTACGGCGTGATCCGGCTCGACGGCTGAGCACCCGCGCCCGACGGTGCCCCGTACCGCGGCGGGGAACGCCTCCCCGCCGCGGCGCGGGTCATCGCCCGGGTGCCCGTACCATGGTCGGCGGGGTCGGTCCGCCGCGCGGCGCCGGCGCCGCGCCGGTGCCGTCCGAGGCGCCGAGACGCGGCGCGGAGACCGTGGTGGGAGGCCCCGTGTCCTGACCGCGACGTGAATGAGGTCGGCAGTGCCCTTCCTGAGTCGACTCCTCCGGGCCGGCGAGACCAAGCTGGTGAAGCGGCTCGCGAAGATCGCCGCGCACATCGACGGACTGGAGCCCGAGTTCGAGGGTCTCACCGACACCCAGCTGCGCGCCAAGACCGACGAGTTCCGTCGTCGCCACGCCGACGGCGAGTCGCTCGACGACCTGCTGCCCGAGGCCTTCGCCACGGTGCGCGAGGCCGCACAGCGCACGCTGGGCCAGCGCCCGTTCACCGTGCAGCTGATGGGTGCCGGCGCGCTGCACATGGGCAACGTGGCCGAGATGGGCACCGGTGAGGGCAAGACCCTGACCTCGACGCTGGCCGTCTACCTCAACGCGCTGCCCGGCGACGGCGTGCACGTGGTCACCACGAACGACTACCTCGCCAAGCGCGACTCCGAGACCATGGGCCGCATCCACCGCTGGCTGGGTCTCACCGTCGGCGTGATCCTGTCGGAGATGACCCCGGCGCAGCGCCGCGAGCAGTACGCCTGCGACGTCACCTACGGCACGAACAACGAGTTCGGCTTCGACTACCTGCGCGACAACATGGCGTGGAACACCGCCGACATGGTCCAGCGCGGGCACAACTTCGCCATCGTCGACGAGGCGGACTCGATCCTCATCGACGAGGCCCGCACCCCGCTGATCATCTCCGGTCCGGCCGAGCAGAGCGCCCGCTGGTACCAGGAGTTCGCGCGGCTCGCGCCGATGCTGTCCAAGGACATCCACTACGAGGTCGACGAGCGCAAGCGCACCGTCGGCATCACCGAGGAGGGTGTCGCGCTGATCGAGGACCAGCTCGGCATCGACAACCTCTACGAGTCCGCGAACACCCCGCTGGTCGGCTACCTCAACAACGCGGTCAAGGCCAAGGAGCTGTTCAAGAAGGACAAGGACTACATCGTCAACGACGGTGAGGTCCTGATCGTCGACGAGTTCACCGGCCGGGTGCTCGCCGGTCGTCGCTACAACGAGGGCATGCACCAGGCGATCGAGGCCAAGGAAGGCGTCGAGATCAAGCCGGAGAACCAGACCCTGGCGACGATCACGCTGCAGAACTTCTTCCGGCTCTACGACAAGCTCGCCGGCATGACCGGTACGGCCCAGACCGAGGCCGCCGAGCTGCACGAGATCTACAAGATGTCGGTCGTCTCGATCCCGCCGAACCGCCCGCGGGTGCGCGTCGACCAGTCGGACCTGATCTACAAGACCGAGCCCGCGAAGTTCGAGGCGGTCGCCGACGACATCGCCGAGAAGCACGAGAAGGGCCAGCCGGTCCTGATCGGCACGACGAGCGTCGAGAAGTCCGAGTACCTGTCGAAACTGCTGCTGCGCCGCGGCGTGCAGCACGAGGTGCTCAACGCCAAGAACCACGCGCGTGAGGCGCAGATCATCGCCCAGGCCGGGCACGCGGGCGCCGTCACCGTCGCGACGAACATGGCCGGTCGCGGCACCGACATCATGCTCGGCGGCAACCCCGAGTTCCTCGCCGACCTGGAGCTGCGCAGCCAGGGGCTGGAGCCGGTCGAGACCCGGGAGCAGTACGAGGCCGCGTGGGACGCGGTCCTCGACCGCATGCGCAAGCAGGTCAAGGCCGAGGCCGACGAGGTCCGCGCCGCTGGTGGTCTCTACGTGCTCGGCACCGAGCGCCACGAGTCCCGGCGCATCGACAACCAGCTGCGCGGCCGCTCCGGCCGCCAGGGCGACCCGGGTGAGTCCCGCTTCTACCTGTCCCTGGGTGACGAGCTGATGCGCCGCTTCAACGGCCAGGTCGTCGAGTCGATCATGAACCGGTTCAACCTGCCGGACGACGTGCCGATCGAGGCGGGGATGGTCACCCGCGCGATCCGCAGCGCGCAGACCCAGGTCGAGCAGCAGAACTTCGAGATCCGCAAGAACGTCCTCAAGTACGACGAGGTCCTCAACCAGCAGCGCAAGGTCATCTACGACGAGCGCCGCCGGGTCCTCGACGGCGAGGACGTGCAGCGCCAGACCCGCAACATGCTCGAGGACGTGATCCACGCCTACGTCGTCGGGGCCACCGCCGAGGGCTACTCCGAGGACTGGGACCTCGAGAAGCTGTGGACGGCGGTCAAGGGTCTGTACCCGATCCAGCTCGACTGGCGCACCGTCGCCGAGAACATCGACGACCTGTCGGCCGAGGAGCTCGAGCGGGTCATCCTCGCCGACGCCGAGGCCGCCTACGCCCGGCGTGAGGCCGAGATCGACGCGCTCATCGGCCCGCAGGGCGGCATGCGCGAGCTCGAGCGCCAGGTCCTGATGCAGGTCATCGACCGCAAGTGGCGCGAGCACCTCTACGAGATGGACTACCTCAAGGAGGGCATCGGGCTGCGGGCGATGGCCCAGCGCGACCCGGTGATCGAGTACCAGCGCGAGGGATTCGACATGTTCTCCGCGATGCTCGAGGGCATCAAGGAGGAGACGATCGGGCACCTGTTCAACGTCGTCGTCCAGGTGCAGCAGCCGGCCGCGCCCGTCCAGGAGGCCGAGCCGGAGACGACCGAGATCCCGGTCGTGCGCCGGGTCCCGGCCGAGGACCCCGCCGAGTCCACCGTGGTCCTGCCCAACCTGTTCCGCACCAGCCCGCCGCAGAACCTGCAGTACAGCGGTCCGGGTGAGGACGGCGGGGTCGCGCGTCGCGGTGACGGCGGAGCGGCCGCCCCGGGCACCGGTCGTACCGGCCGCCACCAGGTGCCGGCCCGCGGCAACGGGGCCTCCCCGAACGGCGACGAGGGCGTCAACCGCGCCGAGCGGCGTCGCGCGGAGAAGGCCCGCCGGCGGCGCTGAGACCGTGCGCCGTCCGGTGGGGGCCTCCCGCCGGCGGCGCCGATCCCGCGGCCGCGACCCTCACGAGCGGTGCCCGACGGCAGGTCTCCCACGGTCCCACCGGCAGGACGCGCACGAGCGAGCACCCGGACGCGGGTCTCACACGAGCCGGACGGCGGTGGCGAGCCACCGGCCGTCCGGTGTGCGGTCCAGCCGCAGCGCCAGGGCACGTACCCGCCCGCCGACGGTGACGGTCGCGCAGACCTCGGCCACGTCCGGCCGGGGCAGGCCCACGTGCACCCGCGGCGCCCGGCGCGCGGTAGGTCCGCCCGGACTCCCGCAGCCGGGGGCACCGGCCCGTCCACCGGCGCCCGAGAGACCACGGGACCGGTGGCCCGAGTGCACGAACCGGGCCGCGGTCAGGTAGCGACGCACCGCAGGGGTGGTGACGGCCGCGACCCCCTCCGGCGGGCGACGCCCGGCGAGCACCTCGGTCAGCAGCCGGACGATCCCGGTGGCCGGGGCCCGTACCCGGGCGAGGTCGGCCGGGGAGATGTCCTCGGGCACCGTCGGCACCGGGACGGGGCGGATCGCCTCGCGCGGTGCGGGCGCCGGTCCGGAGGACATCCGGAACCCACCGGGCAGCACGACGACGACCCCCGGTGCGAGCGGTTCGGGTACGTCGGCGGGGGTCCGGGCCAGGAGCGGTGCAGGTCCGGACGGCAGGGCCGGCGCCGGCTCCTCGGCGGCCCCGGGGCGGGCGGTGTCGGTGCGTGGACCGGATCCGGCCCTGGAGTCCGCTCCGGTCCGCCTCCGGCCCCCGGCATCCGGGGCGGTGTCGGCCCGCACGTGGGTACCGCTCCCCGGAGCGGTGCCGGTCCGTGCGCGGGCACCGGAATCCGGGTCGGCGTCGGTCGTCGTCGTGGTCACGGCGTCAGACTGCGGCGCGCCCCGACGCCACGGTGGGAACCGGCTCGCGTCCGCCACCGGACCGTCCAGCTCCGCATGGTCCGGATCCGCATGATCCGGACCAGCACGACCCGGGGGGAGGCGGGTCGGGCCGCGGCTGATCCCATCGGCGTGGGTGTGGCCGTGCGTGGCCCACCACGGCACGGGAAGGCCGTGCCTGGCCCCACCACGGCGACGAGGCAGGCCGTGTGTGCCCCACCACGGCGACGGCGGCGGCCGGTGTTCACGAACGCAACCGGCTCCGCCCGACCGCGCCCGCCGGGCCCGGCCCCGTCCTACCCTCCCGCGATGCCCGCACCCCGCCCACCGGGACGGATCGATCTCACCCCGCCCCGTCTCGTCGCCGCGCCCGACCCGGTGGAGGGCCCCGCGGAGTCGCTGGCCGACCTCGTCGTCCGGGCCGGGGCGGCGGTGCTCGCCGAACGTCGCCGGCGGACCGGGGCGCACGGCCTCGGCGTCACCGGGTTCGCCGTCCTCGACGTGCTGCAGCGGTGCGGCGGGCTCGCCCAGCGCGAGCTCGCGGCCCGGGTCCGGGTCGCCCCGACCAGCCTGACCCCGGTCGTCGACGCCCTGGAAGCGGCCGGGTTGGTGGTCCGCCGCGGTGACCCGGCCGACCGGCGGGTCCGGCTCGTCGCGCTCACCGACGCCGGACGGGACCGGTGGCGCGCCGCCCGTCCGGACGGTCGCGGGCCGTGGCTGCGGGAACCACCGGACGGACTCGACGCCGCCGTCCGCGACTATCTGGTCGCGGTGATCGTCGACCTGGAGCAGGATCGGTCCGACGCGACGTGATCGGCAGGGGAGTGCGATGGGGCGGACCGCGGTCGAGGTGGTCGACCTGGTGAAGCGGTATCCGAAGGCGAAGGGCAACGCCGTCGACGGCCTGTCGTTCTCGGTGGCCGAGGGCGAGGTGTTCGGGCTGCTCGGCCCCAACGGCGCGGGGAAGACCACGACCGTCGGCGTGCTCACGACCCGCGTGGTGCCGACCTCGGGCACGGCCCGGGTCGCCGGTCTCGACGTGCGCACCGACGCCGTCGCCGTCTGCGCGAAGCTGGCCGTCGTCCCGCAGCGCCAGAACCTGGACCGATCCCTCGGCGTCCGCGACAACCTGATCTTCCACGCCGCCTACCACGGTGTCGGTCGGGCCGAGCGCAACCGCCGCGCCGACGAGCTGCTGGAGCGGATGGGGCTGACCGACAAGGCGAAGGCGGTCGCCGACGACCTCTCCGGCGGTCAGGCCCAACGCGTCATGATCGCCCGCGGGCTCATGCACCGGCCGCAGGTGCTGTTCCTCGACGAGCCCTCCACCGGTCTGGACCCGCAGGCCCGGCTGTTCGTCCACGACCAGATCGGTGGCCTGCGCGCCGAGGGCGTGACCGTCGTGCTGACCACCCACGACATGGACGAGGCGCACAAGCTGTCGGACCGGATCGGGATCGTCGACTACGGCAGGCTGCTCGCCCTGGACACCCCGGACACGCTGGTCCGGTCGCTGCCGGGGAGCGCGACGGTGGAGATCGTCGCCGACCACGGCCCCGGTGCGGCGGAGACGCTGCGGGCGGCGCTGGCCGGGCTGGGCGGTGTCGCCCGCGCCGAGACCCCGCCGGGCCGCGGCCCGGGGGAGAGCGGCACCGCGACGGCGTTCCGGCTGTCGGTCACCGGAGGGCCGGCGGCGTTGCTCGCACCGGCCGTCGACCTGCTCGGCAGGCACGGCGCCACGGTGCGCGACGTCAGCCTGGGACAGGCGACGCTGGAGGACGTGTTCATCGACCTGACCGGGAGGGACCTCCGATGACCGGGCGCGCCTTCCTGGCGGTGCTGCGCCGCGACCTGTTCGTCACCGGCCGGGAGCTGCCGTCGTTCCTCGCCCAGACGCTGGTGCAGCCGTTCTTCTTCCTGCTGGTGTTCGTCGTGGTCCTCGGCCGCGGCGGCTTCGTCGCGCCCGAGTACGGGCAGATCATGCTGCCGGGTCTGATCGCGCTGAACGCGATGTTCGGCGCCCTGCAGGCGGTGACGTTGCCGCTGGTGTTCGAGCTGTCCTGGACCCGGGAGATCGACGACCGGCTGCTCGCGCCGATGCCGGTGTGGGCCGTCGCCGTCGAGAAGATCGTCTTCGCGGGGCTGCGCGGCCTGCTGGCCAGCCTGCTGATGGTGCCCATCGGCTTCCTGATGATCGACATCCGGTGGCCGGTCGAGGGGCTGGCGCCCGCGCTGCTGATGGTGGTGCTCGGAAGCCTGCTCGGTGCGGCGATGGGGCTGACCATCGGCACCGCGGTGCCGCCGCGGCGGATCAACATCCTGTTCGCGGTGATCTTCACGCCGCTGCTGTTCACCGGCTCGGTGCAGTACCCGTGGCTCACACTGGCGGACCTGCGCTGGTTCCAGGTGCTGTCGGCGCTCAACCCGCTGACCTACGTCAGCGAGGGGATCCGCGCGTCGCTGGTGCCGCAGGTCCCGCACATGCTGCTGTGGGTGTGCGTGCTCGTCCCGGTGGCGGCGATCGTGCTGTTCACCCTGCTGGGGATCCGCGGCTTCCTGCGCCGCGCGCTGGACTGAGCCGCGGCGGTCGAGCGGCGAAGCGCGAGGGCCCCGGGCGGTCGCGACACTCGGTACCGTCGGTCGGGTGGCGGACACCCGGACCCTGCGCGGCCTGATCGTCGACTACGGCGGTGTCCTCGACGACCCCGCCGACGGCGCCCTGCTGCTCGCCTACGCCCGTCGCGCCGCGGCCGCGGGGATCCGCACCGCGTTGTTCTCCGGCGCGCATGCGGTGCCCGACGAGGTCGCCGCGGCGTTCGGCACGGTGCTGCTCGGCGCGGTCCGCGGCGCCCGGAAGCCGAGTCCCGACTCCTTCGCCGCCGTCGCGGCGGAGCTGGGCCTGCCCGCGGGGGACTGCGTCGTCGTCGACGACATGGGGGCGTGTGTGCGCGGCGCCGCCGCTGCCGGGGCGGTCGGGGTGCGGCACACCGGCGCCGAGACGACCCTCGGCGAGCTGGAGGTCCTGCTCGGGGTCCCCGCCCGGGACTGAGCCGCCGGGGACTGGGCCGGGCGGGTCGCGACGTGCGGAGGCGCCGCCCGCGGTGAGCGGACGGCGCCTCGTGGGCGGCCCGGCGGTCGGCCGGGCCGGTCGTGCTCTGCCTACTGCTGCGGAGCCCTACTGCTGCGGAGGCGGCGGCGGGGCCTCACCCGGCGCGGGCGGCGGCGGGGCCTGCCCGTCCGGACCCGGCTGACCGGGCTGCTGGGCGGTGGTGTCGCCGGCACCGGTCTTCTCCCGGGCGAACTTCGTCGCCGCGTCGATCTGGCCGTCGTGACCGGCGTACTTCTGCTTCGCCGCGTCACCGGCCTTGTTCAGCGCCTGGTCGACCTTGTCGTCGTGCTGGCCGAGCAGTTCCTTGGCCTTGTCCAGGAAACCCATGCGCCCCATGCTGGCCCGGTCAGCGCCGGGGCGCAGCGCCGGGACGTCGCTCGTTCGGGTGATGGTATCCGCTGGTCGACGAGCGGAGCCGTGCGTGCTCCGGGCGGAGGTCGTCGACCCGGGTGACGCCGAGCAGCTGCATCGTGCGCTCCACCTCGGCCCGCAGGATCTCCACGGCGCGCGCGACCCCGGCCTCGCCCCCGGCCATCAGCCCGTACAGGTAGGCGCGGCCGACCAGCGCCGCGCGGGCGCCGAGCGCGACCGCCGCGACGACGTCGCCGCCGTGGGTGATCCCGGTGTCCACCAGGACCTCCGCGTCGTCGCCCAGCTCCTGCACCACCGGCTCGATCAGCTCGGCGGGCACCGGGGCGCGGTCCAGCTGGCGTCCGCCGTGGTTGGACAGCAGCACGCCGTCGGCGCCCGCGTCGGTGACGCGGCGGGCGTCGGTGACCGACTGGACGCCCTTGACCACCAGCTTCCCGGGCCAGGCGCCGCGCAGCCAGGTGACGTCGTCGAGGGTCAGGGCCGGGTCGAACACCCGGTTGATCACCTCGTACGGGCTGCCGCCGCCCGCGGCGAGCGACTCGAACGTCAGCGGTTCGGTGGTGAGCAGGTCGAACCACCAGCGGGGGTGGCGGGCGCCGTCGACGAAGGTCCGCAGCGACAGCGCGGGCGGGATGGACAGGCCGTTGCGGGCGTCGCGGCGCCGGTTGCCGCCGACCGGGGTGTCGACGGTGAGCAGCAGCGTGTCGTAGCCGGCCTCCCGTGCCCGGGAGACGAGCTCGTGGGCGACCGAGCGGTCGCGCCACAGGTAGAGCTGGAACCAGTGCCGCCCGCCACGCCCTGCCTCGGCGACGCCCTCGATCGTCGTGGAGCCCATGGTCGAGAGGGCGTAGGGGATCCCGGCCCGGGCGGCGACGGCGGCGACCGCGCGTTCGCCCTCGGTGTGCATCATGCGGGTGAAGCCGGTCGGGGCCAGCGCGAACGGCAGCGACGAGCGTCCGCCGAGGACGTCCCGGCCGGTGTCCACCCGGGAGACGTCGGTGAGCACGGTCGGCGAGAACTCCACCGAGGCCCACACCTCGCGGGCCCGGCGCAGGCTCACCTCGTCCTCGGCGGCCCCGTCGGTGTAGTCGAACACCGCCCGCGGCGCCCGCCGCCGGGCCAGCTCGCGCAGGTCCCCGATGCTCGACGCGCGGGCCAGCCGGGCCGCCGTGCGGTCGAGGGTGAACGGGGCGGGCCGCAGCAGCGGCGCGAGCTCGGACGGGCGGGGAATGCGACGGCGCACCATCGCCCCGACACTAGGTGACCGCTCAGCGTCGGCGCAGCAGTTCGTAGGCGGCGACGGCACCGGCGGAGGCGACGTTGAGCGACTCGACCCCGCCGTACATCGGCAGCGAGAGGATCCCGTCGAGCCGGGAGCGGACGTCCTCGGTCAGGCCGTCGGTCTCGTTGCCCAGCACCAGGGCGACCTGGGGCGGGAGCGACGCCTCCAGCAGCGAGTCGCCGCCGGCATCGAGGCCGAACACGCCGAACCCGGCCGCGTGCATGAGGTCGACGCCCTCGGCGGCGGTGGCACAGCGCAGCACGGGCGCGGCGAACGCCACCCCGGCCGAGGCCTTGATCACCAGCGGGTCGATGGCGGGCACCCCGCGGCGGGGCAGGAGCACGCCGTCCAGACCGGCGGCCGTCGCGCTGCGCAGGATCATCCCGACGTTCGACGGGTTGGTGACGGCGTCGAGGACCAGCACCGACGCCGGCCGCCGGGTGCCCAGGTCGGACAGGAAGTGCTCCAGCGGCGACATCCGCGGGGCGACGACGTCGGCCAGCACACCCTGGTCGTGGCGCCCGTTGCCGGCCAGCACCTTCACCCGCTGCGCGGTCGCACGCTGCACCGACACCCCGCGGTCACGGGCGGCCGCGGTGATCTCGCGTTCGCCGCCACCGCGCACCGTGTCGGCCAGCACGACCTTGTCGACCTCCAGGTCGGGGTCGGCCAGCGCCTCCAGGACGGTCTTGCGGCCGTAGACCGTGATGAACCGGTCCTTCGGGGAGACCGCACCTGCATCGCTCACGGGGAGAAGCGTCGCACGTAGGATCGCGGCCATGCCGTCCCGGCTCTCCGCACTCGACGCGTCCTTCCTGTACCTGGAGGAGGCGACCACCCCGATGCACGTCGGCGGGGTCGCCGTCTTCGAGCGCGCGGACGACGGGTTCGACTACGACCGCCTGGTCGAGCTGATCGAGCAGCGGATCGCGCTGGTGCCGCGCTACCGGCAGAAGGTGCGCCACGTCCCGGCCAACCTCGCGCGTCCGGTGTGGGTGGACGACCCGGAGTTCGACATCGCCTACCACGTGCGGCGCTCGGCGCTGCCCCGTCCGGGTAGCGAGGACCAGCTGACCGACCTGGTCGGACGGCTGATGTCCCGGCCGCTGGACCACACCCGGCCGCTGTGGGAGATGTACGTCATCGAGGGGCTCGGCCCCGCCGGGGACGGCGACACCGGCCGGGTCGCGATCCTCACCAAGACCCACCAGGCGATGGTCGACGGGATCTCCGCGATCGACATCGGCCAGGTCATCCTCGACGTCTCCGCCGAGCCGCGGGCCACCCCGGACGAGCTGTGGATGCCGCGCCCCGAGCCGACCGACGGGCAGCTGGTGCTCGACGCGATCTCCGAGGCCGTCACCCGCCCCACCGAGATCGTGGACAACGTGCGGGTCGCCGCGGGGGACGCGCTGGCCACCGTCGGCAAGCTCGCCGGGGCCGCGGGCAAGGTCCTGAACATGGCCCGGACCGCGGGTCGTCGCGCGCCGGGGCTGCCGCTGAACGCCGAGATCTCCACCCAGCGCCGGTTCGCGCTGGCCCGCACCGACCTGGAGGACTACCGCAAGGTCCGCGCCGCCTACGGCTGCGACGTCAACGACGTGGTGCTCGCCGTGATCGCCGGTGCCCTGCGGACCTGGCTGATGTCACGCGGCGAGCCGGTCGCCGGGTCGTCGTCGGTGCGGGCGCTGGTGCCGTTGTCGGTACGCGGCGAGGGCGACGTGCCCAGCTCGGCGGCCGGCGGGTCGCTCGGGAACCGGGTGGCCTCGTTCCTGGTGGACCTGCCCGTCGGCGAGCCGAGCCCGCTGGTGCGGCTGCACCAGGTCACCCACCAGATGCGCGAGCACACCGACACCGGCGACGCCGTCGGTGCCGACACCCTGGTCCGGATCGGCGGGTTCGCCCCGCCGACGCTGCACGCCGTCGGCGCCCGCGCCGCGAACGGCATGGCACGGCACTTCTTCAACCTGGTCGTGACCAACGTCCCCGGGCCGCAGTTCCCGCTCTACGCGGCCGGGGCGCGGATGCTGGAGATGTTCCCGGTGGTCCCGCTGGCGAAGGGTCAGGCCGTCTCCATCGGCCTGACCAGCTACGACGGCGGTGTCTACTACGGCCTGAACGGGGACCGGGACGCCATGGGCGACCTGGACGTGCTGGCCGGGATGGTGGACGAGTCGCTCGAGGAGCTCCTCGAGACACTGCGACAGTCGGGGTGAGCCCCGTCAGAGGAGAGCACCGTTGAGGATCTACCTCCCCGCAACCTGGCCGATGCTGGCCCGCGCCGTGAAGACCGGGAACTTCGAGCCGCTCGGCGGCACCGCGTTCGCGCTCACCCCGAAGCTGCGCGAGTCCTACACCGCGGGTGACGACGAGGAGCTCGAGTACGCCGCGATGAACGAGGCGGCGCGGGCGTCGCTGCGGCTGCTCGCGGTCGAGTTCGGCCTGGGCGAGAACGACACCCCCGCCCGCCGGGTCGTGGTGTCCGCCGACACCGACGACGTCACCCTGCGCCCCGACCTCGACGACGGCGCGGTCCGGGTGACCGGCCCGGTGCCGCTGTCGAAGATCGCCGCCGTGCACGTCGACCTGCCGGTGGCCGAGCACGCCGTCCGGGAGGCGGCCGGTGCGGTCGACAAGGCCGACCTGGGCGACATGGATGCCGAGTTCCTCGTCGGCGAGGCCGAGGACCACGAGCTCGCCTGGTACGACGGCACCGAGCTGCCGTTCCTGGTCGAGCTGGGCTGAGCCCCGACGGGCCCTCAGCCCGCTCCGGCCCCCGGCGCGGGGTCGTGGAACACCGGGTCGCGGCCCTCCAGCCGCGCGGCGACGGCCTCGCGCTGGTTCGGGCTCGCGATCAGCGCACCGATCTCGGCCTGCTCGGCGGCGAGCTGCTCGGCGGGCGGACGGGGTGTCGCGAGCAGCCGCTTCGCCGCGCGGACCGCGTGCGGGTTGCGGGCGGCGATCTCCCGTGCGGTCGCCAGCGCGGCGGCCCGCGGGTCCTCGGCGGTGCGGGTCGCGAGCCCCAGCGCGACGGCCTCGGTGCCGGACACCGTACGCCCGGTGAAGGTCAGGTCGCGGGCGACGTCGCGCCCGACCAGCTGCGGCAGCAACAGCGTGCCGCCCATGTCGGGCACCAGGCCCCAGACGATCTCCAGCACCGACAGCGTCGCGGTGGGGGCGACGATCCGCAGGTCCGCGCCGAGCGCGATCTGCAGTCCGCCGCCCAGCGCGTGCCCCTGCACGGCGGCGATCACCGGAACGTCCAGCTCGGTCCATGCGTACGCGGCGCGCTGCCCGGTCGCGCGGGCCGGGGAGCCGTCGCGCGGCGGGGGCAGCTCGGCGGTGGCGGAGAGCCGTTCGCCGGCGCGCATCGCGCGGAACATGTCGCGGTCCAGGCCCGCGCAGAAGTCCGGCCCCTGCGCCGACAGCACCACGACGCGGACGTCCGCGCGGTCGCGCAGCGCGTCCGCGGCGTGCACGATCGCGGTGAACTGGGCGACGTCGAGGGCGTTGCGGCGCTCCGGCCGGGTGAACCGCACCTCGGCGACGCCGTCGTCCACGGCGGTCCGGACCCGCTCGCTCATGCACCGCACCGTAGCCCGGATCGGAGGCCGCCACGGCCTCCGTCGCGCCGCAACGGCACGCGGAGGGCCGGGGGCCCGCGTCCCCGCGTTCGGCCGCCGGGAGCCCTCAGCCGACGGGCGGCTCGATGGTGATCGGGACGCCCCAGCCGTCGTAGCGGACGAGGACGTCGAGCGCCGCGCCGTCGGGGAGCTGCTGGCGGACCCGGCTGCGCAGCGGCCTGCGTTCGGCGTCGACCCAGATCTCCGAGCTCAGCCGGGTCAGCCCGGCCCGCTGCTGGGCCTGCAGCGACGCCCGGCGCGCCGGGTCGGTCTCGGTCGCCACGGCTCGCACCAGGTCGACGACCAGCGTGTAGTGCACGGCCGGGGTGCCGTCGACGGCGTCGTCGGCGGCGTCGGCGACGAGCACCGCGTCCGGGTAGCGGGCCACCGCCCCCAGCGGGTCGACCCCGGCGGCGACGTTCGCGGCGAGCGTCGCGTGCGCCATCTGCTCCGGTGGCAGCGGGACCCGCCCGGCCTCGCCCCAGCCGCCGTCGCCGGGGCGCAGCCAGGTGCGGCCGCCGATCCGGATGATCTCAGTGCTCCGGGCGACCGTGCTGGACGGCCCCGAACGCAGCAGCAGCCGCACGGCGGGGGCGTCCCCGGCCTCGTCGACCCGAAGGGCGCCGTCGCCGGTCACCGGGACGGTCGTGCCGTCGTGGGTCAGGGTGCCCGCCACCGACAGCGTCGAGCCGCCGTCGAGCCGGGTGCGGGCCCGGACGTCGGCGACCAGTGGGGCCGGGTCGTAGTACTTCGGCAGCGCCGCGGGCGCGACCGCGGGCGGCGGGGTGGCGCCCGACGAGCCGGGCCACGAGCACCCGGACAGCCCGGGTACCAGCACCGCCCCGCACAGCAGCAGCGTCATCGCGCGCCGTCCCGGCACTACCCGCTCCCCGGCCGTCGTCGTGATCGTCGGAACTGTCAGGACCGACAGGACCTTCAGAACCTGTCGCTCGCCAGCGCCACCAGCACGCGGCGCAACGCGTCGAGTCTGCCTCCTCCGAGTGCGCCGGAGGCGACCAGGTCGTCCAGTGCACACTCCGGGTCGGCGGGCGGCCCGAGGTGCCCGCAGCCGCGCGGGCAGCCCTCGATCGCCTCGGCGAGGTCGCCGAACGCGGCGACGACGTCGTCCGCGCTGACGTGCGCGAGCCCGAACGACCGGACCCCCGGGGTGTCGACGACCCAGCCGTCGGCGTGCGGGAACGCCAGGGCCGCGGTGGTCGTGTGCCGCCCCTTGCCGACGCCCGACACCCGCCCGATGGCCTGGGTCGCGGCCGGGACGATCGCGTTGACCAGCGTGGACTTGCCGACCCCGGAGTGCCCGACGAGCGCGCACAGCCGCCCGGACAGCTCCGCGCGCAGCGCGTCCAGCCCGCTCGGCGGCCCGGACTCCGAACGTCCGGTCACCAGCACCGGCACACCGAGCTCGCGGTACTGCGCGGCGAACGGCTCCGGGTCGGCGAGGTCGGACTTGGTCAGGCACAGCACCGGCTGCAGCCCGCCGGCGAACGCCGCGACCAGGCAGCGGTCGACGAACCCGCTGCGCGGCACCGGGTCGGCGACGGCGGTGACCACGATCAGCCGCTGCGCGTTCGCGACGACGATCCGCTCGTAGGGGTCGGTGTCGTCGGCGGTGCGGCGCAGCACGGTCTCGCGCTCGGCGACCCGCACGATCCGCGCGAGGGTGTCCGGCTCGCCGGACAGGTCCCCGACGAGGTCCACCCGGTCCCCGACGACGACCGGCGTCCGGCCCAGCTCGCGGGCCCGCATGGCGACGACCTGGGGGAGGCTCGGGTCGGCGTCGACCGCGCAGGTCCAGCGGCCCCGGTCGACGGCGGTGACCATCGCGCGGGTCGCGTCGGCGTGCGCGGGGCGGCGCTTGCTGCGCGGACGGCTGCCGCGTCGTCCGGGGCGGACGCGGACGTCGGACTCGTCGAGCCTGCTGATGTCGCGGGGCACGTCAGTTCCCGACCAGCGCCGCCCACCGGCCGGGGAAGTCCGGGATGGTCTTGTCGGTGCTGGCGACGTCGTCGATCTCGACGCCCGGCACGACCAGACCGATGATCGCGCCCGCGGTCGCCATCCGGTGGTCGGCGTAGGCGCCCCAGGGCCGGTCGGCGCGCCCGGTCAGCGGCTTCGGTTCGATGACCAGCCCGTCGTCGGTCTCGGTGACGGCGCCGCCGAGCGCGGTGATCTCGGTGGCGAGCGCGGCGAGCCGGTCCGTCTCGTGCCCGCGCAGGTGCCCGATCCCGCGCAGCCGCGAGGTGCCCGAGGCGAGCGCGGCGATCGCCGCGACGGTGGGTGCGAGCTCGCCCGCGTCGTGCAGGTCGACGTCGACGCCGCTGAGCCGGTCCGGGCCGGTCACGGTCAGCCCCTCGGCGGTGTGCGACACGGTCCCGCCGAACTGCTCCAGCACCGGCAGCACGTCGACGCCGGGCTGGGTGGTCTCGGCGGGCCAGCCGCGCACGGTGACACGCCCGCCGGTCACGACGGCCGCGGCGAGGAACACCGCGGCGTTCGACAGGTCCGGCTCGACCGTCCAGTCCCGCCCCGCGACCGGGCCGGGCTCGACCCGCCAGCTGTTCGGCTCGCCGTCGTCGACGACCACCCCGGCGGTGCGGAGCATCTCCACCGTCATCGCGATGTGCGGGAGCGAGGGCAGCGGCTTCCCGTCGTGGCGGACGGTCACCCCGCGCTCGAACAGCGCCCCGGACAGCAGCAGCCCGGACACGAACTGCGACGACGCCGACGCGTCGATCGTGACCTCGCCACCCCGGACCGGGCCCCCGTCCAGGACGAACGGCAGCGCGTCGGCGGCGCCGTCGAAGGACACGGTGGCGCCGAGGTCGCGCAGGGCGCCCAGCACGGTGCCCATCGGCCGCTCCCTCGCCCGCGGGTCGCCGTCGAAGCGGACCGCGCCCGACGCCGTCGCCGCGGCCGGCGGGACGAACCGCATGACCGTCCCGGCCAGCCCGCAGTCGACCTCCGCCGGGAACGCCGCCGTGCCGCCGCGCAGCCCGCCGTGCGCGCCGATCCGCACCGTGTCGCCCTCGGTGACGACTGGGACGCCCAGCGCGGTGAGCGCGCCGGTCATCAGCGCGGTGTCGCGGGTGGGCGGCGCACCGTCGACCCGGACCCCGCCGCCGGACAGGCCGGCGAGCAGCAGCGCACGGTTGGTCACCGACTTCGACCCGGGGACGGTGACGGTGCCGGTCACCGGCGACCCGGGCGTGGGGGTGGTCCAGTAGCTCACACCCCCATCCTTCCCCACATGGGAGCATGGGGCGCATGTGCGGCCGTTACGCCTCCACCAAGGCCCCCGCGGACCTGGCCGACGAGTTCCACGCCGTCGACGCGACGCAGGAGTCCTCGCAGCGTCCGGACTACAACGTGGCGCCGACCAAGGACATCACCGTGGTGGTCGAACGCCACCCCCGCGACGAGAGCGGCGAACCCGACCGGGACACCACCGAGCGGTCGCTGCGGACCGTCCGCTGGGGCCTGGTGCCGTTCTGGGCGAAGGACCCGTCGGCTGGTGCGCGGATGGTGAACGCCCGGTCGGAGACGATCACCGAGAAGCCCGCGTTCCGCCGTGCGGCCGCGTCGCGGCGCTGCCTGTTCCCGATGGACGGCTGGTACGAGTGGCAGCGCCACGACGCCGTCCCGAAGAGCCAGGGCGGGACCGGCAAGCCGACCAAGCAGCCGTACTTCACCCACTACGCCGATGACGCCACGATGGCGATGGCCGGCCTGTGGGAGTACTGGCGTCCCAGCGGCGGCGAGCTCGCCGAGAAGTACCCGGACGGCCTGGTCACCGCCTGCGTGCTCACCACCGAGGCGGTCGGCCCGCTCGCCCAGGTCCACGACCGGATGCCGCTCGTGCTGCGCCCCGACGACTGGTCGGACTGGCTCGACCCGGACCGCGACACCGGCGACGACCGGGTCACCCGGCTGCTCGTCCCGCCGACCCCCGAGCTGGTGTCCACCCTCGAGATCCGGCCGGTGTCGCCGCAGGTCAACAACGTCCGCAACAACGCTCCCGAGCTGCTCGACCGGATCTCCGACGACCGGGTGACCGAGCCGATCCAGCTCGACCTGCTGTCGTGACCGGGGCGCGCGAGGTCGACACCCCGCGCGGACCGGCCCGGGTCACCCTGCACCGGGCGGAGCAACCGCGCGGCCTGCTGCTGCTCGGGCACGGCGCCGGCGGCGGTGTCGACGCCCCCGACCTGGTCACCGCGACCGCGGCGGCCACCGCCGCCGGGTTCGACGTCGGCCTGGTCGAGCAGCCCTACCGGGTCGCGGGCCGGCGGGCCCCCGCCCCGGCCGGGCACCTCGACGAAGCGTGGCTCGCCGTCGTCGCGGCGGTGCGGCCCGGCCACGACGGGCCGCTGGTCGTCGGCGGCCGCAGCTCCGGTGCGCGCGTCGCCTGCCGCACGGCGACGACGGCCGGTGCCGCCGCGGTGCTGTGCCTGGCCTTCCCGCTGCACCCGCCCGGCCGTCCGGAGCGGACCCGGGCCCCGGAGCTCGACGGGGCCGGGGTGCCGGTGCTCGTGGTGCAGGGCCGCAGCGACCGGTTCGGCGTCCCGGCCGACGGGCCCGACCGGCGGGTGGTGCTGCTCGACGGCGACCACGGTCTGAAGGAACAGCACGACCGGCTGCGCGAGGTCGTCGCCGGATGGGCGGCGGAGCAGCTCGACCGGTAGAAGAGGTTTGCCGACCCTTATGTGCCCGGTATGTTCCCTCCGTATCGAACCGACTGGACCGAACAGGCCCGGGTCACCGCTGCCGCGGTGCAGCGCACCGGCGAGATGGAGGAGCTGCTCGACAGGTGGCGGCTGCGCGCCGAGCAGGTGGGCAGGGAGGTCGGCGCGCCCGGCCGGACGGCGTCGATCGTGCGGTTCCAGCCGGACTCGTTCCGGCTCTACGGGCCGAGGAGCTTCTCCGGGTCCGTGTTGACCGCGGTGGGCCTCGACCTGGGCGAGCGGGCCTGGAACGAGTACTCGATGCTGCAGGTCGGACCGGAGATGGCCTCGGAGATCGACGGCGACGTCGTGTTCTTCACCGACCGGGCCGGTGACCCGTCGGCCGGTGCCCGGGGTGCGGTGAGCAGGCTGTGGGGCACCGCCGCCGTCCGCGCCGGCCGGGTGCACGAGGTCGAGGACGAGACCTGGATGGTGGGGATCGGAGTGCTCGGCGCCGACCGGATCGTCGACGACGTGCGGCAGCGTCTGGCCCCGGGCCCGCCGTCCTAGCGGGCCCCGGCCAGCAGCGCGGCGAGCTCGGCCGCGGGGCTTGGCGACCCCAGGTGCCAGCCCTGGCCGATGTCGCATCCCAGGTCGTGCAGCCTGCGGGCCTGCCAGCCGGTCTCGACCGACTCCGCGACGACGGTCAGCCCGAGGGTGTGCGCCAGCTCGATCATCGCCGACAGGATGACCGGGCTGTCCACGTCCGACGGTGCCGCCCCGTCGTCCGGGACCTCACCCGGGCAGGGGCCGCTCTGCCCGGTCACGAACGACCCGGCCAGCTTGAGCACGTCCACCGGCAGCCGGTGCAGGTAGACCAGGTTCGAGTAGCCGGTGCCGAAGTCGTCGATGGCGATCCGCACCCCGAGCCGCGACAGCTCCTCCAACGCCTGCACCGGGCGCCCGGCGGCGGACATGAGGTCGCTCTCGGTCAGCTCCAGCTGCAGCGACGAGGCGGGCCACCCGGTCCGCTCCAGCACGTCGGCGATGCGGAGGACGGCGTCGGGCCTGCGCAGCTGCTGGCCCGCCACGTTCACGCTGAGCACCAGCCCCGCGTCGGCGCCTGAGTCCACCCAGGACCGGGCGTCGGTGCAGGCCTGCTCCAGCAGGTGCAGCCCCAGCGGGACGATCAGGCCGGTCTGCTCGGCCAGCGGGATGAACACGTCCGGGCCGAGCCGCTCGCCGTCGGCGGTGCGCCAGCGGGCCAGCGCCTCCACCCCGACGACGGCGCCGTCGTCGAGCGCGACCAGCGGCTGGTACTCCAGGTGGAACTCGCCGCGCTCCAGCGCGCCCGGCATCCGGCCGGCCAGCTCGAACAGGTGCACGTCGTTGGCGTGCCGGGCCGGGTCGAAGACCGCGATGCGGTCCCGGCCGTCGCGCTTGGCCCAGTACATGGTGGTGTCCGCGGCCTGCATGAGCTCGGCGGCGCCCGCGGCACCGGTGACGTCCTCGCCGGTGGCGGTGCCCGCGGCGTCGCGGAACGGGCGGGCGACGATCCCGATGCTGGCCGACACCACAACCTCCCGGCCGCGCACGTGCACCGGCCGCCGGACGACCGCCAGCGCCCGGTCGGCGACCTCGGCCAGCTGCTCGACGCCGGTGCACTGCTCCACGAGCACCACGAACTCGTCGCCGCCCATCCGGGCGACGGTGTGCCCTGCCGGGCGGAGCTCGGCGTCGAGGCGGTGCGCGACGGTGCGCAGCAGCTGGTCGCCCGCGTCGTGGCCGAGGGTGTCGTTGACGGCCTTGAAGCCGTCGAGGTCGAGATAGCAGACCCCGACCGGGGCGGGGGAGCCGTACGGTCCGGCGAGCGCGGTCTCGAGCCGGGTGAAGAACAGCGAGCGGTTCGGCAGCCCGGTGAGCGGGTCGTGCTCGGCCTGGTGACGCAGCCGTGACTGCAGACGACGGCGCTCGGTGAAGTCGGAGACCATCGCGACGAGGTAGCGGGGCTCGCCGTCGGGGGAGCGGACCAGCGAGACGGTCAGCTCGGTCCACACCTGGTCGCCGTCGACCCGGAAGTAGGCCTTCTCCATCCGGACGTGCCCGATCCGCCCGGCGAGCATGGACTCGATCTGCGGCCACATCTCGGGGGTGTCCTCGGGATGGATGAACTCGAACACCGAGCGGCCCACGAGCCCGCCGGGCCGGTGGCCGAGCATCTGGGTCAGCGTGCGGTTGGCCTCCAGGATCCGGCCCTCGGTGTCGGCGACGCTGATGCCGATCACGGAGCTCTCGAACACCACGCCGTAGCGCGCCTCGGAGCGCCAGCGGGCGTCCTCGGCGGCGGCGCGTGCGGCGAACGCGGCCGAGCTGATCCGCTCCTGCTCCAGCCGGGTGCGGTCGCGCAGCATCCGGGCGTACCCCGTCGACAGCGCCCCGACCGCCCTGCTCCAGCGGCGGAACCGCTCCGGGTCGAGCGTGTGCTCGGCGAAGTGCTCGGACAGCACGTCGATCGAGCAGCGCAGGGCGGCCGGGTCGGTGAGGTGCGCGGCGACCAGCTCGGCGCCGACCTCCTCGGCCATCGTCTCCTCGGCCCGCCCCTCGACGACGGCGGTGAACCACCAGGCCGCACCGGACAGCACCGCGTGCAGGTCGGCGCGGGCGGCGGAGACGAAGCTGCGGGCCTCGATCGCGGCGACCCAGGCGTCGGCCAGCGCCGACGGCCCCGGGCCCCCGTCGTCGGGCAGGACGGGGACGGGTTTCGCCATGACGGCTCTCCCTCCCACTGTCAGTCGCCGGGCGGCCCGGTGTGACGGGCGACGGCGGCCAGGCCGGGGTAGCGCTGCGCCTCGGGGCCCACCGGGGTCTCCGGACGCCAGAGCGGGATCCGCACGACTCCGGGTTCCACCAGCTCCAGGCCGGCCAACAGCGCCGTGAGCTCCTCGTTGTCGCGCATCCGCATCCGCATCCGCATCCGGTTCGGGGACGCGTCCCTGTTGTAGAGGTTCTGGGCCTGGCTCGCACCGGAGAGGCCCCCCTCGTCACTCGCGTGGCTGACGACCACGTGGCTGCCGGGGGCGGTCGCGGCGGCGGCGTAGGCGGCGATGATCCCGGCCGGGTCGGCCTCGTCCGGGACGAAGTGCAGCACCGAGACGAGCAGCACCGCCACCGGCTGCGTCAGGTCGAGGTGGCTGCGCGTCAGGGGGTCGTCGAGGACCCGTCGCGGGTCGGTCAGGTCGGCGGCGAGCACGGCCGTCGACGGGTCGTCGTCGAGCAGCGCACGGCTGTGCGCGACGGCGATCGGGTCGTTGTCGACGTAGAGCACCCGGGCGTCGTCGCAGGCGGTCGCCGCGACCTCGTGCACGTTGCCGACGGTCGGGATGCCCGAGCCGAGGTCGAGGAACTGGCGGATCCCCTGCGCGCACATGTGGTGCACTGCCCGGCGCAGGAACGCCCGGTTGGCCTGCGCGACGGCCGCCATCTCGGGCAGCGCGTCGAGCACCCGGTCGGCGAAGGCACGGTCGACCTCGAAGTTGTGCGACCCGCCCAGGTAGTAGTCGTAGACCCGGGCGACGCTCGGGCTGGTCATGTCCACCTCGTCGGGCGCCCATTCCGGTCGGTCCACGCGTGCTCCCCGTTGCTCGTCTCGACGGTGCCGACGGCGGTCCGGGGCCGTCGGTGACCGACCCTACTGGCGCGGAGCCCGGATCGGACCAGTCCGTGTGACCCCCTGCGGTCAGCCGGTCGCGATCGGCGCGACGACGGCGCCGGTGAGTGCCACCAGGTCCGCCGAGGCGAGCTCGATCTCCAGGCCGCGCCTGCCCCCGGAGCAGAACACCGTCGGGTGCTCCTGCGCGGAGACGTCGAGGACCGTCGGCAGCCGTCGACGCTGGCCCAGCGGGGAGATGCCGCCCGCGACGTAGCCGGTGGCCCGCTCGGCGTCGGCGACGTCGGCCATGACGGCCTTCTTCCCGCCCGCGGCGGCGGCCAGTGCCTTGAGGTCCAGCTGGGCCGACACCGGCACGATCCCGACCGTCATGGTCCCGTCGACGAGCGCGACGAGGGTCTTGAACACCCGTCGCGGGTCCTGCCCCATGACGGCGGCGGCCTCCGCGCCGTAGTCCGCGCCGTCGTGGTGGGTGTCGGTGTGCAGCTCGTGCGCCACCCCACGCTTGCTCAGCAGTGCCGTCGCCGGGGTGCCCCTGCCCGCCATCGTCGGTGTCCTCCCGTCCTCGTCCCCGGGGCCCGACCCGGGGGTGACGGAGAACCTATGGGAATGCGGTCCGGCGCCGCACCGTTGTTCCGGGGGTGACGACATCAGTGATGGAGAGGCCCGGGGCCGCGCCGCCGGACGGCCGCGAGCGGCCGGGGCGCGTACCCTCCGACGCGTCCGTCGTGCCGGTGACCCGCACCGGCGCGCGACTCGTGTCACTGGAGAGGGAACCTTTGTCAGTACAGCCGGATGAGCCGGACCAGCCGGAGACGGGTGCGGCAGGGACCGATCCCGCGGAGCTCGCGGCCATGGTCGGTGTGGCCGACGAGGACGGCAACCGCGCGCCCGAGGACGAGAGCGTCTCCGACCGCACGGCCCGCTTCGAGCGCGACGCGATGCCGCTGCTCGACCAGCTCTACGGTGCGGCGCTGCGCATGACCCGGAACCCGGCCGACGCCGAGGACCTGGTGCAGGAGACGTTCCTGAAGGCGTACTCGGCGTTCGGGTCGTTCCGCCGCGGCACCAACCTCAAGGCGTGGCTGTACCGGATCCTGACCAACACCTACATCAACGGGTACCGGAAGCGGCAGCGTCAGCCCCTGCAGTCGCCGACCGACGAGATCACCGACTACCAGCTGGCCAAGGCCGGTGAGCACAGCTCGACCGGTCTGCGCTCGGCCGAGGTGGAGGCGCTCGACGCGCTGCCCGACAGCGACGTCAAGGAGGCCCTGCAGGGCCTTCCGGAGGACTTCCGCATGGCGGTCTACCTCGCCGACGTCGAGGGGTTCGCCTACAAGGAGATCGCCGAGATCATGGGCACCCCGATCGGCACCGTGATGTCGCGGCTGCACCGCGGCCGGCGCCAGCTGCGCGACATGCTGACCGACGTCGCCCGTGAGCGCGGCTTCGTCCGCGACGGGGGCGCCGGCGCGACCGGGGACCGGGAGGTGACGGCATCGTGAGCGCCGCCGAGGGCTCGGGCGCACCGCTCGAGCGCAACCCCATGATCCAGGACCCGCCCGCGAACACCGGGTGCAGCGAGGTGCTGGCGGAGGTGTGGCTGTTCCTCGACCACGAGTGCGACCAGGAGCGGCGACGCCTGCTCCAGCAGCACCTGGACGAGTGCGGGCCCTGCCTGGCCGAGTACGGCATCGACGAGAAGCTGAAGGCGCTGCTGGCCCGCAAGTGCGGCGGTGAGGCGGCCCCGGCCGGGCTCAAGGACCGGCTGCGGTCCCAGATCCGCTCCGCGGTGCTCGAGCAGGCCCAGGTGACCGTGGAGAGCGGTCCGGAGGGCACCAGCGTCTCCGTGTCGCACCAGCGCACCGAGTACCGCAGCGGCTGACCGGCCACACACGCGAGAGGGCGGGCACTCCCACCGGGGTGCCCGCCCTCTCGCGTCGGCGTCGCCGAAGCTCAGCAGTTCGGCTTCTTGCCGTGGTTGGCGCCCTTCTTGGCGCGGTCACGGCGCTTGCGTGCAAGCTTGGACATCTCGACCCTCCTTCCCGTCCGGGTCACGGTTCCGCGGCGGTGCCGCGGGAGCTTGGTACGGGCGATTCTCGCATGTGATGGGATGGGCGATCGTGACCACGCTGAGCGAGCTGCTCGCCGAGCACACGACGATGGACGGCGAGACCGCCGATCACCTCCAGCGCGTGGTCGGTGAGTGGCAGTTGTTGGCCGACATGTCCTTCGCCGACTTCCTGCTGTGGGTGCCGCTGGACGACCTCCACGCGGGGACCGGCGGTGCCTCCCGGGCGGCGACCGCGCAGTTCCTGTGCGTAGCCCAGGCCCGGCCCACCACCGCGCCGACCGCCCACCCGGACGACGTCGTCGGACGCCGGGCGGTGCCGGTGGAGGTCGGCCAGCTGCGCCGGGCGGTGCTGGAGGGCCGGATCTGCCGCGACGACGACCCGCGCTGGCACCTGGAGGTGCCGGTGCGGCGGGAGACCATCCCGGTGCGGTTCAAGGGCCGCACGGTGGCGGTGCTGTCCCGCGACACCAACCTGTCCACCCCGCGCGTCCCGAGCCCGCTGGAGATCGCCTACCTCGGCAGCGCCTCGGACCTGTGCCAGATGATCGTGGACGGGACGTTCCCGCCGCAGTCGGGTCCGCCCGGCTCGGCCGAGGGCAGCCCGCGTGCGGGGGACGGCCTGGTCCGCCTCGACGTGCACGGCAACGTGGCCTACGCCAGCCCGAACGCGCTGTCGGCGTACCACCGCATGGGCCACGCCAGCGACGTCGCCGGGGCCGACCTCGCGACGGTCACCAAGGCGCTGGTGCTGGACCCGTTCGACGCGAAGGACGTCGCGGGCCGGATCAACGAGGCACTCGACGGCGTCCCGTCCACCCGGATGGAGATCAAGGGCCGTCGGGCGACGATGCTCGTGCGCGCACTGCCGCTGCGCCCCCGCGGCGACGCGGCGGGCGCGCTGGTGCTGGTCCGGGACGTGACCGACCTGCGCCGCCGGGACGCGGCGTTGATGAGCAAGGACGCCACCATCCGCGAGATCCACCACCGGGTGAAGAACAACCTGCAGACGGTCGCGGCGCTGCTGCGGATGCAGGCCCGGCGCAGCGAACACCCGGAGGCCGGTCGCGCGCTGGAGGAGTCGGTCCGCCGGGTCACCTCCATCGCGCACGTGCACGAGGCCCTGGCCTACTCCGTCGCCGAGGTCGTCGAGCTCGACGAGCTGCTGCCGAAGGTGCTGCCCGCCATCCGCGACGGCGCGACGACCGAGTCCCGTGCCCGGGTACGCGTCGACCCCGGTTTCGGGGCGCTGCCCGCGGCGAAGGCGACCCCGCTGGTGCTGGTCCTGGCCGAGCTGACGCACAACGCCCTGGCGCACGCCTACGACCCCGGTACGGCGGGGGAGGTGGTCGTCAGCCCGGTGCGCTCGGCGAGCCGGCTGGAGGTGTCGGTGGCCGACGACGGTCACGGGATGCCGGCCGACTTCGACTTCGAGAAGTCCAAGGGGCTGGGGCTGCAGATCGTGCGGACCCTGCTGACCTCCGAGCTGGAGGCGACGATCGAGGTGCGGGCCCGGGAGGGCGGCGGCACGGTGGCCCTTGTCCGGGTACCGCTCGGCGGCTCCTGAGGACAGGGGATAGGAGGGCGGCGGGGCAACGGTTCCGCCGCCCGTCGTCCCCGGGCGGTCGCTGCGGTGCGGCGGGCGACCGATCCCGGTCACTCCCGGTGACCCGGGGCGTGGGAGAGGGCCCGGAGGGCACCGGATACGCTCGTCCCGTGACCGTTGATCCCGGTGCCGTGGTCGCGCCGGTACCGTGGTCGACCTTCACACCGGGGTGGCAGATCACCCCGAACGCACCTCGGGCCCGTGGCCGGTGGCGTCCGGCTACGGGCCCGAGGTCGGGGAGCTACTTCCTCTACTTCTCGGAGCTACTGCCCGAGGCGTGCGAAGCGACTGTTCCCGGGACAGCTGTTCCTGCCGTGGTCCGGGCGAGTGCCCGGAGGCGGCTTCCTACGCGGTGCGAGCGCGCGGACGGGTGCTGCGCCGCTTCAGGGCGCGCCGCTCGTCCTCGCTCATGCCGCCCCAGACACCCGCGTCCTGACCGGACTCGAGGGCCCACTGCAGGCACGACTCGGTGACCGGGCAACGCCGGCACACGCTCTTGGCCTCCGCGATCTGCATCAGGGCGGGGCCGCTGGTGCCGACCGGGAAGAACAGCTCCGGGTCCTCGTCGCGGCAGATCGCGTCGTGACGCCAGTCCATGATCACTTTCTCCTCTGGTGCGCGATCGGGGTCGCGCCGATCGTCTGTGCGCTGATGTTACGTGCATGTTTCGCAGCTTGTGAATACTTTCACGAGCCACCACGGTCCTCAATGGGGAACTGCTCGCGGGATACGTGAGCGCCCTCATAGGGAACGCACGCAGACAGACCTGTGCCCGGGACTTCGAGCCGCCCTGGGCCGGTTCCACGATCCAGTGTCCCTGCCCCACGCGGAATCGGCCACCCGAAAACGGTGTCGACCCGGACACCCTCCGAGTGAGGGGCCCGGCCCGGTGGGACGGAACCTCCACGAGCGGCGCTGCTCGTGGCCTCGCTTGCGTAGGACCACCTTGGATCACGGGTTTGGCCTGGTGTAAGCCCCAACGGGACCGACGGTCCGCTCACATCGGTGAATGGCGGGGTAGCTCACTCCAGCGTGTGAAAGCGCCCGCACGATGAGCGACGAACCGTCCGTCTCACACGACGACGCGTAACGCTCCGGGCACGCTCAGGAATTCCACGTCGGTGCGCATTCCGAGGTGGTCGCCGTCGAGCTGGAGCGCGAGGGGCTGTTCCGAGGTGATCCGCACCCGGCCGACCGCGTCGTGCCGGACGATGTGCCGCCCGTGCGGGTCGCCGTCGGCGGCCAGGATCTGACGCAGGGTCGAGGCGATCGTCCGCGGGCTCAGCCCGGTGAGGGCGAACAGCCCCAGCCCGCTGCCGAACGACGAGCGGGGGTTGGTCCGCACCGCGCGGCCGGACAGGAAGGTCCACGGGTCGGTGTTCGAGACGAACGCCAGCCGCACCCCGGTCAGCGGCGCCGCGTCGGGCAGCTCCACCGTCATCGACGGCGGCCGGCGCAGCTGCGCGAGGTACTGGGCGATCGCGGTCAGCGCGTAGCGGCCGGGGCTGGCCTCGTGGCCCTGCGCGCGGGCGCGCTCCACCGCGGCCACGACCTCGGCGTCCCAGCCCATGCCGGCGTTGAAGGTGAACCAGCGGTCGTCGGCCCAGCCCAGGCCGACCAGCCGTCGTCGCCGCCGGGCCACCGCGGTGAGCACGTGCCCGGTCGCCTCGACCGGGTCGCGCGGCATGTCCAGGGCGCGGGCGAACACGTTCGCCGAGCCGCCGGGGACCACCGCGAGCATCGCCGTGGCGTCCGGGTCCGGCCGCGGGGCGCCGCTGCCCGAGCCGGTCTGCGCGGCCAGGAGCCCGTTGACGACCTCGTTGACCGTGCCGTCGCCCCCGAGCGCCACGACGAGCTCGACGCCGTCCGCCACGGCCGCCGCGGTCGCCTCCGCCGCGTGGCCCCGGTAGCGGGTCTGCAGGACGTCGAGCTTCAGCTCGCTGGCCAGGGCCTTGGTCAGCACGTCCCGGCCGGCGGCGGTGGTGGACGTGGCCTGAGGGTTGACCACGAGCAGCGCGCGCACGGGCCGACTGTATCGACCGTGCACCGGGCGGTCCGTCGGCCGCCCGGCGGTGGCCGTCACGGCGGGCGGCCTATCCTCGCGAGGTGGCCGATGACCGTGACGCCCGCCCCGCGACGCGGGAGCGACCGCCGGAGAACGTGCGGGTGGCGGGGGTGCTCGTCGCGGCGCAGGGGCTCGTCGGCGCCGTCCTCGCGGTCGTGCTCGGCGTGCGCGCGCTGGAGGCCGGTGGCGCCCGTCTCTACTACGGGCTCGCCGAGGCCGGGATCTTCGTGCTCATGGCGGCCGCCGTGGCCGGTGTCGGCTACGGGCTGGTCCGCGGGGTGCACGGCTGCCGCACCCCGGCGATCGTCGTGCAGCTCCTGCTGTTCCCGGTCATCTACTACGCGCTGGGTCCCAGCCGGCAGCTGGTGTGGGGCATCGTCTGCGGCCTGTTCGTGCTGTTCACGTTCCTGATGCTGATCAGCGAGCAGTCCCGCCGCTGGTCGATGGGCGACGAGTACCCCGAGGACTAGCGTCCGGCCCGCCCGGCCAGCGCGACGAGCGGGTCGCCGGTGAGCCGGTAGGTGGTCCATCCCTCGTTCGGCACCGCGCCGACGGAGCGGTAGAAGCCGATGGCCGGGGTGTTCCAGTCCAGCACGTTCCACTCCAGGCGCTTCCAGCCGCGCCGGGCCACCTCGGCGGCCAGCTCGGCGAGCAGGGCCGCGCCGTGCCCGCCGCCGCGGGCGGCGGGGGTCACGTAGAGGTCCTCCAGGTGGATCCCGGCGACGCCCTCCCAGGTGGAGAAGGTCCGGAACCAGATGGCCGTGCCGACGACCGCGCCGTCGTCGCCGGTGGCGACGAGTGCCCCGGCCGACGGGTCGGGGCCGAACAGCGCGGCGTGCAGCTGCTCCTCGGTCAGCCCGCACTCGTCCGCGGCCTTCTCGTAGTCGGCCAGCTCGTGCACGAGCCGGACCATCACCGGCACGTCGTCGGGGGTGGCCGTCCGGACGCTCACTGGTCCTCCGCTGGGGTGGGGCGCTGGTTGACGTGGTCGAGGCGGGGGATACCGCGCTCGAACCCCAGCACGCTGACCCCGGCCGGGTCCATGCGGAAGTGCACCCCGCCACTCGCGGGCAACCCGATCCAGCGCGCCGTCAGCACCCGCGAGAAGTGGCCGTGCCCCACGAGCACGACGTCGCCGTCGCCGAGCAGGGCGCGTGCGTCGGCGAGCACGGCGTCGGCGCGGGCCGCGACGTCGTCGGGGGTCTCACCGCCGGGCCACGGTCCGTCCCAGATCGTCCAGCCCGGCAGGGACTCGCGGATCTGCGGCGTGGTCCGGCCCTCGTTGTCGCCGTAGTCCCACTCGACGAGCCGGTCGTCGACCGCATCCACCCGCAGCCCGGCGAGCTCGGCGGTGTCCCGTGCGCGCGAGCGCGGGGAAGAGAGGACCCGGGCGGGCGGGGCGTCGTGGCGGACCAGGGCCAGCGCGGTGCGCACCCGGCGGGCGGCGACCCGGCCCTGGTCGGTCAGCGGGACGTCGGTGCGGCCGGTGTGCTTGCCGGTGCGCGACCACTCGGTCTCGCCGTGGCGCAGCAGGAGGATCCGTCCCTCGGGATCGGCGTCGGTGCTCACGTGCGGCGACGCTAGTCGCGGACGCTGCGGGACGCTCGCGGTGATCACGTCACCCGGTCGGGTCGGATCGGTCCCCGACCGGGGAGTCCGCCGGGCGCGCCGTACCCGCAGGGTGGCCGGTTCGGCTGAGATCCGTGGCGGACCACGAGCCGAGGAGCGTCATGTCGTCGCAGTTCTCCCACCGCCCCGCGCGGTGGCGCATCGCCGGGATCGCGGCCGCGGCCGGACTCGCGGTCACCGTCGCGCTGACCGCGCCCGCCGCCGCGGGCACCGCCGTGGCCGCGCCGTCCGCCCCGGCGGTGCAGTCGGGCGCGATCGGCCCTGGCGTGCAGATCGCCACCCCGGTCACCGGCGGGGCCGAGCTGTGCACCGCCAACTTCCTCTACACCCCGGCCGCCGCGCAGGACGGACACCGGGACGGCGCCGAGCACCAGGCAGCGCCCGCCGGGGCGCTCTACCTGGGCGCGGCCGCGCACTGCATGGCGGGCGAGGACGCGATGTCCTCGGTGGACGGCTGCAGCGAGCCGGTCATGCCGGAGGGCATCGAGGTCGGCATCCGCGGCCGCGACGGCAGGAACTACACCGGACGGGTCGCCTACAACTCCTGGGCGGTCATGCAGGACCGCGGGGAGACCGACCCGCAGCTGTGCCTCTACAACGACCTGTCGCTGATCCGCCTGGACCCGGCGGCCGTCGCCGTCGCCGACCCCACGGTCCCCGGCTTCGGCGGCCCGACCGGGCTCGACACCGACGGCACCGAACAGGGGGAGAAGGTCTACAGCTACCAGCCCAACCAGCTCGTGGCGACGCCGTACAAGCAGGGGCTGAGCCTCGGGCAGCCGGAGGGGCCGCGCGCCCATGTCGTCTCCACCACGCCGCCGGGGGTCCCGGGCGACTCGGGCTCGGGCTACCTCGACGCGCGCGGCCGTGCGTTCGGGCTGCTGTCGAGCCTGATGCTGCCGACCAACACCAACGGGGTTACCGACATCGCCCGCGCGCTGGCCTACGCCGAGCGCTACGGCGACGTCGGCGCGCTGGAGGTCGTCCCCGGGCGGGTCCCGTTCACCCCGGGCGTGCTGCCGCTGACCGAGCTGCCCACCGGCCCGTCGCTGCCCGCGCTCCCGCTGCCCGACCTCACCCCGGCCCCACTGCGCTGACCCGCTGCGCCGACCCGGTGCACCGCCGGGGACCGGCGCCGGACGCCCGTCGGTGTGCGGGTGGCCACTCCGGACGTGCCGGGTGGCCGGTTCCCGGCGCGCGCCCGGTTAGACTCGCCGCCAGATCTGACAGCTCGTCCCGGCGCGGCGCCCCTATCCCGGCGTGGCGGGCGGGATGGCCGTCCGGCACCGCGAGCAGGTCGACGTCAACCCGCGCCGCCCGGTGCGACGGCAGGCGCGTCCGTGCGCCCCTCTCGTACCGCACCACCCGTGGAGTTCTCCCATGACGCTCGCCCAGGACCCGACCACGCGCTCCGCCCCCGACCGGCACGAGGTGTTCGGCGCGCACGAGGGCGGCAAGCTCGCCACCGGCCTGACCGCGCCGCTGGCCGACGAGCGCGACCTGTCCATCGCCTACACCCCCGGCGTCGCCGACGTCTGCCGCGCCATCGCCGACGACGCCTCGCTGGCCGCCCGCTACACCTGGGCGCACCGGCTGGTCGCCGTCGTCAGCGACGGCACCGCGGTGCTCGGCCTCGGTGACATCGGGCCGCGCGCGTCGCTGCCGGTGATGGAGGGCAAGTCGGCGCTGTTCAAGTCCTTCGCCGGGCTCGACTCGATCCCGCTGGTCCTCGACACCACCGACGTCGACGAGATCGTGGAGACCCTGGTGCGGCTGCGGCCGACCTTCGGTGCGGTCAACCTCGAGGACATCGCCGCGCCGCGCTGCTTCGAGCTGGAGCGCCGCCTGGTCGAGGCGCTGGACTGCCCGGTCATGCACGACGACCAGCACGGCACCGCCGTCGTGCTGCTCGCCGCCGTCGACGGCGCCTGCCGGGTGCAGGACCGCTCGCTGTCGGACCTGCGCATCGTGATCTCGGGGGCCGGTGCTGCCGGCATCGCCTGCGCCCGCATCCTGCTGACTGCGGGCGCCTCGGACGTCGTCCTGCTGGACTCGCGCGGGGTCGTCGACGCCGGACGTGGCGGGGAGAAGGCCGCCCTGGCCGCCGTCACCAACCCGCGCGGGGTCACCGGCGGGGTCGCCGAGGCACTGGCCGGTGCGGACGTGTTCGTCGGGCTCTCCAGCGCCACGCTGCCCGAGGAGCTGCTGGCCACGATGGCCCCGGAGGGCATGGTCTTCGCGCTGTCCAACCCCGATCCCGAGGTGCACCCGGAGATCGCGGCCCGGCACGCCGCGGTCGTCGCGACCGGCCGAAGCGACTTCCCGAACCAGATCAACAACGTGCTGGCCTTCCCGGGGATCTTCCGCGGGGCCCTCGACGCGCACGCCCGCCGCATCACCGACGACATGAAGATCGCGGCCGCGCGGGCCATCGCCGACGTCGTGGCCGACGAGCTGTCCCCGCAGAAGATCGTGCCCGGTCCGTTCGACCCGCGGGTGGCCCCGGCCGTCGCCGCGGCGGTGGCCCGCGCCGCGGCGACGCCCGTCTGACCGACGGCCGTCGGGCGGCCATAACCCCGGTTACGAAACGTGTGCAATCGGGGTCTGCGCCGAACGGCACGGCGCGCTGTGAGCGGTCGACCACGCACGGTCGGATCGGTTGCCACCGCTCGCCGAGTGCGCCACACCCTTCACCCTCCGACGACTACCTGTCACCACCCGTGAGTGACGGGCGGAGTAGCGAGATTGAGCCGAACGGCCTCATCACTCGCTGTATCGGGTGGCTCGATCGGTCTACCCGCCCGGATCGCCCGGAACGGTGGCTCGTTGTTCCCGACGGAGCTGCCGAACGGAACGGAGGCGGGCGTGTCGGAGCAGGAGCCGCGGACGGGACACCGTCCGGGTGCATCGGTCGGAGAACCGGCCGGTGGACGCGCGGAGCAGGCACCGGGTGTCCGCCGGGACCGGGATCGTGACCCCGGCCTGGCCGGCGACCTCGCCCGGGCCTTCGCCGGTCCCGGCGGCACCCCGGCGGGTCGCACCCGGCCCGGTCCCGACGACGAGCAGCTCCTCGCCCCGGCGGAGGCCCTGAACGCCGCGGCCGCGCCGGACGCCGAGATCTCCGGCGCGGGCGTCGGGGAGCCGCCGTTCGGCATGGCCCGGCGGCTGCCCGGTGCACCGCGCCCGCCCGGTCCGGTCCAGTCGGACACCGCCGCGGGCCCCGGTCCGGGGACCGTCGGGTCCACGGGCGCCGACCACTCCGCGGTGCAGCTCCCGCCCTCGCCCGCGCTGGTCTGCGACGCCGGGGGCGTCGTCGTCCACACCAACGCCGCGCTCCGTCGCCTCGCCGGGTCCGCCGACCCGACCGGCATGCGGCTCCCGCAGCTGCTCGTCGGCCCGGACTCCGACGCCCGCCTGGTCCGCGCCGACCGTCGGCTGGCCCGGGTCAAGGTCGTCCGCTGGAACCAGCCCGGCGACCGCACCGTCGTGCTGCTCACCCCGTTCCCCGACGCCGCGCCCGCGCCGTCGGACGAGGCACCCGCGCTCGACCTCGAGCGCGCCACCCGCTCCGGCACCTGGACCTTCGACCTGCAGGCCGGGACGCTGACCCGCAGCGAGGGGCTCGTCGAGCTCTACCGCGCGCTGGGCGTGCGCCCCGACGGCCCGGACGGCCCCATCGAGGGCGAGCAGGTCGAGCGGGTCTGCCGGATGCTGCGCCGCGGCCCGGAGGCCGCGCCGGAGCCCACCACCGCGCACAGCTCCGAGATCCGCCCCGAGGGCGGCGCGGTGCTGTCGTGCCGCACCCGGATCGACCGCACGCCCGGCGGCGCACCGCTGCGCCTGATCGGGACCGTGCAGGACATCTCCGACCGGCGCCGCGCCGAGTCCCGCGCGCAGCGTTCCGGGCAGCGGTTCGCCGACCTCGTCGCCGCGATCACCACCGGCGTCGCGATGCTCGACGGGCGTGGCCGGATCGTCGACGCCAACCCGGCGCTGTGCCAGCTGCTCGACGCCGATCTGGAGACCCTGCGCGGGGTCCCGGCACGCAGCCTGTCCGCCGAGCCCGGGTCCGACCGCCGCGGGGGGCTGCCGGACTGGCTGCGCGACCCGTCGCACCCCGAGCCGACCTACCGGATCGAGTGGCTGCCGCTGCTGCGGGCCGACGGCACCCGGGTCGACTGCGAGGTCGTGGTCAACGCCGCCCCCTCCGACGACGGCCGCCCGTTCTGGCTGCTCGTCGTCACCGACGTGGGGGAGCGCCGCCGCGCCGCCGACGTGCTGCGCGAGGCCGACACCGTCGACCCGCTGACCCGGCTGCCCAACCGGGCCGGGCTGCTGGAGCTCGCCGACCGGCTGCTGGCCGGTACGGACGCCGACCGGGTCGCCGTCGTCTGCGGTGACGTCGACGACTTCTCCCGCGTCAACACCGGCCTCGGCCACGACGCCGGTGACCTGCTGCTCATCGAGCTGGCGGGGCGGCTGCAGCGCGAGCTGCCGTACCACTGCACGGCCGGGCGGCTGTCGGCCGACGAGTTCGCGGTGGTCTGCGCCGACGTCGACGAGGTCGGCGGACCGCAGGCGCTCGCCGCCGTCGTCGCCGAGCTGCTGCGTGGGGAGGTCACCGTGGCCGGGAGGCCGATCACGCTGACCGCCTCGGTCGGCGTCGCCGGGCGGGACGCCGCGCTGACCGGCCCGCACGCCGACGCCCGCGGCCCCCGCGGCGACGACCTGCTGCGCTCGGCCGAGGTCGCGGTGCGCGAGGCCAAGCAGCGCGGACGCGGCACGGTCGCCGTCGCCGACCGCGGCGCCGTCGCGCCGGCACGCCGCCAGCTGGAGCTGGAGGCCGAGCTGCGCGCCGCGATCGAGGGCGACGCGCTGCGCCTGGAGTACCAGCCGGTCGTCGCGCCGGACGGCACCGTGCTGTCCGCCGAGGCGCTGCTGCGCTGGTCGCACCCGGTGCACGGGGAGGTCTCGCCCGGCGAGTTCCTGCCGGTCGCCCAGCGCGGCGGCCTGCAGCGCGAGCTGGACCTGTGGGTGCTGCGCTCCGCCGTCACCGAGGCCGCGACCTGGCCCCGGACCGGTCAGGCCGTCGCCGTCGCGGTGAACCTGGCCGGGTTGCTGCCCGCCGACCCGTCGTTCCTGGCCGACGTCACCGCGATCGTCGAGGGTGCCGGGCTGCCGTGGAACCAGCTGGTGCTCGAGCTCGTCGAGACCAGCCTGGTCGCGCTGCCGCGCCCCGCGCTCGACGCGATGAGCGAGCTCGTGCACCGCGGTGTCCGCTTCGCCGTCGACGACTTCGGCACCGGCTACTCGTCGCTGGCCCGGCTCAAGGAGCTCCCGGCGCAGACGGTCAAGGTCGACCGGGCCTTCGTCACCGGGGTCGGCACCGACCCGGCCGACTTCGCGCTCGCCCGCGCCGTCGTCGAGGTCGCCCGCGCGATGGGTCGCAAGACCGTCGCCGAGGGCGTCGAGACCGCCGAGCAGTTCCACGTGCTGCGCGGGCTCGGTGTGGACGCGTTCCAGGGCTGGCTGTTCGCCCGCTCGCTGCGCCCTGCCGACCTGCACCGCGTGCTGCGCGGCGGCGGCCTGCCGACCCCGGCGACGAGTGCCACCCCGCCCGAGGGGACCCCGAACCTCTGGTGAGCCGGTCGCGCCCGCCCACCGCGGGCGCGACCGCCGTCGTCACCGCACGAACGCGCTCTGCCCGGTGATCGCCTTCCCGACGATCAGCGTGTTCATCTCCCGGGTGCCCTCGAAGGAGAACATCGCCTCGGCGTCGGCGAAGTACTTCGCGATCCGGTTCTCCAGCACCACCCCGTTGCCGCCGACGAGCTGGCGGCCCATCGCCACGGTCTCGCGCATCCGGGTCGCGCAGAACTCCTTCACCAGCGACGAGTGCGCGTCCGAGCCCCGGCCCTGGTCGAGCAGCTGGGCGTTGCGCACCGCCATCCCCAGCGAGGCGCTCACGTTGCCGAGCATCCGCACCAGCAGGTCCTGCATCAGCTGGAACCCGCCGATCGGGCGGCCGAACTGCTCGCGCTGCGCGGCGTAGGACAGCGCCAGCTCGTAGGCGGCCATCTGCACCCCGACCGCGCCCCAGGCGGCGTTGGCCCGGGTGCGCTGCAGGACCAGCCCGGCGTCGCGGAACGTGCCCGAGCCGCCGGAGAGCCGATGCGACTCCGGCACCCGGACCTGGTCGAGCAGGATGTCGGCGTTCTGCACGATCCGCAGCGACTGCTTGCCCTCGATCTTCGTGATCGTCATGCCGTCGGACGGCGACGGCACGACGAAGCCGCACACCGCACCGTCGGCGTCCGGGTCGGTGTCCCGGGCCCACACGATGATCAGGTCGGCGAAGGTGGCGTTGCCGATCCAGCGCTTCTCGCCGTCGAGGACCCACTCCGCGTCGGGCCCGGACCCGTCCCGGGTGACGGTGGTCTCCATGCCACCGGCCACGTCGGACCCGCCGTGCGGCTCGGTCAGCCCGAACGCGCCGATGGAGTCCATCCGGGCCATCGCGGGCAGCCAGCGCCGGCGCTGCTCGGGGGTGCCGCCGGCGTGGATCGAGCCCATCGCGAGGCCGGTGTGGACGCCGTAGAAGCTGTTGACCGACGGGTCGACCCGTGAGATCTCCGCATGCAGGAACCCGAGGAACAGCCGCGACGCAGGAGGATCGGCGTAACCGGCCCCGCCAGGTCCAGCCCGGCGAAGCCCTTCACCAGCTGCATCGGGAACTCGGCACGGTCCCACGCGTCCAGCACGACCGGGGCGACCTCGGCCCGCAGGAACTCCCGCACCCGGCGCAGGTCGGCGCGCTCGGCGTCGGTGAGCAGGTCGGCGTAGTGGAACCAGTCCGCGACGTGCGGGTGGTCCGGGTCGAGGTCCAGCTCGGGTCGCGGCAGACGCGTGGGCTCCTTCGGCATGGCCCCACTGTTGCGCCGCGGCGCACCGGCCGCACGGCAGGACGGGCCGGCCCGGGCGCCTATCGGAGCGCACGCAGCAGCGCGGCACCGGATCCGGGGTCCCCGACCGGGCTGAGCACGACGTGGTCGGCGCCCGCGGCCCGGTGCTCGGCCATCCGCGCGACGATGTCGTCGCGGTCGCCGCGGGCGGCGACGGCGTCGAGCAGCCGGTCGGCGCGGGTGTCGATCTCGGCGTCGGTGAACCCCATCCCGCGGACGGCGGCGCGGTAGCCGGGCACGTCGAGGAGGAACCCGGCCAGCTCGCGCAGACCCGTCCGGTCGGTCCCGAGCACGGTCGGCAGCATCACCGCGAGCAGCCGGCCCGTACCGACCGCCGCCCGCGCCCGGGCGGTGTGCTCCGGGGTGACCAGCAGCGTCACCGCCCCGGCGCAGCGGGTACGGGCGAGGTCGAGCTTGCGTGGTCCGAGCGCGGCCAGCAGCCGCTGCGACGCGGGCAGCCCGAGTGCGTCGAGCTCGTCGAGGTGACGGTGCAGTGCGTCCAGTGCCCCCGGCTGCTGGGGCGCCCCCAATCCGGTGAGGTAGCGCCCGGGATGACGGCGGGCCGCGTCGGCGTGCACCGCGGCGACGGCCGACGCCGGGTACACCCCGGTCGGGACGATGCCGGGCACCACGACGGCGTCCCGGGTGCCGTCGAGCAGCGCGGTCAGCCGGTCGAGCCGGTCGATCGCGCCCCCGGCGAGCCACAGGGTGCGGGCACCGGCGTCCTCCAGGGCCGCGGCATCGGCGGGAGCGGGTCCGGTGGCGATACCGACCGGGCCCAGGGCGGTGGTCGGGGTCATGTCCGCAGCGTCGGTGCTGAACCGGGCTGCAGGTCAAGCGCGACGGGGTGTCGTGACCTGCGGCCGACCGCTCGCCCGTCGCGCACGACCGGGTTAGTGTGCTGCGACCAAGCGGGGAGCAGGGGTCCCGCGCGACGGCAGGGGGAACCGCCGATGATCGAGTTCCGGGGCGTCACGAAGCGCTTCCCGGACGGGACGGTCGCGGTCGACGAGCTCGACCTCGTGGCCGAGCAGGGGCGGATCACGGTCTTCGTGGGCCCGTCCGGCTGCGGCAAGACGACCTCCCTCCGCATGATCAACAGGATGATCGAGCCGACCTCGGGCGAGCTGCGCGTCGACGGGCGCGACGTGCTGTCCGCCGACCCCGCCGAGCTGCGCCGGGGCATCGGCTACGTCATCCAGCAGGCCGGGTTGTTCCCGCACCGCACCATCGTCGACAACATCGCGACCGTGCCGATGCTCGTCGGGAGCAGCAAGAAGGCCGCGCGGGACCGGGCGATGGAGCTGATGGAGATCGTCGGCCTGGACACCGCAATGGCCAGGCGCTACCCGGCGCAGCTGTCCGGTGGCCAGCAGCAGCGGGTCGGCGTGGCCCGTGCGCTCGCCGCCGACCCACCCGTGCTGCTGATGGACGAGCCGTTCTCCGCGGTGGACCCGATCGTCCGGGAGAGCCTGCAGGAGGAGCTGCTGCGCCTGCAGTCCGAGCTCGGCAAGACCATCGTGTTCGTCACCCACGACATCGACGAGGCCATCAAGCTCGGCGACAAGGTCGCGGTGTTCCGGGTCGGCGGCACGCTGGCCCAGTACGACGAGCCGGGCGTGCTGCTGTCCCGCCCGGTCGACGGCTTCGTCGACAACTTCGTCGGCCGCGACCGCGGATACCGGGGCCTGGGCTTCCTCTCCTCGGACACCATCCCCCTCGGGTCGCTGCCGATGCTCTCGGTCGGCGACCCCCTCCCCGACGACGGCTGGGCGGTCGTCGTCGACGAGTCAGCCCGGCCGCTGGGCTGGGTGGAGGCCGGTGCGGGACGGGTGACCGAGGAGGCCATCGTCCCGGGCGGGTCGCTCTACGCCGTCGAGTCCGGCTCGCTGCGCGGCGCGCTCGACGCGGCGCTGTCCTCACCGTCCGGGCAGGGCGTCGCCGTCGACGCCGACGGCCGCGTCGCCGGCTCGGTCACCGCCGACTCGGTGCTCGAGGCGCTGCCCGCGGCCCGCGACTCGCACAACGCCGCCTGAGGCCGCCGTGACCTGGGTGTTCGCCAACCTCGACTCCGTCCTCGACGCGCTCGCCGAGCACGTCGTGTACGCCCTGATCCCGGTGCTGCTCGGGCTGCTGTTCGCGATCCCGCTGGGCTGGGTCGCCAACCGCAACGGAACCCTGCGCACCGTCATGACCAACGCCGCCGGGCTGCTCTACACGGTGCCGTCGCTGGCGCTGTTCGTGTTCATGCCGCCGCTGCTCGGCACCCAGATCCTCGACCCGGTCAACGTGGTCGTCGCGCTGACGGTCTACACCGTCGCACTGCTCGTACGGACGGTGTCCGACGCGCTGTCCGCGGTGCCCGGCAACGTCGTCGACGCCGCGAACGCGATGGGCTACACGCCGCTGCGCCGCTTCGTCGGCGTCGAGCTGCCGCTGGCCGTGCCGGTGATCGTGGCCGGGCTGCGGGTCGCCGCGGTGTCCACGATCAGCCTGGTCACGGTGGGGGCGGTGATCGGCTTCGGTGGGCTCGGCCTGCTGTTCACCGAGGGCTTCAACCGCAGCAACGACGCCCAGATCGTCGCGGGCATCGTGCTCGTACTGCTCCTGGCCCTCGTCGTCGACTCGGCCCTGCTGCTCGCCGGCAGGCTGCTCACCCCCTGGCAGCGGGCCCGGACCGGGAAGGCGGGGACATGACCTACTTCGGCTGGCTGTTCGACGGCGCGAACTGGACGGGGCCGACCGGCATCCTCGCCCGGCTCGCCGAGCACCTCGGCTACACCGCCCTGACCCTGCTGGTCGCGGTCGTGATCGCGGTGCCGCTGGGCGCCTGGATCGGGCACACCGGGCGCGGCGGGTTCGTCGTCGTCGGGCTGGCCAACGGCCTGCGCGCGCTGCCGACGCTCGGCCTGCTCGTGCTGCTGGCGACGCTCACCGGGCTCTCGCTGGTCGGCCCGATCATCACCCTCATCGTGCTGGCGGTGCCGGCGGTGCTGGCCGGCACCTACGCCGGCATCCGCAACGTCGACCCGGCGGTGGTCGACGCCGCCACCGGGATGGGCATGCGCGGGTCCGAGGTGCTCTGGAAGGTCGAGCTCCCCAACGCGCTGCCGCTGATCATCGGCGGGCTGCGCAGCGCCACCCTGCAGGTCATCGCCACCGCGACGATCGCCGCCTACGTGTCCCTCGGCGGGCTCGGCCGGTTCATCATCGACGGCCTCGGCCAGCGCGACTTCGGCATGATGATCGGCGGCTCGATCCTGGTCGCGGTGCTCGCGATCCTCGCCGACCTGCTCCTGGGCGGGCTGCAGAAGCTGATCGTGTCCCCCGGCCTGCAGGCCACCGGCCGGACCGCGCCGCGCCGGCTGCGCGCGGTGCCCACCCGCCCCGAACCCGTCCGCGAAGCGGCCTGACCCACCCCGCACGTCCCGAGAGGACACCCACCATGAGACGCACCCGCCTCCTGACCGCCGTCGCCGCGACGGTGACCGCCGCGTTCGCGCTGACCGCCTGCGGCGGGGGCTCCGACCCCCTCGCCGGGGGCGGGCAGTCCGGCAGCGGTGACCAGGACACCGTCGTCGTCGGCGCCGCGAACTTCACCGAGAGCCAGATCCTGTCCTCGGTGTTCGCCCAGGCACTGGAGGCCAAGGGCGTCGCGGTCGAGACCCGGCCGCCGATCGGGTCCCGCGAGGCATACGTCCCTGCGCTGCAGGACGGATCGATCGACCTCATCCCGGACTACAGCGGTACGCTGCTGCAGTACCTGGACGAGGCGGCGACGCAGAGCGAGCCGGACGAGGTCTACACCGCGCTCCAGTCGACGCTGAACGCCGCGGCGCCGACGCTGACCGTCCTGGACCGGGCCGAGGCGGAGAACAAGGACGCCGTCGTCGTCACCCGGGAGACCGCGCAGCGGCTCGGCGCGACGTCCATCGAGGACATCGCGCCGCGTTGCGGCGAGCTCGTGTTCGGCGGCCCGCCGGAGTTCCAGACCCGTCCCGACGGCATCCCGGGCATCGAGGAGACCTACAACTGCTCGTTCCGGTCCTACCGCTCGCTCGACGCCGGCGGCCCGCTGACCGTCGCGGCGCTCGAGAACGGTGACGTCCAGGCCGCGGACCTGTTCACCACCGACGCCGCGATCCCGGCGAACGACTTCGTGGTCCTCACCGACCCGAGAGGAAACTTCGCCGCGCAGAACGTCGTCCCGCTGATCACCAAGGCGAAGGCGACCCCGCAGGTCACCGAGACGCTCGACGCGGTCACCGCGAAGCTGAGCACACAGGAGCTGCTCGGCCTGAACGAGGCCGCCGCCGCGCCGGACAAGCCCTCGGTCGACACCGTCGCGAGGAACTGGCTGACCGCGCAGGGCCTCCTCTGATGGTCGGCCAGGTCCTGTCCCTGCACCGCTACCCGGTCAAGTCGATGCGGGGGGAGGACCTCGCCGCTCTCGAGCTCGACACGCACGGCGTCGTCGGTGACCGGGCGCTCGCCCTGACCGACCCGGGCACCGGCCGGGTCGCGACGGCCAAACAGCCGCGGCACTGGCGTCGGCTGCTGGCGTGCGCGTCGGCCGGCGTCGGCGACGACGTCCGGGTCACCCTGCCCGACGGCCGCACGGTCGAGGCCGGGCGGGCCGCGGGCCCGCTGGGCGAGCTGCTCGGCAGGTCGGTGGTCGTCGCGCAGCAACGGCCCGACGGCGCCGTCGTCGAGCGGCCGGACCCGGAGGACGTGCTGGCCCACGGCCTCGACGCCGAGGTCGACGCGCCGGTGCTGGAGATCGCCCAGGGCGCTCCCGGCGGCCGGTTCGTCGACCACTCGCCGGTGCACCTGATCACCACCGCGACGCTGGACGCGCTCGGTGTCGAGGCGCTGCGCTACCGGCCGAACGTCGTCGTCGCGACGCCGCCGGGCACCGAGCCGTTCGTGGAGAACGACTGGCTGGGGCGCCGGCTCACCCTGGGCGGCGTCGTGCTGGTCCCGACCCTGCCGACGCCGCGCTGTTCCGTGCCGACGCTGGAGCACGGCGACCTGCCCCGGGCCCCGCACGCCCTGCGCGGCCCGGCCGAGGCCAACCGTGTGGAGGTAGAGGGCTTCGGGGTGCTGCCGTGCGCGGGTCTCTACGCCCGCGTCGAGCACACCGGCACGCTGCGCGTCGGCGACCGCGTCGAGGTGACCTGACCCCCGTCAGGTCAGGCGGCCGTAGACGTCGGTGACGAGCAGGACCGCGAAGAGCACCGACGAGATCCCCAGGATCGCGTTGGACAGCCACCGCGAGCGCGCCTCGCGAACCACCATCGTCGTGTTCAGCAGCAGGAGCAGCGTGACCGCCAGGAACGGCATGAAGAACGAGCCCAGCACGCCGTAGACCAGCGTCAGCGCGAACGGCCGCCCGATGAGCAGCAGCGCCATCGGCGGGAACGTCAGCCACAGCAGGTACCCGCGGAAGGGCAGCGAGCGCTCGGCGCGGGCCGCCTCGTAGGCACCCGGCCGCCCGGGGCCGTCGCCGCGCTCGTCCCCGGTCGCGGCGGCCCCGGCCTGGTTGTCGGTGGCGGTGTGTTCCTCCCCGGCGACGACGGCGTTCGTCACGTCCGGCCCGATCGCGGCCTTCTTCCCGTGCGGGAGCCGGATCGCCCGCACCCAGTCGGTGAACAGCAGCGACACGCCGTTCCACACGCCGAGCAGCGAGGTGAAGGTGACCGACAGGAAGCCGACGAGGAACAGGATCCGCACCGGCTCGCCGTAGAGGGCCCCGAGCCGGTCGGCGAGGGTGAGCAGCCCGCTGTCGGACTCGGTGAGGTTCTCCCCGAGCAGGATCGTCGACCCGACGACGAGCATCGAGACGACGAAGATGCCGGTCATGATGTAGCCGGTCGCGTTGTCGAGCCGCATCATCGACAGCCACTTCGGGCCCTTCCAGCCCTTCGCGAACAGCCAGTAGCCGTAGGCGGCCATGGTGATCGTGCCGCCGACGCCGCCGATCAGCCCGAGCACGTAGACCGTGGACCCCTCCGGCAGCCGCGGCACCAGACCGTTCAGCAGGGCGGGCACGTCCGGGCCGACCAGGATCGCGACGAACACGACCGTCGCGAACTTGATCAGCACGAGCACCGTCATGAACTTCTCGAAGGCGTGGTAGCGCTGCACCCACACCAGCACCAGCCCGACGACGCCCGCGATCGCCGCCCACCCGCCGACCGGCAGTCCGCCGAACAGCGCGTTGAGGGGCAGCCCGACCGCCGACATCGCGGTGGCGCCGTAGACGAAGCCCCACACCACGATGTAGACGCCGAAGAAGCCGGTGGCCCAGTAGCCCAGCCGCCGCCAGCCGTCGAGCATGGTGGCCCCGGAACCGAGGTGCCAGCGGCCGGCGGCCTCGCCGAGCGCGAGCTTGACCAGCGTGCCGACGACGGCGGCCCAGAGCAGCACCGTCCCGAACGACGCTCCCGCCACCATCGTCGCGACAAGGTCGCCCGCCCCGACGCCGGCCGCCGCGGCGAGCAGCCCCGGCCCGATCGAGCGGATCTTCCGTGCACCGGTGGGGGGTTCCAGGAAATCCGTCTGCGGAGCGGGGGAGGCCATCGTCACAGTCTCCGATCACGGCGTCGTGGGTGGTGTGCCGTGCACGCTAGGCGAGCGCACCGGGGGGTTCCAGCGCGAGAGGGTCACGAACGGACGAACCGGACCCCCCGAACGCGGGCCGGGTGGGTTGGTCGGCGCACCCGGCGTTGCAGCGGCCGCAGGTGCGGCGCACCATGAACGGGTACCGGGACCGGCCGATAGATTGGCCGCGGCGTCGGCCGGGTCACGGTCGTCGCACGCGCACGCACGGAGGGTGGGCATGGCGAACATCGACGAGATCCGGGCCGGGATCGGGCGGGCCAACCAGCAGGCCACCGAGAGCCTCGGCGCGCTGCGGCACGCCCGCCAGGCCATCGAGGAGGCCGGCGCCGCGTTCTCGCAGAACATCTACGGCACCGCCCAGAACGACGCCGACGACGCCCGCGCCCGCTTCGCCGCCGCGTCGGAGAAGATCGACGAGGTCGAGCAGGCCCTGCACATCGCCATGCAGTCCGCCGACGACGTCGCCTCGCGGCTCTGACCGCGCCCGCCCGCCCCTGATGGCCCGTCGTCCGAACCGCCGCGAGCGGATCCGGTCCGCCTTCGACGGGTTCCACCGGGCGGCGTCGCGGGCACTGAGCGCGGCGGAGGGGCGCCGCGACCGGGCCGCGACCCGGCACGCCGAGGTCGTGGCGGAGCTGTGGCTGCGCGAAACCGGGTACGACGCCGCGCGCCGCGACCCGGGGCTCTCCCGGTTGTTCGACAACCCGCGGCTCGACGGCGTCCTCGCCCGGGTCGCCGAGGACCGGGCGCACGTGTTCGACCGCTGGCAGGGCGACTCCCCGCAGACGCTGTCGGAGATCGTCGCCGCCGCCACCCCGGGTGCCGCCGGTGACGACCCGACCGACTGGAAGCCGGTCGCGGGTGCTGTGGAGCCGACCGGTCCGGTGCCGGAGATGTGGGTGCTCGGCACCGGCTCGGTGGAGGGCGGCGCCCCGTTCCGGGTCGCGGTCCCGCTGCTCGACGGCGCACACCTGCAGGTGGTGTCGACGCCGCGCTCCCGCGACCGGGCCGAGGCGATGGTCGAGCAGCTGGTCCTGCGCACCGTGCGGTACTTCCGCCCGGGCGCGGTGAACGTGCACGTCTGGGACGTCGGCCAGCTCGCCGGCGCACTGCCCGGGCTGTACCCGCTGACCCGCACCGGGCTGCTGACCGTGCACGACCCGACCAGGCTGGGGCGGCTGCTGGACCAGCTCGCCGACCGGATCCGCCGGGTGCAGACCCGGGTGCTCGCCGACGGCGCCACCTCGCTGCGCGAGCTCGCCGACCGCACGGGGGAACGCCCGGAGGCGTGGTTGGTGGCGGTGCTCGTCGGCAACGGCCGCGAGCTGCCCGAGGCCGAGCTGCGCCAGCTGCAGCGGGTCGCGCGCGGCGGTGTCGCGGCGGGGGTGCAGCTGGTGCTGCTCGACGCCCCGGCGGCGCTGCCGCGTCCGGTGGAGACCGTCGACTTCGGGGACCCGCCGGGCGTCGATCCCGCCGACGACCGGCAGCCGGTCCCGGTGCGGACGTCGGTGACCGGGCCGCACGTGCTCGTCGAGCCGGACCCTCCGGTGCCGGCCGACGACGTCACCGCGGTGTGCGAGGCGATCGCCGCCGGGCACGAGCAGTGGCGCGGACGGCTGGGCGCGTTCAAGGACATGCTGCCCCGGCGGCGTGGCGAGGGCCGGTCGCACGACGGGCTGAAGGTCGTCGTCGGGCACGAGGACGGCATCCCCGCCGAGCTGAGCCTCGACGACCACTCCCCGCACGCACTCGTCGGCGGGCCGAGCGGGTCGGGCAAGACGAACCTGCTGCTGGCCTGGATCGCCGGCCTCGCCGCGCACTACGGTCCCGACGAGGTCGAGCTGTACCTGCTCGACTTCAAGGAGGGGGTGTCGTTCACCCCGTTCGCCCCGGACCCCGACGGGCACCGCGCCGACCGGCTCCCACAGGCCCGCCTGATCGGTGTCAACATCAACACCGACCGGGAGTTCGGGCTCGCGCTGCTGCGCCACCTCTCCGAGGTCATGCGCAGCCGGGCCGAGGCCGCCCGCCGGCACGGCGCGACCAAGCTGGCCGAGCTGCGGGCCGAGCGCTCGGACCTGCGGCTGCCGCGGATCGTCGCGGTCATCGACGAGTTCCAGTTCCTGTTCACCGGTCGTGACGCGGTCAGCGCCGAGGCGACCGCGCTGCTGGAGGACGTCGCCCGGCGCGGCCGATCGCAGGGCGTGCACCTGGTGCTGGCCAGCCAGGACGTCTCCGGCATCGACGCGCTCTGGGGCCGTTCGGCGATCTTCGAGCAGTTCGTGCTGCGGATCGCGTTGCCCCGCGCGCGGCGGATCCTCGCCCAGGACAACGAGGCGGCGCTGGCGCTCCCGCGCTGGCACGCGATCGTCAATCACGACTCGGGCGTCGCGCACGGCAACCGGGTGGTCCGGCTGCCCGAGGCGGGCGGCCCGGTGGTCCGCGACGTCCAGGTGACCGCGTTCGCCGACTTCCCGGACACCCCGGAGCCGGTCGTCTTCGACGGTGCCCGCGCCCCCGGGTACGACGCGCTGGCCGCCCGGCTGCCCGCCGACGGTGTGCCCCGCGCGCTGGTCGGGCAGTTCGTCGACGTGCACGGCAGCCCCGCGGCCGCCGAGCTGTCCGACGGTCCCGGCCGCAACCTCGGGGTGATCGGGCCCGACGCCCGCGTCGCCGTCCCGCTGCTGTGCTCGGCCGTCCGCTCGGTGGCGTCGTCGCTGCCCGACCCGGCCGGCGTCCAGATCGTGCTCGTGCCGCTGGTCCCGGACGCGGTGGCCGCGTCGGGCGCGCTCGCCCCGGATCTGCCCGGCACGGTGGAGAAGGTGTCCGCCGACGGGTTCGCCGCCCGCGTCGCCGAGCTGGCGGCGACGGTCCGCGCCCGGGCCGCGTCGGGCGGTGGCGGGGGACACGCGTCGCTGCTGGTCGTGGTGTTCGGCGCCGACGCGGCGGAGTCCATGCTGGACCGCGCCGGCACCGAGGACCTGCGGGCGCTGCTGCGCCACGGCCCCGGTGTCGGGGTGCACGTGCTGGGCTGGTGGCAGGGCGCGCAACGGTTGAAGACGCTGCTGGCACCGCCGGGTGCGGCGATCGACGACCTGGGTGCCTGGGTGGCGACCGGCGTGCAGGGCACCGACCTGGTGGCGCTGCTGGGCGGGCAGCCGCTCGACTGGACGCCGACGCCGGGGCGCGCGTTGTTCCTCGACCGTTCCCGGCACGGTCGTCCGCAGCTGGTCATCCTGACCGACGCCGGGGGCGGCGGCTCGGACACCTTCGCCGGGGGCGGCGGCAGCTCGGACACCCTCGCCGGACGTGGTGGCTCGGGCACCCTCGCGGGTGGCGGCGGCTCGGGGACTCTCGCCGGAGGTGGGGCGTGAGTGCGGTGGAGCGTTACCGGGCGGTGGTGTCCGAGCTGGCCGGCGCCGTCGTCGACCTGCGGGAACACGACGCCCGGCGGGCCGAGGAGCTGCGCCGCGAGCTGCGTGGCACCGAGCGGGAGCTGCGCGAGGCCGCGGACCGGCTCACTCTGGCCCGCGGCATGTTCGAGCTGCGCTGGGAGGCCGCGTTGCAGCTGATGTGGGCGGCCGAGGAGCCGGGACGGCCCCGCCCGCGACCCGACCTGCGGGCCGACCCGGACGAGCACGCCGCGCTGGAGGAGGCCGCCGACGAGGCTCTGCGCGAGCTGCGCTCCTCGGGCGACCGGCGGCTGTTCCGCCTGCGCCGCGACGACGACTGACCCCGTCCCGCGCCCCGCACCGGGCCCGCACCGCACCGGGCCCGCGCCGCGCCCGTCCTGCCCTGTGCCGCGCGGCGCGCCACTCGCGCAGCATCCGGCCGTCCGCGCCGGGCTCGTCGGTACGGGGCCCGTCCGCACCGGGCTCGTCGGCACGTTCCGGACACGCCGAGATGCAGCCCAGGGGCGTGTCTACGGATCGCAGGCAGCCCTGAGCTGCATCTCGACGAACGTGCCGGGGTTCCGGGGCCGGGTGGTCGCCGTCCGCCCCTCCCCGGCGTACCGCGTGCGCGGCACCGGATGGTGGGTGGGCGGTCAGCCCAGCGGGACGACGCCCAGCAGCAGCGCGCCCCCCAGCATCACCAGCGAGCAGACCGCGGCCCGCCAGATCACCTTGCGGTGGTGGTCGGCCAGGTTGACCTTCGCCAGCGAGACGAGCAGCAGCAGCGCCGGGACCAGCGGGCTGGTCATGTGCACCGGCTGGCCGATGATCGAGGCGCGGGCCATCTCCACCGGGGCGATGCCGTAGTGGCCCGCGGCCTCGGTGAGGATCGGCAGGATGCCGAAGTAGAACGCGTCGTTGGTGATGAAGAACGTCAGGGGCATGCTCAGCACCCCGGTGATCACCGCGAACCAGGAGCCGACCGACGGCGGCACGGCCGAGACGATCCCGTTCGCCATCGCCGTCACCATCCCGGTGCCCGACAGCACCCCGACCAGGACCGCTGCGGCGAACACCATGGACACGACGCCGACGATCGAGGTGGCGTGCGAGGTCACCGCACGGAGCTGGTCCTCGGGCTTCGGGAAGTTCACGACCAGGGCGATCGCGGCGGCCGCGACGAACACCAGCGACAGCGGCAGCACGTCCATGCCCAGCAGCACCAGCAGCGCGACCGTCAGCCCCAGGTTGAACCAGATCAGCTTCGGCCGCAGGGTCGGGCGGTTCGGGTCGAGGGTGCCCCCGAGGTCGTCGGAGGCGTCGGAGGCGCCCCCGGCGGAGCCCGACGCCGGGCGGTCGGCACCGTGCGTGCCGTCGGTGCCGGTGCCCCCGCCGACCAGGGCGGGCTCGGGCACCGCCACCATCTCGTCGGCGACGACCGACAGCGTGCGGCCCGAGGCGAGCAGCCGCTTGCGCTCGGAACGCCCGAGCTGCCAGGCCAGCAGCAGCACCGTGGCGATGCCGGCCACCATGCCCGGGACCATCGGGTTGAACAGCTCCGAGGGGGACACGTTCAGCACCGTCGCGGCGCGGATCGTCGGGCCGCCCCAGGGCAGGATGTTGAGCACGCCGTTCGCGAGGTTGGCGACGACGGTCAGCACCACCGGGCTCAGCCCGAGCCGCAGGTAGATCGGCAGCAGCGCGGACACCGTGATGATGAAGGTGGTCGAGCCGTCGCCGTCGAGGGAGACGACCCCGGCCAGCACCGCGGTCAGCACGACCAGGCGCACAGGGTCGTTCTTCACCGTGCGCAGCACGAAGCGGATCAGCGGGTCGAACAGCCCGACGTCGATCATCGTGCCGAAGAAGACGATCGCGAAGAACAGCAGCACGGCCGTCGGCGCGAAGTCCTTGAAGGCGGACGAGATCGAGTCGACGACGCCGTCCTCACCCGGTTCGGACAGGCCGGTGCCGGTCACCACGAGGGCGAAGGTCAGCGGGACGAGGACCAGCGCCAGTGTCGGCGCGAGCCGCTTCGAGAGGATCAGGTACATGAAGACCGCGATCATCGCGGACCCGAGAACGATGAGCATCGGTGCTCCTCTTCGACGGACGTGTCGAGGAGCAACGCTAGGTCCGGACCCCGGCCCCGGTCCCGCTTGCGGACACAGCCCACGTAGTGGTCGCTGCGTGCCCTGTGGTCGTTGTGGTCACGGGGTCACTCGTCGTCGGCGTCGTCCCGGGCGAGAAAGCTCGACAGCCGCTCGACGGCCGTCTCGAACTGCGGGTTCGCGTCGACGAAGGCGCGGAGCCGGTCGGCCAGCCACTCGACGCTGACCTGCTCGTCGCCGCGCCGGTCGACGAGCTCCTCGATGCCGCGGTCGGTGAAGTACATGCTGGCGAGGATACGGCGGGCACTGCTTGACCCGGACGCGACGGCATCGTTTCCGATGGGTCTCCCACCGCCTCGTGAGGAGACCCCATGTCCACCGCGCCGCCCACGGCGACCGTCGCGCCGACCCCGGTCAGCGACCGTGCGCTCGCCCCCGACCTCGCCCGGGGGGCGATGCTTCTGCTGATCGCACTGGCCCACGCCCCCTGGTTCGCCTACACCTCGGAGCTGGGGGCCACGCTGCTGCACGCCGCGGACGGCGGGCCCGCCGACCGGATCGCCCAGATCGTGACGATCACCGCCGTCGACGGCCGGGCCTGGACGCTGTTCGGGTTCCTGTTCGCCTACGGCATCGGGCAGCTCTACGCCCGCCGCATCGCCGGTGGCGGCACCGATGCGCAGGCACGACGGCTGCTGCGCACCCGGCACTGGTGGATGCTCGCGTTCGGCCTGCTCCACGCGGCACTGCTGTGGCAGGGCGACATCCTCGGCACCTACGGTCTCCTCGGCCTGGTGCTGGTACCGCTCTTCCTGCACCGCAGCGACCGCACCCTGCGGACCGTGGCCGGCGTGCTGGTCGGACTGGCCGTCGTCGTCCCCACGGTGACCGGCGTGCTCGCACAGTTCACCGGCGGCGGCACGCCCACGGCCGTCGCGCAGCAGGTGGCCCTGTCCACGCCGGGCTGGCTCGCCACCCTGCCGTTGCGGCTCGGACTGTGGGTCGCGGCGCTCCCCGGGGCGTTCCTGACCCTGGTGATGCCCGCCGCGGTGCTGCTCGGGCTGCTCGCCGCGCGGCACCGCGTCCTGGAGGAGCCGGGCCGGTACCTGCCCCTGCTCCGACGCACCGCCGTCGTGGGCATCGCCGTCGGCTGGTCGGCGGGGCTCGCCCAGGCGCTCGTGCACGTCGGCGTCGTCGTCCTGCCGGACCCGGGCGCGTTCGCCGGTCTGCACATCGCCACCGGGATCTTCGCCGCCCTCGGCTACGTCGCGGTGTTCGGCCTCGTCGCGCACCGGCTCGGCACCCGTCCGGTGGCGCCGCTGCCGGTCCGGGCCCTCGTCGCGCTCGGCCGCCGGTCGCTGAGCGGCTACCTGGCGCAGTCGCTGCTGTTCGTGCCGCTGCTCGCCGCCTGGGGCCTCGGACTGGGTGCCCACCTCTCGGGCTGGTCGGCGTCGCTGGTCGCGGTGGGGGTGTGGCTGCTCACCGTCGTCGTCGCGTACCGGCTCGACCGGGCCGGTGTCCGGGGGCCCGCCGAGACCCTGCTGCGACGGCTGTCCTACCGCTGGGCCGCCCGTCGGTGACCGACCCCGCTCCGGGGGTGGCGGCACGGGGTCGCCGCGCCGCCACCGTCGGCCGCGGTGGCACCGCGGACGGAGGACCCCCACCGGCCCGCGGGAACCCCGCCGAGGGGCCGCACTAGCGTCCGGTGCGGCCGCACCCGTGGCCCGCCGCCCCCCGACGCACCGGAGTACCGATGTCCCGTACCGAGCCCCTCGCCCGCACCCTGCACGACGTCGGACTGGCCGCCTGGTTCGGCGGGTCGCTGATGGGCGTCACCGGACTGAACGGCGCGCTCGACGCCGTCGGCGACCCAGCCGAGCGCGAGCGGCTCGCCGGGGCCGGCTGGGGCCGGTGGGGTCGGATCGGCAGCGCCGCGATGGCCACCCACCTGCTCGGTGGCGCGGGTCTGCTGGTGCGCAACGTGGCCCGGGCCCGGCGCGAGCCCGCCGCCGCCACCGCCGCGGTCTCCCGGGCCGCGCTCACCGGCGCCGCGCTCGCCGCGACCGCCTACGCGGGTGCCCTGGGACGGCGTGCCGGGTCGGACGCCCCGGCCGGTGCCGGTCCGGCCGCGCCGGAGCCTGCCCTGGCGCGCCGGATCCGGGCGGTCGAGTGGGCCGTGCCCGCGTTGACCGGCGCCGCGGTCGTCGTCGGTGCCGTGCGCGGACGCTGACCCCGCACAGCACGACGGCCGGGCGGGGGGAGTCCCCGGCCCGGCCGTCGTCGCGTGTGCCCTAGCTGTGATGTCCAGGCAGGTTGGTCAGGCGACTGATCGGCGGTAGGCCGTTGGTTGCGCTGTGGGGCCGGTGGTGATTGTAGAAGTGCAGCCAGCCGGGGAGCGCGTCTCGCCGAGCCGTTTCGCAGGGGTGGAAGCGGGCGTATGCCCACCCGTCGGCGAGGGTGCGGTGGAAACGTTCGATCTTGCCGTTGGTCTGAGTCCGGTAGGGCCGGGTTCGCTTGTGGGTGATGCCCAGTTCGCTGCAGGTGTCACGCCAGGCGTGTGATCGGTAGCAGCTGCCGTTGTCGGACAGGACCCGTTCGACGGTCACGCCGCGGGCGTTCAACCAGTCCACGGCCCGGCGTAGCACACCGGTGGCGGTGTCGGCTTTCTCGTCGCTGTGGATCTCGGCGTAGGCGACGCGGGAGTGGTCGTCGATGACGGTGTGGACGAACGCTCTGCCGGTGCGCGGCTTGTAGTCGGTTCCCCTGGGCAGTCCGGGAGTGGACCGCTTGTTCAGGGCGCCTTGTCGGCGTCCGACGAAGCGGTGTCCGCCTCCGTCGGGGATGTTGCCGAACTTGGTGACGTCGACGTGGATCAACGAGCCGGGGTGTGGGTGTTCGTAGCGGCGTAGGGGCTCGCCGGTGACCCGGTCGATGTGGGAGAGCCGGTTGATCCGGCAGCGGCGCAGGACCGCGTGCACGGTCGAGGCGGCGAGAGAGAGCGAGTCGGCCGCCGATCTGTACTGGTCCGAGTCGGTGGTGCCACCGCAGTCGCACGATCTGCTTCACCAGCCTCGGCGGGGTCTTGGCCGGCATCGACCGTGGTCGGGAGCTGCGGTCGACCATCCCGGGCGGGCCCTCGGCGCGGTAGCGGTCAGCCCACTTTCGGGCGGTGCGAGGGGCGACCATGAACATTCTGGCCGCGGTGGAGCAGGTCCAGTCCTGGTCGACGATCAGACGGGCCAGCCGTAGCCGGGCACGCGGAGTCAGCGCAGCGTTAGCGTGGGTCACAAGGGCCTCCGGTTGGTGAAGCGGTTCCTAGACAGCTCCACTTCACAACCGGGGGTCCTCGCCTGTCTCAGCGACAGGCCGTCATCAGCTCAACCTGGAACAACGTCCATGGACATCACACCTAGCGGGCGAACGCCTTCTCGATCAGCTCGGCCTGCTCGACCTCGTGCACCTTCGACGAGCCGGCGGCCGGGGCCGCCATCCGCCGCCGGGACACCCGGGTGAAGTTGCCCTGCAGCTGCGGGAGCTTCTGCGGCAGCTCCAGGCCGTAGTACGGCCACGAGCCCTGGTTGGCCGGCTCCTCCTGGACCCAGCGGATGTCACCGGCGGCCTCGGGGTAGCGCTCGAGGACGGCGGCGATCTCCTCGGCCGGCATCGGGTAGAGCCGCTCGACCCGGACCAGCGCGGCCTCGTCGACCGACTCGTCGCCGTTCTTGCGGCGCTTGTCGCGTGCCGCGGCCAGCTCCCAGTAGATCTTGCCGGAGCAGAAGAGCACCCGCTTCACGCCGGAGACGCGCTCGCCCTTGCCGGCGTGCTCCGGGTCGTCGATGACCGGGCGGAACCGGCCCTCGGTGAAGTCCGACAGCGGGCTGACGACCTGCTTGGCGCGCAGCATCCACTTCGGCGTGAACACCACCAGCGGCCGGCGCACCCCGTCCAGGGTGTGCTGGCGCAGCAGGTGGAAGTAGTTCGCCGGCTCCGACGGCAGCGCGACGGTCATCGAGCCCTCGGCGCACAGCTGCAGGAAGCGCTCGATGCGCCCGGAGCTGTGGTCGGGGCCCTGGCCCTCCAGGCCGTGCGGCAGGAGCAGCGCGACGTCGGAGAGCTGGCCCCACTTGGCCTCACCGGAGGAGATGAACTCGTCGATGATCGACTGGGCGCCGTTGACGAAGTCGCCGAACTGGCCCTCCCACATCACGAGTGCGTCCGGGTTGGCGACCGAGTAGCCGTACTCGAAGCCGACCGCGGCGAACTCCGACAGCGCCGAGTCGTAGGGCAGGAACCGGCCCTGACCCTCGGCCAGGTTGCGCAGCGGGAAGTACTCGGCGCCGGTGTGCCGGTCGATCAGGACCGAGTGCCGCTGCACGAAGGTGCCGCGACGGGAGTCCTGACCGGACAGCCGGACCAGCCGGCCGTCCATCGCCAGCGAGCCGAGGGCGAGCAGCTCGGCGAAGGCCCAGTCGACGTCGCCCTCGCGGGACATCTTCTCGCGCTTGCGCAGCACGGGCTCGACCCGCTTGTGCACCGCGAACCCCTCGGGGAGGTTGGTGTGCACGTCGCCGATCCGGTGGACGACCTCGAGCGGGACCGAGGTGTCGAGGTCGGACGGGACGAGCTGCTCCGACTCGATCGACGGCGAGATCACCGGCGGGGTCTTCTCCAGCTCGCGCACCTCGTTGAAGACGTGCTCGAGCTGGTTGGAGAAGTCCTTGAGCGCCTGCTCAGCCTCCTCCATGGTGATGTCACCACGGCCGATCAGCGACTCGGTGTAGATCTTCCGGACGCTGCGCTTGGCGTCGATGATGTCGTACATCGACGGCTGGGTCATCGAGGGGTCGTCGCCCTCGTTGTGGCCCCGGCGCCGGTAGCAGATCATGTCGATCACGACGTCGTTGTTCCAGCGCTGGCGGTACTCGACGGCCAGCTTGGCGACCCAGACGCAGGCCTCCGGGTCGTCGCCGTTCACGTGGAAGACCGGTGCGCCGATCATCTTCGCCACGTCGGTGCAGTACTGCGAGGAGCGCGAGTGCTCCGGCGCGGTGGTGAACCCGACCTGGTTGTTGACCACGACGTGCACGGTGCCGCCGGTGCGGTACCCGCGCAGCAGCGCGAGGTTCAGCGTCTCGGCGACGACGCCCTGGCCGGCGAACGCCGCGTCGCCGTGCATGAGCACCGGCAGCACGGTGAAGCCGCCGTCGCCCTTGTCGAGCAGGTCCTGCTTGGCGCGGACGATGCCCTCCAGCACCGGGTCCACGGCCTCCAGGTGCGACGGGTTCGCGGTCAGCGAGACGGCGGTCTCGCCGTCGCCGAACATCCGGAAGTACTTGCCCTCGGCGCCGAGGTGGTACTTCACGTCGCCGGAACCGTGCGCCTGGCCCGGGTCGAGGTTGCCCTCGAACTCGCGGAAGATCTGGCTGATCGGCTTGCCGACGATGTTGGCCAGCACGTTGAGCCGGCCGCGGTGCGGCATGCCGATGACGACCTCGTCGAGCTCGCGCTCGGCGGCCTTGTCCAGCACGGCGTCGAGCAGCGGGATGACGGTCTCGCCGCCCTCCAGCGAGAACCGCTTCTGCCCGACGTACTTGGTCTGCAGGAAGGTCTCGAAGGCCTCGGCCGCGTTCAGCCGGGACAGGATGTACTTCTGCTCCGAGGAGTCCGGCTTGATGTGCGGGACCTCGACGCGCTCCTCGAGCCACTTGCGCTGCTCGGGGTCGGCGATGTGCATGTACTCCGTGCCGATGGTGCGGCAGTAGGAGTTGCGCAGCAGGCCGAGCACGTCGCGCAGCTTCATGTGGCTCTGCCCGCCGAACCCGCCGACCGCGAAGTCGCGGTCGAGGTCCCACAGGGTCAGGCCGTGGCTGAGGACGTCGAGGTCGGGGTGGCGGCGCTGGCGGTAGTTCAGCGGGTCGGTGTCGGCCATCAGGTGGCCGCGGGTCCGGTAGGACTCGATCAGCTCCAGCACCCGGGCGGTCTTGTCGACCTCGCCCTCGGGGAAGTCCTGCACCCAGCGGACCGGCTCGTACGGCACCCGCAGCGAGGCGAAGACGTCGTCGTAGAAGCCGTCCTCGCCGAGGAGCAGCTGGTGGATCCGGCGCAGGAAGTCGCCGGACTCGGCGCCCTGGATGATCCGGTGGTCGTAGGTCGAGGTCAGGGTGATGATCTTGGAGATGCCGAGTTCGACGAGCCGCTCCTCCGACGCACCCTGGAACGCGGCCGGGTACTCCATCGCGCCGACGCCGATGATCGCGCCCTGGCCCACGGTCAGCCGCGGCACCGAGTGGTTCGTGCCCAGCGTGCCCGGGTTGGTGAGGCTGATCGTGGTGCCGGAGAAGTCCTCGGCGGTCAGCTTGCCCTCGCGGGCCTTGCGGACCATGCCCTCGTAGGCCTGCCAGAACTGCGCGAACGACATGTTCTCGCAGCCCTTGATGGACACGACGATCAGCGTGCGGCTGCCGTCCTTGCCCGCCATGTCCATGGCCAGGCCGAGGTTCACGTGCTCCGGCGTCGAGACCGACGCCTTGCCGTCGGTCTCGACGAAGTGCCGGTTCATGTTCGGGAAGTCGGCCAGGGCCCGGACCAGCGCGTAGCCGATCAGGTGCGTGAACGACAGCTTCCCGCCGCGGGTGCGCTTGAGGTGGTTGTTGATGACGATGCGGTTGTCGGCCAGCAGCTTGGCCGGGACCGCACGGACGCTGGTCGCGGTCGGCAGCGTGAGGGACGACGTCATGTTCTTGGCGATGGCGTTCGCGGCACCGCGCAGCGGGGTGGTGGTCGCGCCACCCCCGTCCTGCGCCGGCTTCGCGGCCTTGGAGCCGCTGCCCGCGGCCGGCTTGGCCGACGACCCGTTCGACGACGCCGGTGCCGGGGCTCTCGCGGTGCGCAGGCGTTCCTCGGCGGGCGGCGGCTCGGCCTTCGGGGTGACCGGCGGCGGGACGTCGCGAGAGGTGGCGGTGCCGTTGCCCCCGGCCTTCCCGCCGTTCGTCACGGCCTTCTGGGCCGGGGCGTCGCCGGAGCCGGCCGCGCCGGTCCCCTTGCTGCTCACCGTGCCGCTTCCGACACCGTTCCCGGTGTCGTTCCCACTGCCCTGGTCGTCCTCGGTGCCCGCGCCGCGGGTGACACCACCCGAGGAGGCGGGAGCGGAGCCGTGGCCGGAGGAGGTGTCGTCGGACTCCTCGGTCCCGACGGACGACGAGGAGGGGGCCTTCTCACCGCCCTTGCCGTAGTCGGCGAAGAACTCGTGCCAGGCCGGGTCCACGGCCGACGGGTCCTCCTGGAAGCGCTGGTACATCTCCTCGACGAGCCACTCGTTCGGACCGAAGTCGCTCGCCTGATGGGAGGTACTGCTCGATGACACTCTGCGTCAACCGCCTTGATAGCTGCTCGATTTTTCGCGACCGGCTACCAGGTTAGTCCCCTTGGCGCGAGACCGGGCAGTGTGCCGGGTCCCACTTCGTGATCGTTTCGTGATCGACCGCCCGCGGACGGCGAGCGGCACGATTCAGAAGCCGGGCGGGGAGCCGAGCACGTCGACCACGGAGGTCTGCGTGGTCGTCTCGGCGACGACGGTGCCGACCGGCGGGCCGACGCGGGCCGGGCGCCGGACGGTGTCGCGCTCGCCGGCGTACTGCCCGTCGACGGGGGAGATCAGCAGCTCGGTGCGGACCGGCCCGTCGTCGTGGACGAGGGTGGGGTGCCGCTCGCCGTCGAGGTCGTCGGTCTCGCCGAGGGAGACGGCGGGCATCCGGCGCAGCGCGGCGTAGAGCACCGCGCGCAGCTCGGCGGGGACCCGGCAGGTCCGCAGCGCGCTCACGGCGCTCGGGAACGGGCCGGTGTAGCCGCGGCCGGGCGGGCTGTCGGCGATCAGCCGGTCCAGCATCGCCGCCGGGTCGCGGGGCAGGCCGGCGAGGAACGCCTCGGTCGGGTTGGCCCACGAGCCGACCTTCGCGGCGGGTCGGTGGCCGTGGAGCTCGGCGTAGAAGTCGCCGTGCGGGGCGCGGAAGCGGCCGGTGGGCCACTGGTCGGCGATGTCGAAGCCGTCCTCGATCGCCGCCGCGCCGTCACCGCACAGCCAGTGCACGCGGCCGGTCAGCTCGCGGTCGAGCAGCCAGTCCTGGGCCGGGTCGAGCGGGGTCCACTGCTGGAGCAGGTGCTCGCTGTAGTGGACACAGACTTCGTCGCGCGCGAAGCAGGTCCCCATCCACCAGGCGTGCGTCGCAGTGTGCCGGTACTGACCGGGGGAGATCGGCTCGTCGGAGGTCCGGATGGCGAGCTCCAGCAAGTCGGTCTCCTCGTCATGTCGCGAGTCCTGTCGCGGGTGCCCCGCCGGGGGTTGCCCGGAGCACCGTGAACCGTGGATGACGTCACACATTCTGTACGCCCCGCCTACGAGCCGTGACAGGACCCCCCGGTACTGGGCCGAACGGCGCAATGGCGCAGGTCCCTCCGTCGGGGAGCGGCGTGGCGCTCACGCGGCCGCGCCGCGGCCGGACGGCCGGAGCCCGCGGTGGCGTCCGGTGCGACGGCGGAGGGGCCCGGGCCCGCGCAGGCGGTGCGGCCCGGAGGGCCCGACGAACCGGGCTCCGGCCACGACCGCGTCGCGCTCGTCGGGGGTGAGGTCCTGACCAACGGTGCTGTCGACCACGTCACCCAGATGAGCACGCCCGCGCGGGCCCGGCAAGCCGGGACCCGGGACATCGGCCCAGGACGTCGGGCCCAGGACGTCGACCTACGACATCCAGGTCTTGAGCTTCTCGAACGTGTGGTTCACGTCGTTGGTCATCGGGTTCACGTGCAGGTGGGTGATCCCGTTCTCGCGCAGGGCGGCGATCCGCTCGCGGACGTGACCCTCGGGGCCGATCAGGGTGACCTTGTCGATGAAGTCGGCAGGGAGGGCGGCCATGGCCTCCTCCTTCTTGCCGTCCAGGTAGAGGTCCTGCACGGTCTTCGCCTCGTCGACGTAGCCCTGCTTGGCGAACACGGTGTTGTAGAAGTTCTTCCCGCGCGCCCCCATTCCGCCGATGTAGAGCGCGTAGAGGCCGCGGGCGGCCTGGCGGGCGGGCTCGAAGAACTCCTCCTCGAGCGCGATGATCCCGCCGCCGGTGATCTGCAGCGGACCCAGCTCGGGGGCGCGCTTGGCGTAGCCGGCCTGCAGCGCGGGCCCGAAGACCTCCTGGATCTTCTCCGGCAGCACGACGTGCGGGAGCCAGCCGTTCGCCAGCTCCGCGGTCATCTCCAGGTTCTTCTCGCCCAGCGCGGCCACCCAGACCGGGATGTCGGCGCGCTTCGGGTGGTTGATGATCTTCAGCGGCTTGCCGAGGCCGGTGCCGCCGGGCAGCGGGATCGGGTAGAGCCCGTCGTTGGTGAGCTTCTCCTCCCGCTTCCAGACATTGCGGCAGATCTCGATGATCTCGCGCGTGCGCCCGACCGGCTTGTCGTAGGCGACCCCGTGGAAGCCCTCGATGACCTGCGGGCCGGACGCGCCGAGGCCCAGGTTGAACCGACCGTCGGACAGGGCGTCGAGGCCGGCCGCGGTCATCGCGGTCAGGGTGGGGGTGCGCGAGTAGATCGGCAGGATGGCCGACCCGATCTCGAGACGCTCGGTGCGGGCGGCGAGGTAACCGAGCAGGGAGACGGCGTCGAACGAGTACGCCTCGGCGGCCCAGACGACGTCGAGGCCGGCGCGTTCCATGTCGGTGACGGCGTCCGCGTTGCGGATCGGGTCGTCGCCGTAGGGGAGGACGGTGGAGAGCTTCACTCCCCGTTCAGTACTCATAAGTTACTCGTCGGTCAAGTCCGGGCCGGGGCGGAACCCGAATCCGAACAGGGGGGTTAACCGCACTGCCCGCGGGGTAGGGGTGCCGCGACAGTGGGACGCATGACGCTCGAGGCCGCACCACCCCGCAGCACGTCCGAGAAGCGGACACCCGCGCCGATCGTCGACGGGCAGCGCCCGCCCGGCGCGATGTTCCTGGTCGGACTGTTCGTGATCCTCCCGACGCTCGCGCTGTTCGCCGCCGTCCCGCTCGCCTGGGGCTGGGGTCTCGGGTGGGTCGACGTCGCGTTGTTCGTCGTCTTCTACGCCGTCAGCGGCCTCGGTGTGACCGTCGGTTTCCACCGCTACTTCACCCACGGCTCGTTCAAGGCGAACCGTCCGCTCCGGATCGCCCTGGCGATCGCCGGCAGCATCTCGCTGCAGGGCAGCGTGCTCGACTGGGTCGGCGACCACCGCCGCCACCACGCGTTCTCCGACAAGGAGGGCGACCCGCACTCGCCGTGGCTCTACGGCACCGGCGCCTCGGCGCTGGTCAAGGGCTTCTGGCACTCGCACCTGGGCTGGCTGTTCGACCGCGACCTCACCAACATGAAGCGGTTCGCCCCGGACCTGCTCGCCGACCGCGACATGATGCGCGTCGAGAAGGCGTTCCCGCTGATCGTCGTCTTCAGCCTGGCGGGCCCGGCGCTCATCGGCGGTCTGGTGACCATGTCCTGGTGGGGCGCGTTCACCGCGTTCTTCTGGGCCGGCCTGGTCCGCGTCGCGGTGCTGCACCACGTCACCTGGTCGATCAACTCGATCTGCCACATCTGGGGCGAGCGTCCCTTCGCCTCCCGTGACAAGTCCGCCAACGTCTGGTGGCTGGCGGTCCTGTCCTTCGGCGAGTCCTGGCACAACCTGCACCACGCCGACCCGACCTGCGCCCGGCACGGTGTGAAGAAGGGCCAGATCGACATCTCGGCCGCCGTCATCCGCGGCTTCGAGAAGCTCGGCTGGGCGACCGCCGTCCGCTGGCCCACCACGCGCCGCCTCGAGAAGCTCTCGCAGAAGCCGGTGCCCGCCGCGGCCTGACCCGTCCGCGTCATACGCCCGACGCCCCCGGTGCCCCGTGCACCGGGGGCGTCGTCGTATCCGGGGGACTAGCGGCGACGCCGGGCCGGTCGCCGCTTCGCCGCCGTCGACGCGGGGCGGCGTGCCGGCGCGGCCGGGGGCTCGCTGCGCCGGGTCCGGGTGCTGTGTGCCGAGCGGCCGCGCACGATCCCGATGAACTCCTCCATCAGGTCGCTGTTCTCGGCGTCCGGCCAGGTCAGCGCGACGCCGGAGCCCGGGGCGTCGACCAGCGGCCGGTAGGTGAGGTCCCGGCGGTGGTGCAGCCGGGCCAGCGACTGCGGGACGACCAGCAGTCCGACCCCCGCCGCGACGATCTCGACCGCCTCGGCCGTCGTCGGCGGGGTGTACTCCGCGGCCCGGCCGGGCGGCCCGTCGGGCCAGTCGAGGGTGTCGTCGCCGGTGCGCAGGACGATCTCGTCGGCCAGGTCGGCGACGGTCACCTCGTCGGCAGCGGTCACCACGTGCTCCTTCGGGACCACCACCACGGTCGTCTCGGTGTAGAGCGGGATCGCGTGCAGTCCGGTCCGGTCGATCGGCAGCCGGGCGACGGCCGCGTCCACCGTGCCCGCGCGGACCAGGTCCGCGGCCTCGGCCGGGCTCACCGTGTGCAGCTCCAGGGGGACCCCGGGGCGGCGCTCGGCCCACATCCGGGTCCACTTGCCTGGGGTGACGCCCGGGACGTAGCCGAGGTGGAAGGACGTGGCGGTCACCGGTCGAGGCTAGCCGCATAGCCTGGTGACATGACGCGCCAGAGGTCCGCCCAGACGATGAAGCCCGCGACCGCGGCGAAGAAGCTCGGTGTGCTCCTCGACGCCACCCCCGCCGACTTCCGCGAGGGGGTCGTCTCCCGCGACGAGCTCGACGTGCTGCAGGCCGACCCGCCGGAGTGGCTGCGGGAGCTGCGCGCCACCGGGCCGCACCCGCGCCCGGTCGTCGCGGACCGGCTCGGGGTGTCGATCTCGGGACTGGCCCGCGCGGGGATCACCGAGCCGCTGACCACCGAGCAGATCGCCGCGATCAAGGCCGAGGAGCCCGAGTGGCTGGCCCGTGAGCGCGCCACCCGCGCCGAGAGTCAGCGCGAGGCCGCTCGGCTGAAGGCCGAGCAGCGGAAGAACTAGCACGAGGACCGGAACCGCCCTCGTCCGCCGCCGGGCTCGGGGCATGACGAGCCACCTGCTGGTTCCCGGGTTCTGGATCGACGCGACGGCGTGGAGCGCGGTCGCGGACGACCTGCGCGCCCGCGGGCACGACGTCACCGCGCTCGACCTCGGTCACGAGCCCGGTGCCACCGCCCGGACCCGCGTCGACGACGTGCTCGCCGCGCTGGGCGGCGCGGGCGAGCCGGTCGTGCTCGTCGGTCACAGCGGCGCGGGCCCGGTCTGCGCGGCGGCGGCCGAGCGGGCCCGGGACCGGGTCGCGCACCTGGTGTTCGTCGACACCGGACCACTGCCCGACGGGGTCGCGCAGATCGACTTCACCCCGTCCGACGCGCAGGCCGCGACCCGGGCGACCCTCGCCGAGCACGGCGCACTGCCGATGTCGTCCCGCGCCGAGCTCGACGCCGCGGGCAGCAGCACCGCAGGCATCCCCGACGCCGTCTTCGACGACGTCCGCGCCCGCTCGACGGCCGAGCCGCCCGGGGTGGTGCTCACCGCCGCCCGTCGCGGAACGCCCGATCCCTCGCTGCCGAAGACCGTCGTGACCTGCAGCTTCACTCCCGCCGCCGCCCGCGAGCTGATCGACGCCGGGGTGCCCGGGTTCGCGGAGATGGACGGTCCGGAGTGGACGTTCACGGCGCTGCCGACGGGGCACTGGCCGATGCTATCCGAGCCGTCGGGCTCGCGGGGGTGCTCGACGGGCTGGAGTGATCCCGCCGCCGCGCACCTCCGGGCGCGCCCCCGCTCCCGTCCCGTCCCGTCCCGTCCCGGCTCGCCGGTCGGCCCACCGCCCGCCCCATCGCCCGGCCCGCCGGTCGCCGAGATGCAGCTCAGCGGGCTGTGGAGATCGACAGCTCCCGCTGAGCTGCATCTCGACGACCCTCGGACGCCGCGATGCAGGTCAGGGCCGTGCGCACGTGCGCTGGGGCAGCCCTCGGCTGCATCACGGCGCGGTCGAGTCGTATCAACACTCCTTGCTCAAGATGTCTTTATCAAGATAGGTTGACTCCCGTGCCGAAGGAGCCCTACACCCTCACCGACCCCGCGCGGCTGCGTGCGCTGGCCCATCCGCTTCGGGTCGAGCTGCTGGAGCTGGTGGGGCTCGAACGGAGCGCGACCGCCACCCGGTGCGCCGAGGTCACCGGCGAGAGCGTCGCCAGCTGCGCGTACCACCTGGGGATCCTCGCCAAGTACGGCTTCGTCGAGCCCGCCGAGGGCGGCCGGGCCCGGGAGAAGCCGTGGAAGCTGGTGCGCTACGGCCAGTCCTGGGGCGTCGAGGACGGCATGGAGCCCGAGACCGCGATGGCGGCCGAGACGCTGTCGGAGGTCTACGTCGACCGCGTCGCCGAGAAGATGAAGCGGTGGTTCCGGCGCGCCGGGGCCGAGGCGCCCGAGTGGCGCGAGGGCGGCGGGTTCTCGGGGGGTTCCACCTGGATGACCGCCGAGGAGCTCGCCGAGCTGCACGAGGAGCTGGTCGCCGTCTCGCGGCGGTTCCGCGAGCGGCAGCACGACCCGGACACCCGTCCGCCGGGGGCGCGGCCGGTCGAGTTCTTCTTCGGCACGTGGCTCCCGCGCCCGCCCGGCGAGATCACCCCGTCCGGCCCGCCGGGAGGTGGGTCGTGATCGAGGACCACTGGGCCCGCCTCGCGCGGGCACGGATGGCGGACCTGCACCGCGAGGCCGAGGCTCACCGTCTCGGTCGCGGACGCCCCCGTCCGCGGGTGCGGGACTCCCTGCACTCCGCCTACGCCCGTCTGTGGTGGGCCGTCCGCCCGCGTGCCGGGACCTGGGCCCCACGGCTGCTGCAGCACTGACGCCCGGTCCACGGGGCGCCCGTCGACCGGTACCGCCGGCGCCGACCCGCGGAGATGCAGCTCAGCGGGAGTTGTGGATCTCCCCAGCCCGCTGAGCTGCATCTCGGTGTCCGGAATGCGTCGAGATGCAGTGCAGGATCCGTGCGGGGCGCGCGCAGCAGCCCTCAGCTGCATCTCGACGGAGGTGCCGGGCGCGGTGTGTGGGCGAGGGCCCGGACATGACGACGCCCGGACCGGTGACCCGGCCCGGGCGTCGTGACGTGCTGCTACGCGACGATCAGACGTCGTAGCGGTCGGCCATCATGACCTTGTCCCAGGCGGCGACGAAGTCGCGGACGAACTTCTCCTGCGCGTCGTCGGAGGCGTAGACCTCGGCGACGGCGCGCAGCTCGGAGTTCGACCCGAATACCAGGTCGGCGCGGGTGCCGGTCCGCTTGACGTTCCCGGAGGCGTCGACGGCCTCGAAGGAGTCGTCGTCGCCGGCCACCGAGCGCCACTGGACGTCGCCGGCCAGCAGGTTGGTGAAGAAGTCGTTGGACAGCGTGCCGACCCGGTCGGTGAACACGCCGGCCGTCGACCCGCCGGTGTTGGCGCCCAGCACGCGCAGGCCGCCGACCAGCACGGTCATCTCCGGGGCGGAGACGCCGAGCAGGTTCGCGCGGTCGACGAGCAGGAACTCGCCGGGCAGGGTGTGGCCCTTGCCGCGGTAGTTGCGGAAGCCGTCGGCGGTGGGCTCCAGGTAGGAGAACGACTCGACGTCGGTCTTCTCCTGGGTGGCGTCGGTCCGGCCCGGGACGAACGGCACGGTGATGTCGTGCCCGCCGTCCTTGGCGGCCTTCTCCAGGGCGGCGGCACCGGCCAGCACGACGAGGTCGGCGAAGGAGATCTTCTTGCCGCCGGTCAGCGAGCCGTTGATCTCGGACCGGAGCGACTCCAGCGCCGAGACGACCTGGCGCAGCGTGTCGGGGTCGTTGACCTCCCACTGCAGCTGCGGCTCCAGGCGGATGCGGCCGCCGTTGGTGCCACCGCGCTTGTCGGACTGGCGGAACGACGAGGCCGCGGCCCAGGCGGTCTTGATCAGGTCGGTGACCGACAGGCCGGACTCGAGGACCTTCGCCTTGATCGACGCGACGTCGTCGGCGTCCACCAGCGGGTGGTCGACGGCCGGGACCGGGTCCTGCCACAGGAGCTCCTCCTGCGGCACCCAGGCGCCGATGTAGCGCTCCTTCGGGCCCATGTCGCGGTGGGTCAGCTTGTACCAGGCGCGGCGGTAGGCGTCCTCGAACTCACCCGGGTTGTCCAGCCAGCGGCGGGTGATCTCGCCGTAGACCGGGTCGACCCGCATGGACACGTCGGTGACCAGCATCGTCGGCTTGCGGTTCGGGAAGCCGGGCTCCGGGTCCGGGATGATCTCCGGTGCGTCCTTGGCGACGAACTGCCGCGCGCCGGCCGGCGACTCGGTCAGCTCCCACTCGTAGGCGTAGAGGTGCTTGAGGTAGTCGTGGCTCCACCGGTTCGGGGTGCGGGTCCAGATGACCTCGAGCCCGGAGGTGATGGCGTCGCGGCCCTTGCCCTTGCCGTAGTTCTGCTTCCAGCCCAGGCCCTGCTCGGTGATGTCGGCGGCCTCCGGCTCGGGGCCGACGTTGCCGTTCTCGTCGGGGTTGGCGGCACCGTGGGCCTTGCCGAGGGTGTGGCCGCCGACGATCAGCGCCGCGGTCTCCACGTCGTTCATCGCCATCCGGCCGAAGGTCTCGCGGATGTCGCGCGCGGCGGCGATCGGGTCACCGCTGGCGTCCGGGCCCTCCGGGTTGACGTAGATCAGGCCCATGTGCGACGCGCCGAGCGGCTTCTCCAGCTCGCGGTGGGCGAAGTCCTTGCTGCCGCCGTAGCGCGCGTCGTTGCCCAGCCAGACGTTCTCCGAGCCCCAGTAGACGTCCTCGTCGGGCTCCCACACGTCGGCGCGGCCGCCGGCGAAGCCGAACATCGGGAAGCCGGAGATCTCGTGCGCGCGGTTGCCCGCGAAGACAATCAGGTCGGCCCAGGAGACCTTGCGGCCCCACTTCTGCTTGACCGGCCAGAGCAGCCGGCGGGCCTTGTCCAGGTTGCCGTTGTCCGGCCAGCTGTTCAGCGGGGCGAAGCGCTGCATGCCGGCGCCCGCGCCGCCGCGGCCGTCGTAGGTCCGGTAGGTGCCCGCGGAGTGCCAGGCCATCCGGATGAAGAACCCGGCGTAGCTGCCGTGGTCAGCCGGCCACCAGTCCTGCGAGGTGGTGATGACGGCGTCGACGTCGCGCGCGAGCTCGTCGAGGTCGACGGTGGCGAACTCCTTCGCGTAGTCGAAGTCCGGCTCCATCGGGTCCGACGCGGGAGCGTGCTTGCGGAGGATCTTCAGGTTGAGCTGGTTGGGCCACCAGCTCTGGTTGCCGCCACCCTCGGTGGGGTGCGCGATGCGACCGGCGGCGACGGGGCAACCGCCGTCCTGCTCGCGGTTCATCTTGCTCTCGACGGTGGGGTGCTCGTCAGACACGGGACATCCTCTCGGGATCAGTGGATGAGCAGTCGGGGCACCGTCCCCAGTAGACGACCTCGGCCTCGTCGATCACGAAGCCGCTGTCGTCGGAGGCGGTGAGACAGGGTGCGGAGCCGACGGCGCAGTCGACGTCGGCGATGGCGCCACAGGATCGGCAGACCACGTGGTGGTGGTTGTCGCCGACCCGCGCCTCGTACCGCGCGACGGAGCCGGTGGGCTGGATCCGACGAACCAGCCCCGAGGAGTGCAGCGCACGCAGCACGTCGTAGACGGCCTGGTGCGACACCTCCCCGAGGTCCTCCCGCACGACACGGATGATCGACTCCGTGTCCGCGTGCTGGTGGGAGTGGACCGCCTGCAGCACGGCCAGGCGAGGACGCGTCACGCGCAGCGACGCTCCACGCAACATGCCTTCGTAGTCCGATGCGTTCGACACGGCGGCGAGCCTGCCCGCTTTTCTTGAGTCAGTCAAGTTTCGGCGTGTCTCAGTACGAGACCGGCGCCACATCACCTGGAACGGTGGCCGGAGGTCCTTCTCGAAGATCTTGCCGGTCGGGTGGCGGGGGAGCTCCGACAGGGCGTCGACGGTCGTCGGACATGTGAACGACGCGCGGTGGGCGCGCGCATGAACCAGCAGGTCCGCGACGTAGGAGATCGCGGCCGGGGTCCCGTCGGCGAAGTGGCCGGTCGAGGACCACTCGGCGGTCAGGGTGTCGCCGCCCTCGTGGATCCGCAGGTCGTGCATCCCGCCGTCGAGGGTCAGGAGATCGGGCACGGTGCGCATCCAGGCCTCGACGGCCTCCCGGCCCTCGACGCGTGTGGGCATCCCCTCCGGGGCGAACGGGAACTCGTGCACGGCGTCCTCGCGGTACATGGCCATGAACGTCTCGACGTCCTCCCGGTGGAAAGGCTTCGAGGCCGGCGGTCAGCAGCCGGACCCGGTCGCTGGTGGACGTGGACATCGCATCCCTCCGTTCGCCCAACGGAACGGTATCGTTCCGTTTTGGTGTCCGAGGCTAGGTCGACGGCCGACGGAACGCAAGCGTTCCGTCGGCGGCTAGGATGTCGGCGTGACGCTCCGACGAACCACCGGCGGCGGAGCGGTGCTGCGCCCCCGTGTCACCGAGGCGATCGTGTCCGCGGCCTTCGCCGAGCTGGCCGCGTCCGGGTACGGCCGCCTGTCGATGGAGGCGGTCGCCCGGCGTGCGAGTGTGGGCAAGGCGGCGCTGTACCGCCGCTGGTCGTCGAAGGAGCAGATGCTGGCCGACCTGGTCCGCCAGGCCGTCGCCGACACCTTGCCCCCGCCCCCGCGACCGGGGCGTTCCGCAGCGACCTGCGTGAGCTGCTCGGTGCCCTGCGCGACCAGGTGGCCACCCCGGTGGTGGCGGCGGTGGTCCCGACGCTGCTCGCCGAGTTCCGCCACACCCCGGCGCTGGCCGAGGTGCTGCAGACGGACGTGGCCGGTCCGCGGCGGGAGGTCGGCGTGCAGATGCTCCGGGCGGCGATCGCGCGGGGGGACCTGCCGCCGGCGGTGGACGTCGATCTCGCGGTCGACCTCCTGATCGCCCCGCTGCTGTTCCGGGTGCTGGTCACGGGGGCGGCGTGCGACGACCCGTACCTGGACACGCTCGCCGCGGCGGTCGAGGCGGGGGTCCGCGCCACCGCGTAGCGGTCGGGGACCCGATCGCCACGGTCCGGCCGGTCCCGCGCCGCCCGGAACGGTGCGGGGCCCGCCTCCCGTCGCGATCCCGGGCTGGGCGAGGATTGGCGCAGGCGATGCCCCGGTGCGAACCCCGGGGCACGACGCGAGACGGACGGAGACCGGAGTGCAGGAGACCGCGTCCACGGACCCGGCGACGGCGGCCGGGAGCGGGCGGATCGTCGTCGAGGGGCTCGGCAAGAAGTTCGGCCCGGTCGAGGCCGTGCACGACCTGTCGTTCACCGTCGAGCCCGGCTCGGTGACCGGGTTCCTCGGGCCCAACGGCTCGGGCAAGACGACGACGCTGCGGATGATCCTCGGCCTGGTCGTGCCCAGCACCGGACGCGCACTCGTCGACGGGGTGCCGTTCTCCGCGCTGGTCTCGCCCGGCCGCGTCGTCGGCGCGGTGCTGGAGGTGCAGGGGGTGCATCCGCGACGCACCGCCAGCGCACACCTGCGCGCCGCGGCCGCCGCGATCGGCGTGCCCGACACCCGGGTCGACGAGGTGCTCACCCTGGTGGGCCTGGCCGCCGCCGCGGACCGCTCGGCGGGCGGGTTCTCGCTCGGCATGAACCAGCGGCTGGCCCTGGCGGTGGCACTGCTCGGCGACCCGCGCATCCTCGTGCTCGACGAGCCGGGCAACGGCCTGGACCCCGACGGCATCGCCTGGCTGCGCTCGTTCCTGCAGGCCTTCGCCGCGTCGGGGCGCAGCGTGCTCGTCTCCTCCCACCAGCTGGCCGAAATGGAGCTGACCGCGCAGCGGCTGGTCGTCATCGACCGTGGTGCCTGCCGCTTCGACGGCACCGTCGCCGAGCTGCGCGCCGGCCACGGCTCTCGCGTGCTCGTGCGCGCCGCGGACCCGGCCCGGCTGGCCGAGGCGCTCGCCACGGACGGGATCACCGAGATCGACCGCGTCGACGACGGCGTGCTGGCCGTCGGCGGGGCCGACGCGGTCCGCGTCGGGGACCTGGCGCTCGCCGCGGGCGTCGCCGTGTACGGGATGAGCGAGGAGCGGGCCGGGCTGGAACAGATGTTCCTGCGCCTGCTCGCCGGTGAGGAGCAGCGCTGATGGCGACCGTGAGCCTCGACCGCTTCCGCGCGGTGCTGACCGCGGAGGTCCGCAAGACCCTGTCCACCCGGGTGTGGTGGCTGCTGTTCCTCCCGGTGCTGCTGCTCGCGCTGGCCCAGAGCCTGCTCGGCAGCATCCTGCAGCTACTCGTGCCGCAGGCCACCGAGACCTCCTCGATCCTGATGCTCGCGGGCCTGGCGTCGGGCCTGACCATGACCGCGATCGTCGGCGCCGCCTTCGGGACCCTGCTGGGCACCGGCGACTTCCGGCACCGCACGGTCACGCTGGCCTACCTGACCGGGTCCCGGGGCCAGGTGCTCGCGGCCAAGGCGGTGATCGCCGCCGTCGTCGCCGGGCTGTACGCGCTGGCCCTCGTCGTGGTCGGCCCGCTGCTCGGCGGTGCGGCGCTCGGCGGCCAGCAGCTCCCCGACCTCGGCCGGCTCGCCGGGCTGGGCGCGATCGGGATCCTGGTGTGCGCGCTGTGGGGGGTGCTCGGCGTCGCCGTCGGGACCCTGGTCACCAACCAGGCCGGGGCGATCGCGCTCACCGTCGGCTACCTGCTGATCGGGGAGAACCTGATCGCCGGGGCGCTGCGCGCGGGCGACGGGTCCTCGCTCGGGGACCCGTCGGTGTTCGCCCGGCTGACCCCGTTCCTGCCCGGCAACGCCGGTGACCTCGCCGTCTGGGAGCCGGTCGTGAGCTCGGCCGGGCTGGGCGCGCAGTCCCGGTTCGTCCTGGAGTTCCTGGCCGGGGTCAGCGCCCCGCCGCCCGGCTGGGTCGGGCTGCTGGTCCTGGCGGCGTGGACGGCCGCGGGGATCGCGCTGGCCGCCGTCGTCGGGGCACGGCGGGACATCACCTGAGCAGTGCCGGTGGGCGGCCCCCGGGTCTCCGACGCGGCGGTGCCGTAGGTGCGGGATGCCGGCCCTGAGCCGCCTCCCGCCGTGAGTACCGCTGGGTACCTCGTCGATCAGCGCATGACCGTTGTCCGCCCGGCCTCCGGCAGCGCTCATGCACTGATCGACGGTGCGGCGGCGGGTCCGGAGCGACGAGGTGCGGCGCCGGGGACCACGGCGACGACGGTGGGCGCGGCCGCGTCGACCCGGTCGAGCCGCGGTGGGCCGTGCGGGGGAGCTACCCGCGCCCGGCTGCCTGCGCCGTCGACCCCGTGTCGGGCGGCGTCGACGGGCCGGCTGTCGGGGGTCGGGCATAGCCTGGCGACGTGCCCACTCCCCACCCCTCCGCAGGCCCCGGCTGGATCCGCAGACTGGCCGCGGCCTGCATGCGGCACCGCCGCGTCACGGTCGGTGCGCTGGTCGCGTCCATGCTCGGCGTCGGGCTGGAGGCGATCGGCCCGCTGCTGATCCGCGAGGGCGTGAACGGCGCGATCGGCGGGGACACCGGCGTGCTCGCGCCGGTCGTCGGTGGGCTCCTGGTGCTGGGCGTGCTGAAGTTCGTCGGCGCGTTCGTGCGCCGCTACCTCGGTGGCAAGATGGCGCTGAACGTGCAGCACGACCTGCGGCGCGCGGTGTTCGGCGCGGTGCAGCGGATGGACGGAGTCCGCCAGGACCGGCTGCGCACCGGCCAGGTCGCCTCGCGGGCCATCTCCGACCTGCAGCTGGTGCAGGGCTTCCTGTCGATGGTTCCGCTGTCGGCGGGCACCGTCGTGCTGGTGGTCGTCGCGGTCGTCGCGATGCTGTACCTGTCTCCGCTGCTCACGGTGGTCGCGCTGGTCCTGCTGCCGCTGGCGTTCCTGGCCACCAACAGCATCCGGCGCAGGCTGTTCCCGGCCACCTGGTCCGCGCAGCAGCGGGCAGCCGAGATCGCCCAGCAGGTCGAGGAGACCGTCACCGGCGTGCGCGTGGTGAAGGGCTTCGGGCAGGAGGCCCGCGAGACCGCCACGCTGGAGGGCCGGGCCCGCCGGCTCTACGGTGAGCGGCTGCGGGCCGCCGGGCTGACCGCGCGGCTCAACCCGATGCTGCTGGCGCTGCCCGGCCTGGGGCAGGTCGCGGTGATCGGCATCGGTGGCTGGATGGCAGCCCGGGGCACGATCGACCTCGGCACGTTCCTGGCGTTCACCACCTACGTCGGCATGCTCGTCGGGCCCGCCCGGCTGATCGGCGCGCTCGTGGTCACCGCGCAGCTGACCCGGGCCGGGGCCGAGCGCGTCTTCGAGATCGTCGACTCCGCACCGGGGATCGTGGACCCGGAACGTCCGGCCTCGCTCCCCGAGGGCCCCCTGACCGTCGAGCTGGAGGACGTCCGGTTCGGCTACGAGCCCGCGGGCTCCGGCCCGGACGGCCACGCGGCCCCCGACCCGGTCCTGGACGGGCTCTCCCTGCGCGTCGAGCCCGGTGAGACCCTCGCCCTGGTCGGCCCGCCCGGCTCGGGCAAGTCGACGGTGGCGCTGCTGCTGCCCCGGTTCTACGACCCGCAGGCCGGGCGTCTCGCGATCGGCGGGGTGGACCTGCGCGACCTGCGGCTGCACGACCTGCGCGCCGAACTGGGGGTGGTGTTCGAGGAGGCGTTCCTGTTCTCCGACACCATCCGCAACAACATCGCCTACGGCCGCCCCGACGCCGACGAGGACGAGATCCGCGCCGCCGCCGAGGCGGCGCAGGTCGCGTCGTTCGTCGAGGACCTGCCCGACGGCTACGACACCGAGGTCGGCGAGCGCGGCCTGACCCTGTCCGGTGGCCAGCGACAGCGGATCGCACTGGCCCGGGCGATGCTCACCCGGCCACGGGTGCTCGTGCTCGACGACGCGACCTCCGCAGTCGACACCGCCACCGAGGCCGCGATCCACGAGACCCTGCACGAGCTGACCGCCGATCGGACCACGCTGCTGGTCGCGCACCGGCGGTCCACCCTGGCGCTGGCCGACCGGATCGCGGTCCTGGACAAGGGGCGGGTGGTCGACACCGGCACCGAGGACGAGCTGCGCAGCCGGTGCGCGCTGTTCCGGGAGCTGCTGGCCACCGGCCCCGCCGACGAGCTGGGCGGCGGCACCCGCGCGGCCACCGTCGCCCCGGTCGACGACGAGCCCGCGGACGACACCGACGGGGCGGCTTCCGGTGACCCGGTGCCGGCGTTTGTGGCAGCCGTCCCGGCCGTCACCCCGGAGCTGTGGCCGCGGATGAGCATCGAGCAGGACCCGGACCGGGCCCTGACCCGCGACGGCGGAGGCGGCGCGGCCGCCTGGGCGGGCGGGATCAGCGCGACCCCCGAGCTGCTCGAGTCCGTCGCGAAGCTGTCCCCGGCGACCGAGACGCCCCGGCTGCACGGCGACGACGCCCCGACGGCCCCCGACCCCGCGTTCCGGTTGTCCTCGCTACTGCGGCCGGTGCGCTGGCTGCTGGTGCTCGGCGTCGCGCTGATGACTGCGGACGCGCTGGCGACCCTGGCCCTGCCGAGCATCGCCCGGATCGCCGTCGACGACGGCATCGACGACGGCGCCACCCGGGTCCTGCTGCTGGCGGCGCTGGCCGGGCTGCTGATCGTCGTGCTGGACGCGGTGGTCGTCGGGTTCCAGACGCTGGTCACCGCCCGGGCCGGGGAGAGCCTGCTCTACCTGCTGCGGCTGCGCAGCTACGCGCACCTGCAGCGGCTCGGCCTCGACTTCTACGAGCGGGAGCTGTCCGGCCGGATCATGACCCGGATGACCACCGACGTGGACGCGCTGTCCACGTTCCTGCAGACCGGTCTGGCGCAGGCCGTCGTCAGCCTCCTGACGATCGGCGGGGTCGCGACCGCACTGGTGCTCACCGATCCGGAGCTCGCGCTGTACGCGCTGGGCTGGCTGCTGCCGCTGCTCGCGGTCGGCACCGTGGTGTTCCGCCGGTTCTCCTCCCGCGCCTACGCCGAGGCCCGCGAGCGGGTCAGCGTGGTCAACGCCGACCTGCAGGAGAACGTGTCCGGTGTCCGCATCGCGCAGGCCTACGTCCGCGAGGAGCTGAGCTACGACCGCTTCGGCGAGCGTTCCGACGCCTACCGCCGGTCGCGGCTGCGCGCGCAGCGCTACATCGCCACCTACTTCCCGTTCGTGGGGTTGCTGTCCGACATCGCGACGGCGGTGGTGCTGTTCGTCGGCGGCTCCCGGATCGTCGGCGGGGACATCACTCCGGGTGTGCTCACCGCGTTCCTGCTGTACCTGACCCTGTTCTTCGGCCCGGTGCAGCAGCTGTCGCAGGTGTTCGACGGCTACCAGCAGGCCCGGGTCGGCCTGAACCGGATCTCGGAGCTGCTGCGCACGCCGACCTCGGTCCCGGACGAGCCGCAGCGGCCGGTGCCGGTGCCGTCGCGGCTGCGCGGCGAGGTCGAGCTCGACCACGTGACGTTCCGCTACCCGGGGGTCGACGCCCCCGCCCTCGACGACGTGTCGCTGCGCGTCGGCGCGGGTGAGACCGTCGCGCTGGTGGGCGCGACCGGCGCCGGGAAGTCGACGCTGATCAAGCTGATCGCCCGGTTCTACGACACCGGCGAGGGCCAGGTCCGCGTCGACGGCGTCGACGTGCGCCGGTTCCCGCTGGCCGGGTACCGGTCCCGGCTCGGGGTGGTCCCGCAGGAGGCGCACCTGTTCACCGGTGACGTCGCCTCCAACATCGCCTACGGCCGCCCGGACGCCCCGCCGGAGCGGATCGAGGCCGCAGCCCGCGCGGTCGGGGCGCTGGGCCTAGTGCGGTCGCTGCCCCAGGGGTTCCACACCCCCGTCGGCGAGCGGGGGCAGGGCCTGTCGGCGGGACAGCGGCAGCTCGTCGCGCTGGCGAGGGCCGAGCTGGTCGACCCGGACGTGTTGATCTTCGACGAGGCGACCGCGGCGCTGGACCCGGCCACCGAGGCCACCGTGCTGGCGGCGGGGGAGCGGGTGGCGTCGCGGCGGACCGCGTTCGTCGTCGCCCACCGGCTGCAGACCGCCCGGCGGTCGGACCGGATCGTGGTGCTGTCCGGCGGCCGGATCGCCGAGGAGGGCAGCCACGACGAGCTGGTCCGTGCGGGCGGTCGGTACGCGGCCCTGTGGCGCGCGGGGGAGCTGGAGCCGGAGCCGGACAGCCCGCTGGCCGCACACACCTGACCCGGGTCGGCCGGGCCACCGGGTCGACCGGGCCGGGTCAGTCCCGCAGGTGCTCGGCCCGCGCGGCGACGGCGGCGCGGCGCGGGTCGTCCCGGTCGAGCAGGTCCAGCAGCAGCTCGTGCGCCTCCAGGTCGTCGGTCCCCAGCGGGTGCACGACGAAGCGGTGCAGGAGCGCGACGTCGTCCGAGGCGAGCACCGCGTGCCGCAGCCCGACCAGGAGCTCGTCACGCAGCTCGCGCACGGCGGGCGCGTCGGAACGGGGCAGCAGCTCGCCGTGGCAGGAGTCGAGCGCGTCGGACACCCGGCCGTCCCGCAGCGCGTCCCGGACCCGCAGGAAGTCGGCCTGTGGTCCGGTCGCGAGCCGGTACGGACGGGTGAGCAGCAGCTCCGCGCCCAACGACGACCGCAGCCGGTGGATCTCGCCGCGCAGGGTGGTCGGGTTGCCGTCCTCGCCGTAGAGCATCAGGGTCAGCTGCTCGCCGGAGAGCCCGTCGGGGTGCAGCGCCAGCGCCGTGAGGATCTCGGCCGGGCGCAGGGTGGCCGCGAACTCCTCGCCGTCGAGGGTGACGCGCGGCCCGCCCCCGCCGGTGAAGCGCAGCTCCAGCGGGCGTGCCGTGTCGGGCGGCATCGTCGCGACCACACGCCCGCGCTGTCGCGACGGCGGCACCAGCAGGTAGCCCTCGGCCAGCTTCTCGACGGCCATCTCCCGGCCGTCGCCGAGCTGCACCCGGTCGACGCCGTCGTCGAGCCGGATCCGCTCGGGGAACAGGCCGTAGGGCTCGCTGGCGATGACCCGGCCGCTCGGGGACAGCAGGGCGCCCTCGGAGCCGCGCAACGCCGTCAGGTGGGGCATGTTCTTGACCCGCAGCCGCTCGTCGGCGATCGCCAGCCGCACCCGCAGCTGGTTCTCCGCGAGGTGTGCGGTCGCCGTCACCAGCTGCACCAGCGCGGGGTGCACGGTGTGCAGCGGGCCGGAGATGTCGATGGCGCCGATGGTGTCGCCGGTGTCCGGGTCGTGCACGGGGGCCGCGACGCAGGTCCAGTCGTGGTAGGTCCGGACGAGGTGCTCGGCGGAGTGGATCCGGACCGGCTGGTCGACGGCCAGCGCGGTCCCCATCGCGTTGGTGCCGATGGTCTCCTCGGCCCAGCGGGTGCCCTCGACGAGCCCGACGTCGTCGGCGGAGCGCAGCAGGCCGTGTGCGCCGTCACGCCAGAGGACGGTGCCGTCGGCGTCGGTCACGAGCATCACGTGCATCGCCTCGTCGGCGATGCTCACGAGCGTGGAGCGGAGCAGCGGCATCACCGCGTGCAGCGGGTGGCCGGTCCGGACCTCCTTCAGCTCGTCGGCGAGGTAGATGAGCGGGGGGAGCCTGCCCTCCGGGTCGACGTGCGCGGCCAGGCTCCGCTGCCAGGAGTCGGACACGACCGGTCGCGGTGCGCCGGCCGAGCCGCCGGCGCCGAGCCCGTCGTCGTAGATGCGCCGCAGGCGGTTCGCGTCGGCCACCAGCTCGTCGGGGGAGGTGCCGCCCTCGGCTCCGCTCACGTCGCCTCCCGCCACGGCCGGGGCACCCGGTGCCCTGCTCCCACGTGATGCCCCGCGCCGGCGCGGGTCGATCCGTCCCGGCGTTCGTCCCCCGGGGTGGCGAGCATACCCGCTGTTCGGGGGCCCGACCTCCACACGACCGGGCCCGGGATGCGACGTCGCCGGATCGCGCGCAACGTGGGGGCAACGTGGCGCTCCTTACGGTTTGCCGCATCGGGACGCCGGGTGGTGCCCGGCGATGACGCAACAGACCCACCGGAGGACAGCGATGACGCTCGAAGCCGTTCGTGAGGCCATCGATCTGCGTGCCGGCCGCGGGGCCGACGGCGTGGATATGATCCGTCGCGCGGCCCGGGTACTCGTCGTCGACTCCGAGCCGATCGTCCGGCACGGGCTGCGGGCACTGCTGACCGCCGAGCCCGACCTGGCCCCGGCCGGCGAGGCCGCCTCCCCGCGGGACGCCCTGATGGCTGCCGAGCGGACCCGCCCCGACGCGATCGTCGTCGACATCGAGTTCGCCCGCGACGAGCGGCCCGGCCTCGACCTGGTGCGTGCGCTGATGGAGCGCTGCCGCGGGGTGAAGATCCTCGTGCTGACCGGCTGCCGGGACCGCGACGCGATGATGCGCACCGTGCGTCTGGGGGTGCACGGCTACCTGCGCAAGGGTGCCGACACCGCCGAGATCGTGCGGGCGCTGCGCACGGTCCTGCGCGGCGAGGGCGTCTTCGATCCGGGCACTGCCAGCGCCGGCCCGCTGCAGGTGCTGCGGGACACCGACCCGGCGCCGTCGCCCGCGCCTGACCTCTGCAAGACCTCGCTGCTGACCGACCGCGAGAACCAGGTGCTGCGGCTGCTCGCCGTCGGCCTGTCCAACCGCGAGATCGGGACCCGGCTGCGGATCTCCGAGGCCACCGTGAAGTTCCACGTGCGGAACCTGCGCGACAAGCTCGAGGTCCGGCGCCGCACCGAGATCGTCTACACCGCCGCCCGTCAGGGCATCGTCTGATCCCGCCGGGCCGGGGCGGAGGACACGTACCCGCCCCGGCCCGTGCCCCTGATCCACGGAGTGACACGACCGGCGCGGTCACCCATCGGGTGGCCGCGCCGGTCGCGTCGCGTGGTCGACGTCATCCCATCCGGGGATGCGTTCACCCGGCGGCCACCTTCTCCTCACCTCACGGGAGAACAGGGGTGTTGGGATGCGGAGGAAAGGGACGGTCCCGAACGGACCGGACCGAACCGCGCCATCCCACCACGACCCCAGGAGGACGACCGTGGCTCACAGCTGCCCCGGCGACGCCCCCCAGGCCGGCCCCCGCCGTGCCCTCCCGCTCCTCGACCGCATGCGGCACGACCGCCAGGGACTCACCTGCCGCTACCGGTGCGGCGACGCCTGCTCCCGGCCCGAGCCCAACCCGTCGTCGAACGCCTACTTCGGTGACGTCATGCAGGCCGTGCTCGACCGGCGCGGGATGCTCCGCGCCGGTGCGGTGATCGGCCTGGGCGCCGGGGCCGGTGTGGCGCTGGCCGGCACGGCCTCCGCGGCGGAGCCCGCCCCGGCCGCGCCGGCCCATCCTCTCGGTGCGGACGTGGCCGCGCAGCAGCAGGCCCGGCCCCCGCGCGGGCTGCAGTACGAGACCGTCGCGCCGAATCTCGACGACGCGATCCGCGTGCCGACCGACTACGCGAGCAACGTCGTGATCCGCTGGGGCGACCCGATGTTCCCGGACGCGCCGGAGTTCGACTTCGAGAAGCAGACCGCCGCGGCGCAGGCCCGCCAGTTCGGCTACAACAACGACTTCTGCGGCATCCTGCCGATCGACGGCCCCGGCCGCCGCTATGTCATGTTCTCCAACCACGAGTACACCATCGAGCCGTTGATGTTCCGCGGGTACGACGAGGACGCCCCCACCCCCGAGCAGATCCGGATCGGGATCGCCGCGCACGGCGGCGGCGTCGTCGAGGTGACCCGCGACCTGCGCACCGGCGAGCTGCGCTACGACCGCAACGGGAAGCTCAACCGGCGGATCACCGCCGACACCGAGATGGTGCTCGACGGCCCGGCCGCCGGTGCCGAGGTGCTGCGCACCAAGGCCGACCCGACCGGACGCAGCGTCAAGGGCATGATCGGCAACTGCGCCGGCGGCACCACCCCGTGGGGCACCTTCCTGTCCGGCGAGGAGAACTTCGACGGCTACTTCGCCTCCGGACCGGTCACCGACGAGCGCGCGCAGCGCTACGGGATCTCCGAGGGCAGCTCGTCGCGCAAGTGGGAGCGCGTCGACCCGCGCTGGGACCTCGCGCAGGAGCCGAACGAGGCCAACCGGTTCGGCTACATCGTCGAGATCGACCCGCACGACCCGCGTTCGAAGCCGGTCAAGCACACCGCGCTCGGCCGCTTCAAGCACGAGGGCGCCACCGTCGCGCTCACCCGCGACGGCCGCCCCGTCGTCTACATGGGCGACGACGAGCGCTTCGACTACGTCTACAAGTTCGTGTCGGACAAGCGGATGCGTCGCGGCAACAGCCGGGCCGCCCGCGAGCACAACGCCACCCTGCTGTCCTCGGGCACGCTCTACGTCGCGACCTTCACCGGGGACAGCCCGGCCGCGGAGATCACCGGCACCGGGGCCCTCCCGCGTGACGGCCGCTTCGACGGCTCCGGGCAGTGGAAGCCGCTGGCGTCGACCACGAAGTCCTACGTGGACGGCATGAGCGTCGCCGACGTCTTCGTGTTCACCCGGCTCGCCGCGGACAAGGTCGGCGCGACGAAGATGGACCGTCCGGAGGACGTGGAGCCCAACCCGCGCACCGGCAAGGTCTACATCGCCTGCACCAACAACTCCGACCGGGGCAAGGCCGGCAGCCAGGCCGCCGCGGACGAGGCGAACCCGCGCAACGCGAACCAGCACGGGCACGTCATCGAGTTGACCGAGTCCCGCGACGACCCTGCGGCGACGACGTTCGCCTGGAACATCCTGCTGGTCTGCGGGGACCCCGACGACCCGTCGACCTACTTCGGCGGGTTCGACAAGTCCCAGGTCAGCCCGATCACCTCGCCGGACAACGTGGCGTTCGACCCCTACGGCAACCTGTGGGTCTCGACCGACTCCACCCAGGCGCTGAAGATCAACGACGGCCTCTACGGCGTCGTGCTGGAGGGGCCGCAGCGCGGCTCGACCCGGCTGTTCGCCAGCGTCCCGGTCGGCTCGGAGTGCTGCGGGCCGGTCGTCACCGAGAACTTCGTGCTCGTCTCGGTGCAGCACCCGGGCGACCTCGACGGGGCCTCCCCGGAGGAGCCCGCCTCGCACTGGCCCGACGGCGGTGCCGCGCAGCCGCGCCCGGCCGTCGCCGCGATCCGGCACCTGAAGGGCGGCCGCCCGGCGAAGATCGGCGTCTGACACCCAGCGCCACCCGGTCCGTGCTCCGCGCGGACCGGGTGGCGCGGGGTCAGGCGCAGCGGCCGAGGTCCGGCTCGCCGGACCCGGCGCGCTCGTCGAACGAGATGTGCACGTGGTCGTAGTGGTTCGCGGTGTCGTCGCCGCGGTCCTCCATCTTCGACCACCCGGAGCCGTCGTTCATGCGCTGCTCCCAGATGACGTACTTCACGCCGAGCTCGTCGCCGTTGGTCAGCGTGCAGTCGGCGATGCGGTCGCCCTTCTGCCCGCGCACCATGATGTCCAGCGCGTGCCCGGTGGGATGGTCGGAGGCGTTCGCCCGCTGCGCGACGCCGATCAGGTCGGTCTCGCCGTAGGTGCAGCCGAGGAAATCCGCGGCGTCGGAGACCCACTCCTTCACCCGGCCCAGATCGCCGAGGTCGAGCCCGCACGACGGGTCGTTCAGTCCGCGCGCGGCGAGCTCCGCAGCGGCCCTGGCCCGTTCAGCGGCCTCCTGCGCCAGGCCCTGGGCCTTGCGGGCCGCGGCGAGGCTCGCGTCGGCGGCCGGGTCGAGCAGGCCCGCGTCGCGGACGATCTCGGCGCCGAGGACCGGGGTGTCCCGCGCGGCGGCCGCGGCCTCGGCGAACGGTGCGCCGGGGTCGGTGCCGTCGGACACCTCCTGCGCGGCCAGGCGCAGGTCGGCCGGGGTCGGCCCGAGGTCGAGCCCGGTCACGGGCGTGACGACGGCGAGCGTGCCGCTCGCGACGGCGGCCGCGGTGGCGACGTGGCGCAGGCCGGGCCGTGGCCCGGCCTGCGCCCGATGTCGGTGTCGGGGCACTTCCTGGTGCGGCGGCACGGTCTCTCCTCCGGCACGCGGACCGGCCGGGCTGCGGGGGAGCGTCGGGATCGGGGGATCCCGGCCCGTCGGGGGATACCGGACCGCGTGTTCAGTGACCGGACGGTAGCGAATGTCCCGCGATGTCCGATCTTCACGGTCCGTTCGTGGCGGCCACCGCACCCGGCCGTGCGGCGAGTGGCACGCACCGGATGAACGGGACGTCTTTACCCGACCGGACGTTCGGTGCAAAAGTAGCGCGTCCGGGACACCGCCGTCCCGGTGCAGGGGAGGACGCATGACCGAGCAGCAGGCCGCGCCCGGCACGGGCCCGACGAGTGCCGCCGACACGACCGGCTCCGCGCCCGCGCAGGTGCGCCGGGTCGCCGCGACGAGCGCGATCGGTACGACGATCGAGTGGTACGACTTCTTCATCTACGCCACGGCCGCGGCCCTGGTGTTCAACAGTCAGTTCTTCAGCACGATGTCCGCGGCCTCGGGCACCCTGGCCGCGTTCGCGACCCTCGGCGTCGGCCTGGTGGCGCGTCCGCTCGGCGGCATCGTGTGGGGGCACTTCGGTGACCGTCTCGGCCGCAAGAGGATGCTGGTCCTCTCGCTGCTGCTGATGGGCGTGGCCACCGTCGGGGTCGGCCTGCTGCCCACCTACGGCCAGATCGGCGTCGCGGTGCCGGTGCTGCTCGTCGTGCTGCGCCTGCTGCAGGGTCTCTCGGCGGGCGGTGAGTGGGGCGGCGCCGCGCTCATGGCGGTCGAGCACGCCCCGCCCGGCCGGCGCGGGCGCTACGGCTCGTTCCCACAGATCGGGGTGCCCGCCGGGCTGATCCTGGCCCAGCTGGTGTTCCTCGTCGTGTCCAACCTGACCACCGCCGAGCAGTTCGCCGCGTGGGGCTGGCGGATCCCGTTCCTGCTGTCGATCCTGCTGGTCGTCGTCGGGCTCGTGATCCGGATGCGGGTCGAGGAGAGCCCGGTGTTCGCACTGCTGCGGACCCACCGCGGCCGTAGCCGGGCCCCGATCCTGGAGGTGTTCCGGCAGCGTCCGCGCGAGCTGGTGCTGGCCTCGGTCAGCTTCGTCGCCAACAACGCGATCGGCTACATCTTCCTGGCCTACCTGCTCTCCTACGGCACCCAGGTGCTGGAGGTCCCGCGGAACACCATGATCGTCATCGTGATCATCGGCTCGCTGAGCTGGCTGGTCAGCATCGTCGCCGGCGCGGTCTGGTCGGACCGGGTCGGCCGCAAGCGTGCCTACCTGGCGGGCTCGGTGCTGCTCGTGGTGTGGCCGGTGCCGTTCTTCCTGCTGCTCGACACCACCGGGTTCGCCGCGATGGTCGTCGCGGTCGTCGTCCTCACGGTGGGCCTGGGGCTGTCCTACGGCCCGCAGTCCGCGTTGTTCGCGGAGATGTTCGAGGCCCGCTTCCGCTACAGCGGCGCGTCCTTCTCCTACGCCGTCGGTGCGGTGCTGGGCGGCGGGTTCGCGCCGCTGATCGCCGCCGCGCTGCAGCAGGGCTACGGGACGTCGATGGCGGTCGCGGCCTACATGGTCGTCGTCGCGGTAGTCTCGCTGGTCGCGGTCCTGCTCATCCGCGAGACGCACCGCCCGGACGCACCCGCCCGGCTCTCCTGACGACGACGGCGCCCCGGACGCGGTGTCCGGGGCGCCGGAGGGGCCTAGAGCGAACGGTGCCGGCCGCTGCCGAGCGGGGCCGGGGCGCCGGCCGAGGACGAGAGGTCCCTGGCCCGGCGACGCCCGGCCACCGTGCCCTCGACCGCCCGCTCGTCGATGGCGCTGGTCGCGGGGCCGGTGCTGGTTCCGGTGCCGGGGGAGGACATCGAGCGGGCCTGCTCGGCCAGCTCGCGGGTCACGCAGGGCCAGGTGGCACTGACCCCCGTCGCGTCCCTGCACTCACGGCAGAAGCCCTGCGTGTCGGGGGTGTGTTCCGCCAGGGTCCGCTCCAGCAGATCTGGCATCTCGGACAGGATGTTCGCGAGTGCCACGACTCACCTCCAGGTCGAATGCGAGCGACAGTAGTGGTCGGGTTCACCCGTCCCCGGCGGGGCGGGCAGCCGCCCACCGCGGACCGGCGATCCACTCAGGACCGTCCGTAACCGCTGCTCGCACCGGGTGCCGGCGGGTGGGGCGGAGCGGCTCGGTCGCCCGGTCGCCGGGTGTGACGCCCGTCCCGTCGGCACAGTGCGGCCCTGCCCGCTCGGTGAACCGTGCCACCGATCGGCAGTCGGTGCCGACGACACGACGACACGCACCACCGCTGCGACGGACGCGCACTCGGAGCACTCGTCGTCACGGCGTCCGGACCAGTGGACCGCCCCCGTCCGTACCTGTCATGTTGGGACGTCCGCATTGCGCACCGATACGGTCGGGCGCCTCCGAACGGTTCGGGAGCGCAAGGGGGACAGCACGATGCACGACGACGCGACGGCCGGGTCGCCGCTCCGCCGGGACCTCGCCCACCGCCACATCCAGCTCATCGCCATCGGCGGCGCGATCGGCACCGGGTTGTTCCTGGGGGCGGGCAAGACGATCTCGCTCGCGGGGCCGTCGGTGATCCTGGTCTACGCGATCATCGGCTTCTTCCTGTTCTTCGTGCTGCGCGCGATGGGCGAGGTGCTGCTGTCGGACCTGCGCTACAAGTCCTTCAGCGACGTCGCCGCTGACCTGCTCGGCCCGTGGGCCGGGTTCTTCACCGGCTGGACCTACTGGTTCTGCTGGGTGGTCACCGGCATCGCCGACGTCGTCGCGATCTCCGGCTACGTCGCCTACTGGTGGGCCGACGTCCCGCTCTGGATCCCCGCGCTGGCCTGCATCCTGGTGCTCTTCGCGCTGAACCTGCCGACGGTGCGCGCCTTCGGCGAGGCCGAGTTCTGGTTCGCCCTGGTCAAGATCGTCGCGATCCTCGCACTCGTCGTCGTCGGGCTGGCGATGGTCCTCGGCGGGTTCCGCGCCCCGGACGGCACGACCGCGGCGTTCGCCAACCTCTGGAACGACGGCGGCTTCTTCCCGACCGGAGTGACGGGCTTCGTGGCCGGCTTCCAGATCGCCGTGTTTGCCTTCGTCGGGGTCGAGCTCGTCGGCACCACCGCCGCCGAGGCGCGTGATCCGGAGCGCACGCTGCCGCGGGCGATCAACACCATCCCGGTGCGGATCCTGCTGTTCTACGTCGGCGCCCTCGCCGTCATCTGCGCGGTCACCCCGTGGAGCCGGATCGCTGCCGACGAGAGCCCGTTCGTCGCGATGTTCGGCCTCGCCGGGCTCGCCGCGGCGGCAGGCGTCGTCAACTTCGTGGTGCTCACCAGTGCCCTGTCCAGCGCCAACTCCGGCATCTACTCGACGTCGCGGATGGTCTACGGCCTCGCCGGTGACGGCGCCGCGCCCCCGCGGTTCGCCCGGCTGTCCGCGCGCCGGGTCCCGGTGAACGCGCTCGCGTTCTCGTGCGTGTTCCTGCTGGTGGGGGTGGCGCTGCTGTACTCGGGGCAGTCCGTGGTGGGGGCGTTCACCGTCGTCACGACGATCTCGTCGGTCTGCTTCGTGTTCGTGTGGACGATGATCCTGGTGAGCTACCTGGAGCACCGCAGGCGCCGCCCGCAGCGCCACGCGGCGTCGAGGTTCCCGATGCCGGGTGGGGTGCCGATGGTCGTCGCGGTGCTGGCGTTCTTCGTGTTCGTGCTGTGGGCGCTGACCCAGCAGGACGACACCCTGGTCGCCCTGCTGGTGACGCCGATCTGGTTCGCCGTGCTCGCCGTCGCCTACCTGGTGCTGCGCCGCAGCCCGGCGCACGCCCGGGCCAGGGCCGCGCGCCGGGAGAAGGTGGCTGCCGAGCTCGCCGAGCGGGACCGGATCGCCGCCTAGCCCTCCGGGACCTCGCGCTCGATCTCGTCCAGCCAGATCGTCGCCGACAGGTCCGAGGGCGCCCGCCAGTCACCGCGCGGCGACAGCGCACCCCCGGCGGACACCTTGGGGCCGTTCGGCAGCGCCGAGCGCTTGAACTGGGCGAACTGGAAGAAGCGCCGGGCGAACACCTGCAGCCACCGGCGGATCTCCGCCGGGGAGTACTCGGGCCGCTCGTCGTCGGGGAAGCCGGGCGGCCAGGCGCCCGCGGTCGCGTCGGACCAGGCGTGCCCGGCCAGGAACGCGATCTTCGACGGCCGGTAGCCGTGGCGCAGCGTGTACCAGAGCGTGAAGTCCTGCAGCGCGTACGGCCCGACGGTGGCCTGGCTGGACTGCACCTCGGTGGTCCCGTCCGACGGCACCAGCTCCGGGGTGATCTCGGTGTCGAGCACCGACTGCAGCACGGTGGAGACCTCGGCCGGGAACTGCTCGGAGGAGATCACCCAGCGGATGAGGTGCTGCATCAGCGTCTTCGGGACGCCGCCGTTGACGTTGTAGTGCGACATCTGGTCGCCGACGCCGTAGGTGGACCAGCCGAGCGCGATCTCCGACAGGTCCCCGGTGCCGAGCACGATCCCGCCGCGCTGGTTCGCCAGCCGGAACAGGTAGTCGGTGCGCAGACCGGCCTGGACGTTCTCGAACGTGACGTCGTAGACCGGCTCGCCGCGCCCGAAGGGATGGTCGATCTCCGACAGCATCGTCCGGGCGGTGCCGGTGATGTCGATCGTGTCGAATGTGACCCCGAGGGCCTCGGACAGCGCGACGGCGTTGCTGCGGGTGTGGTCCGAGGTCGCGAAGCCGGGCATGGTGAAGGCCAGGATGTCGGTGCGCGGGCGCCCGAGCCGGTCCATCGCCCGGGCCGCGACGATCAGCGCGTGCGTGGAGTCGAGCCCGCCGGACACCCCGATCACGACCTTCGGCTGGCCGATCGCGCGCAGCCGCTGCTCCAGCCCGGCGACCTGGATCGAGTACGCCTCGAAGCAGTCCTGCTCCAGTCGCGCCGGGTCCGCGGGCACGAACGGGAAACGCTCCACGGTGCGGCGCAGCCCGATGTCGTGGCCGGGCGGGTCGAGCCGGAACCCGATGGTGCGGAAGGCGTCGGTGCGGGCGGCGTGGGTGCGGCGGTTGTCGTCGAACGTGCCCTGGCGCCGCCGCTCGGCGGCGATCAGGTCGAGGTCGACGTCGGCGACGGCGTGCCGCGCCCCCTGCGGGAAGCGCCCGGACTCCGCGAGGAGCACGCCGTTCTCGTAGATCATGGTCTGGCCGTCCCAGGAGACGTCCGTGGTGGACTCGCCCTCGCCCGCGGCCGCGTAGACGTAGGCGGCCAGACAGCGCGCCGACGCCGAGCGCGACAGCAGGTGCCGGGTGTCGGCCCGGCCGACGGTGATCGGCGAGCCGGACAGGTTCGCCAGCACCGTCGCCCCGGCCAGTGCCGCCTCCGACGACGGCGGGATCGGCACCCAGTAGTCCTCGCAGAGCTCGGCGTGCAGCACCAGGCCGGGCAGGTCCTCGGCGGCGAAGAGCAGGTCCGTGCCGAACGGCACGTCGACACCGGACGCGCCGCCCAGCCGGATGGTCGCACCGCGGACGTCGTCGCCGGCGGCGGTCTGGCGGCGCTCGTAGAACTCGCGGTAGGTCGGCAGGTAGGACTTGGGGGCGACGCCGAGGATCCGGCCCCGGTGGATCACGACCGCGCAGTTGTAGAGGCGGTGGCGGTACCGCAGCGGTGCCCCGACCACGAGGACCGGCAGCAGGTCCGCCGTCGCCGCGACGAGCGAGACCAGCTCGGTCTCGACGGTGTCCAGCAGGGTGTCCTGCATCAGGACGTCCTCGATGGAGTAGCCCGAGAGCGTCAGCTCGGGGAACACCACCAGCCCGACGCCGTCGTCGGCGCAGGTCCGCGCGGTCTCCAGCACGGCGGCGACGTTCGCGGCCGGGGCGGCCATCGTGGTGTGCAGGGTCGCCGCGGCGGTGCGCAGGAAGCGGTGGCGGTAGACGGAGCGGAAGTCCACGTCGTCATTCTGACCGGTGGGTGGTCAGCCCCTTCGACCCGCCAGCATCCGCGCCGCCCCGCAGGCGATCCCGGTGGCGACGAGCAGCCCCAGCAGCACCGCCCAGCCGGCCCCGACCGAGCCGCCGGCCAGCACGACCCCGAGCGACCCCAGCCACGCCAGCGGCACCAGCAACCACAGCGCCAGGCCGTGCAGCACCGCCGGGATCTCCCCGACGCCGGCCGCGATCACGATCCACACCACCCCGGCGAGCAGCCCACCGACCAGCAGCAGGGTGCCGACTCCCTCCCAGACCACGCGTGTCTCCTTCCTAGGGGTCGGGGACCGGCAGCACGCGCTGCGGCACACCGGGCCCGTCGTCGATCGTGACACCCGCCGGCGTCGCGGGCGGGGCGAGCGGCCCCGGCAGGTGCGCACCCAGCCAGTCCACCAGGTCCGGCACCTGGGCGCGGACGGCGTTCTGGTTGTGTCCGCCGCCCGGGTACACGCGGGTGTCGACGGTCACCGGCGGCGCCGCGGCGGCCCGGATCCGGTCCGCCGCCGCCCGCTCCTCGGGCTCGTCGGAACCTGCGGTGACCAGCATCGCCAGTGGTGCGGGCCGCTCGCCCAGCAGCGCGACGACGTCGTTCGCGGCCGCCAGGTCGGGCCGGCCGGCCAACAGCTCCCCGGTGACGACGTCGTCGGGGGGTGCGGTCGTAGCCGCTCTGGCTGACCGCGAGCGTGTAGGTGCGCGGGTGGCGCAGCGCCAGGTTCATCGCGCAGCGCAGTACCCACCCGAGGACCAGCCGGCCAGCGCCCAGGCTCCGCGGTCGGAGCGCACCCGCAGGTGCCGGGTGGTCCAGCCGACGAGGTCGGTGGTCAGGTAGGTGTCGTCGGCCGCGCCGTGCTGGGCGTCGACGCACTCCTGGTCGTGGCCGAACCGGGGTTCGCCGTTGATGTCGGGGATCACCGGTACGACCGGCGGGATGCGGCGATCGCGGCGATCGCGGCGTCGAGGACCTCGGGGACCCGGAACAGCGCGGCGACCTCGCGGGGCTCGCCGGGGAACCCGGGCAGCCACTCGACGACCGGGAAGCGGGCCTGCGGGTGCTCGGTGTAGCGGGCGGGAGGTAGACGTCGGGGTCGCGGTCGATGCCGGACGCGTCCCCGTGCAGGGTCATGTGCAGCGTGGAGCCCAGCCCCTGCGCGGACCGGGCGGCGACCAGCGGCATCGCCGCGTCGAGGCCGGCACCGTCCGGGCCGATGTCGGCGACCGAGCCCTCGCCGGGGTCGGGGGAGGACCCGATCAGCGAGCCGACGGTGGGGAAGAAGCCGCCGAGCAGGTTCGCCCCGGCCCCGGCGGTCGCGAGCACGGCCACGGCCGAGACGATCACGAGCAGCGTCCGCGCGACCCCGGCGCAGCCGGTGCCACGACCCTCCGGTGAGGGCGAGCGCCAGTAGCGCCGTGACGGCCGGCACCACCGCCGCGGCGACGACGTCGAGGCGCAGCTCGGAGGCGTGGATCACGACACCGTCCCCACGTGGCCCCGGCTCACCGCCGCAGCAGCCGCAGCAGCGTCGGCGGACGGCCGCCGAAGCCCTCGGCCTCGAGCACGACGAACAGCACCCGCGGCAGGTCGCGGACGGCGGGGAACAGCACGTAGCGCGGGTACCAGGTGGGACGGAACTTCGCGTTGAACCGGTAGAGCGAGTCGATCTGCCACCAGCGCGAGGCGATCCGCAGCACTCGGGCCCAGCCGCGGGCGACCGGTCCGGCACCGATCCGCTCGCCGCGCTCCAGGGCGGAGCGGAACATCGCGAAGTTCAGCGACACCCGCTTCACGCCGTGGTCCTTCGCGGCCGCCATCAGCTCGGCGATCATCAGCTCGTTGACGCCGTTGTCGGCGTCGGCGGAGCGGATCATGAGGTCCAGCGAGAGCCCGTCGCGGCCCCAGGGGACCAGCTGCAGCATCCCGGTCGGCTCGCCGTCGCGGAACGCGGTGACGATCACCGCGTCCGGGTCGGAGGGGTCCGCGACCCGCGAGGACGCCATCGAGAAACCGCGCTCGTCCTCCGCGCCGCGCCAGCGGTGCACGCGCTCGGCGATCCGCGTCCGCTCGGCCTCGTCGACGTCGCGCAGCCGCGTCACCTCGACGGTGTGCCCGCTGCGCTGCATCCGGTTGACGGTCTGGCGGACCCCGCGCATGGGGCGCCCGTCGAGGCTGAACGTCGCCGTCTCCAGCACCGCCTCGTCGCCCAGTTCCAGGGCGTCGAGACCGGCCTTGGCCCAGGCGGTCGCGCCGCGCTCGGAACAGCCCAGCACCGCGGGCGACCAGCCGTACCGGGTGCAGATGTCGAGGAAGGCCTCGATGGCGCCGGGCCACGCGCCGACGTCGCCGACGGGGTCGCCCGAGGCCAGCGCGACCCCGGCGAGCACCCGGTAGGACACCGCTGACTTCCCGCCGTGGGCGAACACCGCGGCCTTGTCACGGCGCAGGGCGAAGTAGCCCAGTGAGTCGCCGTCGCGCTGGTCGAGTAGGGCACGCAGACGCTCCTCGTCCTCGGGGGCGAGCGACGGGCGCGGCTCCGGTGAGCGCAGCAGGTGGTACCCGGCGACGACGAGCGCCACCACCCCGAAGGTCAGCCCGATCGCCGAGGTCAGGTCGTCGAGCCACACGGCGCGCTGCTCGAACTGGACCGGGCCGGTCACCCCGATCAGCGACAGCGCCGCGTGCGCGGCCTGCGCGGCGATCGACGGGTCGCCGACGAGCCGGCGCGGGTTGAGCGCGAGCAGCACCCCGACGATGAGGAAGCCGGACAGCCCGAACTGCAGCAGCGACCGGACCGACCGGCCCAGCCCGCCCGGGTCCTGCCGGGCGACGAAGTAGCGGCGCGTGGCGATCAGCGCCGCCAGCAGCGCGACGACGAGCACCGCGGGCCCGATGCCGCGCCGCTGGTCCAGCACGTGCAGCAGGTTGACCACGACGAGGAACGTCGTCGTCGCGGTCGCCACCCACCACGCGCGCTGCTTGCGCCGGCGCAGCCCGGTGGCCAGCAGCAGCAGGCCGACCCCGGCGAGTGCGGTCACGACCAGCGACGCCAGCCCCAGCCCCGCGGGCAGCCCCAGGGTGCTGCGCAGCTCGCCGCCGAGGATGCGCCGCGGCGCGGGCAGCACCGCCGCGACGACGGTCAGCGCACCGACGATCCGTGCCGCCCACACCACGGCGCGCACGACGGCGGCCTCGGACAGCCGTCGTCTGCGGGCCTCCGGGTCCGGCGTCGGGGCCGCTCCGCGGGTGGAGCGGACGTCCCCGCGCTCGTCCGTGGTGTCGCCGGGCGGACCGGAGTCCTCAGAGCCCGTCACGCGTTCCTCCTGTCGATCCCGTCCCCGGTGGCGATCCACCGGCGGCGTCCGAGCGGGCCACCGGACCCGGCAGCCGGGCGCCGAGCGCGTCCAGCTCCGCGGCGACGACGTCGGCCGGCAGGTTCCCCTGCGCCGCGGTCACCGACCCCGACGCTGGCGCCGGGCCCGGCAGCGGCGCGCCCGGGACCGGGTCATCCTGCGTCGCCGCGGTGCGCACGACGACCAGGTCCAACGGATCGGGCGAACCGGACCCGGGGTCCGGGCAGCCGTCGCCGCCGGGAGGTCCGGCCGCCGTCGCGACGTCGGCACGCTCGGCGAGCGCCCGGCCCAGTGCGCACCCCGGCGCGTCGGGCGGTCCGGCGAGGGCCCACGCGGCCCGGTCGGTCCACAGCACCATCACGGCCGGCATCCGTCCCGCGGTGACCGCGGCGTCGACGGCGGCGTCGACCGCGGCCGACCCGTCACGGGGCCCGGTCCACACCAGGACGGGGTGGGCGAGGTGGTCGTCGTAGCCGGGCGGGAGGTGCACGGGCACCTCGACGCCGTCGACGGTCGGCACGGTGTCCCGGCCGGGGCCGGTCACCGGCTGGACGGGCGGCGCCGGCAGGCCGCCGCGGTCCGGTCCGGCGGCCAGTGAGGCGGGCGTCGGGTAGAAGCCGAACCAGGCGTTCGTCGCGATCGCGACGGCGAGCACGACGAGTGCGACCACGGCCGGCAGGGCGGCCGCCCGCACCGCGGGGCGCCACCGGCCCCACCGGAGCACGAGCAGGACGAGGGCGAGCACGGCCGCGCCCGCGACGGCAGTGACGGTGACGGCCGACTCGAGCGGGAGGAGTGCGGTCCCGGCGAGCACCTCACCACGATTCCACGGCGGTCCCGGGGCCCCGGCGGCGGGACGATCCGTCCCCGTCGTCGGGAACGTCCTAGATCAAGTCCAGAACAGAGTGTCCCAAACATGCCGTCCGGGGTCGCCCGTGACGGGAACGTGATGCACCCAGCGTTGTCCCGCAGACGATCCCGTGGGGCCAGCTGGATGGCGGACGTCACACGGACGACGGGGAACGTGGTCCCCGCCGCATGCCGAGGCCGTTTCGGGCCGACCCCACCGGTGTTCGACAGCAATCGCACCGAGCCACGGAGGACAGCAGCATGATCACGAAGGACATGACCCGGGAGCTCATCGGTCGCCAGGTCGTCGACAACCACGGCGAGAAGGTCGGCAAGATCGGCCAGATCTACCTGGACGAGCGGAGCGGGGAGCCGACCTGGGCCACGGTCAACACCGGGCTGTTCGGCACCAAGGAGAGCTTCGTGCCGCTGCAGAACGCCGACGTGCACGACCTCGACGTCGCGCTGGGTGTGGAGAAGCAGGCCGTCAAGAACTCCCCGCACGTGGGCCGCTCCGACGAGCGCCTGACCGGTTCGGAGGAGGACGAGCTCTACCGTCACTACGGCATCGGCCAGGGCCGCACCGACGCCCGCCACGCCACCGGTGAGCGCACCGACCGCGACCGCACCGCCCGCACCGGCGGCGACGACGCGATCGTCCGGCACGAGGAGTACCTGCGCGTCGGCACCGAGACCGAGGAGACCGGTCGCGTCGCGCTGCGCAAGTACGTGGTGACCGAGGACCAGACCGTCACCGTCCCGGTGTCGCACGAGGAGGTCCGCCTCGAGCGCGAGCCGATCGACGGCACCGAGGCGACGGCCCGCCCGGGCGCCATCGGCGAGGCCGAGCAGGAGGTGATCTTGCACCGCGAGCGCCCGGTCGTCGACAAGACCACCGAGGCCGTCGAGAAGGTCCGCCTGGGCACCCGCACCGTCACCGAGGACGAGAAGGTCTCCGACACCGTCCGCAAGGAGCGCATCGAGGTCGACGACCCGCAGCACGCCCTGCCCCGCGACGAGCGCCGCAGCTGAGCGACGCACCGCGCCACCGGCGCGTCACCGGAGCCCGCACCCGGGCCCGGTGACGCGCCGGACCCATGTCCGGGCCGCCCGGGTACGTCACCGACGGTGTCCTGCGGGGATCAGGACGGGCTGCTGCTCCTGCTCGGATCCGGTGCGGGCGCCGGGACCGGGGAGGCGAGCAGCGCGAACGCCGTCCGGAGCGCGCCGGACGCCTCGGCGACCGCCTGCCGGGGCCGCGTCCCGATCCCGAGCGAGGTCGCGAAGCCGTGCACCAGGTCCGGGTGGCGGCGCAGCGTGGCCGGGACGCCCGCCTCCCGCATCCGGGTGACCAGGTGCTCGCCCTCGTCACGCAGCGGGTCGAACCCGGCGGTCGCGACGTAGGCCGGCGGCATCCCGGTCAGGTCGCCCTCGGCGATCCGCAGCCGTGGGTCGTCGCGCAGCGCCTCGGGGACGTACCAGCCGGCCATCGCCTCGATCGCCTCGCCGGTGAGCAGGAACCCGTCGCCGAACAGCTCGCGCGAGCGGGTGTGCCCCTCGAGCTCGGTGACGGGGAAGAACGCCAGGCAGAACACCGGACGTCCGGCCGGGTCGGCGCCGTAGCGGCTGGTCTCGCGGGCCACCGTGAGCGCCAGGCTCGCCCCGGCGGAGTCCCCGCCGACCGCGATCCGGCCCGGGGCCGCCCCGAACTCCTCCGGATGCGCCACGACGTGCGCGAAGGCGGCCAGACAGTCGTCGACGGCGGCCGGGAAGGGGTGCTCGGGCGCCAGCCGGTAGTCCACCGAGAGCACCCGGGCGCCGGACTCGGCGGCCAGCGTGGCGCACAGCTCGTCGTGGGTGTCCAGGTCGCCCGCGACGAAACCGCCGCCGTGCACGTAGACGAGCAGTGCGCCGTCGAGCACGTCCGGTCCGGGCGGGGGCACGTACAGCCGCGCCCGCAGGTCGGCGACCGCGCCGGGGACCGTCCGGTCCTCGCGGCGCACCCCCGGCTCGGCGGGCCCGGCGACGACGCGGTCGACGAACGACTGGCCGGCCCGCATCTGCTCCGGCGGCGGGACGGGCTGCGGCCGGCGCGGGGTGAGCAGCCGCAGCAGCAGCTGGATGTCGAGGTCGAGCTGCTGGCCGTCGCGGCGGACGGGCGGGCCCGCGATCACTCGCTTCACCGGCTTCGGCAGGGCCAGCACACCGCGCAGGGCTCCCCGTGCCACCCGCACCCGACGATCCACGGCGACCTCCCGCATCCACTCGATCTCCACCCCCGATTGTGGCACCGGGTGCCGTTGCGTGCCGCTGCGCGCGGCACGCATCACCCGCCGGTCGTCGCCGGATCGCAACCTCCGCCGTCCGTTCCTCCGCCGCCGGATCCTCGTTCAATCCAGTGGAGATCATCTACGGAGGGGACGTGCATGAGGACGAGGCTGCGTGCGACGGTCGTGGCGGGGGTGGTGGCGGTCGTCGCGGCGGTGGTCGCGGTGCCGCAGGCACTGGCCTCGCCGGACGGACCGGGAGCCGACGGGGAACCGGGTGACGTCGTGTCCGCGGAGCGGGTCCTCACCCCGACGGTGCCCGCCGCGACGGCGACCCGGATCCTCTACCGCAGCCTCGACACCGACGACCGCCCGGTCACGGTGAGCGGCATCGTCCTCACCCCGCTCGTCCCGGCGCCCGGGCCGGCCCGGGTCATCGGCTTCGCCGCGGGGACCCAGGGGCTCGCCGACCGCTGCGCGCCGTCGCGGCAGCTGCAGGCCGGCACCGAGTACGAGGCCCCGGCGATCGGTGCGCTGCTGAGCAGCGGCTACACCGTGGCCGTCACCGACTACGAGGGCCTGGGCACGCCCGGCGAGCACACCTACGTCAACCGGGCCGCCCAGGCGCACGCCCTGCTCGACGTCGCGCGTGCGGCCCAGCGGGCCGGTGTCGGCGTGCCGGAGGACGCCCCGACCGCGCTCTACGGCTACTCCCAGGGCGGCGGGGCGTCCGCCGCCGCGGTCGAGCTGGCCCCGGAGTACGCCCCCGAGCTGGACCTCGTCGGCGCCTACGCGGGCGCGCCCCCCGCGGACCTGCGCGCGACCGGCCGCGTCCTCGACAGCGGCCCCGCCTCCTTCCTGCTCGGTTACGCCGTCTCCGGGTTCGACGCCGCCTACCCCGACCTCGGCGTGCTGGACCTGCTGAACGACCGCGGCCGCCAGGTGATCGCCGAGCTGCGCGAGCAGTGCACCCCGGACTCGGCGCTGCGCTACCCGGGCCTGCGGTCCGAGCAGCTGTCCGCCGACGGGCGGCCGATCTCGGAGTTCCTCGACGAGGAGCCCTTCGCGAGCCGGGTGGACGAGCAGCTGATCGGGCGCCGTACGCCCGAGGCCCCGGTGCTCATCGTGCACAGCCTCACCGACGACATCGTGCCGTTCGACCAGGGTCGGGAGCTCGCCGAGCGCTGGTGCGACCAGGGTGCCGACGTCGAGTTCCGGCCGTCGCCCGTCCCGGGGCACCTCGGCGGTTACCCGGACGGCCAGGCCCGGGCGCTGGCGTTCCTACAGACCCGCTTCGCCGACCTGCCGACCGCGTCCACCTGCGACTGACCCATTGCTCGGGAGCACCTCCCGCCGTGGTCGACGTACTACGCAGCGGGGGGACTCGCGGCAAGCCCCCCGGGACGGCGCCGGACTCCGTGCCCGGCGCCGTGACCTGCGGCGTCGGAGGATGCAGGAGGGGGGTACGCGTGCGCCGGGTGACGGGCGGGGACGAGGCCTACCGGCAGCGCCGCGGCCTGGACCACCGCGCCGCCGCGATGGCGGTGGTGGTGCAGGGAGATGGTCGTACCGGATGTCTCCGGGGCACTGTTCACCGCCGACCTTGTGACCTCCGACCGCACCACTCGACCCGGACCCGTCCCTGGTCGCCGACCTGTCGACCACGCACACCGACTGATCGGGAAGGCGCGCGCGACGCGGCCGAGCGCACGGGGCTTCACGCCGTGTTCGCCGTCCTGGGGGCCGGGGCGGACATGGTGGCCTTTGTCCGGGTCCCCGGCCGTGTCGGGTGGGTAGGTGGCCGTGGTCCCGGCCTCGTGGGCCCACCGCCCTCCCGCGTCGCCCACCTCGATCGCTACGGGACGAGCAGGATCTTGCCCCCCCGGGTGCCCGAGCACCCGCCATCCCGCCATCCCGGCGTGACGCCGACACCGGGCCGTGACCCGGGTGGCGGACTCTCCCGCAGGAGCACGGGGCCGGCGGCCTGGTCGACCAGCTCCCGGGTCGGCCGCGCGTCGGACCCCGCCGCGTCCGGCGGCAGGGTCCGCTGCTCAACGGTGGGCTCCGCCGTCGTCGTGTCGCCGGTCGACGGAGCCGCGGATGCGCGACTCCCCGTGCCCGGACCACTCCTTCTCACGCAGCTCGAACTTCTGCACCTTGCCGGTGGAGGTCTTGGGCAGCTCGTCGACGATCTCGACGGTCTTCGGAGCCTTGTAGCGGGCGATCCTCGACTTCACGTGGTCGATCAGCTCCTGCGGCCCGGCGGAGCCGCGCCGCTTGAGCACGACGAACGCCTTCGGGACCTCGCCCCACTTCTCGTCCGGAACGCCGACGACCGCGGCCTCGAGCACCGCGTCGTGCGATACGACGGCCTGCTCGACCTCCACGGTGGAGATGTTCTCCCCGCCGGAGATGACGACGTCCTTGGCCCGGTCGCGCAGCTCGACGTAGCCGTCGGGGTGCACGACGCCGAGGTCGCCGGAGTGGAACCAGCCGCCGCGGAACGCCTCCTCGGTCCTGTCCGGGTCGCGGTGGTAGCCCTTCATGACGTTGTTGCCGCGCATGACGATCTCGCCCATGGCGGTGCCGTCGCGGGCGACGTCGATCATGTCCTTGTCGACGACGCGGACGCGGTCGGCGCAGATCATCCCGACGCCCTGACGGGCCTGCAGGATGGCGCGCTCCTCGGCGTCGAGGTCGTCCCAGGCGTGCTGGTACTGGTTCACCGAGTACGGGCCGTAGGTCTCGGTGAGACCGTAGACGTGCACGATCCGGAAGCCCATCCGCTCCATCTGCAAGATGGTGGTCGGGCTCGGCGGGGCGCCCGCGGTGGTGATCACCAACTGGTGGTCCACGGTGGCCGCCTCGGGCGCGTTCATGATCGTGGTGACGACGGTGGGTGCGCCGTTGAGATGGGTGACCCCGTGCTCGGCGATCAGGCCCCAGATGACGTTCCCGCGCACCTCACGCAGGCAGACGTGGGTGCCGCCGATCGCCGTCACGGCCCACGGGGTGCACCAGCCGTTGCAGTGAAACATCGGCAGTGTCCACAAGTACACCGAGTCCGGGCCGTGCGCGGAGTGCACGATCTCGCCGAACGAGTTCAGGTAGGCGCCGCGGTGGTGGTACTCCACGCCCTTCGGGTGCCCGGTGGTCCCGGACGTGTAGTTGATCGAGATCGTGCCGCGCTCGTCGTCGACGGCCCAGGGGAGGGGCTCGTCGGAGCCGCGGGCGAGCAGGTCGGCGTAGGGGACTCCGGAGCCGGTGCCGTCCCCGGGTGCGGCGGCGTCGACGACGGTGACGATCTCGGTGACGGTCTTCAGGTCGTCCGCGATCGGGCGCACGGTCTCGTAGAGGACCGCGTCCACGACGAGGATCTTCGCCGCGGAGTGGTCCAGGATGTAGCGGACCTCCTCGCTGGCGAGGCGGGTGTTGACCGCGACCAGCACCGCGCCCGCCAGCGGGACCGCGAAGTGCGCGACCAGCATCTCGGGCAGGTTCGGCAGCAGGTAGGCGACCCGGTCACCGGGCTGTACGCCGGAGGCATGCAGGGCGCGCGCGACGCGGGTGGCCTCGGCCGCGAACTCGGCGTAGGTGTGCCGTCGCTCACCGTAGACGATCGCCGTCTTGTCCCCGAACACGGCGGCCGACCGGCCGAGAAAGGCCAGCGGGGTCAGCGGGGTGGTCCAGACGTCGGCGGTCACGGTCGCCTCCCCCGCAGGTCAGCGAACGTGTCGACGCCGCTTCCTCGGCCGTTCACCGACACCAGCACACGCAGCCGGCCACGATGACGGGTCCGGTCGCCCGCTCCGCGCCATCGATCAGACATGGTGGGCCGCCAGCGGGATGTACTGCTGCGCGGAGTGGATGTCCCGATCGTTGACCGAGCCCTGCGGTACGGATCGTGGGTAGGAGATCTTCACCACCCGTAGTTCCGGGATCCGGAAGATCTTCACCGCCTCGGCAGGAGCTTCGTACACGCGCGAGATTCCCTCCGGTGTCAGCCATGAGGCGTCGGCGAGACGCTGGTAGGCGTCGTCGTCGGGGAGGAAGACGTCGATCGTCACCCAGAACGGGCCGGCGTTCTTGGAGCGAATCTTGGAAGCGAGTTCGCCGACCGTCGCGCCGGCGTCGGACGGCGTGGTCGTGGACTGCGGCGGAGGGGCGTTGACCATGTCAGTGATCCTTGATCTCGGTGCGGACGAGCTCGCGGGGCGAGTCGACCCGGACGACGTGCTGCAGGACGAACGAGTACAGCGGACCTCGCTCCATCTCGGCGGGGGAGGACATGAACGACCAGCTCGGCACCGAGTCCGTCCCGGGCAGGGCGTGATGGAGCAGAAAGGGGTTGGCGAACTTGGCGATCGTGGTTGCGGTGTCCTGGTCGGCTGCCGTGGCACAGAAGACGACACCGACTTCTCGGGGTGGACCCGGGTCCGGGTCGGCGTCACCGAGGACGGCGTTCGCACCGTAGGGGCGCACGTCGATGTCGTAGTGCCCCGGCTCGACACCGAGTGTGTCGGGAATGCGGTCGTTCAGATAAGTCATCAGCGACTTCAGCCAGTCGTCCAGCCGAGCGAGAACGGCGGGTTCACGGATGCCGACGATGCTCACCGTCTGCGCTCCGGCGGCTGCCGAGCCCTCCAGCTTCACGGTGTAGTCCTCGGCGAACTCGAACTCCGAACCGCGGACCAGTACCCGACGATCGTCCAACGCGGTGTACGTGGCGTTCGTGGTGACCAGTGTTCCGGCGGGCTCCCGCAGCCGGTACGGGTCGACGTTCTCGTAGAGCATGTGCGCCGACACCGTGTACGGGGTGGCCCGGTCATCCTCTGCGGTCGGTTCGACGACGAAGCCGTCGTCACCGATGTGGACGAGGACCCCACCGAGCACGGATCCGGTGGTGCACAGGTTCCCGCACTCGGCGATCTTGCTCGCGTGCCATGTCGGGCCGAACGGTTTGCCCCGAAGAAGGGGCAGTGCGGCGATGAGCGCACAGTCGGTCGCGCGGCCGGCCAGGATGATGTTCGCATCGGCCTGCAACGCCTCCGCGATCGGCTCGTGCCCCATCAAGCCGACCACGTGGGCGCAGCTGTCCAGGACGTCCGGCGTCAGCGGGGCCGCCGGTTCGAGCGGTACGACATCGCCGGCGGCCAGTCTGGCGTGCAGATGGGCCGGCCGGATCTCACTGTAGATCTTCGCGACCCGCCGTCCCCGAATCCCGTCCTCGGCGATGATCTCGGCCACCACGGATGCGACCCAGTCGACGCCGGCATCGGTACCCGACGTGCCACAGGACCCCACGATCACCGGTATGCCGGCCCGGGCAGCGGGCCCCAGCACCGCGCGCAGGTCGCGGCGGACGGCGGCGCGGGCGCTCTTCGCCTGCGCCGCGCCGAGGTAGAAGGGGCCGGAGTCGGTCGATCCGCCGTCGATCGCAATGGCGTCGGCACCCCGGGCGATCCCGCGCTCGATGGTGCCGGGTGGGAACCCGGCCCCCAGCATTCCGACGGGCACGAGCACTCGTACCGGGTCGGACACGTCGTCGGTCATGTTGTTGGCTCCTTCGAGCGACCCCATCCGCCCTGAGGCCGACGAGTGTCGGGTCGTGGATCAGTCGATGGTGAGTAGGAAGTCCATGACGTGGCTCAGGTGAGCGCGCATGGCGTCCTCGACCGCGTTGGGATCCCGGCGGCGTAGTGCGTCGAGGACATGCCGGTGGGCGATCACGCGGTGCTGGCGAATCTCGGGGTCCTGCTGCATTCGGGCCAGGGACCGGGCCCGACGCTCGGCGCCGAACAGCGAGGCGCCGACGATCATCTGGTCCAGCATCGGATTGTCGGCGACCGCAGTGAGGACCTCGTCGAACCGATGCGCCCTCCGTTGCTGATCCGCAGGGTCTTCGGTGGAGGGATTCTCGATCTCGTCCACGATCGCGGCCAGTTCCTCGACCGTCTCGTCGTCGATCCGGTCGGTCGCGAGCCTGGCCTGGGCAGCTCGCAGCACCACCTCCACGTGCATGAGACCGCGTAGGTCGCGGTCGGAATGCTCGGCGACCGCCAGGCGACGTGGGCCGAGGCGCACGATCAGCCGCTCGTGCTCCAGCTTGCGCAGCGCCTCACGGACCGGAGTGGGCGACACCCCCAGTCTGGCCGCCAGGCCACGTTCGGTCACCCGCTCTCCGGGCGCGAACACACCGGTTGCGATCCCCTCGCGCAAGACGTTGTAGGCGCGGTCGGCCAGCGACTCGACCTGGTCGAGCTTCTGTAGGTCCGCTGGTGTCGGCGTGCTCATGAGGTCTCCTCGACGTCCTGCGCCACTGGTTTTGCTATAGCTTAATCAGCTCGCTCCGATCGGGATCGCGCCGAGTGCCAGGGCGACGGCGAGCATCAGGACCGACAGGGCCACGGCCCACGGCAACCCCTTGCGCTGCAGCTCGCCGAGCGTGATGTCCAGCCGTCCCACCAGCAGGTACAAGGCCGGCACCAGCGGGCTGAGGACGTGCACCGGACCGGCGATGATCGCTGCCCGGCCGACCTCGGACGGGGTCAGGCCGTGCACCGCGCCGGCCTCCGCCAGCACCGGCACGACGCCGAAGTAGTAGGCGTCGTTGGAGAGCACGAACTTGAGCGGCAGGCTCAGCAGGCCGACGAGGACGCCGAAGCCTGCGCCCCAGGACTGTGGGAGGGCCGCCACGAGTGCCAGCCCCATGGCCTCGATCATCCCAGTACCCGACAGGACCCCGACGAAGACGGCGGCAGCGAAGATCAGTGACACCACCGGGATGACGGCCGGCGCGTAGCCGGTGATCTGCGCGGCCTGCTCCTTCGGCGACCGGTGGTTGACGACCAGGGCGATCGCGAACGCAACTGCGAACAGCACCCCCAACGGCCAGACCTCCAGCACGACCGCGGCCATCAGCGTCACGGTCAAGGCCACGTTGAACCAGAACAGCCGGCGATGCCGGACGGCCCGCTCCGGCACGATCTCCGGGGTGTCCCGGGACAGCCGCTGCGTCCCGACGGCCGGCGGCGCTGCGAGAGCGTCCGAGGCCGACCCGGCCACGACGCCGGTACCCGTTCGTGCTCCGGCGGTCCGAGCGCTCGACTGCAGTCGAGCGCGCTCCCGACGCCCCAGGACGTAAGCGAGGCCGAACATCGCGACCGCGGCGGCCGCCATGGACGGGACCATCGGCAGGAAGATCTCCGCCGGATCAACCTGCAGCGCCGCCGCCGCACGAGTGACTGGCCCACCCCAGGGTGTGATGTTCGTGCAGGCGATCGACAGCATGATCAGGACCCCGAGCACGACGCGGGACATTCCGAGCCGGTCGTAGAGCGCGAGAAAGGCGGCCGCGACGATGAGGATCGTCGACGACCCGTCACCGTCGAGCGACACCACCAGCGTCAGTGCGACCGTGCCGATGGCGATCCGGACCGGGTCGGCCCGGGAGAAGCGCAGGATCGCGCTCACGACCGGATCGAACAGCCCGACATCGATCATCAGGCTGAAGTACATGATGGCGAACACGAGCAGCAGTGCGGTCTGCGCGAGGGATTCGATGCCATCGACGACGAATCCGCCGAGGTCGGCCGCCTGTCCGGCGAGCAACCCGGCGGACAGCGGCAACACGATGAGGGCGGCGACCGGTGACATCCGCCCGGTCATGATCAACACGATGAACACGATGACCATGGCGAAGCCCAGGAAAGCGAGCACGAGGATCTCCCGTCGTTGGAAGGTGGAGGGATCATGCCATAGCAAATTTGCCACGGCAACGCTGTCCGTCTCGCTCACCGGGCGTCGTCACGGCCGCCACTCGATCCGGGCGGGTTCGAGCCGGCTCCGGGCTCGACGAGCGGCCCCGCGGTGCGGGCGGCGCGAACGGGTCCGGCCCTTCGTGGGGACCCTTCCCCCGCGGCTGGGGCCAGCCCTTGGAGTAGACGACCGAGGTCGCGAAACGGCGGGCGTTCGTGATCCTCGACGGCACCCTGCTGCACATCGACCGCGTGAGTATGACCTCGGGATACGGCCGCGCCTTCTGCAGTGGCAAGCACGAGGCCCGCGCCCTGAACGTGCAGGTCATCGCCGACCAGATCGGCAGGCTGGTGTGGATCTCTCCGCCGCTGTCCGGAGCGCGGCACGACATGGGCGCAGCCCGCGACCACGGCATCATCGACGCGTTCACCGCCCACGCTCGCCGCCGCGGACCCGGTGAACGAGCGAACGCCGAGCTGTCAACGGCGGGTTGGGAGTGACCCCGTAGCGACGGATTGGAACTGACCCCCGGCGTGGTGTGGTGATGGTCAGTCGTTGCTGGCGCGGTTGTGTTTGGCCAGGAGCTCGCGTCGGGCGCGGGTGCGGTAGGAGTCCCCGGACAGGGTCAGGACTTCGGCGTGGTGGACGAGGCGGTCGATCATGGCTGCGGCGACGACGTCGTCGGAGAAGGTCTCGCCCCAGCGGCCGAAGGGCAGATTGCTGGTGACCATGACGCTGCCTTGTTCATAGCGGGAAGCGATGAGCTGGAAGAACAGGTTCGCTGCGTCCTGGTCGAACGGGATGTAGCCGACCTCGTCGATGATGATCAGTTTGTAGCGGCGGATCTTCTTCAGCTCGGCCTCGAGCCGGCCGCTCTGGTGCGCGGCGGCGAGTCTGGTGATCCAGTTGCTGGCGGTGTCGAACAGGACCGAGTAGCCGGCGTGGGCGGCTTTGACGCCGAGCCCGATCGCGAGGTGGGTCTTCCCGATCCCGGGCGGGCCGAGCAGGATCACGTTCTCGCACTTGGCGACGAACGTGCTCGTGGCCAGGTGGGCCAGGATGTCGCGGCGCAGCGAGGGCAGATGGTCGAGGTTGAAGTCCTCCAAGGTCTTGACCTGGGGGAAGTGCGCGGTGCGGATCCGCATGACCGTGCCCTTGGACTCGCGGTCGGCGACCTGGCGCTGCAGCAGCGCGCCCAGATACTCCTCGTGCGACCAGTTCTCCTCACGGGCCTGGGCGGCAAGCTGTTCCCAGCTGGCCGCGATGGTCGGGGTCTTCAGGACCCGGGTCAGGTAGGCGATCATCGCCGGCAGTCCGTCGGGGACCGCGGCCAGCACCGGACCGGCCGGCCCCGAGCTCCCAGCGGGGTCGGTGGTGATCTTCGGTGGTGTGGTTGTCATGAGCTGCTCGCTTCCTCGGCAGTGGAGACGAAGTCGACACCGAACAGGGCGTCGTAGTCGGGCAGTGCGCGCAGGGTCACCGGGTGGCCGTCGAGGTGACGGCGTGCTGCGGCCTGTCGGGTGTTGCGGTCGTGGGCCAGGGCGCGGCGCATCGCCGCGGCGGTGTGCTGGTGCGCCGGGTCGGTGATCACCGCGTGGCGGGCCCAGCTGCGGTCGTGACGGGCGACGACCTGGCCGGCGCAGTAGACGACGACCTCGCGCGGTGAGGCGGCGACATCGACGAACCGGCCGATCATCTGCGGATCCACGGAGTAGTCGTTGGCATCGACGCGGACGTAGTAGTCCCGTGCCAGCCGGATCCGCTGGGCCAGCCCGATCGGCGGGTCCAGCGGCGGCAGCGGAGTCATCGCCGCGTAGTCGTGGGCGAGCACGTCCACCGGGCGGCCGCCGATCGCTCGGACGGTGCGGGTGTTGGCCCGGGCCAGCCAGTCGTCGATCTGGTGGTTGAAGTCGGCTGGGGAGGCGAAGCGACGTCCGGGCAGGAACGAGGTCTCGAAGTAGCCGTTGTTGCGTTCGACCAGCCCCTTGAACTCCGGATCCCGCGGTGGGGCAAGCCGGATCCGGGTGGCCAGAGTGCCGGCGAACGCAGCGGCCGGTGCCGAGACCCGCCCGGTCCCGCCGATCGCAGACTCCCGGTCCCAGACCAGCGTGCGGGTCACCCGCCCGACGTCGCTGATCAGCTGCCACATCCCGGACAGGATGTCCCCGGCCTGGCGCGAGGGGATCATCGTCGCGGACAAGAACCGCGAGTAGCCCAGCGTCATCACCAGCACCGGTAGGACCCGTTCCTGGCCTGGGCCGACGGGGATCGTGGTCTCGGGGAACCACAGGTCGCACTGGGTGATCTCGCCCGGTGCGTAGGCGACCCGGTCGACCGGGTCGATCCCGACATACTCGGGGCGGATCTGGCGGATCCGGTCCTTGAGCACGGTCAGCGAGTGCTCCCACCCGATCCGCTCTGCGATCACCGTGGCCGGCATGCGTGGGAACTGCGCCAGCAATGCCCGCACCTGCGGCTCGACCGCATCCGCCAGCGATCCCCGCGGGCCCCGTTCCCGCTTCGGCGGGCCCGGCGCCCGCAACGCGGAGCGCACCGTGTTGCGGGCCACCCCCAGCCGGCGGGCGATCTCCTTGATCGGGACACCCTCGGCCCGATGCAGACGACGGATCTCGGCCCAGTCCTCCACCGACAACACCCCCTCAGCGTCGTGCAGAGGGGGTCAATCCCAAGCCGACGCTAGGGGGTCAGTCTGAGCCCGTCGTCGACACGAGCTGACGAACTGGTGGGTCCGGCGGAAGATCCGATCCGGTCCGAACGCCGCCGACGAGCTCATCGCCGCAGTTCAGACTCTCATGATCGCCAACGCATGATCAGGTTGGCACAGGCTCATCGAGACGGTCGGGCTGTACTCGTCGGCCCCGGTGCGCAGCAGGTCGGCGCGGACGCGACTGCGTTCCCGTGTCGAATGGCGTGCCGATCCGATGCTCGGCGTACCGGCGGGAGGTTTCGGCCGGTCGGACTCGTGGGAGAAGTCCTGCACGCCGATCCCGAGTGAGAGGACGCCCGGCTCGTGCACGATCTGCACCGGTTCCCCGTCCAGCACACCGAACGTCGTCCGCAGGCTCTCGTGTCGCTCCACCACGAGGGCGAACGCGCGTTCGAGCCGTGCGGGGTCGACCGGGCCGTAGAGGTCGAGCAGATCGCTGCGGTTGAACGCTTCCGCCTGCACCGCTGTCCGTTCGATGTCCAGCAGCAAGAGCCGCGGCAGAGCCGGTTCGTAGGTCCGGCACCGCCGATGCTCGTGATGGTCTCGACCGCGCTCTGGGCGCGGAGGCACCAGCGCCGCGAGCGCGCCGATCGTCGGCCGGGCGAACAGCATCTCCGGCCCCAGCTCCACGCCCAGCTGACTGCGCACCTGGGACAGGATCTGGATCGCCCGCAGCGAGTTGCCTCCGAGGTCGAAGAACCGGTCGGAGACCCCGATGCCGCCGCGACCCAGCACCTGCTCCCAGATCTCGGTCAGCTGCTTCTCGGCGTCGGTCACCGGCTGGCCGGTGTTCGACCGACTGGGCCGCTGGACGCCCGTCGTGCAGGAGCCGCTGCATCCCGTCCAGGTCAACTTAGGCGTGATGGGTGAGGGTCCAGCCGTTCCTGTGCCCGCGACCAGGTCAGCGGTTCCGCACGGAGATCTCGACCCAGCTCACAACTTGCCATGTTGGCAAGTGAAGTCCAAGCTTGCCAACATGGCAAGTACTACCGGCTCCGGTTCGCCGCCGGAATCGACAGTGTTCGACGAGGTCATCCACTCACTGAGCCTTTCCCAGTAGGTGCTGGTTGATCATGTGGTTCGGTCGTGCTCGACGTGGAGCAGGACGAGCGCGGCGGCGGTGATCGCGCCGATCCGCCAGGGGCAGAAGCTGACCCGGCGTAGCGCCTTGAAGGTGGTCTTGAGCAGGGAGTTCCCGCGTTCGGCCACAGCCCTGACGGCGGAGTGCAGCGTGTTGACGGTGCGTTTGTCCACCGACAGTCCGCCGCCGGTGGGGGTCTTGAACGGGCAGGTCAGGCGGGTGTTCTCACCCTCGTAGCCGAGGTCGGCGAGCACGACGTGGGTGTCGTCGGTCCAGCCCTCGATCGCGTCGAGCAGGCCGGGGTGACCGCGGGCGCAGGTGGTGTCGTGCTCGCGGCCCGGGCGCACCGGGGAGGTCCACAACGGCCACCCGTCAGGCGCGGTGAGGACCTGAACGTTCCCGCCGTGGACGTGGTGCTTACCCGACCACCACAGATCCACTCCCGGGGTCGGTCCGGGAGTGCGGGAGCGGTCAGTGTGGATCACGGTGCCGTCGAGGTGAACGTGGGTGTGCCCGGCGGTGCGGGCCGCGAGCAGCGCGCCGGGCAGTCCAGGCGCGGCGGCGGCCAGAACGTCGATGCCTTCGTGCAGGTAGCGGTAGGTACTCGACAGGCTCAGCTGGTTGTCGGCGGCGAGCTGGGCGACCCGGGTCGCGTCGAGGAACCAGCGCAGCACCAGCACCGCGTGGCGGTCACAGTCCAGCGCCCGACGCCCGCGCCGGGTCCCGCGCCGGAGGCGTTCCTCGGCCAACAGCCGCGACAACATGGACGCGGTGGGCTCCCCGATCGGGAGCACGGCGGTGTAGGTGACAGGATCGGGCACGCGGGACCTCGGTGGTGAGTCGATCTTTGAGCGGACCGATCTCTTCTACTGGGGTCCCGCACCCTCGTTGAGCACCTCCACGCCCCCGGCGTGTCGCCGCCAGCCGCTCCCCACTACTGGGAAAGGCTCACTGATCCGGTTGCAGGTCTGTGCCATCCTCGCCGCCGCCGATTCGCTGAGATTCGCAGAAGTGCAGGCAGAACTGGGCATCACCGACTCGCATCTGTCGAAGAATGTGCGTGTGCTGGCGGATGCTGGATACGTCGATCAGTTGAAGCATGCTGAACAGGTGGGCGACCGTCAGCGACCGGTGACAGTGAGCCTTTTTCAACCTGACCAGCGAGCTTCTGCGTCAGGAGATCGCGAAGGTTGCAGCGCAACTGCTCTGACCACAGCTGCACAGGTCACCGGCTCGCTAGCTCGGCGTCTGCACCCACACAACCAGGCCCCTGAGCTGCCGGAACGGCAGGTTGAAAAAGGCTCAGTGCTGACTCTGACGCTGCAGGGCCGAACCGCCTATCGGCAACACGCTGCATGGCTTGACCATCTCACTCGAGGTCGCGGGTCTTCGTAGGCCGTCACCCCGCCAGGACAAGGAGGCACGATGCCCACCCTGAACGACGCACTGGATGCGACCCTCTCCGCGGAAGCCTTGGAGGCTTCGATCGTCCATGCCGTCGCAGGCATCCAGACGACCGACAACGCCTACGTCAGCCCACGTGACGGTGTGGCCCACTCACGCACCCGTTTCGAGATGCCCGATCTCGACGGCTCCGACACCGGGAGCCGCGCGGAGACCGTCGCCCGTCACGGCGCGCTTCACACCCGTGCCGCAGACAGCGACGAGTGGGTGACACTCGACATGCCTCGACCAGTCCTCGGGTCGTTGGCTTTCCTGACTCTCCTGTATGGGGCAGAGCTCGAACGGTTCACGTCCGCCGAGAACGCGACGATCGAGGTGGAGATCTCCGCATCCCGCGCAATCGAGCGAGTACCGGATGAGCTGCGCAGCACTCTCGAGGGCATCCTTGCCGGTCCGATACAGGAAGAGTCCGGGCCCGCTACCGCAGTTGCGGAATGACCGGAGGGTAGCGGGACAAGGGTGGTGAAACGCGTTTTGCGCTCGACAAGTGTCGCGATCGTCTTGCCACACATGGGAGCCGTGGATCAGGTCTCCTTCCGCAAGGGTGTGTTTGAGACGATCAACTTGTGGGTGTGAACCTGCGGCGTTGCTGTCGAGTGGCGGGGCCTTCCCGGGCGAGTCGGCGGGTTATGGTGTTGATCGCGGCTCAGCTGATCATGGCCTCGTGCCGTCCACTGCCCGGCGCGCAGCAGAACGAGCTGCAGCGGGAGCGTGGTCAGCGCGACGACCGCGGCCAGCGCCAGCAGCGCCGCACGCCAGCCGAGGTGGGGCGCGAGCACGCCGGCCAGCGGGATGAAGATCGTCGCGGCCAGCCCGCCGAGCAGGGTGACGACGGCGACCGCGCGGGCACGGGAGGCTCCTCGAACCAGGCTGCGGTGAGCGCGAACGCGGGTTCGTAGAGGGTCGCCGACATAGCGACCCCGGCCGCGGCGAAGACGAGTCGAAGGCGGGCGATCGTGATCGTGTAGAGCGCCGAGTCGGCCTGCCGGTCACCGTGGACCCCGGCGCGTCCGGAGACCGGGCGAAGATGGGGATGGTGTTCGTGCACACCGTCCTCGACGATCACTCGCGCATCGCTTATGCCGAGATCCACGACGACGAAACAGCCGCCACCACCGTCGTGCTGCGCGTGCGGTTGCCTGGTTCGCCGCCTGCGAGGTCACCACCTGCCGGGTCCTGTCGTGCGCGGGGGAGGTGGTGCTGGTGTCCGAGGCGGCGCTCACCCTGCGGGGTGGCGCACTGTCGCCCGCGGCCGCCCGGCCACCGAGCGGGTCGGGCGTGAGGGGCTGCAACGGGCGGGAGGTGCGTTCACCGACGAGCATCTGACGACGCCGACATGTCGGTCGATTGGATCGTCGCCTCTACCATGTGTCGGTTGCGCACGGCGCACGCCGTCTTCGTTGGGTCGGCGAGGCCTGTCCGAGCCACAGGTCGACATGGGAGGGTCGGGATGACGGCCCCTCCGGCCCCTCCGGGCTCTTCACCCGTCGTGGGCGCCGGTCCCGTGAATCACCACATGACGGGGAGTCTCTCGAGCCCGAAGATCGCTTTGTGTCCGGCCCAGGCGACATCATCGTCGTCGACGGCCAGTCGGAGTTTCGGAAACCGGCGCAGCAGCGCCGGGAACGCGACCTTCATCTCCATCCGGGCCAATGGGGCGCCCAGGCAGTGATGGATGCCGTGCCCGAACGCGACGTGGTTGGTCGATGGGCGGGTGATGTCGAGGCGTCCGGGTTGCTCGGTGATCTCGGGGTCGCGGTTCGCGGCGGGCAGGTGGAACAAGACGAGCTCTCCGCGACGGATCGTCGTACCGCCGATCTCCACGTCCCGTGCGGCCAGGCGTGGCGAGCCGGAGTTGACGATCGACAGCCAGCGCAGCAGCTCCTCGACGGCGGCGGGCACGGCCTCGGGTTCGTCACGGACCAGGGCGAGCTGCTCGGGGTGGCGCAGCAGTGCGAGGGTGCCGAGGCTGAGCATGTTGGAGGTGGTCTCGTGGCCGGCGACCAGCAGTAGGTTGGCGACGCCGACGAGCTCGGCGTCGGTGAGGGTTTCGGCGTGCTCGCGGATCAGCATCCCGATCAGGTCCTCGCCGGGGTCGCGTCGGGCGCGGGAGACGAGGTCCTGCATGTAGGCCAGCGCTTCGGCGGCGAGCGTGACCCGCTCCTGTTCACCTGTGGTGGTGTCGAGCTGGCTGGCGGTGCGGGTCTGGAATTCTGCCTGGTCGGTCGGTGGCACGCCGAGTAGCTCGCAGATGACCAGGGACGGGATGGGGAGCGCGTAGTGGGTGACCAGGTCGGCGGGCGGGCCGGTTCGTGCGAGCGCGTCGAGATGGTCGTCGACGATCTGCGCGATGCGCGGTTCGAGGCGGCGCATCCGGCGCACTGTGAACTCGGGGGTGAGTAGACGGCGTAGCCGGGTGTGGTCGGGCGGGTCGAGCGAGAGCAGGTTGCCGCTGCGGTCTCCGGAGAGCTGGCGGGGGTCGCGGCCGGGGGAGCCTTCCAGGTCGGCGGGGGTCCACCCGTTACGGAAGGAATCGGCGTCGCCGAGCATTCGGCGGACGTCGGCGTGGCGGGTCAGCATCCACGCCTGCGGGCCGAACGGGGTCGGCACGCGGCGCAGGGGCTGGTCGCGCAGCGCCTCTGCGGCGGGGGCGGGCCCGAAGTCGGTGCGTTGCAGGTCGAGGTCGGCGGTGGTCACGAGTGGTCCTCTCGGACGGGGTTGGTGGCGGGTCGACGCGGGATCGCGGCGGTGATTGCGACGGCGACGAGGGCGGAGCCGGCGCCGAGCAGCATCACGACGAGGAAGGCGGCCTCGGACGGGACGGCGACGCCGTCCACGGTTGTCGTCATGCGGGCCAGCAGCACACCCGCGACGGCGCCGGCAGTGGACAGCCCGATGGCGCGCATCAGGTTGTTGAGGCTGTTGGCGGCCGCGGTCTGTGTGACCGGCACAGCCGCCATGACCAGAGCGGGCATGGCCCCGTAGGCGAGGCCGACCCCGGAGCTGATGACGACCGAGCTGAGCACGAGCTGCCAGATCGCGGTGTGGAACGCCGCTCCCAGCCCGTACCCGGTGGCCACGACGACTGCGCCGATCATCAGCGTGGTCCGCGGGCCCCGAGCGGCGCTGATCCGCGCCGAGATCGGCGACATCGCCATCATGCAGAGTCCCCCGGGGGCCAGGACCAGCCCGGCGACCAGGATCGACTGCCCCAGCCCGTAGCCGGTCTCCTTCGGCAGTTGCAACAGCTGTGGGAACACCAGCGACATGGCGAACATCGAGAAGCCGAACACGGCCGAGGCGATGTTGGTGAGCAGCAGCGGCCGGCGACGGCTGACCCGCAGGTCGATCAACGGGTCGGGGGTGCGCAGCTCACGCAGGCCGAACCCGACGAGCGCGACGGCGGCGGCCCCGGCCAACGACAGCGTCACCGCCCCGGCCCAGCCCGGGTCACCACCCTTCGACACGGCCAGCAGCAGCGTGACCAGCGCGACCGAGAGCAGCAGTGCCCCGGGCAGATCGAATCGGCCGCCGGTGCGCTGAGGCGACTCCGGCACCAGGCTCCCGACGAGGGCGGTGACGAGGGTCCCCAGCGCGGCGGCTGTCCAGAACAGTGCGTGCCAGTCTGCGGCCTGCACGACCAGTGCCGAGAGCGGCAGGCCCAGTGCGCCGCCGACGCCGAGCGAGGCGCTCATCGTCGCGGTGCCCGACCCGACCCGCTCGGCCGGTAGCAGGTCGCGCATCAGGCTGATGCCCAAGGGGACGACGCCCGCGGCGAGTCCCTGCAGCGCCCGGCCCACGACGAGCGGAACCAGGGAGGTGCTGAGCGCGGCGACGACCGAGCCGGAGACCAGCACACCCAGACACCAGGAGCATGCGGCGCTTGCCGACCATATCGGCGAGCCGGCCCACGACAGGGACCGCGACCGCGCCCGCGAGCAGGGTGGCGGTGACGATCCATGCGGTATCGGCCGGGTCTGCGCCGAGTAGCCGCGGGAACAGCGGGACCAGCGGGATCACCACGGTCTGCTGCAGCGAGACCACGATGCCGGCCGCGGCGAGGACGGCGACCAGCGCCGGGGCGCGTTCGCCGGGGACGGGCCCTCCCGGCGGGGAGCCGGGCGCCGTGACGGGACGGGTCATGCGATGGACGCTAAGTCAATCAATTGACTGAATCAAGTGCGGGGAGTTGACTGTTGGTGGCGAGGGAGAGGTCATGAGCAGAGTGGACCGGCAGTACGTGGACCGGGCGGGGGTGACCCGCGAACGCATCCTGGACGCGGCGGAGCGGCTCTTCGCCGAGCATGGGGTGCGTGCGGTGTCGAACCGTTCCGTCGCCGAGGCGGCGGGGCAGGGCAACAACACCGTCGTCGGCTACCACTTCGGCACGAAGGCCGACCTTGTGCGGGCGCTGATTCGGCGGCATGCCGCAGAGATGGACGCGCGGCGCGAGGCGATGGTGGCTGCTCTCGGTTCCGCGCCGGACGTGCGTAGGTGGGTGGACTGCCTTGTGCGTCCGGTCGCCGAGCACCTCGCCGAGCGGGGGGCGCCGACCTGGTACGCCCGATTCGGGGCGCAGATCATGACCGATCCCGGGCTCCGCGAAATCATGGTGAGGGAATCGCTCGGGTCCCGGTCGCTGACCACCGTTCTCGACGGTCTGAACGCGGCACTGCCGACACTCCCACCCGAGGTGCGACTCGAACGCGGCGACATCTGCCGGCAATTGCTCGTGCATCATTTCGCGGAGCGGGAGAGGGCACTGGCGGAGGGGCTGCCCACCCCACGGTCATCCTGGGACGGAGCCGCCACCGGCCTCGTCGACGCGCTGGTGGGGATCTGGACAGCGCCGGTGAGTTCCACGATGCGGGCCGACTAGAGATGCACGTGCGGGAACTGCCTGTTGCCGCCCGTCGCCGGTGGTCGCCGAGGCGGTTCCGATGGACCGGCGACTGCGGACAGCAGAGGCCCAGAGCCCGTGACACGGGGGATGTGTCGCCAGACGGGTCGAGCACTCCACCGTCGACAGTGACGTCCTCGAACGGGTCCTCTCCCCGCGCAGCGACGTGATCGTCGTGGTACCAATCCGGCAGTAGCACTGGTGCTCAGCGTGCCGACGGGTCCGGTCCGCTCCGCGGAGCCGTCCGGTGATCATGGGATCAGTTGCGAGACAGACGCGTGTAGCGGGCCCTGTGCTGGTCGGCGGAGCCGAACTCGTACTCGATCGCGGTGAGCCGCTTGAAGTAGTGCCCGACCGCGAGCTCCTGGGTCATCCCCATCCCGCCGTGCAGCTGGACCGCGCTCTGCCCCACGAACCGCGCCGCGCGGCTCACCGTCACCTTGGCGGCGGACACGGCCCGCGCCCGCTCGGCCGGCTCCGAGCCCAGCCGCAGCGTCGCCAGGTAGGTGGCCGAGACTGCCTGCTCCACCTCCATGTGCATGTCGACCATCCGGTGCTGCAGCGCCTGGAACGACCCGATCGGCTGCCCGAACTGCCGGCGCTCCCGCGCGTAGGCGACGGTGTCGGCGAGCACCGTCCGCAGGCATCCGACCGCCTCGGCGCACACCGCGGCGACCGCCTCGTCGAGTGCGGGCGCGAGCAGGTCCCAGCCGCGGTCCTCCACGCCGAGCAGCGCGGTGGCGGGCAGCCGGACGTCGTCGAACACGAGGTCCGCGGCGTGCCGGTCGTCGACGGTCCGGAAGGGGGCGATCCGCAGCCCGGCCGGCGGGTCGTCGACGTCGACCGGCACGGCGAACAGCGAGATCCCGTCGAGCCCGCGCCGCCCGCCCGAGGTGCGGGCGCTGACGAGCAGGTGGGTGGCCTGCGGCACCCCGGGGACGACGACCTTCGCGCCGCTCAGCACCCAGCCGCCGCCCGAGCGGCGGGCCGTGAGCGACACGTCGTGCGCGGTGTGCCCCGATCCCGGCTCGGCCAGCGCCGGTGCGATGCGGACCGAGCCGGCGGCGACACCTTTCAGCACGTCGGTCGCGCCCGCGCGGCCGAACACGCCGCCACCGAGCACCACCGTGTCCACATAGGGCTCGACGACGAGCGCGCGGCCGAGCTGCTCCGCGACGACCATGACCTCGACCGGGCCGCCGCCCGAGCCACCGGCGTCCTCCGGCAGTGCCGCGCCGAGGATCCCGAGGTCGTCGGCGAACGCCTGCCAGATCGCGGGCTGCCACCCGGCGTCCGACCCGGCGATCTCGCGGCTGCGCGCGAGGTCGTAGCGGGCCGCGAGGAAACCGGCGAGCGTGTCGCGGAGCTGTTCCTGCTCCGAGGTCAACTGGAAGTCCATCTAGAGCCCCAAAGCCGCCTTCGCGATGATGTTGCGCTGGATCTCGTTGCTGCCCGCGTAGATCGTCCCGGCTCGGTCGTTGAGGTAGCGCAGCGGCGCGACCGCCTGCCACTCCTCGCCGCTGAGGTAGCCGTCCGCCGGTGGGACGAAGCCCGCGACCGGGCCGCCGGGTCGGGTCGCGTGCGGCTGGTAGGCGTGCCCGCGCGGGCCGGCGGCCTCCAGCAGCAGCTCGGTCAGGGTCTGGCTGAGTTCGGTGCCGAGGATCTTCAGCATCGACGACGCCGTCCCCGGGTTGCCGCCCTCGGCCGCCGTCGAGAGGACCCGGAACTCCAGGATCTCGAAGACGTCGATCCGGATGCGGGCTTCGGCCAGCTTCGCCGCGAAGTCCGGTGAGTCGATCAGCGGGCGCCCGTCCGGGCCTGGCTGACCGCTCGCGGCGCGCGCCACCTCCCCGACCGTCACCTGCAGCCCGGGCGCGACCGCCGCGCCGCCCCGCTCGAACTCGAGCAGGTACTTCGCGACGGTCCAGCCGTCGTCGACCGAGCCGATCACGTTCGACAGCGGCACCCGCACCCCGTCGAAGAACTCCTGGTTCTGGATCTGCTCCCCGGAGGTCATGACCAGCGGCCGGACCTCGATGCCCGGCGAGGTCATGTCGATCAGGAGGAACGTGATGCCCTGCTGCTTCTTCCCGGTCCGGCTCGTCCGGACCAGGCAGAACATCCAGTTCGCCTCGTGGGCGTGGGTGGTCCAGATCTTGCTGCCGGTGCAGACGAGGTCGTCGCCGTCGACGACGGCGGACATCGACAGGGAGGCGAGGTCGGAGCCCGCCTCCGGCTCGGAGTACCCCTGGCAGAAGAAGATCTCGCCGCTCAGGATCCGGGGGAGGAAGTACGCCTGCTGCTCGGGCGTCCCGAACTCGACGATCACGTGGGCGACCTGCGAGATCCCCATCGGCGACAACGGCGGCGCTCCGGCGAGGACCGACTCGCGGGAGAAGATGTAGTGCTGGGTGAGCGTCCAGTCGCAGCCGCCGTGCTCCACCGGCCAGGCCGGGGCGGCCCAGCCGCGCTCGTGGAGGACCGCCTGCCACCGCATGCTCGCCTCGTGGTCGGCGTACACGCTCGTCATCAGCCGGCCGGCCCGGCGCAGGTCCGGGGTGAGCTTCTCGTCGAGGAACGCGCGGACCTCGTCCCGGAAGGCGAGATCGGCCGCTGACCACTGGAGATCCATCTCTGCTGCGCCACTCCCTCGCTCGCCGGTGCCCCCGCAACCTAACATGTATAGGTTGCGGGGGGGGAAGTGGACAAACGGCCCGCCCCGAGGCGATGCTCCGGCCGTGGAGGTCCGACATCTCCGGTACTTCGTGGCCGTGGCCGAGGAGGCGAGCTTCTCCCGCGCGGCCGAGCGGCTCGGCATGGCCACCTCCCCGCTCAGCAGGCGGGTGCGGGACCTGGAGGGCGAGCTCGGTGTGCAGCTGTTCGTCCGCGACTACCACCGCGTCACGCTGACCGACGCCGGCCGGGCACTCGTCGACGAGGCACGCGGGATCGTCGAGCGCGTCGACGCCCTCCCCGGGCTGCTCCCCCCGGCGGCGTCGCGGGAGACGGTCGTCACCGTCGGGACCGCGCCCGAGGTGTCGCCGGACCTGCGCTCCCGGTTCCTCACCCTGGTCCGCGCCGAGCGCCCGGGGCTCGTCCTGCGGCAGCGGCCCGCCAGCACCGCCCCGCTCGTGCGGGCCGTGCTCAAGGGCGAGGTGGACCTGGCCTTCGTCCACGGCCGCGTCGACGACCCGCGGCTGTCGTCGGTCGTCGTGGAGTCCCAGCCGGTCCGGGTCGTCGTGGCGCAGGGGATCGGCTTCGACGGGCGGGACTCGCTGCGGCTCGCCGAGCTCGCGCACCTGCCCTACACCTCCCTGAAGGCGTCGTCGGCCCCGTTCGTCGCGCACGCGGCCGACACCCTGCTCGCCCGGCACGGTGTCGCGGGCCGGCTGCCGGTGCAGGCCGCGCACGCCGAGCTGGTGCCGATGGTCTCGGCGGGTGAGGCCTTCACGATGTGCGGTGCCCGGTTCGGGGCGACCCGCAACGTGTTCCTCCAGGAGCCGGTGCTCCTGCTCCCCTTCGAGGACGACCGCGAGCGGCTGGAGACCCACGCCGTCTGGCGCGCCGACCGGGGCGGTCTCCTGCACGGGCTCCCCGCGCTGTCGCGTCGCCTCCACGCGTGACCGGATCGGTCATCCGCAGGTCGCCGACGTGGTCGTGGACACGCTTCACCTAACGCCAATAGGCTTCGCGCACTCGCGGTGACGGGGCCGGGGGTGTGGTCCCGCTGTGGCCCCGGCCGTTCGATCGAAGGGGTGCCGTCCATGGGCAGGCTCGAGGGCAAGGTCGCTTTCATCACCGGGGCCGCGCGGGGGCAGGGGCGGGCACACGCCGTCCGGCTCGCCGAGGAGGGCGCCGCCATCGTCGCGGTGGACATCTGCGAGCAGATCCCCACCGTCTTCTACCCGATGGCGACCAAGGAGGACCTCGACGAGACCGTCGCGCTCGTCGAGGCCGCGGGCGGACGGATCGTGGCCCGGGTCGCCGACGTGCGCGACCGGGCCGCGCTGGAGGCCGCCCACGAGGCGGGCGTCCGGGAGTTCGGGCACGTCGACACCGTGCTGCCGAACGCCGGGATCATGCCGGTGATCAACGAGGGCGAGCAGCGCCAGGCCTGGTTCGACGGCATCGACACGCTGCTCACCGGGGTCTGGCAGACGGTGGAGGTCTGCCTCCCGTCGATGATCGAACGGGACCGCGGCGGGTCGATCCTGATCACCAGCTCCGCGGCGGGCCTGTCCAGCATCGGGCTGAACACCCTGCCCGGGCAGGCGGCCTACTCCGCGGCCAAGCACGGCGTCGTCGGCCTGATGCGGCTCTACGCCTCGCAGCTCGCGAAGCACTCCATCCGGGTTAACACCGTGCACCCCACGGGCGTGGACACGCCGATGGTCGCCAACGCGGCCTACGGCGAGTTCGTCGAGCGGTTCCCCGAGATCGCGGGCAGCCCGAACTACCAGAACCCGATGCCGGTCCCGCTCATCGAGCCCGTCGACGTCAGCAACGCGCTGGTCTACCTGGCCTCCGACGAGGCCCGCTACGTCACCGGCGTGACCTTCCCGGTCGACGCCGGCTACCTCAACCGCTGAAAGGAAGACGTCGTGAACGTCCGTGACGAACTGCTGATCGACGGCGAGTGGCGCAAGCCGGCGTCGTCGGTACGGATCCCCGTCGTGTCGCCCTCCACCGACGAGGTGATCGGCGAGGCCCCCGACGCCAACGCCGACGACGTCGACGCCGCCGTGCGCGCGGCCCGCCGCTCGTTCGACGAGGGCGTGTGGCGGCTGCGGCCGGTCGCCGAGCGGGCCGAGGTGCTCGAGCGCGCGCTCGGCCTGATCGAGCCGAAGCTCGACGAGATCGGCAGGCTGGTGACCGCGGAGATGGGGCTCCCCACCGCCTTCGCCGGGATGCAGATCCCCGGCGCACTGGCCGTCGGGAAGTACTTCCTCGACGTGGCACGCGACAGCCCGCTCTCCGAGGTCCGGCAGACCATGTACGGGCCGGCGGCCGTCGTGAAGGAACCGGTCGGCGTCGTCGCCTCGATCGCGCCGTGGAACGGCCCGTTCAACATGGCCGTCTCGAAGATCTGGCCGGCGCTGGTCAGCGGGTGCAGCGTGGTCTACAAGCCCGCGCCCGAGACCCCGCTCGACGCGTACTACATCGCCGAGGCGCTGGTCGAGGCCGGTGTCCCGGCCGGGGTGTTCAACTACGTCACCGGCGACCGCGACGCCGGGCGTGCCCTCGTCGCACACCCGGGTGTGGACAAGGTCAGCTTCACCGGGTCAACGGCGGCCGGTCGCCAGATCGGGCAAGAGTGCGGCGGGAGCTTCAAGCGCCTGCAGCTGGAGCTCGGCGGGAAGTCCGCGGCGATCGTGCTCGACGACGCCGACCTCACCACGACCATGACCGGCCTCGCGACCGGCTCGTTCTTCAACACCGGCCAGGTCTGCGCCGCCTACAGCCGGGTGCTGGTGCCGAGCGGCCGCTACGACGAGGTCGTCGGCGCCCTCGTGGCCACCGCCGAGTCGTTCGTGGTCGGCGACCCCTTCGACCCGGCAACGACCATGGGCCCGCTGGTGTCGAAGCGCCAGCAGGAGCGGGTGCTCGGCTACGTCGAGGCGGGCAAGGCCGAGGGCGCCTCGGTCGCCACCGGCGGCGGGGTGCCGGCCGGGCTGGAGAAGGGCGCCTTCATCCAGCCCACCGTCTTCACCGGCGTCGAGAACGGGATGCGGATCGCGCAGGAGGAGATCTTCGGCCCGGTCGCGTCGGTCATCCGCTACGAGACCGTCGACGAGGCGATCGCAATCGCGAACGACTCCGAGTACGGGCTGCACGGCGCCGTGTTCACCGCCGACCCGCAGCGGGCGGCCGACGTCGCCCGCCGGGTCCGGACCGGCACCTTTAGCGTCAACTCCTTCACCTACAACACCGAGGCGCCGTTCGGCGGGGTGAAGTGCTCGGGCGTCGGCCGGGACACCGGTGCGGAGGCCGTCGAGTCGTACTACGAGCTGAAGACCGTGAACCTCACCGAGGACATGACCCCGCTGTTCTCCTGACACTCCCCGGGGCGCCGGTCCGCCGGCGCCCCGGACCCGTCCGTCCCACCACGCCCTGGAGGATCCCGTGAGCGGCACCGTCGTCGACGCCCTGACCTGGTGGGTGCGCACGGTCCCGGACCATCCCGCCGTCGACCTCGACGGCGACGTCCTGACCTACGCCGACCTCGACGCCTGGGCCGACGGCGTCGCGGCGGTCCTGCGCGGGCACGGCGTGGCGCGGGGCGACCGCGTCGGGATCGTGGGCACCAACAGCCTCGAGTGGTGCGTCGCGGCGGTCGCCGCCTGGAAGACCGGGGCCGTGGTCTGCGGGTTCAACCAGCGCTTCCTCGCCGCCGAGCTCGGGGCACTGGTGTCGCTCTGCGAGCCCGCTGTCGTGTTCGGCGACGCCGCCCACCTGCCGCTGCTGGAGGAGGTGCGGCGCTCCGGGCCGGAGTTCACCGTCCTCGGGCTCGACGACGCCGTCACGGGCGCCCGCGGCGGCGGGCACCAGCCGGCCCCGGCGTTCGGGGCCGAGCCCGACGACCCGACCTCGATCGTCTTCACCAGCGGCACGACGGGCACGCCGAAGGGCGTCGTCTTCACCCACCGCACGATCGCCGGGATCATGCACGAGTGGTCCCTGGGCGAGCAGGTCGGGCCCAACGACCTGCGCGTCCTGCTCGTCCTGCCGATGTTCACCGCGGCGGGCGTCGTGTGGGGGCTCTCCCGGAGCCTCGTGCAGGGCGGGACGATGTACCTGCAGCCGGGCTTCGACCCGCCCCGGGCGCTGGAGGTGCTGCAGGAAGCCCGGATCACCACCTTCACCGGCCCGCCGATCCTCTTCGAGCAGATCTCGCGGGTGCCCGGGTTCGAGCGGGCACGGCTGGACCACCTCACGACCGCGTGGGTCGGCGGTGCCAGGGTCCCGGTGCCGCTGCTCGAGAAGTGGCGCCCGCGCGGGGTCGCGCTCCGCCAGCTCTACGGGCAGACCGAGATCGGCGGCACCGCCACCGCGATGTCGGCGGAGGGAGCGCTGCGGCATCCCGACAAGTGCGGCTGGGGCGGGCCCTTCACCCGCATCCGGGTCGTCGATCCGGACGGCCGGGACTGCGCGGTGGGCGAGGTCGGGGAGATCGTCATGCGCGGGCCCGGCATGTTCCCCGGCTACTGGCGCAACGAGGAGGCGACGAAGCAGGCGCTGCGGGGCGGCTGGCTGCACACCGGCGACCTCGGGACGCTCGACGCCGAGGGCCTGCTCACCTACGTCGACCGGATGGGCGAGATGATCAACTCCGGCGGCCTGAAGATCTCGCCGGCCGAGCTGGAGACGGTGATCGCCCAGGTCCCCGGGGTGATCGAGGTGGCCGTCGTCCCGGTGCCCGACGCGAAGTTCGGCGAGACGTCGGCCGCCGTCGTCCACGTCGACGGGGACCTGGCCCCGGCCGACCTGGTCGCGTTCTGCAACGAGCGCCTCGCCGACTACAAGGTGCCCCGCTACGTGATCACCCACGACGGGCCGCTGCCGCGGATGGCGAGCGGGAAGATCGCCAAGCGCGACCTGCGTGCGGTCTACGCCGACGCGCCCGAGCGCTTCCCGAAGGTCCGCTGAGGGCTCACGACCCGGTGCCGTGCTCGTGGGCGGACAGCCACGCCCGGTGCTCGGGCGATGGGGAGGCACGCTCCCGGACGGCGAGGTGCCCGCTGCCCAGCCGCCCGCCGCAGCGCCAGGTCCCGTAGGTCTCGGTGGCGAAGTGCCCACCGTCGTGGGTGGACACCCCCGAGAGGTCGGTCTCGCCGGTGAACTCGTAGCCGTGCCCGGAGTCGGTCCACACCTGCAGCCGGGCGGAGAGCGGGGTGTGCCCGTCCTCCGCGATCGTCATCCGGTCGGCCACCCGGACGACGCCGTGCCGCACGCCGCCGTCGACGACGTAGCCGTAGTCCCCGCGGCCGCGCCGGTCGCTGGTCATGGCGTAGACGACGGCGAACAGGTCCTCCCGAAGGTCAGGTGCCCCCAGCGGTAGGTCGCGGCGAGGTCGCCGTAGTCGCGCGGGCCCCAGGAGTGGTCGTGGAAGGCGAACGCGGTGGCGGTGCCGCCGTCCGGGAACGTCGCGGCGACCCGCCCGAAGACCTCGTAGTGACCGGTCCCGGGGGAGCGGTAGTCCGAGATGGTGTTCCCGCGGGGCGCCAGCGGCTCGGTGAACCCGGTGAAGGCCAGCTCCACCTGCGGCAGGCGGGTCGTGTACTCGCGCAGCGGGACCGTGGTGCTCACGTCCAGCGGGCCGGCCCGGAACTCCGCGGGGTCGTAATCGTCCATCGGGACGTTGAGCGACTGGTAGCGCTCCAGCACCTCGCCGCCGCGGGCGACCCAGCTCTGCACACATGCGCGCCCGCGTGCGGGCTGGAAGTCGACGTGGTGGTAGCTGCCGGAGCGGGTGAGCGGGTCGTACCAGGAGGTAAGCCAGGACTCCTGCCAGCCCGGCACGTCACCGTCGGGGTGGTGCCGGTGGTGGTCCTCGGGGGTGTAGCTCACGCGGGGTCCTCCAGACGCGCGTCGATCCGGTCCAGCAGCCTGCGGACGCTGCGGGGGTCGTCGTCGCCGGGGACCGGCAGCCCGGCGCGGGCGCGGTCGGCGAACGCCCCGGCCCGCAGCAGCGCGAGCTGGAACAGGGCGAACACCTCGTGCCAGCGCAGGTCCACGACCGGCAGGCCGGTGCCTGCCCGCCAGCGGTCGAGCGTCTCGTCGCGCGTCCCGAGCCCGGGCAGGCGGTCGACGCCGGCGTCGGTGCTGTGGTTGCGGTCGAACATCAGCCACCAGGCGAGGTCGACCGTCGGGCCGCTGAGCGAGACCATCTCCCAGTCCAGCACCGCGGTGCACCGGGTCCCGGCGAACAGCATGTTGCCCAGCCGGGCGTCGCCCCAGGACAGGCCGGCGGGCGCGTCGGCCGGGACGTGCGCGCGCACCCAGTCGCGGACGCCCGCCAGCGGCCCGAGCGGCGCCCGCTCACCGACCCACTCCGCCATCCGCTCCCAGTACCGCACCAGCGGCTCCGGCCCCGGCTCCAGGAAGTCCACGGTGGACACGTCGGCCCGGTGCAGCCGGCACATCTGGTCGAGCGCGTCCTGCCAGAGCGCGCGCCGCGCGTCCGCGGTCAGGTCGTGCAGCGGACCCGCGGTGTTGTAGTTCGGGTAGTCGGGCGGGACGAACCCGGCCACCCGCTCGGTCACCAGGAACGGGGCACCGAGGACCTCGCCGGTGGGGTCGACGCCGTACACGGCGGGCACCGGCACCGCGGTGTGCGCGGCGACCCACCGCAGCGCCGCCGCCTGCCGCTCCAGGTCGGGATCGAGGTAGGCGGCCGCCTCCGGGACCGTCAGCCGCACGACGATCCCGCGGGTGCCCCGGGTGGTGCGGCACTCGGCCAGGACCGTCTCGTTCGCGGTGCCCGCGCCCTCGGCCGGGCGGGCCCGCTCGACGGCCAGGACGCCGTCGAGGGCACCGTGCGACCGCAGCCAGCCACCCAGCCGCCGTTGCAGGTCGTCGAGGTCGCGGCCGGTGCGGCGGAGCAGGTCGACGGCCACGTCAGCCGGTCCGTTCCGCGACCCGCCGCAGGCCGGCGAGCGACCGGCCGATGTTGTCGCGCTGGAACTCCGCGAACGTGTGGCCGCCGGTCACGATCCGGTCCACGACGGCGGCGACGACGTCCGGCCAGGGGCGCTCGTCGGTCCACGTGAGACGGACCCGGGTGGCGGTGCCGTCCGGTTCGAGCTGGTACCGCCAGGCCGCGTTGCGGATCCGGAGCGACGGGGACCGCAGACCCCAGTCGTGGGCCGAGAACCCGAAGCGGCGCCCGGGCTCGACCTCGGTGACGACGCAGCGCGTGGTCCACCGCAGCGGCCCGCGGCGGTTGCTGCCGACGAAGGCGTCGCCGACCGCCGGGGTGGAGCCGGCCGGGAGCGTGGCCCCCGTGTTCTCCGGGCTCCACTCCGGGTAGCGGGCCGGGTCGGCGACGAGCCGCCAGAGCGCCTCGGGGGAGGCCTCGACGTGGATCTCGTCGCTGATCGTGCGTGACCGCGGCATGGCCGGTCTCCTCGCGTCGTCGCCGGGGAACGACCGCAGTGTACGAGACAAACGACGAAGTCCGTCATCTGTCCGGGGACGGTCGCCCCGGGACACCGGATCGCTGCGCCGGTCGCGCGGGGGACAGGCCCGCGGGCGGGATCAGGAGGAGTGGACCACCACGCTGCGCAGGGTGCTGCCGTCGTACATCGCGGCGTACCCCTCGTTGATCTCGTCGAGGGTGAAGGTGCGGGTGACGAGCTCGTCGAGCTTGAGTGCGCCCGCGCGGTAGAGGTCGAGCAGCGCCGGGACGGCCTGCGCCGGTGACCAGGAGCCGTAGAGGCAGCCCTGGATGCGCTTCTGGTACATGGGCAGCTGGGCGAGGTCGAGCGGGACCGCGCCGGCGTCGCGGCCGGGAACCGCGGTGGCGACCACGGTGCCGTCCTTCCGCACGGCGTCGAAGGCCTGGGCGATGTAGGTGCCCTTGAGCGTGCTGGTGGTCACGACCGCGACGTCCGCGCCCTGCCCGTTGGTCAGCGAGCGGGCGAGCTCGGTGGCCTCCTCCATCGACCCCAGCGCGTCGGTCGCGCCGAAGGACAGTGCGCTCGCGCGCCGGTTCGGCAGGGGATCGACGGCGACCACGCGGACGGCACCGGCGTGCGCGGCACCCTGCACGGCGTTGATCCCGAGCCCTCCGGTCCCCATGACGATCACGACGTCGCCGGGCCGGACACCACCCGCGTTGACGGCGGAGCCCCAGCCGGTCGGTACCCCGCAGCCGACCAGGGCCGCGGTGGTCAGCGGGATGTCCGTGCCGATGGGGATGCAGCAGTGCTCGGGTACGACACCGAACTCGGAGAACGTGCCCACGAAGGACGCCTGCGCCACGTCGCGGCCCTGGTGGTGCATCCGGAAGGTGCCGTCGAGCATGGCGCCGCGCCCGATCAGGGCCCCCAGGTCACAGAGGTTCTGCATCCCGCTCGCGCACCAGCGGCAGCGACCGCAGCCCGGCAGGAACGAGGTGACCACGTGGTCACCGACCTTCAGGGTGGTCACCCCCGGGCCGACGGCCTCGACGACGCCCGCCCCCTCGTGCCCGCCGCAGTAGGGCAGCACCTGGGTGGCGCTGTCCCCGGTCGCGTGGTGCTCGTCGGAGTGGCAGAGCCCGGACGCCGCGTAGCCCAGCAGGACCTCGTTCGCACGGGGCCCGTCGATGTCCACCTCGTGGACCTCCCACTTGCCGGGGACCTCCATCAGCAGTGCGGCCCTGCTCTTCATCGCGACTCCTCGCGGACTCGGTGGTGGGTGTGGAGGACGTCGGGGTACAGATCGCGGACCCGGCGGCGGGCGATCTTCCCGCTGGCCATGCGGGGCAGCGGTTCTGCCCGGTGGATCACGTAGCGGGGCACCTTGTAGCCCGCCAGCCTGTTCCGGCAGTGGGCGACGACGGCGGCGGCGTCGGGGACCGCGTCGCCGTGGACGACGGCGGCCGGGGTCTCGCCGAACCGGTCGTCGTCGACCGGGATCACGCAGACCTCGTCGACCCCCGGCAGTCCGGCGATCACGTTCTCGATCTCGGAGGGGGCGATGTTGTAGCCCCCGGAGATGATGAGGTCCTTCGTCCGGTCGACCATGCGGATCAGTCCGGACCCGTCGGCCACCCCGAGATCGCCGGTCCGGAACCAGCCGTCGCGCCATGCGGCCGCGGTGGCCTCGGGCTTGCGCCAGTAGCCGGGGGTGATGGAGGGGCCGCGGGCGACGATCTCGCCCTCCTCACCGGGCCTGCAGTCGCTGCCGTCCTCGCGTACGACACGGTGCGGGGTGAACACCGAACCCCGCCCGATCGCCTCCGGATGGGCGACCGCCTCCTCCACCGGGTTCATCGACGACAGCCCGTGCAGCTCGGTCATCCCGTAGGACTGCCGGAGCACGACACCCTTCTCCAGCCACAGCCGGAGGTTGTCGGGGGAGACCCGGGCACCGGCCACGGTGGCGAGCCGGACGCAGGACAGGTCGGCGTCGGCGAACTCCGGGACCGCCGACATCTGCTCGAACAGCAGCGGGACCCCGCAGTCGACCTCGACGCGCTGCTCGGCGATCCGCCGCAGCATCGCCACGGCGTCGAACCCGCGCTCGTAGAAGAGGGTCATGCCGCGGGTGAGCGGGTGCAGCACGTGCCAGGGCAGTCCCGGCATGCCCGACATGGAGAGGACGTAGATGATCCGCCCGCCGGGGCGCATCACCGGCTCGGTCACGGCGAACTCGGTCACGAAGCTGACGAACCCGCGGTGGGTGATCGTGACGTCCTTCGGCTCCGAGGTGGTCCCGGAGGTGTAGACGATGACGGCGACGTCGTCGGGTGACACCGCAGGCGGGGGCAACGGGTCGGTGGGCGGGGAGTCCGGCGCAGGGCGCTGCTCCGCGAACGACTCCATCGACAGCAGCCGGATCGGCGCGTCACCGATCGCCTCGCTCATCGCCGGGCGGACGGTCGCGTCGGCGACGACGGCGACGGGTTCGGCGTCGCCGAGCTGGTAACGGAGCTCGGCCGCGGTGAAGCGGTTGTTGAACGGAACCGCGACGGCGCCGAGTTTGAGCGCGCCGATGGCGGAGACGATCCACTCGAGCTGGTTGGCGCCGCCGAATCCGACGCGATCCCCGGCGCGTACGCCGGTGCCGGCGAGCCGGCGGGCGGCGTCGTCGGTCCAGCGGTCGAGGACCGCGTAGCCGACCTCGTCGGTGCCGTCGAAGACGACGGCCGGTCTGTTCGGGGTGGTGCGCGCCCACCATCGGACGCCGTCGGTGATCATTCGATTCTCCCGGTGGTGGTCAGGAGAGCGCGGAGCCGTCCGCGCACGTGCGGGAGGGACGACCGGCGTCCGCACTCCTGTGTGCGGTGACGACCTACAGAGCGGAGCGCGTTCCGGATCGGAACGCGGGCGAATGATTCTTACCTTATGGCGGTAGGTAGTACTGGTCAAGACATGTGTGTGTTCCGGTTCACCCGGCGTTGTCGATACCGCGCAGGAACGTGCGGATCGACTCCGCCCACAGTGCCTCCGGCGCCAGCCGGTTGGCGGCCACGGCCCGCGCCATCGCAGGCTCTTCCAGGGGGTCGACGTGCGGGAACGTCTCCCTGCGGGTCCCCGGTCGTTTCATCGCCTCGGTCAGGGCCGCGCCCAGCGTGAAGCGGTCCAGCGCGTCGAGGACCAGGACCTGCAGGTGCGTGGGGACTCCGGCGTCCGCCAGCAGTCGTGCCGACACCTCGTAGACCGGTGCGAGCACCTCGCGCGGCATGAACTCCAGCAGTACGGGCGCCGCGTTGGCGTGCCGGAGCACGGTTCGCCGAAAGTTGAGGCTCTGGGTGACGAGGTACTCGATCCAGTGCCCGGCGTCGCGCTCGCGCGGACGCGGGGTCTCCATCACGATCGCCCGTGCGACCTCCTCCAGGATCGAGGCCTTGTCCGGGAAGTGGTAGTAGAGCGACGGCGCCTGCACCTCCATGTCCCGGGCCAGCCGCTTCAGGCTGAACGCCTCCAGGCCCTCCGCGTCGATGATCGCCAGGGCGGCGGAGACGATGGACGCGGGACTCAGCAACGGCTGGGCGGGACGCGGCATGGCAGGAGTATGGCGCACCGTTCTGGATCGAACCGCGAGACATACCTATTGTCGTAAGGTGAAGCGGCCCGTCGCGGCCGCACGCCGGTCGTCGACGAGGGAGTCCTCATGGGTGTGCTGGACGGGCGGATCGCCCTGGTGACCGGCGGGTCGTCCGGGATCGGGCTCGCCTCGGCGGTAGCGCTGGCGGCCGCGGGCGCCGACGTCGGCATCGCCGACCTGGACGCGGACGGTGGTGAGGCGGCAGTGGCCCGGATCAGGGCCCACGGGCGCCGCGCGGTGTTCCAGCAGGTCGACGCGACGGACGAGACGCAGGTCGCGGGCGTCGTCGGCCAGGTGGTGGCCGAGCTGGGCGGACTCGACCTGGCGGTGAACAACGTCGGCGACGGGGAGCTCGGGCGCACCGTGACGACGACGTCGCTGGAGAGCTGGAACGCGATCATCGGCCGGTCCCTGACCTCGACCTGGCTCGCCATGAAGTACGAGATCCCGGCGATGGCGCAGCGCGGTGGCGGGGCGATCGTGAACATGTCGTCCAGTGCCGGGGTCAGTCCTCAGACCACGGCCTCGCCCGCCTACGCCGCGGCCAAGGCCGGCGTCGTGCACCTGACCCGCTACACCGCGCGGCAGTACGCGGACCAGGGGATCCGGGTCAACGCGGTGGCTCCGGGGCTGACGCTGACGCCACGGGTCGAGCAGTGGTTCGCGCCCGACGCGATCGCGGGCGAGGTCGCCGACAGTCAGTTCGTGCACCGCGCCGCGGCGCCGGAGGAGGTCGCTGCGGCGGTGGTCTACCTGTGCTCGCCGGCGGCCGCGATGGTCACCGGGCACACCCTGCCGGTCTCCGGCGGGGTCCGGTGACCGGCGGTTGACAGATATTAAACTATACCCGTAAGGTAAAAATCATCGCCCGGTTGGCGCATCTGTGCCAATGAGCCTTTTTCAACCTGCCGTTCCGGCAGCTCAGGGGCCTGGTTGTGTGGGTGCAGACGCCGAGCTAGCGAGCCGGTGACCTGTGCAGCTGTGGTCAGAGCAGTTGCGCTGCAACCTTCGCGATCTCCTGACGCAGAAGCTCGCTGGTCAGGTTGAAAAAGGCTCAATGATCTGCGCGGCGAATTCTTCTCACCCGCGATTGTCCGACGAGGGGGAGTGTCTCGTGAGTCTCGAGCTCTACATCGACGGTGGGTGGATCGCGTCCGCCGCCACCGAGTGGATCGAGGTGCTCGACCCGGCGACCGGGAAGTCGCTCGCCGACGTGCCGGCCGGGGATGCCGCCGATGTCGACCGTGCCGTCCGCGCGGCTCGCCGGGCGTTCCCGGACTGGGCGGCGACCGCACCGCCGGAGCGGGCGGCGTTCGTCTCCCGCCTCGCGGACGAGCTAGCCCGGACTCTTCACGGGCTGTGCCGGTGATCTCCGACCCCAACTGAAGAAAGTGCCTCGTGACCAGGTAAGACAGCGGGTGTCGAAGCCCTGTCCGCCATGGTCGAGGAGGCACTTTCCGAGTGCAGACTACAAGCACGCGCCCACCGGTCATCGTGACCGCCGACGGCGCTGGGGTGGTGTCGCACGTCGGGTCGCGTCTGCTGGCCGATGTCGCCGACCGGACCACGTTGACCAGTGAACTCTCGACCGCGCTCGCACCGCTGCGACGAGCTCGGGCGCGTCATGATCCGGGGCGGGTGCTGGTCGATCTGGCCGTCGCGGTCGCCGACGGGGCCACGAGGATCTGCGAGATCGCGGTCCTGGCCGATCAGGGCGCGGTGTTCGGGTCGGTGGCATCGGACTCGACCTGCTGGCGACTGCTCGACAAGCTCGACGAGCGCCGGTTGTCCTCGATCGCGGCGGGGCGGGCGCGGGCCCGGGAGGTGGTCTGGGCCCAGCACGCCGACGTCGATGGTCGCGCGTTTCCCGCGGCTCGGGTCGCCGGCCGCGACCTGCGCCGGCACGGCCGGGACGTGCTGGTGATCGATCTCGACGCCACGATCGTCATCGCCCACAGCGAGAAGGAACAGGCCACGCCCACGTTCAAGAAGACGTTCGGGTATCACCCGATGCTGGCGTTCTGCGACAACACCGGCGAGTTCCTCGCCGCCCGCTTGCGCCGCGGGAACGCCGGTGCGAACACCGCCGCGGATCACATCAACGTGCTCGACGACGCGCTCGCCCAGATCCCTGACGCGTTCCGTCACGGGCACCCGATCCTGGTCCGCACCGACACCGCGGGCGCCACGAAAGCCTTCCTCGCCCACATCCGAGCGCAACAAGACACAGCGGTGAGCTGTGAGTTCTCCGTCGGCTGGGCCGTCACCGACCGCGAACGCACCGTGATCAGCCTGGTCCCGAAGACGGTGTGGGCCGAGGCGGTCGACGCTGACGGCGGGCACCGTGACGGCGCCGGGCTGGCCGAGATCACCGGCTTGCTCCCCGCCTCCGCGTTGGTCGACTACCCGGCCGGGACCCGCGTTGTCGTCCGTCGCGAACGGCCGCATCCCGGCGCGCAGCTCGATGCGTTCGAGGAGCGTGACGGCTGGCGCTACACCGCGTTCGCCACCGACACCCGCGTCGGGCAGCTCGCCTTCCTCGACGCCCGCCACCGCGCCCACGCCCGGGTCGAGGACCGGATCCGCTGCGGCAAGGACACCGGCCTCAACCACTTCCCGTCCCGGTCCTTCGCCGTCAACGCGGCGTGGTTGACCGTGGTCATGCTCGCGGTCGACCTGATCACCTGGACCCAGCGCCTGCTTCTCGACGGCGACCTGGCGAAGGTCGAGCCGAAGGCGTTGCGCTACCGGTTGTTGCACACCGCCGCGCGGATCACCCGCGGGCAACGCCGAGTCTGGGTCCGTATCCAACGGTCCTGGCCCTGGGCGGTCGATCTCGCCCGCGCGTTCGCGCGGCTGTGCGCGTTGCCTGTTCCTGCTGGTTGATCTCCGAAGCCCGACACGACGAGCGGCGGGAGCTCCCGGCAGAACGCGCAGGCCGGCCCCTTCGCCATGCCCACCCATCGAACGAACCGGACCGGATCCGCCGCCAGCCGATCACGCGGTCAATCCGCAGCTCCGTGAATCACCAGGGTTAGCGCCGGGTGTCTGTTCGCCGGCTCACACCGTGCGGGAACGGACACGTTTCGTCACTCTATGGTGACGCAGCGCGATGGTGCGTTGCTGCGACCTGGGGCGCCGCAGCGACGCCGCCTCGGCCCGGTGCTTCCGGTTCGGAAACATATCCGGCCGACGCAGGTCGGTGGACGGTCGACCGCGGTGAACCCGACCTCGGTCATGCACCTCATGATCCCCGCCGTCGCGGAGGAGGTGGGGGAACGGGGTCAGTAGGCGCCCCGGCGCGGGCGACCGCACCGGCGGTGCGGGCCAGGATGGACAGGTCGAGCATCGGGACCAGCGCTCGACGTACTCGGCGTCGAGGTGGATCGACTCGTCCCAGGTGAGGTCGCTGCGGCCGGAGATCTGCCAGAGGCCCGTGAGGCCGGGCTCGACGGCGAGGCGGCGGGCGGCGAGCGGGCAGTACGCCGCGACCTCGCGGCGCAGGGCGGGGCGCGGACCGACGAGGTGCATGGCGCCGGTGACGACGTTGAACAGCTGGGGCAGCTCGTCGAGGGAGTAGCGGCGGAGGACACAGCCGACCCGGGTGACCCGAGGGTCGGCGCACACCGTGAACAACGGGCCGGCGCCCTCGTCACGGGCGGCGAGCGGGGTGAGCCGGGCCTCGGCGTCGACGACCATCGAGCGGAACTTCAGCATCCCGAAGTCGGTGCCGTGCTTGCCGACGCGGGACTGGCGGAAGAGCACCGGGCCGCCGTCGAGCTTCACCGCGATCGCGACGGCCAGCATGACCGGGGCGAGCAGCTGGATGAGCAGCAGCGCGGCGACGGCGTTGAGGACCGTGTAGGCGCGGCCGGCGGTGCGGGCCGGGGTGGCGGTGACTGACTCGACGGTCCCGACCGCGGCATCGACGACCGCCGCGGCCCCGGTCGCCTCGGGGATGGGGTCGGGACGGAGACGCGGTGCGGTGCGGTGCGGTCGTCCGTCGGTGCGGTCATCGTGTTGTCCCCCAGGTCCGGTCCGGGTGCTCCGGCCCTGTCCTCTGGGGGTTCGCCTACGGACGATGGGGCATGAGCGACGGGCGGGGGGAGATCGACAATCTTGGCGATGGGTTCCGGTGGGATGGTCACACACTCAGCGGTCGATCATGGGCGGATCGAGGACGCGGGTAGCGGACGGTCGACGCTGACGAACCGTTCTCGCATTCGACGTTGCAGGCGGGCCTGGTCACGTCGAGCGCCCAGCGGGTGCAGCCATTCGGTGCGTCGTCGGACTCCAGTCCGGACAGCCGCAGGTCGTCCGCCCGGTCGAACCGGTCGCGGGAGTGGAGCCGCACGTGGTGCTGTGTGGCCTGCAGCGTCGGGGAGCGACGAACGGCCACGCGGCGTAGCCGGTGTCCTGATCCCGCGGCTGCGACCGCGGGATCAGCGCGGTCGCGGTGAGTGGTGAGAAGGTGCCGTGCACGACGCCGTGGGAGAGCGGCACGAGCGCGGGCATACATACAAGACTCCCAGGATTCCTGGTAGTGCAGGCGCTCGGTGGTGGGATTGAATCCAAAACGGATCGTAGAAACCGATCGCGCGACAACTATGGGACTGATAGTCAAGCCAATCTTGTCATATGCTGTGGAGTCCTCACGCGCTAGCATGTAGGTCATCACGATCATCGAGCCAAAGGCTAGCCACCTCACTAGCGCAAGAGCGGCGTTGAATCGTTCAGTATGCGTGATCCTGGACGACCCTCACCGATGAGGCCTTGCCAACCTGGCAGACGGGCTGGTCGAGACCGGTGGAGCGTGGCGTGACCCCGTACGGCTGAAGCTCCCGGCGGACGGCCGGGCTTGTCGAGACCGAGACCGCCGACCAGGAGCTTCACGGTGCTGGCCTGCCCATCGGGGATGATCGTGTCCAGCCATGCCCTGCAGGTGTGGTCCGACGGCTTGCGCGCACGCCGCAACCAGCGGCGGAGCCGGTGGCGAAAACCCTCACCCGGCTGGCAGGCTCCGCTCGTGTTGCCCACCTGCTACGGGTGGGACTTGCGCTGACCTGGCTTGCGGCGGAGTGACCGCTCGTCTCCACCCGGCTGCCGCCCAGCTCAGATGTCATGAGTCGAACATTAGGTCGAGTATAGTGGAGTGCGTGGACGGAACCTGGCAGACCGGCGACGAGGAGCTTCTCCTCGCGGTCGCGGCCGTCCAGGAGCGGATCAACCGCGAGTCCCACGCCCTGGTGGCGCTGGTCGCGGAGATCGCGATCCGGGGCCTGGCCGAGGCACGGGGTTTCCGCCACACCGCGGACCTGCTGCGCACGGTGCAGAACGTGTCGCTGTCGACCGCCCGCGCCCGCGTCGACGCCACCCGGAAGCTCTCGCCGCTGTTCCTGATCACCCGTGAGCAGGTCGACGCCGAGCTCCCCGAACTGGCCGCGGCGTTCGCCGAGGGCGCAGTGACGCCCGAGCACGTCCGCGTGATCGTCCGGGTGCTGGCTGCGCTCCCGCCGCACCTCGACGAACATCGGCCTGCGCTGGAGGCGGACCTGGTCCACCACTCCCGCGGCCTGGACCCCGACGCGGTGGAGAAGCTGGGCCGGCGCGCGATCGCGATGCTCGACCCGGACGGGCCCCGTCCCCAGGAGCCCACGCCGTCGCGCAACCGGCTCACGCTGCGCCCGCACGGTGCGGGGTTCGAGGCGCGGGGCTGGCTGGACATCGAGTCCGCGGCGCTGCTGCGGACCGCCCTGTCGCCGCTTTCCGCCCCGGCCCCTGCCGACGGGCCGGCCGGAGCGGGGCGCGACGAGCGATCGACGGCCGAGCGCATGGGCGACGGGCTGGCCGAACTGGCCCGCCGCATGCTCGCGACCGACGGACTCGGGATCGAGAACGGGCAGCCGGTCGCGCTCACCGTGACCGTGCCGCTGGAGACCCTGACCACGGCCACCGGGACGGCGCTGCTCGGGTTCGGTGCGGGCGGACTGGCCGCGCCGGTCCCCGCGCAGGACGCACTGCGGCTGGCCTGCGACGCGAAGGTGGTGCCGGTGGTGCTCGCGGGCACGGGGGAGCCGTTGGCGGTCGGGCGCGAACACCGGCTCGCGACCCGGGCACAGCGCCGGGCACTGGCCCAACGCGACGGCGGGTGCGCCTTCCCCGGCTGCGAGGCCCCACCCCAGTGGTGCGTGGCCCACCACGTCGTGCACTGGGCCTCGGGCGGAGCCACCGACCTGGACAATCTGGTGCTGCTGTGCGCGCACCACCACCGCATGATCCACACGGGGGACTGGTTGGTGGTGCTCACCAGCGGGTTCCCGGTGTTCCACCCGCCGCCCTGGATACCGGGCGGCCCGCGCCGCAACCTCCTGCACCGTCCCGACCTGCTCGGCGGCGACGATCGTTACCCGCACGGCGACGACCCACCGGTGCCGCTCGAGGATCTCGCCGGCGCCGGTGCCGGCCGCGGGCCGGTGTCGTGATCGCCCGGGCCGGTGTGCCGGGTCAGGCCACCGGCCGGACCTGCGCCGCTCCCTCGACACGACGACCGATCCTGCGGGCCAGCCGGTGCGCCGGGCGCTCCGCGCCCCGGAAGAACACCTCTGCCACGACCAACGCGACCGGGACGGCGTCCAGCATCGTCAGCCACACCGGCGGCCGGCCGCCGAACAACAGCACCGTCGAGATCACCACGGCGTCGTGGGTCAGGTACAGGCTGAACGACCGGCTGCCCAGCCACTGCACCCACGGCCGCTCCAGGACGCGGAGCACCGGAGGCCGGCACAGTGCCGCGACCACCAGCAGCAGCGCACCCACGATCTGCAGCGCCCGGGCCCGGTACAGGCGGGGCAGCCGCTGTGCGTAGTAGGAGCCCCACCCGAACCCGTCCCGGGTCGCCGATCCGGTGAGCACGAAGCCGCTCAGCACGAAGAACAGCAGCACCGCCTCGGTGCCCGCCCACACCAGGTGCAGTGGGGTGTAGGCCAGCCACCAGGCGAGCGTTCCCGGTGCCGCGCGGCCCGTTCCGGCCGCCACCGCGGCCAGCGTCGGGTCGGTCATCAGGCAGTGGTTCACCACGACGACCAGGGAGGCGACGCCGCGCGGGCCGTCGAGGGCCGGCACACGGGACGGGGCAGCGATCACGGGAATGGCCTCGGCGACGGCCGGTGATCGTTACCGGCGACGCGGGTCACAGGTCGTCCTCACGGCCGGGTGGTTTTGCCGCCACGGCCCAGCGCGATCGGACGAACCGGAGAACGGTGTCGCACATGACCACTCACCGCGCACCACTGCTGATCGGACTGCTGTCGGCCGGCCTGCTCGTCGCCGGGTGCGGCGGCGCGGCCGAGCCAGCGAACCAGGCGCCGGCGGCGCTGTCGTCCCCGCCCACCACCGCGGCGCAGCAGCCCACCGGGGAAGCCGGTCAGGTCGCCCGCTGCACCAGCCAGAGCCTCGAGGCGTCGGTCGGCACCACCCTCGGCAACGACCAGAAGGACACGACCATCGTCTGGCGCAACACCTCGGCCGCGCCCTGCACCATGACCGGCTTCGGCGGCGTCGACCTGCGCGGACCGGACGACCCGCAGTGGGGGCCGTCCTACTCGCTGCCGCGCGCGGCGGAGGAGCCGACCACGCTCGTCGTGAAGCCGGGCGGCACCGCGCACACCGTCATCACCTGGCTGCCCGGGGACAACTGGACGCCGACCGAGATCGTCGTGACCGCGCCGGACGAGACCACGTCGACGACGCTGACGTGGGACCAGGGGCCGGTGCTCCGCCAGGACGGTGCGACCCGCCCCGGCACCTACATCCACCCGGTGGCGCCCGGCTCGGTGTGACCGGGGCGTCGCCACCCTGCGGTTAACGAAGCCACGGTCGTGACGTACAAGAGGGGCATGGACATCCATCCGACCCCGCTCCCCGGATCGGCTCTCATCGACCTGAGGCGACTCGAGGACGACCGTGGCTTCTTCGCGCGTTCCTTCTGCGAGCAGGAGTTCACCGACGCCGGGCTCGACCCGACGATCACCCAGTGCAACCTCTCGTACAACCACGAGGCGGGCACCCTGCGCGGCTTCCACTACCAGCTGGAGCCCAACGCCGAGGTCAAGGTCATCCGCTGCGTCCGCGGCGCGATCTACGACGTGATCGTGGACCTGCGCCCCGATTCCGACACCTATCTGCAGTGGTTCGGCGCCGAGCTGTCCCAGGACAACTACCGGGCGATGTACGTGCCGCGGAACTTCGCGCACGGCTACCTCACCCTCACCCCGGACGCGACGACGATCTACCAGGTCTCGACGCCCTACACCCCCGGTGCGGAGCGCGGCCTGCGCTGGAACGACCCGGCGCTCGACGTCGCGTGGCCGCACTCGGTCGACCACGTCTCGGACAAGGACGCGAACTGGCCCCTGCTGGCCGACAACGCCGACTTCCCGTCGGTCGCCACCGGGGCGGCGGGCCGCTGATGCTGATCCTCGACACCGCGCTCGCCAAGCGTGCCGCAGAGAACCGGCCCATCCGGGTCGGCCTGGTCGGCGCGGGGTTCATGGGCCGTGGCCTGGTCAACCAGATCGTGAACTCCACCCCCGGGATGGACGTCGTCGCGATCGCCAACCGCACCGTCGCCACCGGGGTGCGTGCCTACACCGAGGCCGGGCTGGAGCCGGTCGAGGTGTCGAGCACCGCGCAGGTCGAGGCGATGATCGCGAAGGGCGTCCCGGCGGTGCTGGGCGACGCGTTCGCGCTGCTCGCGGCGGAGAACATCGACGTGCTCGTCGACGTCACCGGCGCGGTCGAGTTCGGCGCGCGGGTCACCGTCGCCGCCATCGAGCGCGGGCTGCCCGTCGTCACGATGAACGCCGAGCTCGACGGCACCGTCGGCCCGCTGCTCGCGCACCGCGCCCGCGCCGCCGGGGTCGTCCTGACCGGCGCCGACGGCGACCAGCCCGGCGTCCAGGCCAACCTGCTGCGCTTTGTGAAGGGCATCGGGGTCACCCCGCTCGTCGCCGGCAACATCAAGGGCCTGCAGGACGAGTACCGCACCCCCACCACGCAGCAGGCGTTCGCCCAGAAGTGGGGACAGGACCCCTACATGGTCACCAGCTTCGCCGACGGCACCAAGGTGTCGTTCGAGCAGGCGATCGTGGCCAACGCGTTCGGCTTCACCGTCGGGAAGCGCGGCATGTACGGGCGCGACCACGCCGGGCACGTCGACGAGCTGACGCAGGCCTACGACGTCGACGAGCTGCGCGAGCTCGGCGGGGTCGTGGACTACGTGGTCGGCGCCAAGCCGGGCCCCGGCATCTACGTTCTCGGCACCCACGACGACCCGAAGCAGCGCCACTACCTGAACCTGTACAAGCTCGGCGAGGGCCCGCTGTACAGCTTCTACACGCCCTACCACCTGTGCCACTTCGAGGTCCCGAACACGATCGTGCGGGCCGTGGACTTCGCCGACGCCGCGCTGAGCCCGCCCGCCGGGCAGCGGGTCGACGTCGTCGCCACCGCCAAGCAGGACCTGCGGGCCGGGCACACCCTCGACGGGCTGGGCGGCTACGACACCTACGGCGTCGCCGAGGCCTCCCCGGTCGCGCGGTCGGAGCGGCTGCTCCCGATGGGGGTGGCGGAGGGGTGCACGCTCAACCGCGACGTCGCCAGGGACGCCGTACTCACCTACGACGACGTGACCCTGCCCCCGGGCCGGCTCGTCGACGCGCTGCGCGAGGAGCAGGAGAAGCTCTTCGCCTGAGCGACTCATCAGTTTTGCGTAACGCCGGCCCGCCCGAATGCGACAGGTGATCGAACGATCATCCTGCGTGAGGAGGCGACGGGTGCCGTTGCGCCGCTTCGACCGGACGTCCTGGCCCGAGCACGGCCCGCACCGCGAGCTCCTGGACCTGCTCGACGCCGTCCACGACCGGAACGGCCGCCGGTCCGAGCGCGACATCGCGCGCAGGCTGCGGACTCCGGTGGCGCGGGTCCGCGGCATCGTCCGCGGGCGGATCCTGCCCGACGACGAGGCCGCGACCCGCGCGCTGCTCGCCGCGCTGGCCGGGGACGGGGGAGTCGATCCCGCCACGGCCGACCGGGCCGCGGCGCTGACCGCGGCCGCGCGCCGGGAGCACGACGGCGTCGCCCCGTGGCCGGCCGCCCGCCGGACGGGCGAGCCGGTGTGGCCGGACCCGGGACCCGCCACGTCGCCGGGTCCCACGACCGTGCGCCGCCGGACGACGGTCGCCGCGGTCCTGGTCGTGCTCACCGCCGCGGTCGCCATGGCCGTCGTGCTCTCGGATTACCTGCCGCTCTGAGCCGCCGGTTCCCGGCCACCGCTCAGTGCCGGCCGCGCCGGACCAGCTCCCGCGCCGTGCGCACGACGATCTGGGCGTCGAGCCACAGCGACCAGTTCGCGATGTAGTAGTTGTCGTGCCGGACCCGGTCGGCGATCGAGGTGTCACCGCGCAGCCCGGAGATCTGGGCGAGCCCGGTGAGTCCGACCGGGACGCGGTGGCGGGCGGTGTGGCGCTCGTGCTCGGTGGCGAAGCGCTCGACGAACGACGGCCGCTCCGGACGCGGACCGACCAGGCTCATGTCGCCGCGCAGGATGTTCCAGAGCTGGGGCAGCTCGTCGAACGAGGTGCGGCGGATGAACCTGCCGACCGGGCCGACCCGGGAGTCGCTCGCGATGGACCACTGTGTCTGCTGCTCGCGCTCGTCGACCGGCCGCATGCTGCGGAACTTGAGGACGGTGAAGGGCTTGTTGCCCAGCCCGATGCGTTCCTGGCGGAAGATGACCGGCCGCCCGCTCTCGACGAGCACCGCGACCGCGACCGCCAGCAGCAGTGGCGAGGTCAGCACCAGCGCCGATGCGGACACCACGATGTCGGCGAGGCGCTCGAGCCGCCAGGAGAGCCGGTTCATCGGGTCCGCGGGCAGCCGGAGCAGCGGGATGCTGCGCAGCCGTTCGACGCCGGAGTGGTCGTGCACCAGCTCCGAGAGCCAGGGGAGGAGCAGGACGTCGAGTCCGTCGCGACGGGCCTCGATCGCGGCGTCGAGGACGGCGGCGTCGTCGACGGTGTGGCAGGCGAACACGACGACGCACCACGGCGCGCAGGACCAGGGCGAGCAGGGTGGCGAGCAGCACGACCCGGACCGGTCCGGCGACGTCGATGCGGGTGTCCAGCTCTGCTGCACGGCCATCGCCCCGGCCAGCAGGAGGCCCATCGTCACGACGAGGGCGGCCAGCTCACGGGCAGGTCGTCGAACCAGGACAGCCGCAGCCGGGAACGGTGCAGGCGGGCCGCCGAGCGCACCCCCAGCAGCAGGGACGCGGCGACGACTCCGCTGCCGCCGGTCTGCGCGACCACGAGTACGGCGATCCCGACGGCCACCACGTCGGTCAGCACCAGCGCGGTCCGGACGAGGCAGACCCGCGCGGACAGCCTGCGCACCGGCGCCGGCGCGGCAGAGGAGTCGGCGCTCCCGGGTCGACGGGTCTGCATCGATCCGGAGCTCATGGCCGGCCGGCCCTTCGGAAGGTGCTCTGCGACAACGAGAACCACACCGCGGACCGCGTGTTCGTGCGACGGAGCGTAGCGGAGGGTGGTGCCAGCGTTGTCACGATGAGTAACCATCAATCGCAGAGACGGGCCGAGCTGCGGGCACGGCATTAGTCCGTTCGGAGGTGTCCTTGGGATCTTGCCGTACGATCTGCACGCTCGTCACGCACGTTCCGTACGTTACGTCGGCGAACGTGGGACATGCATCACTCCTTTGCTTTGCTTCTCTTTCGAGGAGAACGCACAGTGTCATGAGGGAGTGTGTCGCGCCGGCGTGACTGCCGCAGCCATTCGGTAACGGAGAGTCACTGATCTACGACCTGAACTGATCCGCGACGGCCATGACGTACTCGCCGTAGCCCGAGCCCGCCTGCCGTGCCCCCAGGGCGTGGCAGGCGTCGGCGTCGATGAAGCCCATCCGCAGGGCGACCTCCTCGACGCAGGCGATCCGGATGCCCTGGCGGTTCTCCAGGACGCGGACGTACTGGCCGGCCTCCATCAGCGACTCGTGGGTGCCGGTGTCGAGCCAGGCGAAGCCGCGTCCGAGGTCCTGCAGGCGGGCACGGCCCTGTTCGAGGTAGGCGCGGTTGACGTCGGTGATCTCGAGCTCGCCGCGGGCCGACGGGGTGATGCGCGCGGCGATGTCGACGACGCGGTCGTCGTAGAAGTAGAGGCCGGTGATCGCGCGGTCCGAGCGGGGGTGCTCGGGCTTCTCCTCGATCGAGAGCAGGGTGCCGTCGTGGGCGGCCTCACCGACGCCGTAGCGCTGCGGGTCGCGGACGGGGTAGCCGAACAGCACGCAGCCGGTGTCGCCGGAGGTGACCTCGGCGGCGCGGCGGCGCAGCAGGTCGCCGAACCCGGCACCGTGGAAGATGTTGTCGCCCAGCACCAGCGCCGACGGCCCGCCGCGGACGTGGTCGGCGCCGACGACGAACGCCTCGGCCAGGCCGTTGGGGTGCTCCTGGGCGGCGTAGGTGATCTCGAGGCCGAGCCGGCTGCCGTCGCCGAGCAGACGCCGGAAGCCGGGCAGGTCGTGCGGGGTGGAGATGAGCAGGATTTCCCGGATCCCGGCCAGCATCAGCGTGGTCAGCGGGTGGTAGATCATCGGCTTGTCGTAGACCGGCAGCAGCTGCTTGGACACCGCCGCGGTCAGCGGGAACAGCCGGCTCCCGGTGCCGCCGGCCAGCACGATGCCCTTCACCGCGGGGCCCGGGCGAGGACCTGGTCCAGCCCGTCGCGCCAGGCGGGCATCGCGACACCGGCCCGGGTCGCGCGGGAGAGGTCGAGCACCGAGTTCGCCGGGCGGCGGGCCACGTGCGGCTTGTCCGCGGCGTACTCGCTGCTCGACACCGGGCGGACGTCGCCGGGGTCGCGGCCGCAGCGGGCGAACACCTCGCGGGCCAGCTGGTACCAGCTGACCGGCTCGCCGTCGCCGGTGGCGTGGAACGTGCCGTGCTGCCCGGACCCGGCCAGCACGAGCAGCGCCGTGGCCAGGTCCGGCGCGAACGTCGGCCGCCCCACCTGGTCGTCGACGACGGCGGGGCGGACCCCGTCGCGGGCCAGCCGCGCCATGGTCGCGACGAAGTCGCCGCCGTCGCCGACGACCCAGCTGGTGCGCACGATCACGTGCCGATCCGGCAGCGCCGCCCGCACCGCCAGCTCCCCGGCGGCCTTCGACGCGCCGTACACCCCGAGCGGGGACAGCGGGGCGTCCTCCGGCACCGGGCCGGGCGCGGTGCCGTCGAAGACGTACTCGGTGGAGACGTGGACCAGCAGGAAGCCGTGCTCCCGGGCCGCCGCGGCGAGGTGCGCGGGGCCCGCCGCGTTGGCCCGCCACGCGCCGGCCGGCTCGGTCTCGGCGCGGTCGACGGCGGTGTAGGCGGCCGCGTTGAACACCACGTCGACGCCGGTGAAGTCGTGCGCGGCGACGGCGTCGGAGTCGCCGATGTCCAGCGCCGCACGGTCGAGTGCCACCGCATCGGGCCGGGCGGCGACCAGCGCCCGCCCGAGCTGCCCGTTCGCCCCCAGCACACACGCGTGCACTCGCCCACCTCCGGATATCGTCGCGACCGACTCTGACACGCTGGTGGGGGCGGACAGTGAGCGGGGAGGGCACGTGCGCATCGCGGTGACCGGGGGGGCCGGGTTCATCGGGTCCTGTTTCGTCCGGGAGGTGCTGGGCGGGGAGCATCCCGAGCTGGCCGGGGCCGAGGTCCGGGTGCTCGACGCGTTCACCTACGCCGGCCGGATCGAGAACCTCGCCCCCGTCGCCGACGACCCGCGGCTCACGGTCGAGCGGGGCGACATCCGTGACCCGCGCCGCGTCGCGGAGGTGCTCGACGGCGGCGCCGACCTGCTCGTGCACTTCGCCGCCGAGACCCACGTCGACCGCTCCATCACCGGCGCGGCGGACTTCGTGACGACCAACGTCCTCGGCACCCAGGTGCTGCTGCAGGCGGCGCTGGACGCGGGCGTCGGCCGGTTCCTGCACGTCTCCACCGACGAGGTGTACGGCTCGATCGAGTCGGGCTCCTGGCCCGAGACCCACCCGCTGGAGCCGAACTCGCCCTACAGCGCCGCGAAGGCGGGCAGTGACCTGCTGGCACGCAGCTACCACCGCACGCACGGCCTCGATGTGGTGATCACCCGCTGCTCGAACAACTACGGGCCGTACCAGTTCCCGGAGAAGGTGATCCCGCTGTTCACCACACGGCTGCTCGACGGCGGCACCGTCCCGCTCTACGGCGACGGCCTCAACGTCCGCGACTGGCTGCACGTCTCCGACCACTGTCGCGGCATCGCCCTGGCCGCCACGGCGGGCCGCGCCGGAGAGGTCTACAACATCGGCGGCGGGACCGAGCTGACCAACCTGGACCTGACGCGCGCGCTGCTCGCGGCCGTCGGTGTGGGGGAGGACCGCATCGAACGGGTGGCCGACCGCAAGGGACACGACCGCCGGTACGCGGTGGACTGGTCGAAGATCCGCGACGAACTCGGCTACGCCCCCCGGGTGCCCTTCGACGAGGGCCTGGCCGCGACGGTGGCCTGGTACCGCGACCACCGGAGCTGGTGGGCATGAAGGCCACACCGCTGTCGATCGACGGGGCCTGGCTGTTCGAGGCGACCACGTTCGCCGACCACCGCGGCTCGTTCACCGCGCCCTTCCAGGGCCCGGCATTCCGCGACGCGCTCGGGTTCGACCTGACCGTCGCCCAGACCAACCAGTCGGTGTCGACGCGCGGGGTCGTCCGCGGCGTGCACTACGCCGACGTGCCCCCCGGCCAGGCCAAGTACCTCTACGTGGCCGCCGGTGCGGTCCGCGACGTCGTCGTGGACCTGCGCGTCGGGTCGCCGACGTTCGGGCGGTTCGAGGCCGTCGAGCTCGACGCCGCCTCCCCGCGGACGCTCTACCTGTCCGAGGGGCTCGGGCACGCCTTCCAGGCGCTCGCCGACACCACCGTCGTCGGGTACCTGTGCTCGACGTCGTACACGCCGGCGGCCGAGCACGGGATCAGCCCGCTGGACCCGGTGCTCGCGTTGCCCTGGCTCGAGGGGGTCGAGCCGGTGCTGTCCGAGAAGGACCGCGCCGCGCCCACCCTGGAGGAGGCACTCGCCGCGGGCGCCCTGCCCACCTGGGAGGACTGCCGCGCCCGCCTGGCGCAGATGCGCGGCTAGCCGCTCAGTTGCCGGCCCAGCCGGACCGCACCGCGAAGTAGGCCCGGACGAACGGGTCCCGCGCGGCGCCCTCGGCCAGCAACGCCGCCCGCCGCGCCGCCTGCTCCCGCGTCCCGGCGTCGATCTCCGGCGGCAGCACGTCCGCGGCGAGGTCGCTGTGCGACAGCAGCACGAGCAGCAGCCCGTCGCGGTCGCCGGGAGGGCTGTCGGTCACCAGCGCCGACGCGAGCCGGGTCCGCAGCGCACGGGCGGGCTCCGGGTCCTGCTCGGTCAGGTGCACCCGGCGGAACAGGCCGAACCGCCGGTACTCCTGCGCGCCGAGGACCCCGTCGGCCACCAGCTGCCCGACGGCGCCGCCCGCGCTCCCGGCCGGGGTCCGCGCCAGGTGCACCGCGGCCGCGGTGACCGTCCGCGAGCCCGAGTCGGTGCCGTCGTGGGTCACCGCGGCGAGCGCCGCGGCCAGGGCCGGGTGCTCGGGCTCCCCGCCCGAGGGCGTCACGGTGTCGGCAGGCTCCCCGGCACCCGCGGGACCGGCGTCGAGGTGCAGCGCACCGGCGTCGACGAGGTCGCGCACCAGCGCCACCGGCAGCACCCGGGCGTCGAACCGGTCGCTGATCCGGCCGGTCGGCCGATCCAGCCCGAGCAGCAGCAGTTCCTCGGCCAGCAGCAGCGTCCTCACACCCGGTGACGCTATCGCCCGGCCGACGGCACCGTCGCGCCACCGCAGCGTCACCCTCACGCCCACTGCCCGACGTGCGCGACCCGTCCCACGGACGGGGAGATAGCCTCCGCCCATGTCGGATACCACCACCGGGCTGAAGCTCTCCGTGATCGGGTGCGGCTACCTGGGTGCCGTGCACGCGGCGTCGATGGCGGAGCTGGGCCACGAGGTCGTCGGCATCGAGGCCGACGTCGCGAAGGCCGAGTCGCTGGCCGCGGGCCGGGTCCCGTTCTTCGAGCCGGGCTTCGAGGAGCTGCTGCGCCGGTCGTTGGACTCGGGGCGGCTGTCGTTCTCCTCGGACACGGCCGACGCCCGGGGCGCGGCGGTGCACTTCGTGTGCGTCGGCACCCCGCAGCGGCGCGGCGAGTACGCCGCGGACCTGACGTACGTGGAGGCGGCGACGGCGTCGCTGATCGAGGTGCTGGGCCCCGGCGAGCTGGTCGTCGGGAAGTCCACGGTGCCGGTGGGCACGGCGGCCCGGCTCGCCGAGCAGGTCGCCGCCCGGGTGCCGGGCGCCGCGCTGGCGTGGAACCCGGAGTTCCTGCGCGAGGGGTTCGCGGTGCAGGACACCCTGCACCCGGACCGGCTCGTCTACGGCGTCCAGTCGCTGTCCGGTGTGGACGCAGACGTGGACGCGGAGAAGGTCCTGGACACCGTCTACGCGCGGATCGTCGCCGACGCCACGCCGAAGGTCGTCACCGACTACGCCACCGCGGAGATGGTCAAGACCGCCGCGAACTCCTTCCTCGCCACCAAGATCTCCTTCATCAACGCGATGGCCGAGCTGTGCGAGGCCACCGGCGCCGACGTGAAGCAGCTCGCCGACGCGATCGGCCACGACGACCGGATCGGCCGCAAGTTCCTCAACGCCGGGCTCGGCTTCGGTGGCGGCTGCCTGCCCAAGGACATCCGGGCCTTCATGGCCCGTGCCGGGGAGCTGGGTGCCGACCAGGCGCTGACCTTCCTGCGCGAGGTCGACAACATCAACATGCGGCGCCGGATCCGGATGGTGGAGCTCGCCCGCCAGGTGTGCGACGACTCGCTGCTCGGCAAGCGGATCGCCGTGCTCGGCGCGGCGTTCAAGCCCGACTCCGACGACATCCGCGACTCCCCGGCGCTGAACGTGGCCGCGCAGCTGCAGCTGCAGGGTGCCAACGTCCGGGTGACCGACCCGCAGGCGCTGCCCAACGTGCGGCGGCACTGGTCGCAGCTGGACTGCGTCGACACGCCGGAGGAGGCCGCCGAGGGTGCCGACGTCGTCCTGCTGCTGACCGAGTGGAAGCAGTACCGCGAGCTCGACCCGGGCTCGTTCGGCACGGTCGTGAAGACCCGCCGGGTGCTCGACGGCCGCAACGCCCTGGATCGCGAGACCTGGGAGTCCGCGGGCTGGACCTACCGCGCGCTGGGCAGGCGCAACGTCTGAGGCCTGCCCACGGCCCGAGCCCACGCCGCGACGCCGACGGGGTCGAGCCCGAACTCCCGGGCCCGCTCCGGGCCCACGACGCGGGGGTGGGCGTCGAGGAAGGCGTGGGCCTGCAGGAACATCTCGGCCATCCCCTCCGCGACGGCCTGCTCGGGGCTCTCGGTCAGGGTGAACGGCACACCCCAGGCCTCGGTGAGCGCCGCGGCCGCCTGCCGGTAGCTCAGGCGCTCGCCGACCAGGTCGAGCGCGACGCCGTCGAACCGGTCCGGGTCGGCGAACGCGGCGGCCGCCGCGGCCCCGATGTCGGCCACCGCGACGAACGGGTGCGCGCGGTCCGGGTCCATCGCCAGCAGCATCCGCGGTGCGTCGCCGCCGACCAGGTACGGCGACCACGGCACGAAGTTCTCCATGAACGTGGCGGGCCGCAGCCGGGTGACCCACCGGGCCCCGGACCCGGCGATCGCGTCCTCCGCGGTGGCCTTGGACCGCCAGTAGTGGGCCATGTGCTCACCCCAGACCCCGGGGTCGATGGCGCCGGGACGTCCCAGCTCGGCGACCCCGGACACCGAGGTGTGCACCACCTGCGCGACGCCGGCCTCCCGCACGGCGGACGCGATCGACTCCGCGTGGCGCAGCTCCCGGCCGCCGAGCAGGTCCTCCAGGTCGGGCATCTGCACCGAGAAGACCCCGCGGGCGCCGCGGGCGGCCGCCGTCACCGATGGGGGGTCGTCGAGGTCGCCCGTGACCAGCGCGGCGCCGGCGTCGGCCAGTGCCCGCGCCGCAGCGGTGCCGGGGTCACGGACCAGCGCCCGGACCGGCGTGCCCGTGGCCAGCAGTGACCGGGCGGCCGCCCCGCCCTGCTTGCCGGTCGCCCCCGTGACCAGAACCGGTGCGTTCATGACGTGCTCCTCCCGTTGAAACGGAGTAGCCCCCCGTTTTCTGTCCGCTACGATATGGAGGACCACCCCGTTTTGTCGAGCAGTCCGGGAGATCCCATGCCGCGCGACGCCACGGCCACCCCACGGGCCGACCGCCTCCGCAACCGGGAACGCCTGCTCAGAGCCGCGATGGAGGTCGTCGCGCGGGACGGTGCCCAGGCGTCGATGGAGGAGATCGCCCGCCGGGCGGGTGTCGGGTCGGCGACCCTGCACCGGCACTTCGCCTCCCGCAGGGTGCTGCTCGAGGCGGTGTTCGCCGACGGCGTCGACACGCTCTGCGCCCGGGCCGAGGCGCTCTGCCGCGCCGAGCCCGCCACCGCGCTGTGGGTCTGGCTCGACGAGTTCGTCCAGTACGTGGCGTCCGCCCGGGGCATGGTCGAGGTCCTGCTCGCCGAGCCGTCCCCGGAGGCCCCCGTGTGCCACAGCGACCGGGTGTGTGCCGTCGCCCGCCCGCTGGTCGCCGCTGCGGCGGCCGCGGGTGGTCTGCATCCCGACGCCCGCCCCGAGGACGTCGTCGCCCTCACCGCGGCCGTGTCCACGGCCGCGGGAGAGGATCCGGCTGCCGCACGGAGGCTGCTGCGGTTGACCGTGGAGGGGCTGCGGACGTCCGGCTGCGGTAGAACGCAGGCGTGACCTCCCACCCCGTCCTCGCCGGATCGGACCGCGCGGCCTTCGACTCGCTGCAGCGGGCCTCGACGCCACGCGCGGAGCGCTACCGCATCGGGAAGGGTCTGAGGAAGGTCGCGCCCCGGTCCGGGCTCGCCACGTGGTCGGCGGACGTGCGTCGGGCCGACCCGGTGGACGTCGTCGAGGCGCAGAACGCGGGGCGCGTGCACGAGCTCGTCCCGCTGCGGATCCAGCGGATGACCGCCTCGCCGCACGCGTTCCTGCGCGGCGCCGCCGCCCTGCACGCCGCGGACTTCGCGGTGCTGCCCGAGACCGGCGTGCACCCCGTCATCTGCGGCGACGCCCATCTGGGCAACTTCGGCTTCTACGCCTCGCCCGAGCGCGACCTCGTCTTCGACCTCAACGACTTCGACGAGGCCCACCCCGGCGCCTGGGAGTGGGACCTGCGCCGGCTGGTGTCCTCCACCTGGGTCGCCGGCCGGGTCTCCGGTGCGACCGAGGAGCAGTGCGGCGAGGCCGTCACCCGCTGCGTGACCTCCTACGCCGAGCACCTGCGCCACCTCGCCGACGAGCCGCTGCTCGCCCGCTCGTTCGACGTCATGGACGTCGACACGCTGCGCTCGGACGCCGACCACGAGACCTCGCGCCGGGCCATCGACAAGGCCGCCGAGCGGGCGCGCCGGCGGACCAGCGACCGCGCGCTGCCCCGGTTCGTGACCGAGGAGGGCGGGGCGCGGCGGATCGTCACCGAGCCGCCGCTGATCACCCACCCCGACGACGAGCACACCGCGCGCATCCTGGCCGCCCTCGACGGCTACCTCACGACGCTGCCGCCGCACTGGAGCCGGATCCTCGGCGGCTACCACGCCGTCGACGTCGCCCACAAGGTCGTCGGGGTCGGCTCGGTCGGGCTGCGCGCCTACCTCGTGCTCTGCGAGGGCTCCAGCCCCGACGACGTGCTGTTCCTGCAGCTCAAGCAGGCGCGCCGGTCCGTCGTCGCCCCGTGGGTGCACGGCGGCGAGGCGTGGCACGCCCACCAGGGGCAGCGGGTCGTGGGGTACCAGCAGGCCCTGCAGACCGTCTCCGACCCGCTCCTGGGCTGGACGACGATCAACGGCCGCCAGTACTACGTCCGCCAGTTCCGCGACATGAAGGGCGCGATCGTCCCCGACACCCTCGACGCCACCGCCCTGGCCGACTACGCCGACGTCTGCGGAAAGCTGCTCGCCAAGGGGCACGCCCGCACCTCGGGAGCGTCGATGATCGCCGGCTACCTGGGGAAGGGCGGCAAGGTGGCCGGGGCGCTGACGACCTTCGCCAGGGCCTACGCCGACCAGACCGAAGCCGATCATGACGCACTGGTCCGCGCGGTGCGGTCCGGGCGGCTGTCGGATCGGACACCTGAGCAGGTGCCGGGCACGGCCATCGGCTAGGTTCTGGCCCCGTGACCGTCGTCGAAACCCTGCTGGTCTTCGTGGTCGCGCCGGCTGTCCTCTACTTCGCGATCTGGGGCTGGATCGCGATGCGGAACCGGAGCAACCGCCCCCGCTACCACGCGGGTGACCCCTGGCCGTACGAGCCGCTGTTCTGGATCGCCGAGCCGT